>NZ_JBIWPL010000026.1:13791-72806 GCF_044768255.1 Kitasatospora sp. NPDC101157 | reverse complement strand
GCGGGCGGGGCGTCCTGGGGGTGTTGGGTGGGGGGTGGGGCGAGGGTGGGGTGGGGGTGGTTCATGGGTGGTTCCGTGGGGGGCGCCCCGGCGGTGGGGCCGGGGCGCCGCTGTTCAGGACAGGAGGTACTGCGGGGTCAGCTGAGCGAGGCGCTGGGCGTCCGCTCCTCGACCAGCCGCGCGACCGCCCGCAGGTCGGGCTGGCGCAGCACGAGGGGGGCGCGCAGCCGCACGCCGTACTCCTCTTCCAGGGCCTCCAGCAGTCGGGCGGCGGCGAGTGAATTGCCGCCCGAGTCCAGGAAGTTGTCCTCCGGGCCGAGGTCGGCCCGGCCGATCAGCTCGCGGCAGAGCTTCAGCACGGTGCGCTCGACCGGGGTGTCACCGTCCTCGACCACCGCCACCGGGGCCTGCGGCTCGGCGGCGAGCAGCGCCGCGCGGTCCACCTTGCCGTTGGCGTCCAGCGGGAACGTCTCGACCAGCCGCACGGTGGCCGGCACGGCCTGCTCGGGCAGCCAGGGCCGGGCGGCGTCCAGCAGGCTCGCCGGTTCGGCGTCCTCCTCGGTCTGGACGAAGGCGAGCAGCCGTACGCCGGTGGCGGCCGTCTCGGCGGCGACCACGGCCCGGCGCACCCGGGGGTCGCGCTCGAAGGCGGCCTCGACCTCGGCCGGTTCGATCCGCACCCCGCTGACCTTGACCTGGTCGTCCAGGCGCCCGTGGAACTCCAGCACGCCGTCGGCGCGCATCACCACCCGGTCGCCGGTGCGGTAGACCCGGTCGGTGCCGTCCACGCCGGGCGGCGTCTCGACGAAGCGGCGGGCGGTCAGTTCGGGGTCGAGGTACCCGGCGGCCAGGCCCCGGCCGCCGATCCGCAGTTCGCCGGCCGTCCCTCTGGGCACCGGGTGGCCCTGCTCGTCGGTGACCAGCACGACGGCTCCCGGGACCGGCAGTCCGATCGGCGGCGCGCCGGCGCCGTGGTCGCCGCCGGGGGCCATGCTGTGCACGGTGGTGACGACGGTCGCCTCGGCCGGGCCGTAGCCGTTGTGGACGGTTGCCGTGACCTCCGGTCCGGCGGGGCGGCGCAGCCGGTCGCCGCCGATGAACAGGTGGCGCAGCGCCAGCCCGGTGGGCCAGGGCCGGGCCAGGATCGGCTCGCCCAGCGGGGTGGGCAGCACGCAGGCCGTGATGCCGGCCTCGCGCCACCAGTCGGTGAGCGCGCCCGAGTCCCAGCGGACGGCCTCGGGGGCGACGACCAGCGCGGCGCCGGAGGTGAGGCCGGCCCACAGCTCCAGGACGTGCGGGTCGAAGGAGACTCCGATCAGCAGGCTGTGCCGCTCGCCGGGGCCGAGGCCGATCAGCTCGCGGTACCACTGCAGCAGTGCGCCGAGGGCCGGTTCGGTGACGGCGACGGCCTTGGGGGTGCCGGTGGAGCCGGAGGTGAGGACGGCGTAGTGGGTGCCGGCCGGCACCTCGACCTGCTCGCCGGGCGTCAGCGCGGCCAGCACGCCGCCGGCGGGCAGGTCCAGCTCCAGCCGCTCGCCACCGGCCGGCAGCACGTCGGCCTCGCCGACCAGACAGGTCGGCCGCAGTTGCTCGGCGACGGCCTGCAGGCGCTTCACGCCGGGGCGCGGGCCGAGCGGCAGGTGGACGGCGCCGAGCTTGGCTATCGCCAGGGTGACGGCGACCAGCTCCACGGAGTGGCCGAGGCAGACGCCGACCAGGTCGCCCTCACCGACCTTGCCGCGCAGGGCCTCGGCGACGGTGTCGGCGAGGCGGTCGAGCTCGGCGTAGCTGTGGGTGTGCTCGCCGTCGATCAGGGCGGGCGCCTGCGGGGTGCGGTGCGCCCAGCTGGTGAACAGGTCGAGGACCGCGCCGTCCTGGTGCGGACGGCCGTACCCGATGCTCAGGGATTCCATCATCGTCTCCAGACGCGTGCGTAGTACGTGCGAAACAACCGTCAGTTCAAGCCCATGGAGCGGGCGATGATCACTTTCTGGACCTCGGAGGTCCCCTCGATGATCGTGGTCATCCGGACGTAGCGGTACAGGAATTCCAGCGGGTGGCCGCGCACCCAGCCGGTGGCACCGTGCACCTGGAGCGAGCGGTCCACGGCGCGGACAGCGGTCTCGGAGGCGGTGAGCTTGGCGAGCGCCGCGTTCTCGGGCGACTCGGTGCCCTCGTCCACGAGGCGGGCGCAGGCGAGGGTGAGCAGCTTGGAGGACTCCACCTCGGCGCGGGTGGTCACCAGGTGCTCCTGGACGTGCTGGTACTCGCCGATCACCTTGCCGAAGGCGCGCCGCTCGCGGGCGTACTCGACGCCGGCCTTCAGCGCGTACTCGGCGATGCCGTTGCACATCGCGGCGACCACCAGGCGGCCGCGGGAGAGGCTGTCCATGGCGAGGGCGGTGGCCGCGCCGAGGCCCTCCTCGCCGCCGATGACGGCCTCCGGACCGACGGTGACCTGGTCGAGCAGCAGCTCGAACAGCGGCTCGCCGGACATCCCCTCGTACCGCTGGCCGATCCGCAGCCCGGGCTGGTCCATCGGCAGCACGAAGGCGGTGGCCCCGGCGGTCGGTCCGGCGCCCTCGCCGAGGTCGGTGGCGGCGACCACCAGGGCGATCCCGGCGTGCTCGGCGTTGCTGACGAAGGTCTTGCGCCCGTTCAGCACCCAGGTGTCGCCGGTGCGCACGGCGGTGGTGGTGAGGTGGAACGCGTCCGAGCCGGCCTGCGGCTCGGTGAGCGCCAGGCAGCGGGTCTGCTCGCCGCGCACCAGCGGGACGAGGTGGCGCTCGACCTGCTCGGGGGTGCCGTGCCGCAGCAGCGGGCTGGGGCCGTCGGAGCCGGCCAGCGCGTACGGGGCGAGCACGCAGCCGCTGCGCCCGGCGGCGTGGTGCAGCAGCACGACGGCGAGGAACGGCATGTCGGCGCCGCCGAGTTCCTCCGGGTAGTCGCCGGCGTAGAAGCCGAGCGCGGCGGAGCGCTTGCGGACGTAGGCCCGCAGGTCGCCCGGGACCTGGTCGGCGGTCTCGGGCAGCTCGGCGGCGAGCGGTACGAGCTCGCGGCGGATGAAGCTCTCGAAGGCGTCGACGAGTTCGCGGTGGCCGTCCTCGAACACGGCGGAGGGAGAACTCACTTGGTGCCTCCGGTGAGGACGCGGGCCTGGTCGGCCAGCACGGCGTGGCGGAACAGGGTGCGCAGCGGCGGACGGCTGCCCAGGTGCGGTTCCAGGTGGGCGGCGAGCTGGGCGGCCAGCAGCGAGTGGCCGCCGACCTCGAAGAAGTGGGAGTCCGCGGTGAAGCGGTCGTGGCCGAGCACCTCGCGCCAGGCGGCGGCGATCAGCTCCTGGCCGGGGTCGGAGAAGGTGCTGGGCGCGCTCGCCGGCTCCTCCGGGGCCACCTCGGCGAGCCGGGCGAGGGCGGCGCGGTCGGGCTTGCCGCCGGGCAGGGTGGGCATCTCGGCGACGGCCGTCCAGCTGGCGGGGACGAGTCCGCCGGGCAGCCGGCGGGCGAGTGCGGTGTGCAGGGCGGCCTGGTCGGGGCGTTCGGCGCCCTCCAGGAAGCCGAGCAGGCGGGGGCCGGTCTGCGGGTCGGTGTGCAGCACCACCGCGCAGGAGCGGCCACCGAGTTCGGCGGAGGCGGCGGCCTCGATCTCCTCCAGCTCGATCCGGTGGCCGCGCAGCTTGACCTGGTTGTCGGCGCGGCCGAGGAAGCGCAGCCGCCCCTCGGTGTCGCGGTAGCCGCGGTCGCCGGTGCGGTAGACCCGCAGGCCGCCGAGCGCGGGGACGGTGGTGAAGCGGGCCGCGGTGGGCTCCGGCAGGCCGACGTAGCCCTCGGCCAACAGGTCGCCGCTGACGGCGAGTTCACCGACGCAGCCGTACGGGAGCGGGCGCAGCGTCTCGTCCAGGACGTGCAGGCGCACGCCGTCGAGTTCGGTGCCGAGCGGGATCTCGCCGTCCTCGGTGACGTCGGCCGCGGTGACCTGGTGGACGGTGGAGGTGACGGTGGCCTCGGTGACGCCGTACGCGTTGAGCACGGTGGTGGCCTCGGTCAGCCCGGCCAGCGCCCGGGCGGGCAGGCGTTCGCCGCCGAGGACGAGCAGCCGGGGCGACCAGCGGCCGTCGCGCAGCGCCTCGCGCAGGTCCTCGCGGACGGCGAGCAGGTAGCTGGTGGGCAGGTTGGCGACGGTGACGCCGCGGGCGGCGAGCACGGCGACCAGCTCCGGGCCGGTGGGCACCTCTCGCTGCGGCACGACCAGCGCGGCGCCGGCCGCGAGGGCGGGCAGCACCTCCTCCAGGGCCACGTCGAAGGACGGCCGGGCGAACAGCAGGACCCGGTCGGCGGGGCTGAGTTCGTAGCGGGCGGCGATCGCGGCGACGTACCCGGCGAGGGCCTCGCGGCCGACCAGGACGGGCTTGGGCACGCCGGTGGAGCCGGAGGTGTGGATGATGTACGCGGCGCCGTCCAGGACGGCGGCGGGCTCGGCCTTGGGGAAGGCGGGACCGTCCAGCAGCGCCGGGGTGACGCCCTCGGCGGGCAGGGCGAGCGCGCTCTGCCGGGTGGCGAGGACGAGCGCGGGGGCGAGCCGCTCCAGCAGCAGGCCGAGCCGGGCGGCCGGATCCTCGGTGGACAGCGGCGCGTAGACGGCGCCGAGGCGCAGGCAGGCCAGCAGGGTGACCACGCTGTCGGTGCCGCGCGGCAGCACGGCGGCCACCGGCTGACCGGGGGTGACCCCGGCGGCGCGCATCCGGTCGACCAACTCGCCGACGCGGCGGTCGAGTTCGCCGTAGCTGATCCGCTCGGTGCCGGCCAGCAGGGCGAGCGCGGTGGGGTCGTGGGCGGCGGCCGGGTCGAGGTCGGCCCGGGCGACCGGGGCGGCCGGCTCGGCCTGCGGCGCGGGGGCCAGCTCGGCGATCACCGCCTCCGGGCTGTCCAGGTAGCAGCGCAGCAGCTCCAGCAGGCGCTCGGAGAGCAGCACGGCCCTGGCCTCGCCGAACAGGTCGGCGTCGTAGTCCCAGATCAGGGTCATCCCGGCGGCGCCGTGCTTCTCGCCGACCACCCGGCGGTCGTCGGGCAGCAGTACCAGGTCGAGGTCGAAGCGGGTGGTGCCGGTGTTGAAGCCCTCGTACAGCGAGACGTCGAGGCCGGGCGCCTGGACGTCGGGCAGCGCGGCGTCGTGGGCGCTGAACATCACGTTGAACAGCGGGTTGTCGGCGCCGCCGGTGTGCAGCCCGAGGCGGCGGGTCAGCTCCTGCACCGGCAGGTCCTGGTACGGCAGGGCGCGCATCAGGACGTCGGTGACCTCGTCCACGGCGTCGGTGCCGGAGGCGGCCGGGTCGAGCCGCAGGCGCAGCGGCACGGTGTTGACGAACATGCCGACGGTGCCCTCGTAGCCCTCCGGGCGGTTGCCGACGGCGGTGCCGACGGTCACCTCGCGGTGGCCGCTGTGCCGGCGCAGCAGCTCGGCGAACAGGGCGAGCAGGGTGCTGAACGGGGTGTGGCCGTCGGCCTTGCTGCGCTCGCGCAGCCGCTCGGCGAGGTCGGCGCCGATCGACTGGCGCAGCTGTCCGCCGCGGTGGCGGCGCTCGACGCCGGGCCGGGCCAGCCCGGGCAGGGTGACCTCGCGCGGCGCGTCGGCCAGCTCCTTGGTCCAGAAGGCGAGGGCGCGCTCGCGGGCCTTGGGGTCGGCCTCGGTGCGGGCGTGCTGCTCGTAGGAGGGGGCGGTGGCCAGCTCGTAGGGCTGGTCGAGGACGCGGGCGCGGTAGACGGTGAACAGGTCGCGCAGGAAGATCGCGAAGGAGTGGCCGTCGTGGACGAGGTGGTGCTCGACGTGGATCAGCCGGTGGTGGTCCTCGGCGAGGCGGACCAGGTGCCAGCGCAGCAGCGGGGCCCGCTCGGTGTCCAGCGGCTCCTCGGCCTCGGCGGCGAGCAGCCGGCGGAAGACGGCCTCCGGGTCCGCCTCGGCGGTGAAGTCGCTGTGCCGCAGCACGGGTTGGCAGTCCTCGGCGACCCGCTGGCCGGGGAGGCCCTCCGGCCGGGGCACCAACTCCAGGCGCAGACCCGGGTGCTGGGCCAGGACGGCGGCGAGCCCGGTGTGCAGGGCGTCCCGGTCGAGGGTGCCCCACAGGTCGAGGACGCCGGTGAAGTTGTAGGCGCGGCTGCCCGGCTGCATCTGCTCGTGCAGCCAGACGATCTCCTGCGAGGGAGAGAGTGCGAACATGGAAGATTCCCTTGTGTGGTGGGCGTGTCGGCACTGCGGTGGCCGGGCGCGGGAGTGGGGTGGTCCCGGCTGCGGCCGGTGGGAGCCGGGCCGCACCGGGGTGGGGGTGCGACCCGGGGTTCCTCGGGGAATTGCGGTCTGAGGGGCCGGGGTGCCGGCGGGGCTCCGGGAGGGGCCGGAGTCCGGGGCGGGCCGGGGTGGTGAGCGGTCCGGGGTCCGGGGTCCGTGACGGGCCGGGGTCCGGGGGTCCGGGGGTCCGGGGCGGGTCCTAGGCGAGGTGGCGGCGCAGCACTCCGAGCAGGTCGCCGAGGGCGGCCTCGGCCTCGGCGGCCGGGAAGCGCTCGCTGTCCCAGGCCAGGTGCACCGTCAGGTCCTCGCCGTGGGAGGCGGAGACGGCCAGCGGCGCGGCGAGCGGGCGGCCGGAGAGGTGGACCTCCCGGCCGGGTACGCCGCCGAGCACCAGGGGCGGGCGGCGCTGGAGGTCCTCGAAGGTGAGCATCGCGTCCAGCGCGCCCGACCAGGGGGACCCGGCGGCCCGGGCGGCCCGGACCACCTCGTCGAAGGGGGTGCCGGCGTGGTCGAGGTCGTCCCACCAGTCGTCGCAGAGCGCCTCCAGGTCGGCGGCCGGACGCGGCGGGACGGCGTGCACCAGGGTGTTGAGGAAGCAGCCGAGCACGGCGGACGAGCCGGGCGGGCGGCCGCCCCACGGGTAGCCGAGGGCGAGCGGGCCCTCCGTACGGTGCAGCCGCCTCGCGGCGGCGCCGACGGCGTCCAGCAGGGCGGGGAACAGGGCGCTGCGAGCGCCGCCCTCGACGGCGGGCAGCCGCTCGGTGAGCAGGCCGGCGGCCGTCGCGGCGCCGCCGCCCGCCCCGGTCAGGCCGGCGAGCCGGCGCCCCCAGTGGGCGCGCGCGGCGGGCCCGGCGGCGGCCTCCTCGGCGGCCAGCTGGAGTTCGACGGCCTCCCGGAAGGCGGCGACGGCCTGCGGGCCGGGGCCGGCCGCCGGCGGCTCGTCCCGCCGGTAGGCCTCGGTGAGCTCGCCGACGAGCGCCCCGATCGACTGCTCGTCGCAGGCCGCGTGGTCCAGCGCCAGGGAGAGCAACTCCTCGCGCCCGCCGGGTTCCCGGGCCACCAGCAGGCGCAGCGCGGGCCCGTCCAGGGGCCAGTCCAGCAGCGCTTCGCGCAGCGCGTCCTCGGCGCTGCCGCCGGGCGCCACGTCGATCCGGGCGACCTCGACCGAGGGGCCGCCGGTGCGCAGTACGGGTGTGCCGCGGACGGTCGCGAAGGCGCCGCACAGCGCCGGGTGGCCGGCCGCGACGGCGGCGGCGGCGCGGCCCAGCCGGTCGAGGTCGAGGGTGCCCCCGGGGAAGGCGAAGAACAGCGGGGCGAGGTCGGAGCGGGTCTGCGGCGCGAGTCGGCGGGTGATCAGGAACCGTCGCTGGGCGCCGGTCAGCGGGAGCAGCTCCACCGGGGATTCGGCGGCGGCGGCGCGGTACCGGGCGAGGTAGGCGGCGGTGATGCTGGCGTGCACGGAACGGTCTCCGGTTTCCGGTCTCGGCTCGGGTCAGGGGGTCAGGGTGCGGTGGGGCTCGCGACGGGGTGCTCGGCGTCCCGGGTGTTCTCGGCGGCGCGCTCGGCGTCCCGGGTGTTCTCGGCGGCCTGGGCGGTGCTCCGGGCGGCCTGGGCGGCGTCCTGCGCGGCCGGGGCGGCGTCCTGGGCCTCCGCCGCGTCCACGGCCGGGGCCTCCTGCGGTGCCGCGGGCAGATCGCGCATCCCGCGCAGCGGCGAGAGCAGTAGCGGCACCGGCACCAGCAGGAAGCCCGCCGCGCACAGCCACAGGGCGGCCCGCGGGCCGGCCCAGTCGGCGACGAGTCCGCCGCCGAGCGCGCCGATCGGCATGGTGCCCCACACCAGGAAGCGCATGGTGGCGTTCATCCGGCCGAGCAGCTCGGGCGGGCAGACGCTCTGGCGGAAGCTCACCTGGGCGACGTTGTAGGCCACCGCGCCGAACAGCACCACGCCCGAGGCGAGGCCGAACAGCAGGGCGCCCGCGGCGCCGCCGGACAGCGGCCACAGCAGCGCGAAGGGCGCGGTCACCACGGTGGCCAGCCAGATCAGCCGGGCCTGCCCGACCCAGCGGGACAGCTGCCCCGCGCAGAGCGCGCCCGCCAGCCCGCCGACGGCGGAGGCCGACAGCAGGGCGCCGATCGCCCCGGGCGACAGGTCGAGCACCCGGACCCAGAACACCGTCTGGACGGCCATCAGCACGGCGGCGAACAGGTTGGACGTGGCGGTGGCGGTGGCGATGGCCCGCAGCAGCGGGTGGCCGAGCACGAAGCGCACGCCCTCGGCCACCTCGGCGCGCAGCGAGCGTCCGGGGTCCGGTTCCGGCCGCGGCTCCTCGACCCGGATCCGGGCGAGCAGCAGGGCCGAGGCGAGGTAGCCGCAGGCGTCGGCCACGATGGCGACCGGCGCGCCGAGCAGCTGGACCAGCCCACCACCCAGCCCCGGCCCGGCGATCTGCGCCGAGGAGCGCACCGTCTCCAGCGCACCGTTGCCGGCCACCAGCTGGTCGCGCGGCAGGACGCCGGGCAGGAAGGACTGGTGGGCCACGTCGAAGAAGACCGTGGCCACCCCGGTGACCAGCGCGACCAGGTAGAGCTGGGGCATGGTCAGCACCCCGAGCGCCGCCGCCGGCGGGATCGACCCGACCGCGAGGCAGCGCACCACGTCGGCGCGGATCAGCACCGGGAGCTTGCGCATCCGGTCCAGCCAGGCCCCGGCCGGCAGGCCGACCAGCAGGAACGCGGCCGTCTCGGCGGCGGTGAGCAGACCGACCTCGAAGGGGGTGGCGTCGAGCACCACCACCGCCACCAGGGGCAGGGCGACCAGGGTGACCTGACTGCCCGTCTGGGCCGCCGCGGCTCCGGTGAGCAGGAGCCGGAAGTCGCGGTGGCCGAACAGACGGGCCCGGCGGGGGTGAGGCTTCTCGTTCATCGATGCGACTCTCGGTCACACATTCGACACCGGGCAAGCACCAGGACCGTTTCCGGACGAAGCGCGGGTCGGCCGGATCCCGCCACTGCCGGGACCGGCCCTTGCGCCTCCCTGACGGGCCCTTGCGCTCCGGCTACCATCCGGCCGGCGACCGTCACCGCCCGTGGGGCAAGGCATCCCGGCCTGCCGACGCGTCCGGGCGGGCCTGCGACCAGGCAGTCCATTTCCCCGTCCGCTATCCGGACACCCGCTTTCCGGCCATCGGAGGCCGGCGCTCAATTTGGCCGGAATCGATGGAGCAGGCACCTTCCGTAACTTCACCGTGATACCGGCGTGACCGTCCAGAGCCGTGACCGGCCGCCCCGGAGCACGCCACCCATCGGTTTCGGCCGCCCGCCGGCCCCTGACCGGACCGCCCGTCGGGCGCTGTTCGGTCCGCCCGCCCGGCGCTCCTCAGGCCGCCGTCCGGCGCACTTCAGGCCGCCCGTCCCGCCCCCGCTGCGGCCCCGGGCTCGTCCCCGCGCCGGGTCACCGCGAGCACGGCCATGTCGTCGTCGCGCGGCCCGCCCGTCCACCGGGCCACGTCGGCCACCAACGCGTCCACTGCCTGCCTCGCCCCGGCGAACGGCCCGAGCGGGGCCAGCCCGAGCACCGGGTCGTAGAACTCCCCCGCCGCGTCCCGCGCCTCGGTCACGCCGTCCGTCACCAGCAGCAGCGTGCACCCCAGCGGGAAGGCCCGGGTCTCCACCTCCGGACGGGCCACCCCCAGCACGCCCATCCCCAGCGGCAGCCCCGGATCGGCCGCGTCCCACCGGCTCACCGTCGGCGCGCCCTCGCCCAGCAGGTACGGCCCGGGGTGGCCGCAGTCCAGGGTCCGCGCGACGGCCTCCCCCGGCGGGAACTCCACCAGCAGCGCCGTGATGAACCCCTCCAGCCGCAGCTCCTCGCCCAGCGCGACGCTCTCGCGGACCAGCGTGCGCTCCAGCGCGTCCGCGAGTGCGGCGAGGTCCGGCTCCCGGTGCGCGTCCTCCCGGAACGCCCCGAGCAGCACCGACACCGCCCCCACCGCGTGCAGCCCCTTGCCCCGCACGTCCGCGATCAGCACCCGCACGCCGTACGGAGTGGCCTGCAGCGCGTACGCGTCCCCGCCGATCAGCGCCTCGTCCTGGGCCGCCCGGTAGCAGGCCGCGACCTCCAGACCCGCCACCCGCCCCGGCGGCTCCGGCAGCACCGCCCGCTGCGCCGCCTCCGCGACCGACCGCACCCGCGCCAGCCTGCGACCGTGCCGGGCCACCACCCGGTTCACACCGACCCCGAGCAGCGCGGCGAAGGCGGTGTTGACCAGTTCCAGGTACCCGTCCTGCGTCCCGAACGACCCGTCCCGCAGGGACAGCACCAGGATCCCGGTCACGTTCGCCATCGCAACGGCGACGGTGTCGCGCAGCGCCAGCAGCGCCCCGGACAGCACAGCGGCCGCCGCGAGCAGCGGATCGCCCCAGTAGTCGGACGGATCCAGCGAGTTCCACACCAGCCCGCCGACGATCAGCAACCACGGCGCGACCCGCACGTACGGCGGCCACTGCACGGATTTCTCGGCCATCGGCTACCTGGTTCCCGTCTCACTGCACCCAGCAGGGAGGTTCCTCCGATCGTAGGCACGGGCGGCGGCGGAGCGCAGGACGGTGGGGCGGGACAGCCGCCTCCCCGCTTCCCGTCCCCGCCGCGACGGACCGGGGCCCGGACGCGCCCGCCTCAGCGCGTGAAGCGCTCCGCCCCGGCTCCGGACAGCAGCCCCGCCGGCAGCCGCCGTCCGTACGTCACCAGCAGCAGGTGCTCGGCCCGCCCCTCCACCGGCAGCGGCCCCTGCCCGTACGACCAGTCCAGGTCCGTGGCCCGCAGCCGGACGTCCTCCAGCCGCGCGCCGAAGAAGCGCAGGCTGCGGGCCGAGACCGAGCCCAGCAGGGCGGCGGCCCGGGGCAGCGGGAGACGCTCGGGCAGACCGAGGGCGACGGTGACGTCGAGGCCGTGGACGGCGTCGTGGGCGAGGGCGGCGATCCGGCCGCCGACGGGTGGCCGCCAGGGGTGCTCGGCGTGCTCGGCCAGAGCGGCGGCGAGTCGGGCCCCGGTGAGGGCGGCGGCGTCGCGGCGCGCCAACCGGTCGGCCATCCGGTGGACGTTGCCGCCGGAGCGGACGAGCTCCCCGAGCGTCCGGAGCGTGGAGTGCCGGAAGCCCGTGCCCATGTGCGCGACCACCTCACGGACCCGCCAACCCTCGCACAGCGAGGGCGAGTTCCACTGCTCGGCGGTGAGGCCGGCGAACACCCCGGCGAGCTCCCGTCGTTCCGCCGCGATCTGCTCGCGGATCCATCCGATGCCATGCTCCCGCTGCGCGCTGTTCATGCTCACCAGCCTGCGGCCGGGTGCTGCCCCCCGTCCAAGACCGGGTGGTTCTGGCACCTATGATCAACAGTTATGGAACTCCGGCAGCTCCAGTACTTCGTCACCGTCGCCCAGCACGGCAGCTTCACCCGGGCGGCCGAGCTGCTGCACCTGAGCCAGCCCGGAGTGAGCACCCAGATCCGGCGGCTGGAGCGGGAGTTGGGCCATCAGCTGCTCGACCGATCCGGCCGGTCGGTGCGACTGACCACGGTCGGCGAGGCGGTGCTGCCGCACGCGCGGGCCGCCCTCGCCGCGGCGACGGCCGCCCGGCGGACGGCGCAGGAGTTCGACGGTGTGCGGCGCGGGCGGGTGCGGCTCGGCATGGTCGCGGGCGCCGCGCTCACCCCGCCGCCGGCCCTGGGCACCTTCCCCGGGCTGGCCACCACCCTCGCGGCCTTCCGCCAGGACCACCCCGGCATCGACTTCTCGCTGGCCGAGGACACCACCGCCCGGATGCTGGACTGCCTGCGCGAGGGGCGGCTGGACCTCGCCGTGATCGGTCTGCCGACCGCCGCGAGCGGCGGTGAGGGGGACGACGGCTGGACGGCCCTGCCCGGACTCGGCCTGCACCCGGTGCTGGAGGTCCCGTTGGTCGCGCTCTGCCCGGTCGGCCATCCGCTCGCCGCCGCGGAGGGCCCGCTGCCGGTCGCCGCGCTCGCCGGGCAGGCGCTGGTGAGCACCCCGCGCGGCACCGGTATGCGGACGGCGCTGGAACGGGCCCTCGCGGAGGTGGGGGCGGCCCCGACCGTGGCCGTCGAGGCCGCCGCGCCACCGCAGTTGGCGGAACTCGCCGCGCACGGGCTGGGCGTGGCGGTGCTGCCGGACCCGGGGCCGGGCGCCGGACTGCCGGTCCGGCGGCTGACCGGTCCCGTCCCCCGGGTGCGGGTCGCGCTGGCCTGGCCGACCGGGCGGCCGCCGGCACCGCCGACCGCCGCCCTGCTGGCCCATCTGCGCGCCGCCTACCCGGGGCCGTGACGGGCCCGCTGCCGGGCGGGCCGCGACGGGCCGCGACGGGCCGTTACCGGGCCGCTGCCGGCCCCGGGCGGCTATCCGGCTGCCGCCGCGCCGTCAGCGACGTGCAGCACCGCGGAGGCCCCGTCGAAGCTCGCCCGGTCGAAGGAGTACCCGTGCTGCGGCGCCGGGTCCGTACGGGCCCGGCCCTCGCCGGGCATCGGCGGCTCCACCAGCGCCCAGGCGGCGTCCGACCCCTGCCCCAGCAGCGCCTCGTACGTCCCCGGTGCCGGATCGGCCAGCCCCAGCACCTCGCTGCGCCCGAGGCTGCCGGCGACGAACACGTACCGCTCCCCCAGCAGCGGACCGACGATGCGGCCCGCGCCGTTCCAGCGGCAGTCCAGGTCACCGCCGGCCCAGGCGCTCCGGGCCTGCTGGAGGTGCAGGTTGTGGGAGAACACCAGCGTCGGCCCGCGGCCGGCCTCGACCGCCAGGATGTCCAGCAGGTTCTGCGCCATCAGCGCGTCCCGCAGGCCGAGCAGCCCGGACACCCGGTCGCCCGGTCCGAGGCCCTGGACCGCCGCCTGCGCGTGGTAGCGCAGCAGCCCCAGCCCGGCCTGCAGCCGAGCACGGGCCCGGAACCACTCGGCGCGCGAGGTCGCTTCGATCAACTCCGGTGCCCGGAGGTGGAGTCGGGTCAGCAGGTCGTCGGCGATCCGGCGCAGTCGGACGGCCTCCGGAGTCTCACCGGGAGAGCTCTCCGCGTCCAGCACCGCCTGCTCCCGGCTCCAGCGCTCGTCCTCACCGGCCAACTCGGCGATGTCGAAGCGGAGTTCAACTCCGGGGCCGAGGTCGGTGCCGGACGCAGTGCCGGGGCCGAGGCCGGCGCCGGACGCAGTGCCGGGGCCGAGGCCGGCGCCGGGATCGAGCCGGAGGTAGTCACGGGCGTGTTCGAGGTAGCCACGAGGACTGGGGGCCATGGTGTTCTCGGTCGGGGTGTCGAAGCCGTGGAAGGCCAGCCGGTCGTCCGGCTCCCGGTCGCGGTTGAAATCCCGCATCCAGACGACGAGTTCGCGGTTGCCCGGCTGAGCGCCGAAGCCGTGGGTGAAGCCCTCGTCGAGGACCGCGTCGAGGCTGCCCACGCCGTGCCGGACGTAGTCGTCCACGGCGAACGCGGCCACCCGGTCGGTCTCCAGCGCGATCGAGCGGAAGCCCCGCTCCACCAGTTGGGCGAACAGCCGGTTGCGGACCCGGCCGAAGGCCGGTTCCTGGTGCGTCGGCTCACCGAGCGCCAGCAGTTCGCAGGAGGGGGTGAGGAAATCCCGAATGTCCTGGCTCATGGACCTCAAGCGTATCCTTGAAGGAACGGTTGAGACTTTTGCCTTTGATTCCCGGCCGTTACCGGCACAACCTTAAATCGTGAGGACACATCGTCGTGCGCCCCACCGACCTCGCCCGCGAGCACGGCATCTCCACCCAGGCCGTGCGCAACTACGAGCGCGACGGCTTCCTCCCGCCCGCCGAGCGCACTTCCAGCGGCTACCGGATCTACACCCCGCTGCACGCCGCCGCCCTGCGGGCCTTCCTCGCCCTCGTGCCCGCGTACGGGCACGCGATCGCGGGCCTCGTCATGACCGCCCTGCACGCCGGCCGCCCGGACGAGGCGCTGACCGCCATCGACCAGGGCCACGCCCAGCTGCTGCGCGACCGGGAGACACTCACCGCCGTCCGCCAGGCCGTCGACCACCTCTCCGCCGAGCGGGCCGAACCGGTCGACCACCCTGGCGCGCGCCCTGGCCCGTTCCGCGGCCCGCACCAGGACCGGCTCCGAGAACCGCCCCGAGTCCCGCTCAGCATCGGCGAACTCGCCCACCGCCTCGGCCTCACCCCTGCCACCCTGCGCACCTGGGAGAGCGCCGGCATCCTGACCCCGCCCCGCGACCGCGCCACCGGCCACCGCCGCTACCACCCTGACGACACCCGCGACGCCGAACTCGCCCACCTGCTCCGCCGCGGCGGCTACCCGCTGCCCCACATCGCCACCGTGGTCCAGCAGATCCGCACGGCGGGCGGCACGGCCGGCCTCGCCGAGGCCCTCGACGGCTGGCAGCACCGCCTCACCGACCGCGGCCGGGCGATGCTCACCGCGGCCGCGCGACTCGACGCCTATCTGTCGCTGTCCGCCGAACCGTCCGGCAGCGCGGTGCCCGCGACCCGGCGCCGGTCCCCGACGAAGACGATCACGGACGGCCAGGACACCGGCCCACCCGCTCGGTAGCCAGGTACCCGACAGCCCCTCAGCCGGCCGTGACCCGGAGGTTGGCCAGCAGCTCCGACCCGTCCGCCCGCACGGCGAACACCCGTCCGCTGCGGTGCCAGGCGGTGACCACCCCGGCGTGCGCGCGCAGGTGCACCGGCGGGTCGGTCACGCCGGGGACGACGGCGGTGAAGGCCGCCCCGGCCTCCGCCCCGACGGTGGTCCGCAGGCCGGTCCCGGACCGCTCGGTGAACGCCCAGTGCGCACCGTCGGCGCTGAGCTTCACCGGAGGGCCGGTGACGGTCTGCTCCGCGTTGCCGCGCACCGTCCAGCGCAGCAGGCTCGTCCCGGGGGCGGCCCCGGGCCCGGCCAGCAGCAGCCGCCCGTCCGCGAGCGTCACCCGCTCTCCCGCCTGGCCCGTACGCCGGTCCGCGTCGCCCGTGCTGCCCGGGCTGCCCGTCCCGGCCGTGTCCTCGGCGTCGTCCGCGTCGTCGGTCACGCCGACCGGCGTACGGGCGCGCAGTTCCCAGCCCGGCTGGTCCCAGCGCCACAGTTCGGTCAGCTCGGCGAGGTGGCCGCCGCCCCGGGTGTGCACGACGGCCGCACAGCCGGTGGGCGTGCGGGCGATCCGGCCCAGGATCCGCTGGTCGCCGCCGAGTTCGCGGTGGACGACGGTCGGACGGGCGGCGCAGGTGTCGAGCACGGCGAGGCCGTCCCCGTCGACGGTGAGCAGGTGGCGGCCGTCGTAGGAGGGAACGATCCCGCGCACCCGCAGGGCCGTCCAGCGCTCGACCCTGCGGGTGGCCAGGTCCAGCCGGTGCAGCTCGCGCACCTCCCCGTAGCGCGCGGTCAGCAGGACGGTGCCGCCGTGGTCTGCGACCACCAGCTGGTCGGCGGGCACGTCCCAGCGGGTGCGGGTCCGGCCGTCCGGGCTGAGCAGCCGCACACCCGCCTGACCGCAGGCGACCAGCACCGCACCGGAGTCCAGGTACACCGCGTCCAGGACGGGAAGGGTGCCGGGGCGGTCGGCGGCGGTGACGCTGATCGGGGCGCGGCGGCCAGGTTCGGCTCGCCGGGGCTTGGGCAGGTCGGCGGCGGCCAGCGGGTCCGCCCGCTTCGACAGCCGGGCGTGGAGGGAGTTCCGGGAGCGTCCGTCGGCGCGTCCGGCGAGCCCCCCGCTGCGGACCAGGGCACGTACGGCCTTGGTGGCGAGTTCGCGGTCGACGGCCGGATCGGCGCACCGCAGCTCGGCGAGGGCCGCCACGGCGGCCGCACCCTCGGTGCCCGGCGCCTCGGCCCCAGGCGCCTCGACGACGAGCAGCGCCCGCACGGCTTCCACGACGTCCTCGCCGAGGGCCAGCAGGTGGACCAGCGCCCGTCCGCGGGCCGCGCCGCCGAGTTCGGCGGCCTCGCGCAGGTCGGGCAGCACGCCCGGGCGCAGGGTCTCGTCCGGCCAGGCGGCCTCGACCGCGCCCAGCCGGTCGCCCGCCCGGCGGAGGTGCTCCACCCAGGCGGTGCGCAGCTCGCGCGCCGCCGCCGGGTCGGTCTCGGTCAGCCGTTCGACGGCGGTGGCGAAGGCGCCCCGCCGGTGGGCGATCCGCACCGCGCGGTCCCGGTTCCCGGCCCGCCAGTGGAGCCGGACCACGAGCTCGGCCGCCAGCCGGCGCCCTTCGGCGAGTTCGGCGGCCCGGGCGGTGCGGCCGTGCCGGTCCAGCAGGGCAACGGCCTCGACGGGCACCTCCAGCAGGTCGGCGAGCACGTACGCGGCCTCGTCGATCCGTCCGTCGTGTTCCAGGGCCTTGGCGGCGTCCCGGTAGAGGTCGGTCAGGTGCTGGTGGACGGTCGGCCCGCTCAGCGGCAGCGCCATCGGCGTGCCGCCGCGCTCCTGCGGGCTGGGCCGCAGGGCGCCCGTGAAGCGGCCGGGCATGCGCAGGGTCAGCAGACCCCGCCCGGGGCGGCCCTCGGCACCGCCGGAGAGCCGGATGGCGTCGCGCAGGGCGTCGTCCCAGTTGCGCCTCCGGAAGGAGCGGTCGAGTTTCCGCAGGTAGCGAACGTGGCGCTGCTGGAACAGTGGACCGGCCGGGCTGCGCAGGGCCAGGCGGGCCAGCCACTGGCCGCGCGGGTGCCGGGGCGGGCGCTTCCGGGCGGCACCGGCTGTTCCGGCAGTTCCGGCGGCTCCGGCGGCTCCGGCGGCTCCTGAGCGGGCCGTTCCGGCGGTCTTCGCCTCAGCTCCCTGGGCGGCGCGGACGCGCTCGGCGAGGGCGGGGATCCTCGGCAGCACGGCCAGGGCGATCCCGCACGCACCGATGAGCGCCAGCACGAGCCCGCGGATGTCGAAGTCGTCCACCAGCCCGGCGATGCCGCCCAGCAGGCAGAGGAGCGACGGGAGGAAGAGGGCCCACCACTCCCGCCGCCCGACCGGCTGCTGCGCCGCAGCGGCCCCGGCGCCGGCCCGTCGGACCCGTCGGGTCTCTCGCGCCTGGACCGTCCGGGCCTCCTTGGCCGTCGCGTTCCGACGGGCCCGCACCGGCCGGCTCCGAGCCGTTCGCGCCGTCCGAGCCGTTCGCGCCGTCCGAGCCGTTCGCGCCATCCACGCGAGCCGTGCTGCCCGCGATGTGCGCACGATCCGCGCCCCGGCGTACGGCGCGAACGACAGACCGACGCTCACGCCGATGATCACCGGCAGGATCACCGGCACACGGCCGAAGCCCTCCAGGGAGGCCAGCGGGAGGTACAGGGCGAAGAACACCAACGCCCCGATGACCAGGAGCAACCACGCCGGGCGTGCCCGTCCGGCATCCTGGCGGCGGTGTTCGTCCAGCAGCCGTCCGGCCCGTCGGCTGCGCTCGGGGATCCCGGCCGCGGCCCGCAGGTCCACGACGGGCGGGCGCGGGAGGTCCGTCTCCACCGGCTCGGCCACGACAGGGGTTCCGACCGGCCCCAGCCGGTGGAGGGTGAGCCCGCTCAGGTCCAGCCACTCCGACGGCTCCACCGTTCGCAGGTCGGCCATGAGATGACGTTGCGTCAGACCGGCTACGGTCACGACGAGTTCACCGGACTCACCGGCCACTCGCCCCGATCCCGCCACCAGCGCCCCGCCGACGGCGCGCAGCGGTTCGCCGGGGGCCCGGTCGGCACGGGCGCGCACCGCCTCGGGAAGGCTCAACAGCCAACGCCCGTCCGGAAGTTCTGACAGCCGCGCACCGTCCTGCCAGTGCGCGAGGACGCGTCCGGCCGCCTCGGCGGCGCCGATCAGCGGTACGTCGAGCAGGAATCCGGCCGCCTCGACGAGAGGGCTGTTCATCAGTCGGTGCTCCTGATCACGGCGTGCGAGCGTCCGCTGACCGCGTCCGCGATCAGCACCCGGCCCGGGCGTGGTTCGGCGGCGAGCAGCGGCAGCCGCGGGTGGACGGCGGGGGCGTTCGCCCCGCCGGAGAGTGCGGTGAGCGTCCGGACGCCGTCGGCCCGCACGGCCCGCACCAGTCCGGCGGCCGGGGTGCAGGTGATCAGTACGGGTTCGGCTCCGTGCTCCACCAGCCCGATCACCTCCGCTTTGCCCTCCCCCAGATCGATCCTGCGCCGGCCACCCCGGGCCGAACTCACCTCCCAGTTCCGCCCGTCGGCGGACCAGCCGACGGAGTCGGCGCCGTGCACCAGATGCTTCGCTCCGACCGCCTCGGTCGGCAGCGCGGTGGCCGAGAGCCTCGGTTCGCTCGACCGCCGGAACGGTCGACCGCCCTCGGTGGAGACCACCGGCCCGTCGGTGCTCGCCCGGCCGCCGGGCTGGATCCTCCGCCACTGACCGGCGAGCGGCAGCACCAGGTCGTCGCCCTCGCGCAGCAGCGGCAGTACGGGCCGGGCCATCAGCTCGGCGAACTCGGCGGAGCCGAGCGCGGGCAACCCGACGTCCGCCCCCTCGACCCGGTAGGCCTTCGGTCCGCCCAGCGGGCGGCCGCTCACGTGCAGCATCAGCCGTTCGTCCTTCGCGTACAGCACCAGCAGCCTCCCGCCCTGGCGCCCTGCCGCGACGGCCGGGCCGAGCAGTTCATGACGGCGCGGCCGGGCAGCACCGTCGACCGAGCCCCCGCCCGACACTCCGAGGGCGATGAGCACGGAGGCATCCCGGCCGCGGGTGAGCAGGGTCGCGGCTCCGGTGGTGAAGGCGGGCAGCGCTCCTCCGACGGCGGGCAGCGGGGCGTCCAGCTGCGCCGAGTTGCCGAACCCACCGCCACGCAGCGCGCGGACGGCGATCGGCGCCGGGGGCAGCGGCAGTTCGACGGCCGGCGCACCGTCCACCCGGACCGACACCCGCACGACGCCCGCCGCGTTCCAGCCGGCCTCCTCGCTCGCCACCGTCCGCTGCCGGGAGGGCAGTTGGGCGGCCAGCCGGGGTGAGGTGAGCAGCCAGCAGTGCGCGGCCGGGTCAAGCGCCCGTTCCGCGTACCGGACGTCCTCGGCGGTGGGGTCGGTGTGCCGACGGGCCTTGAGCCAGCGCGGCAGAAGATCGGCGAGATCGCCGCCGATCAGCTGCCCGGGCGGGTCCCCCAGCACCCCGACCAGCAGCTCACTGCCCCGGGCCGCCGCGCGCCGGTGCAGGACCAGCAGCGCGGCCAGCTGGACCAGCCGCGCCGCCCCCGCCTGCGCGGGACCGGCATCCACCAGGACGACCACCTGCCCGCGGCTGCTGCTGTCCCGCAACTCGGTCTCCAGCTCCAGCAGTTCACCGTCGCTCCAGCGACGCAGGAACTCCTCCGGGAACTCCTCGGCGAGCAGCCACTCGGACGGCAGCAGACGCTCCGGCTGTCGACCGCGGGCGAGACCGCCGTATCCGTCCGGCTCGCCCTCCGCTCCGGCGACGGGCTCGCGCTCGCCGATCAGCGCGTCCAGGCGGCGCAGCAACGGGCCGAGCGCGGTGGCGAGTTCGGGGGTGAGCACGGACAGCGTCCCGGCCCAGGGCGCGAGTGCGGCGGTCACCGCAGGGCCTCGCCGCGGGCCGCCGTCGTCTCCGTGTCCAGGCCCCGTTCCAGCCGCTTGCGCTGTTCCTCGACCCGGCCGTCCGCCGGGTCCACCGACACGGCCATCGCCGTCCCGGTGCCGCGCTGCACGTCCTCGACGGCCCGCACCGCCCGCACCGCCTGCACCGCCTGCACCGCCTGCACCGACTTCACTGCCTTCACTGCCTTCACGGCGACCTGCGGTACCGCGAATCGGGTGCCGAACTCCACGCTGGTCTCCGGGTTGCGCCGGATCGGCTCCAGCGCCGCGACGCCTGCTTCTCTGCCGTTCATGTCCGGCCACCCTCCACCGTCGCACCGTCGGGCACCAGGAACCGGTCGAGGTCCGCCGGATCGCAACCCGGCACCGGCCGGTCCCCGACGAGGGCATGACCGGGGACGAGCACGCACAACTGCCCGTCCGCCGCGCCCAGCGCCGCCCGCCACAGCGACGCACCGGGCTGGGGGCGGGCCGTGGTCGGCACCAGCACCCCGCCCTCGGTGCCCAGGTAGCGGGCTCCGTCGGCCCACGGCAGGTCCCGCGCCTCTCCGAGGACCAGCAAGGCCAGCCCCTTGGGGGTCGACCCGTCGGCGACCACCGCGAGGCGGCACCCGCTCTCCAGCCGGAAGCGCGTAGCGGCCGCCAGGGCCGGAACGGCGCTGCCGAGAGCCAGGACCGCGACCGCCTCCAGCGGTGGTTCACGGCGCTGCCAGCTGAGCCCGACCCCGGTCACGAGGGCGCGACCACCGCGACCAGGCCCGCCCGGACCCCGGCCAGCGGCGCCGGCAGGTCGGCCGGGTCGAAACCCGCGTCGATCTCGCGCAGTACGGCCTCCAGGCGCAGCCGGGAGTCCTGACCGTCCGGCAGGCCGCCGTGCTCGGCGAGCACCGCGGCACCGGTCCGCAGCAGACGCTCGGCGCGGGCCGCGGTGCTGCGGGAGAGTTCCTCGGCGGTGTGCGCGAGGCTCCGGTTGGCGGCCTGGTCGATCAGGTCGGCGAGGGTCTCGCGGGCGAGGGTCTGGCTGTCGGCGGTGGGGGCGATCAGCGGGAGCACCCACAGGTCGCGGACGGAGGCGGCAGTGCGGCCGTCCAGGGCGGCGGCTGCCGCGACGAGGTTCTGGGAACGGACGGCCCGCCGGTCGCTGACCGGGACACCGGCGGCGCGCAGTCGGCGCAGCGCGGTGGCCAGCAGCGGGGTCACCGCGTCGAGGTCACAGCGGCGGGCGGCGGCGGTCAGCCGGTCGAGGGCACCGAGCAGGTCTCCGGTGGCTGCGGGAGCGGCCGGGCGGCGACCGGACTCCAGGAGTTCCTCCAGGCGGGCGTCGGCGACCGGTTCGACGAAGACCCGGGCGAGGAACCGGTCGGCGAAGGCGGCCAGCGCCGGGTCCTCGGGCAGGTGATTGGCAGCGCCGACGCAGATCCGCAGCGGGCTGGCGAGTTCGGTGCGACCGCGCCGGAAGACCCTTTCGTTGAGCAGCCCGAGCAGGGTGTTCAGGACGGCGGTCGACCCGAGGAAGATCTCGTCCAGGAAGGCGATCTCGGCCTCGGGCAGCATCCCGGCGGTCTCGAACTCGACCCGGCCCTCACGGAGCCGACGCAGGTCGACCGGCCCGAACAGTTCGTTGGGCTCGGTGAAACGGCCGAGCAGGTACTCGAAGTACCGCCCACCGAGCTGCGCCGCCACCCGCCGTACGGCCTCCGACTTGGCCGTACCGGGCACCCCGACCACCAGCAGGTGCTCACCCGCGACGGCACACAACGCCACCACCTCGGCCACCGTCTCACGGCCGACCATGCCCCGTCCGGCAGCCGCCACGGCGGCGGCGAGGAGGTCCGCGTCAGCAGTGAGCTCTGCGGGCTGCCCGGCAGCGGGGCCGGGTATCTGGGCGGCGATGATCGTCTCGGTCACGAGTACGGGAGTCTACGGCGGCCCCGGCGCCGCCCACCAACGCGTTTCCCCTCCGTCCCGGGAGCCGTGATGGCATCCTCACCCCCGCCGGCGTGCTGTGCGACCTGTCCGCCGGGCCGTTCATCGGGAAATCCAACTCGGAGTCCCGCCCATGGGTCCTGTGTCACCGACCGGCTGGTGCTGCGTCGCCCGGACGTGACCCGTTACCTGCAGTGGGACACCCGCGCCCAGGAGGAGACCCGCACCGCGCCGGCCACCAGGCTCGCGGTCCGAGCGGGCCGGACAGCCGCGACAGCCCGGTGAGGAAACTCAGGTGGCGACGGCGCGCTACCCGGGTAAGGTCGGGCAATGCCCGAGCTGAAGCGGCTGCATGCCGGCCATGCCCCGGCGGTCCTGGCCTTCGAGCTGGCGAACCGCGCCTACTTCGCTGCCTCGGTCCCCGACCGCGGCGACGACTTCTTCGACCGGTTCACCGACCGGTACGAGGCCCTGCTGGCCGAGCAGGACGCCGGCATCTGCGCCTTCCACGTGCTCGTCGCCGAGGACGGCTCGGTACTCGGCAGGTTCAATCTGGTCGACATCGAGGACCACACTGCGGAACTCGGCTACCGGGTCGCGCAGCATGTTGCCGGCCATGGCGTGGCGACCGCGACCGTCCGGGAGCTGTGCCGGCTGGCGGTCGCCCATTACGGGCTGCGCACGCTGCGGGCGGCCACTTCCCGTCGGAATGCAGCCTCCCAGAAGGTGCTGACCAAAGCCGGGTTCGTCGCTGTCGGCCCGGCAGACCCGGCCCATCTCTGCGGTGAGCCAGGCACCTGGTATCAGCGCGACCTGGCGCTCCCACCGGACAGCGCGGGCCGAGTGGGATGCCGACCGGGGACGTAAGGAAGAGCACGCACCCCGTCGGTGTCCAGCGCCAGTACACCGACACCGCCGGGGGGATCGAAAACGCTCAGGTCGCCGTCCACCTCCTCCGTTCTCCCCTTCGCCCATGATCCGCCCGAGGGCCTCGCGGGCTGGGCCGACGGGTGGGTGCCGAGCGGAACGGCCGCGAAGGCCGGGCGACGCCACAGGGCGAGCGCATCGCCCAACTCGCCTGCCGACGAAGGGGATTCGCCGCCGCCTGTGATCCGGCAGCCGGGACCCGCGAGCCGTCCGAAGTCCCGCAGGTCGACCGGACCGCCTTCGCTGTCGAGCACGCTGCCGCCGGACAAAACCCGGGAGCACGCGCGCTACTTCGTGGCAGAGGAGTTGGGGCCGCCGGTGGTTCCCATCCGGGCGAGTGAGCGGTCCGGGAGGGTGAGGAGGAGGAGCAGGGTCGCGCCGCAGAGCATGAACTGCGCGAGGTGGTGCAGCCCGCCCGTGGTGGCGCCGTGCGGGAAGAAGGCGGCGTTCGCGGCCGAGGCCGCCATCGCTCCGAGATACATGAAGGTCCGCAGCAGCCCGGCCGAGGAGGCGATGGCGGCCGGGTCGGCCTGGTGGTACAGCGCGGTCTGGTTGCCGAGCCCGATCAGCCCCTGCGGGATGCCCGCCAGCACTCCGACCGCGACCAGCAGGATCAGCGGGCTCGCGGGCCCTGTCAGCAACAGGGCGGCGCAGGCGGCCATCTGGAGCGCCGCCCCGACCACCAGTTTGCCGTGCACCGCCGGACTGCGACCGGTCAGACTGGAGACCGTGAGCGCACTGAGCGAGAGCGGGAGCAGCACCAGCCCCGCGGAGGCGGCGCTCAACCCGCGCCCCTCCTCCAGCCACTGGGTGTAGCCGTAGAGGAAGGCGTAGGCGGCGGTGTAGCCGAGCCCTTGCCGCAGATAGGTGGCGACCAGCGGACGGTTGCGGGCGAGCGCCCGCAGGTCGATGAACGGGCTGCGGGCCCTGAGCTCCCGCACCGCGAAGCCGAGGCCGGCCAGCAGGGCGAGCACCGGCAGGTACCAGCGGGCGGAACCCGGCTTCATCACGAACAGCATCGACGCCAGCAGGAGGACGGCGAACAGCGCGATCCCGGCGTGGTCGAGCCGCTCCCCGCTGTCCCGGCGCGGAGGCGCGAGCGGCAGCCGAAGGGCCCCGAGCGCCAGGCAGGCCAGCGCCAGCGGGACGTTGACGGCGAAGATCGTCCGCCAGCCGCCCAGCCCGATCAGCAGCCCGCCGAGCGTCGGCCCGACCACGGCGATGGTCTGGTTGGCGACGGCGAGCACCGTCAGCACCCCGGTGGGGCTGCTCCGGCCGGTGCGCTCGGCCTCACTGCGGGTGAGGTGCATCGCGGCGGGGTAGGCGGCGGAGGTGCCGATCCCGAGCAGCACCCGGGCGGCGATCAGCAGGCCGAAGGAGGGCGCGAGCGCACCGACCAGTCCGGCGAGGCCGACCAGGGCCGTGCCCACCAGGTAGAGCCGGCGCGGTCCGTAACCGTCCACCAGCCGTCCGATCACCGGCTGGCCGACGGCGGTGGCCAGGTAGAGCGCGGTCACCAGCCAGGCGGTCTCGGCGGGCGGCGCGCCGAAGGCGGTGCCGACGGGCACCAGGGCCACCGCGATCATCGAGGAGTTGATCGGGTTGAGCACCGAGCCCAGCACCATCGGGGCGAGCAGCCGGCGGTTGAACCCACCGCCGTCAGTCGGCTTCCGGTACTCCTGACGGCGCGACCGCAGTCGCGCCAGCACTGTCGACCGGCCGGTCATCGCCGGTTCAGCCGATCCACCAGGCGCAAGGCCGCCAGTACGGTGGCCCGTTCGGCCTCGGTGAAGTCCTCCTGGAACGCTCGGGCCAGCCACTCCTCGCGCGCCCTACGGCTGTCCGCGATCCACGCCAGCCCGGTGTCGCTCAGGCCGACCAACTGGCGGCGACCGTCCTCGGGGTCGGGACGGCGAACGACCAGCCCGTGCCCCTCCAGCACGGCCAGCGTGGCCGCCATCGACTGCGGGCGGACCCGCTCCGCGGCGGCCAGCGCACTCGCGGAGGCCGGTCCGTCCGTGATCAGGCGGCTGAGTACGGCGGTCTGGGAAGGGGTGAGGCCGCCGGCGCCCTGCCCCTTCTCCCGGAGGGTCCGGCGCAGCCGGCTGAAGACGGCACGGAGCTCCCGGGCGGCCGTCGAGGCGGAGTCCGCGCGTCCGGCGATACCGGGGCGCCGGGCGGGACGGGCCGGACCGGCGGGACCGGCGGGGGCTTCAGGGACCGCTGGGGCGGTTCGTTTCTCGGTCACCGTTCCACGCTAATTTCATCAGTCCAAGCTGTCCAGCTTTGCTGTACATATTCTCGGCGGACTCCGCCGCCCCCAGGCCCCCGGCCCCCGGCCCCCGGCCCCCGGCCCCGATAATGGCGTCATGATCGACACGCAGCTCCGCATCGTCCTCGCCGAGGACTCGGTGATCCTCCGGGAGGGGATGGTCGAGCTCCTGACCGCCCGCGGCTGCGCGGTGGTCGCCACCGCCGGAACCGCCCCCGAACTGGTCACCGCGGTCACGGAACACCGGCCCGACGTGGCCGTGGTGGACATCCGGATGCCGCCCACCCACACCGACGAGGGCATCCGGGCCGCGGTCGAGATCCGGGCCACCATGCCCGAGGTCGGGATCCTGGTCTTCTCCCAGCACGTGGAGACCGCCTGGGCCGCCCGGCTGCTGGCCGACGGCGCGGCCGGCATCGGCTACCTGCTCAAGGAACGGGTCGCCCGCACCTCCGAACTCGTGGACGCGCTGCACCGGGTGGCCACGGGCGGCACGGCGCTCGACCCGGAGATCGTCAACGGGCTGATGCGCGGCGGACGGCGCAGCCTGGTCGAGTCGCTCACCGCCCGCGAGCGGGAAGTGCTGGAACTGATGGCCCAGGGCCACTCCAACCGCTCGATCGCCGGATTGCTGGTGGTGTCCGAGCGCGCGGTGGAGAAGCACGTGGCGGCCGTGTTCACCAAGTTCGACCTGCCCGCGACGGAGGCCGACAACCGGCGGGTCAAGGCCGTCCTGGCCTACCTCGCGGAGACCGGAGCCTGAAGCTCGGATCCTGAGGTTCGGAGCCTGAGGTTCGGAGCCCGAAGCTCGGACCCCGACGTCCGGAGCCCGAAGCTCAGATCCTGACGCCCGAAGCGTGAGGTCCGGAACCTGAGGCTCGAAGCCCCAGCGGCCCCGACCCACCGCCGCACCCGAGGCGCTGCCCTGTCCGGGGCCGCCCGCCCTATCCGGGGCACCGCGCCGCCGTCCGGCGGGATGCGTCACAGGCTGCTCGGCAGCTCCGCGGTGACGACCGTCGGCCCGCCGGGCGGGCTGTCCACCCGCAGCACCCCGTCCACCGCCGCCAGCCGCTCGGCCAGCCCCGCCAGCCCGGTGCCCGTGCCCCGTCCGATCGCGGCGCCGCCGCGCCCGTCGTCGCGAACCGTCAACCGGACCCGCCCGTCGGCCGCGCTCGCGCTCAACTCCCCCGTTCGCGCGCCGCTGTGCTTGGCAAGGTTGGTGAGCAGTTCGGCCGCGCAGAAGTAGACCGCCCGCTCGATCACCTCCTCCGGCCGCTCCCGTAGGTCCAGCCGGACCGTCACCGGCACCGGTGAGGTGGCCGTCAGGCCGGGCAGGGCCTCCGCCAACCCGGCATCCAGCGCCACCGGATGGATGCCCCTGGTCAGCCGGCGCAGCTCGGCGATGGTGTCGTCGGTCTGCCCGCGCGCCCGGTCGACCAGAGCGCGCAGCCGCCCGAGGTCGGGGCCGGACGCGTCCCCGGCCGCGGGCCTGGAGGCGCCGGCCCGGCCGGGCACCGCGCCGCCTTCGGGGGCGGGCGCGGGCGCGGGCGCTTCCGGCTCGCCGAGGGCGTCGTCGGCCAGCGAGAGGGTGATGGCGAGCGCTACCAGCTGTGCCTGGGTGCCGTCGTGCAGGTCTCGTTCGAGCCGCCGCAGCCGGTCGGTGCTCTCGGCGAGCAGCGTGGCACGGGCGTTCTCCAGCTCCCGTACCCGCTGCTGCGAGCGTGCCGGCCCGAGCAGCCCCCGTGCCAGCGCACGGTTGGCCCGGCTCAGAATCCGCAGTGCGGCCGGGGCGGCGGCGAGGACCGCGAGGCCGACCGGTGGCCCGGCCACGTCCAGCCAGTCGACCGTTCGTGGGCCCGGCTCCAGCAGCCGCACCCACAGAGGGAAGCCGGCCAGCCACACCGCGCTCAGCGGTAGCCCGACCGCCGCCAGGAAGCCGAGCACTCCGAGCGGCAGCCGTAGCAGGAGGTAGAGGAGCGCCCGCCAGGCCACCGGATCGGTCAGCACCACCCGCCCCCGGGCCAGTGCCCCCGAGGGCCGCGCCAACGGCGGGGGCGCAGCGACGGGTTCGCCCAGCAACCGGCCGGCCAGCCGTCGGTGCAGCCCGCCGATGCCTCGCGCCCCGACCAGGGCGGCTACGACGAACGGCAGCCCCAGGACGGTGAGCGAGAGCAGGGCCCCGGCGTAGAGCACTGCCACGGCATAGACCGCGCCCAACACGCCGAGCGGCAACCCGAGGACGGCGAACGCCACCTCACCGCCCCGCACCGACAGCCCCCGCCGCCACCGAGTCACCACACGCCTCACCATTCGATCAACCGGCCCCCAGCATCCTCCAGGCGCCGCCCGAAGCGCCGCACGCCCGGACCATCCGTCACCCCACCACTCCCTCACTTCCGTTCGCCACCGTTTGCCTCGCTCCGGGCCTCCGTTCACCTCCTCACACCCGTTCGCCGCCCACCTCCTCCACCGCACGCCCACCGATCGCCCAGAGCCCCGTGCCGACGATCCCCGGCACCGTCAGCACCGCCGCGCCGGCCACCACCCAGCCGCAGGCCGCGCCCGGCACCACCGGCAGTACCGAGCCGGTGACCGCCACGCTGAACGCCCCGGTCGCCGCGCCCGCGACGGCCGCCCCCAACAGCACGCCCACCACCGTGGTCAGCGCGGCCTCGACGGAGAGCATCCGCAGCAGCTGCCGCCGCGTCGCCCCGACCAGCCTGAGAAGTGCGAACTCGCGGCGCCGGTCGGCGGTCAGCGCGACCAGCGTGTTGACCGTGGAGACCGCCGCGAAGCAGACCAGCAGGCCGAGCTCCGCCTGCCGCAGCCACACGTCGCTGGCCTTGGTGACGCTGGTGGCGGCTCCCGTCGCCCGGGCCGCCTGCTCGGCGGTGCTGGTCATGATCAGCATGGTCGCCGCGAGCCCGACCAGCAGCGCGACCGGGACCACCGCGGAGGAGAGCCGCGCCGCGTGGCCGCGCAGGTTGGCGTCAGCCAGCCAGCCGGTCCGCGGGAGCAGCAGCCGGGCCGGGGCACCGAGCACCGTCGCCAGCAGCCGGGCCGCGACCGGCCCCAGCAGCGCGACCGCGACCAGCAGCACCAGCGAACCGAGCATGGCCGCCTGCCCCGCCTTGTCCAGTTCCCCGGCCGGTCGGCCGGCGGCCAGCCGCAGCAGCAGGACGCCGCCCGCCAGCACCACCGCGCCTGCCAGCAACCGCACCACGCCGGTCCGGCGCTGCCCGGCCGCTCCATCGGTGAGCGCGGCGGCCGGGGCAGGCCGGGTGATCCGCCGGGCCGTGAGCGCGGTGGCCGCGAGGCCGACCAGCAGTGCCACCGCGAGCGCGACGAGCACCGGCACCGGCGTCCCGGGTATCCGCAGGCCGGGTGCGGCCATTCCGCGCCGCTGCAGGGCGGCGAGAAAGGCCCGGGCGGCCAGCAAGCCACCCGTGCAGCCGGGCACTGCCGCCACCAGCACGGTCGCCGTGACCTGGGCGCGCACCAGCCGCCGGATCTGCCGGGGCGTGGCCGCCACCGTCCGCAGCAGGGCCAGCTCGCGGTGCTGCTGGCGGAGCGTGAAACCGAGCGCGTTGACCACCACGAACAGCGCGACCAGTACGGCGATCTCGCCGAACGCTCCCGCGATCACCGCCAGGCCGGGGCCGTCCACCGGCACCCGTGCGACGGCTCGTGGAGCCGCGACCTGTGCCGCGACCAGCGAGCCGAACAGCGTTACCGCCCCCGTTGCCAGGAACAGCGCCACCGCCAGCCCGGCGAAGGCCGCTGGTCGGCGCCGGATCTGCCCGACCGCCAGGGCCGGAACGGTACCGATCACCGCACTCACCCGCCCAACCTGCTCAGCCGCTCACCCACCTGTGCAGCCGTCGGCCGGGCCAGTTCGTCGACCAGGAAGCCGTCGGCCAGCAGCAGCACGCGGTCCGCGTACCCGGCGGCCACCGGATCGTGGGTGACCATCACGCACGTCTGCCCGTCCGCGTCCACCCCCGCGCGCAACAAGTCGAGGATGTCGTGCCCGGTCGCCCGGTCCAGCGCGCCGGTGGGCTCGTCGGCGAACAGCACCTCGGGCCGGGCCACCAGTGCGCGGGCGATCGCCACCCGCTGCTGCTGGCCACCGGACAGCTCGCCGGGCCGGTGCCGTTCCCGCCCGGCGAGGCCGACCCGGGCGAGCGCCTCCCGCACCCGGGCCCGATCCGGCGGGCGCCCGGCCAGCCGCCCGGGCAGTTCGACGTTCTGCGCGACCGTCATGGCGGGCATCAGGTTGAAGGCCTGGAAGACGAACCCCACCCTGGTGCGCCGCAGCTCGGCCAGCCTCCGCTCGGGCAGCCCGGACACCTCCGTGTCGCCCCAGCGGACGGTGCCCCGGCTGGGGCGGTCCACCCCCGCCAGGCAGTGCAACAGGGTGGTCTTGCCCGAACCGGAGGGCCCCATCACCGCCGTGAAGGTGCCCGGCGCGAAGGCCACGGACACCCCACGCAGCGCCCGCACGGCGGCCGCACCCCGCCCGTACTCCCGGTGCAGCCCCTCACCGGTGAGCGCCGCACCCGTCACTCCGCCCCGCGCCGCCCCGACGGCGGCTGTCGTCATCCCGTTCATGCCCCCAATCCTGGACATCCGGGACCATCGGGTCGATTGTGCTGGCACCCCAATTCGGGGTTCGGAAAACCGAACCCCGCAGGTGGTGCTACATCCCCTCGGGCCGATTCCGTCCACCCGGCGCGCAGCGGGGCCGCCCGCTGCGGGCGGCGCGGAAATGGGGCTGCCGAACGGGCTCCGGAGGAGGGATCATGATCCGGTGACCATCGACCTGCTCCCCGGACGCGGCGTCCGTCTGCCCGCTCCGTTGCCCGAGCTGCGGTTCGGCCTCTCGGAGGCGGCCGTGCGGGCGCTGCTGGCACCGCACGGTGAGCTGCTGCCGGGCGGGGTGCGCCCGGTCTTCGTCTGCGGCTCGCGTTGGGCGCTGGCCTTCCAGCTTCCCGGGGTGACCGTCACGCTCTCCTCCGGCCGCGACAACGGCAGTGACGGTGACAACGACTACGACTACGACTACGACAGCAACAACGGCGGCGACAGCGAGGTCCTTGAGGGCGTCGGGGTGTGCCGGAACCCGGACGACGACCGCCCCACCTGCCCGGTCGGGTACCTCGGGATCGACGTCTTCGGCTGGCCCGCGCACGAGTTGGCCGAGGCGCTGCGCGCCGAGGGCCTGCCGGTGGCCGGTCCGGACCACGGCACGCTGCGTCACACCCACCTCTACCTCCACCGGGGCGGGGCCCGCCCCGCGCGGCCGACGCCCGGCCGGAAGCCGCGTCACGAGACCCCCTACTACTTCGACTACGTCTCGCTCCACCGCACGGCGGCCGAGGCCGCCGTCACCGCGCACCCGACCGGCGGCGCCACCGGTCCGCACGACGCGGCGTTCCTCCCCCGGCTGGAACTCTCCGCCCGCCCGGCCGATCGGCCGATCACCGGACCGGTCCCCAAGCTCGGCGGCGAGCCCTGCTGGCTGACCGAGCCCACCTGGCCGCTCTCCCCCGACACCGGTGAACCGCTGGTGTTCATCGGGCAGTTCCCCGTTCCGGGCGCGGAGGGCCGACTGGCGTACCTCTTCCTGGCGGAGGAGGACGGCGTCATGGGCGGCCGGGATCCGGAGGCCGGCGACGGCGTCCTGCTGATCCAACCCGGCGGCCGCACACCGCCGTTCGCCGTCATCGGCCCGCCCGGCACCCGGGGCCGCACCCTCTGGCGCCGCGACGGGACCACCCCGGTCGAGTTCCGCCTCGATCTGCTGCCGCTGTCCGCCGAGGCCGACCGGTCGATGGACCAGCGCGCCGCCTTCCAGCGGTACCTGCGCGAGGAGGGCCCCGAAGTGCCCTTCCCGGACGGCGAGCACGTGTACGACCACCTCGGCGGCCTCCCGTCCTTCCCGAGCGGACGGGCCGGCGTGCCGCCGCCCTGGCGCTACCTCTTCGCACTCTCGGACGCCCCGGACGACGACGACCCGTACTTCCTGAACTTCGGTTACGGCGTCGGCTTCGGCTTCCTCAGTCCGGACGGCCTGGAGGGCCGCTTCTCCTGGGAAGCCACCTGAGCCTGGGAGGCCACCCCGACCCGGGGAAGCCACCCGACCCGAGGAAGCCACCCGACCCGGGGAGGCCACCCGACCCGGGGAAGCCACCGGCACCATGCCCCGCCTGCACCCGCATGCCCGACCCCCTTCAAGGAGCCATCGTGACCACCACCCCCCTCACCGTCGCCGTCCTCGGCCCGGGCGGCGTCGGCGGACTGATCGGCGGCCTGCTCGCGCGCGACGGCCACCGGGTCGTCTGCCTGGCCGGCGAGCAGACCGCGGCCGCCCTCGCCCGCGACGGGCTGCACGTGCGCAGCGACCAGTTCGGCGAGTTCACCGCCCGGGTGGAGGCCGTCACCGAACTGCGCGAGCCGGTCGACGCCGCCTTCGTCACCGTCAAGGAGACGGCTCTGCTGCCCGCGCTCGACCGGATGCCCCCGGAGGCCCTCGGCTCCGCGATCGTGGTGCCCCTGCTCAACGGTCTGGACCACATGGCGGTGCTGCGCGAACGCTACCCGGCCGGGCGGGTGGTGGCCGGGACGATCCGGGTCGAGGCCACCCGGACCGCCCCGGGCCGGATCGAGCACACCAGCCCGTTCGCGGCAGTCGAACTCGCCGCGCCCGTCGAGGAGTTCGCCGAACAGCTGCGGCACACCGGCCTCGACGTCACGCTGCGCGAGGACGAGACCGCGATGCTCTGGAGCAAGTTGTCCTTCCTCGCCCCCTTCGCCCTGCTGACCACCCGGCACGCCGACGGCATCGGTCTCGTGCGCACCGAGCACCGGGGCGAACTCCTCGCCGTCCTGGACGAGATCGCCGCCGTCACCGAGGCGGTCGGCGCCCCGGCCGACGCCCGGACGCTGCTCGCCGCCTTCGACCGGATCCCCGGGACGATGAAGTCCTCGATGCAGCGGGACGTCGAGGCGGGTCGGCCGACCGAGCTCGACGCCATCGGCGGCGCGGTGCTGCGGGCCGCCGCCGCGCACTCCGTCCCCACTCCGACCATCACCCGCCTGGTGAGCGAACTCTCCTAGCGGAACGGCGGATCGCGGTTGCGGGTCGGCCGGCGACAGGAGTAGAACTCCTCGGGTGACGCCAGCCGACCACCGCAGCACCCCCGCGTGGAGCCACGTCGAGGAGTTCCTCCGCGCCCACGACGCCGACCGGATCCCGCACCCGGGCGGTACCCTGCTGGAGCACCTGACCAGGGTGGCCGCCCTGCTGGCGGACTGGGGCACCGACTCCGCCGTCCAGGCCGCCGGTCTCTGCCACGCCGCCTACGGGACCGACGGGTTCGACGGCGCCCTGCTGACCCTGGACGAACGGGACACCCTGGTCGAGCTCGTGGGCGAGCGCGCCGAGGCACTCGTCTACCTGTACGCCAGCTGCGGCCGGGCCGCCGTCTACCCGCGGCTGGGCCGGAACGAAGTGCCGCTGTTCCACGACCGGTTCACCGGGCAGGACCACACCCCACCGGAGGAAGACCTGCGGGCCTTCCTCGCGATCACGGCCGCCAACGAGCTCGACGTGTTCGCACACAACGCCGAGCTGGCCGACCGCTACGGCCCGGCCCTCTACGAACTGCTGACCCACACCAGGGACTTGCTCCCGACTGCCGCCTGGCAGGCCTGGCACGGAAGATTCGGACAATCGGCTCGTTCGACCTGACGAGACGTCAATACACCCTCCCGAACGCGATTTTCGCCCGACCGTTCACTCGTCATGCCGGAACCACCGCACGAGAGCCGAGCGTTCTCGAAGGCGGGAGGGATACAGACATGACGAAGAAGCCGTACCGACTTGCCGCCGCCGCGACCGCACTGGTCCTGGCGGCCCCCTTGTTCACCGCGTGCAAGGACGCCGACCAGGCCCTCGACTGCGGAAAGCGGGCGATCAGCCTCACCGGCGATGTCCAGGACCTCACCGACTCTGCGCTCAACGTCGGCCAGATCACCGACGAGAGTCGACGCCAACACACCGTCGACGCCCTGAAGAAGATCGTCGACGACACCAAGAAGATCCGCAAGGACGGGGACGGCAAGCTCGACGCAGCCACCGACAAGCTGTCCAAGGCCGTCGACAGGGCCCAGGACGCCGTCTCCCACGGCAAGGAGCCCGACTTCGGACCGATCGGCGAGGCCGCCGGCGAACTCACCAAGGCGTGCGCCGGAGCCTGACCCCAGCGGCCGGGAGCGCCGACCGACCCCCGCGCTCCCGGCCCGTCGCCACTGCCCGGCCTGCCGCGACCCGCCACCACCGCCCGGCCCGTCGCCATCGCCTGCTGCCGTCCGGCCCGTCGCCATCGCCTGCTGCCGTCCGGCCCGTCGCCACTGCCCGGCCCATCGCGGCAGGGCGCCACCGCCCGGCCTGTCGCCGCCCGTCCGACCGCCCCCAGACGGTAGGAATGGGCACGGACCGAACCGCACCCCGGAGGTACCGGTGAACCACCCGATCCTCGACCAGATCCAGCAACTGCGCGCCGAGCTGGCCCCCGGCGACTCCGTCCCCGCCCTGGTCACGGCACTCGCCGAGGGCAGCGCCCAGCTCACGGCGGTGGCCGAACTCGCCGCCCAGCAGCACCGGATCATCGCCTCCGACCGGCGCAGCCTGCTGCTGCTCGCCACCCGCTGCGCGGACCGGCCGCTCGGTGCCTGGTTCGCCACCCTCGCCGAGGGCGAGAGCGCCGCGCTGCGCACCCTGCCGGCACTGGCCGCCGCCTGCGGAGTGGACGAGCGGACAGTGGCCGACCGGCCGCCGCTGCCCGGCTGCCAGGCCTACCCGGCCTACCTCGCCTGGCTCGCCCTGAACAGTGTGCCGCCCGCCGCGGCCGCCGCCCTGGTCGCCAACTTCGCGGCCTGGGGCGGCTACTGCGCCACCGTCGCGCAGGCCCTGCGCCGCCACCACGACTTCTCCGACGAGGCCTGCGCGTTCTTCGACTTCTTCGCCCAGCCCGCGACCGAGCTGGAGCAGCAGGCCGCCGACGCCCTCGGGCCGGACCCACTCGACGGCCGCACCCTGGCCACCGCCCGGGAGTACGGCCTGCTGCTCCAGGCCTACGAGCACCTGTTCTGGTCCACCCTGAGCGGGTGACTCACGCCTGCGCAACCGGCGTGAGCACCCCGACGAAGTCGCTCCTGCCGACCCGTCAGCCCTGGCGGCTGGGCAGCATCGCCAGAGCCTGCGAGCGCTGTGCGACGAGATCGTCGTAGGTACCCTCGCGCTCGGCCCAGCGGTGCCCGAGGACGCCCTTGACGAGGATTTCGCGCGGGGTGGGGTCCTGGGAGAGCAGGTCCATGACCTCGGTGGCGAAGTCGTCGAGCGGCAGCGCGTGGGGGTTCACCTTCTCCTGGCCCGCCGTGGCGACGGCCGGGGGGACCAGCTCGACGACACCGACGCCGGTGCCGTCGAGCTGCGCGCGCAGTGCCTCGGAGTAGGCGTGCACCCCGGCCTTGGACGCGGCGTAGCTGGGCATGGGCGGGAAGGGCAGGAAGGCGATGCCGGAGGTGACGGTGACGAAGGTGCCGGCGCCCCGCCTGATCAGGTGCGGGGTGAAGGCGTCGACGACCCGGATGGTGCCGAGCAGGTTGGTGTCGACGGTCGTCGCCGCCGCCTCGAAGTGCGCGGGGTCGCGCAGGTCCTCCAGCAGCATGACGCCGGACATCGTCACCACGGTGTCCAGCTCGGGGTAGCGGGCGAGCGCGGCGTCGCGGGCGGAAGCGACGGAGGCACTGCTGGTCACGTCGATGCTGATCGTGCCGAAGCCTTCTTCGGCCAGTTCCGTGAGTGCCTGCGGGTTGCGGCCGCCGATGGCCACGGTGCTGCCCGCCGCAGCGAACCGCCGGGCCAGCTCTCGCCCGATGCCCGAGGTTCCGCCGACGACGAGAACGGTGCGGTTGGAGAGATCCACAAGATCTTCCCTTCGATCCAGGGCGCCGCCGGGGGTCGGGCCCGCGGCGGCGCCAGGTGGTGCTCCCGTCTCTTTCAGGACGGTGCTCTCGCAGTCTTGACGGCAGAAGCCCGGCGCGGCAGGGCCCCGGTCTTCCCTGGTCCTGACAGGGCCCCCCTGGGACCCGCGTGCAGCACTACGGTGTCGGTATGAAGGATGAGGGTTCCGGCAACCAGCTCGGCAGCTACCTCCGTGCCCGCCGTGGGCTGGTCTCCCCGGCACAGGCGGGACTGCCGCCGGGCGGCAACCGCCGCGTTCCCGGCCTGCGCCGTGAGGAAGTCGCCCTGCTCGCCGGAATCAGTCCCGACTACTACCTGCGCCTGGAGCGCGGCCGGGACAAGAACCCCTCACCGCAGGTCCTCGAATCACTCGCGCGCGTCCTCCAGCTCGATGACGTCGAACGGACGTATCTGCTCGGCCTCGCGGCGGCACGCCCCAGGGCGCCGCGTCGCAAGCGGCCCGAGCACGTACCGGCACGGGTGCACGAGCTGCTCGCCCACCTGCAGATCCCCGCGTTCGTCGAAGGGCGCGCGTTCGACGTCCTGGCCTCCAATCCCATGGCGGTCGCGCTCTCCCCGCGCCTGCGGCCCGGCCAGAACCGGCTTCGTTCCCTCCTCCTCGATCCCGAGGAGCGCGCCTTCCACCAGGACTGGACCAAGGCCACCGCCGATTTCGTCGCCGCCCTGCGCACCACCATCGGCGACGACACCGACAACGTCCGGTTCGTCGAGCTCGTCGGAGAACTCGCACTGTCCAGCCAGCGGTTCCGCACCCTGTGGGCCCGCCACGACGTCCGCACCCTCGACGGGGGCACGACAACGGTCCACCACCCCGTCGTCGGCGAGCTACGCCTGCACCGCGACAAACTCCCCGTCGACGACGTCATCCTCGTCGTCTACTACCCCGACAAGGACAGCGACAGCGACGAGAAACTGCGGCTCCTCGCCTCGCTCGCACACACCGAGCCCGCCCGCACAGCACAGGACAGAACAGCGCACTCCCGGCGCCCGAAGACACCCTGACGTGATCGCGCTCACCGACGACACGGGCTGCCTGGTCCGGGTGAGCGCGGTCCGGCCGGGACGCACCTCGGAGATCACCGCGTGCCGCCACGACGAACTGACCGCCCATCTGCCGACGCGTCGGCGCTCTCCTATTCTTCCCGTATGACGAGCGCTCAGCACGATCCCGAACGGGACGGCGCCATGGCACGCAGTGCCATCGACGCCTACCTCACCAACCGCGCGCGGTACTGGGAGCGGGCCGCTCAACAGACGAAGGCGGCCGATGCCCTGGCCGTGTACCGGGCCGCGCGCAACCGGCTCGCCCGGTGGAAGAGCGGAGGCGTCGTGGACGACTGGGTCGCGAGCGCCGTCGTCGAGGCCGCCGAGCAGGACGCCGCCCGAATCGGTCGCGAGGCCGCCGCCGCGGGGACCGGTCCGGCTCTGCACGCAACCGCCGTCCGTCACACCGAGGCGATCCGGCGCTGGCTCCGCGCCCAGGGCCACGGGCTCGCCGACAACGCGCCGGAGAAGGCGTAGCCGCACACCCATGTCCTGCGGCCGGGAGCCCCCACCGTCAGTACGCCTCGCACGACCAGGCGAGGGTGAGGCACCCCGGTCCGCTGCGAGGCCGGCCCCTCTGGCGACCCTCCCGGCGGGCGGGGAGAATGGTGATCGCAAGGATTGCCGCCGCGAGACGCGGAGGTGGTAACTGGTGTGAAGAGCTCCCCCCGCCCCGCCGAGTCCGCCGCGCCGCTCGCGCCCGGGCCCGGTGCCGGTGAGAAAGGGCTCAGGTCGGGCGCTCTGGGGCTGTTCTCGTCGGTGGCGATCGGGATCTCCTCGACCGCGCCGGCGTACAGCCTCGCGGCGACGCTCAGCCTGATCGTGGCCCGGGTGGGGCTGCAGGCTCCGGTCATCACCATGCTGGCGTTCGTGCCGATGCTGCTCATCGCGTACGCCTACCGGGAACTGAACGCCTCCAACGCCGACTGCGGGACGACCTTCGCCTGGTCCACCCGCGCGTTCGGCCCGCACGCCGGCTGGATGGGCGGCTGGGGTCTGATCGTCGCCGACGTGATCACCATGGCGAACCTGGCCGAGATCGCCGGCATCTACGGCTTCCGGCTGGTCGGACTGGAGTCGCTGGCGGCCAGCCGGGTGTGGACCACCGTGGCCGGGGTGGTCTGGATCGCCCTGATGACGGCGGTCTGCTACGTGGGCATCGAGGTGTCGGCGGCCCTGCAGCGCTGGCTGGTCTGCCTGGAGGTCGCGACCCTGCTGCTTCTCGCCGTCACCGCCCTGGTCAAGGTGTACACCGACGGCCCGCCGACCCTGGTGCACGTCTCCGCCTCCTGGTTCGATCCGCTGAACGTCCCCTCCCCGCGGGCACTGACCACGGGGGTGCTCGCCGCCGTGTTCATCTACTGGGGGTGGGACACCGCGCTCACCGTCAACGAGGAGACCGCGGACAGCCGGCACACCCCCGGGCGGGCCGCCGTGCTGTCCACCGTCGTGCTGCTGGTCCTCTACGGTCTGGTCTCCACCTCGGCACAGGCCTTCGCCGGGGTCGGCACCACGGGCATCGGGCTGGCCAACCCGGACAATTCCAGAGACGTGCTCTCCGGCCTCGGCGGGGCGGTGTTCGGCACCACCGGGCTCGGCCCCGTGTTCACCGAACTGCTGATCCTGATGGTGCTGACCTCGGCGGTCGCCTCCACCCAGACCACCATCCTGCCGGCCGCCCGCACCGTCTTCTCGATGGCCGCGCACAAGACCGTGCCGGCCGGTTTCGCCCGGCTGCACCGCCGGTTCCTGACCCCGACCTGGTCGACCGTCGGCATGGGGCTGGTGTCGATCGTCTTCCTGGTGCTGCTCACCTCGGTCAGCCACGACGTGCTGGCCGACTCCATCGACTCGGTGGGCCTGGCGATCGCCTTCTACTACGGTCTGACCGGCTTCGCCTGCGTCTGGTACCACCGCCGGGTGCTCACCCGCAGCCTCCGGGACCTGCTGTTCAAAGGGGTCCTGCCCGGCATCGGGGGGCTGATCATGCTGTTCCTGTTCTGCTACGCCGCCTTCCGCGTCTACGCCGCCCCCGACTACGGCGCGACCTCCGTCCGGCTGCCGTTGCTCGGCCGGGTCAGCGGGGTGACCGTACTGGGGCTGGGCTCGCTGCTGATCGGCCTGGCGCTGATGCCGGTGGTCACCTGGGGGCACACCGCGGCGCTGCGGCTGCAACGCAGTCTGCTGCCGCATCGGCTGCCGGCGCTGAGCGCGGTCGAGTCGGCCGGCCGCTACCTGCCGGCCGACACCCGCTCCGGGGTGGGCGGCGACTGGTACGACGTCATCCCGCTGTCCGGCAGCCGGGTCGGCCTGGTGGTCGGCGAGGTGCTCGGCCACGGCCTGCGGGCCGCCGCCGCGATGGGCCGGCTGCGAGCCGGCATCCGGGTGCTGGCCCGGCTGGACCTGGATCCGGACGAGCTGCTCACCCACCTGGACGGCATGGTGCGCGAGGAGGACGACTCAGGCAATCCGCGCGGCGTCGGCGTGACCTGCCTGTACGCGGTGTACGACCCGGTCGACGGCCGGTGCAGCATGGCCCGGGCAGGCCACGCGCCACCTCTCGTGGCCGACCCGGCGGGCGGCGTCCGCTACGCGGAGCTGCCGGCCGGGCGGCCGCTGGGGCTGGGCGGCCCGCCGTTCCAGAGCGCCGAGCTGAACCTGCCGGCCGGCAGCCTGATCGCCCTGTACACGGACGGCCTGATGCAGTCCGTCGACGGCCGACGCGGGCTCGCCGAGACGCTGGCCGGGTCCCGCCGGCCGCTGGAGAGCCTGTGCGACGAGGCGCTGGCGACCCTGCTGCCCGGGCCGGTGGGCGACGACGCCGTCCTGCTGCTGGTCCGCATCCGCCGGCTCGGCGCCGGGCAGGTCGCCGACTGGGAGCTGGCGCCCGACCCGGCGGAGGTCGCCCGGGCGCGGCTCCTGGTCGCCGAACGGCTGGACGAATGGGGCCTGGCGGAGCTCGTGTTCACCACCGAACTGATCGTCAGTGAGCTGGCCACCAACGCGATCCGGTACGCCGCCGGGCCGATCCGGGTCCGGCTGATCCGGGACCGCAGCCTGATCTGCGAGGTCTCCGACACCGGGCACACCTCACCGCACCTGCGCCAGGCCGCCCGGGACGACGAGGGCGGGCGCGGTCTGTTCATCATCGCCCAGCTCACCGAGCGCTGGGGCACCCGCTACACCGAGGACGGCAAGACCATCTGGGCCGAGCAGGCCCTGCCCGCCGAGGGCTGACGACCGCGACCGGCCCGACCGCCCCCGCCCGGTCCTGGTCATTCCCGCGACCCAGGTCGCCTGCCGGTTTTCCACGACGGCTGGGCCGACCGCGACACCGCCACCCGGACGTCGACCGCCCGCCCCGCCCCGGCCCGGTCCGCCGCTTTGACCGAAGACCGGCTGACCACGCCTTCCACCGCCTGGCCCGCTGCGCCCCAGCGCGCCACCGCCGACATCGACCGCGTCACCGTCCTGCACGCCCTCGGCGACCCCGTGCGCAGGGGCCGCCCGAGGGGGCCGGACCCGTTCAGGGGGTGAGGATGGCTGGGAGAGCCGCATCGCGCACGTCAGCGCCTCGTCCCGGAAGGTCTCCACCTGGCCCACCTCGATGAAGACCGGTGGCGTTGGAAGTGCGGGCAGCGGGCGGCCGCGAGCCGCGCCGGTGGCGCGCCCGTCCAGGGCGGGGTCCGGATGGCGGTGCAGTAGTTCGCCGTGGGGGCCAGCAGTGGCACTTCGTCTGTGAGTTCCTCAACCGGCTGCAGGCCGCCCATGACGCCGGCCGGGCCCCGGCTGTTCGGCGGAACCGGCGGGTGGACGGTCTCACGGAAGACGTTTGACAGAAAACTGGTTAGGCGCCATATTACTTGCATGGCACAGCAGGACGCGGCGCACGGCACCCCCAGTCTCGACCAGGCCCGCCGGCAGATCGCCCGGTACGGCCTCACGGCCGATCCGCAGGCGGTCCTGGTGGCGGCGCGACTCATGGCCGCGGGCGCCCGACTCGGCCAGGCGGGGGAAGCGCACTTCGCGCGATTCGGCCTGTCCACCGGGCGCTACCGGCTACTGGCCGACCTGGAGGACCACGGCGGCGAGAAGTCGCCCTCCCAGCTGGCCGCCAGCCTCGGCGTCTCGCGGGCGACCGTGACCGGGCTGGTCGACGGCCTGGAGCGCGAGGGCCTGGTCGCCCGCCGGCCGGCGGTCGAGGACGGGCGGGGCAACGTGGTCATCCTGACCGCGCGCGGCGCCCAGCGTCTGCGCGAACTGGCCCCCGAGCACTACCGGCGGATGCAGGCGATGGTCGGCGGACTCTCGCCCGAGGAGCGGGCGGTGTTCCTCGACCTGCTCGCCAGGCTGGTCGACGGCATGGCCGCCCTGACCGCCGACTGACGCACGCCCCACGGCGGGTCGGCACGCTTCCCCAGCGTGCCGCCCGCCGCCCTTTTCACGGCCTTAAAGTTAGGCACCTAAGCACTAATAGTTAGCCACCTAATCACTTTGGAGGGGCCATGCCCACGAAACACCGATCAGCCGGCCCACCACCGCCGTTCGTCCTGTGGCGCGAGGTGCTGGTCGCCTACGCCATGCCGGCCGTCATGGCCGCGGCCGGCGGAGTGGCCAGCGGCCAGCTGCAGCTGGTGATCGCGGCCCTCACCACCATCGCGGGCACGTCGGCCGTGGTCGCCGGCGCCCTCGGCGCCAGGTTGCGGCGCCGTCCGGACAGCTCCTGGGCGGCCCGCGCGCCACGCCTGCCGCTGGCGGCCGGGGCGGGACTCGGTGCCGCCGTGCTCGCGTCCCTGCTCGGCTGGGCGGGCGCACGCTGGCTGTCGGACCTCCCGGCGCTGGCCGGCAGCCCCTGGCCCGCCCGGCTCCGCCTCGACCTGCCGATCTCCGCCACCATCGCCGCAACCATGATCACCTGGCGCTGGCGCGGCACCCGCCGTCACCCCTGACGAACCCCCACCCATCCCGGAGGAACACGACATGATCGTCATCATGGGAGCATCCGGTGCCACCGGCAGTGCCACCCTGCGCAGTCTGACCGGCCTCGGCGTTCCGGCACGGGCGCTCAGCCGGGACCCGGACCGCCTGCTCGGAAGCCTGGACGGGCGCACCCGCCACCTCGTGGAGGCGGTGCCCGCCGACGCGGGCGACCCCGCATCCCTGCGCGCGGCGTTCCGCGGCGCGAGGCAGCTCTTCCTCACCATGGCCAACGGCCCCCACCAGGTCGAGCACGAGCTGCGCGTCGTCGACCAGGCACTGGCGGCAGGCATCGACCACATCGTCAAGGTGTCCGCCCCGGCCGCCGAACCGGACTCCCCCGTCGCCGTCTCTCGCGGCCACCACCGCATCGAGCAGTACCTGCGGGCATCCGGCGTCACCGCGACGGTCCTGCGGCCCTACGCGTTCATGCAGAAGCTGCTCCTGCTCGCGCCCGGCGTCGTCCACGCCGGCCTGGTACACGGAGCGATGGGCGACGCGCGCTGCAACTACATCGACTGCCGCGACATCGGCGACGCGGCGGCGGCCGTCCTCACCCGTCCCGAACTTGCCGGCGGCACGTACCCGCTGACCGGTGGAAGGGCATACAGCCACCCCGAACTCACCTCTTTGCTCAGTGAGTTGACCGGCCGGCCGGTCAACTACCTCGACCTGCCGCCGGCCCCGTTCCACGCACACCTGGTGGAGCGGGCCGGGATGCCCACCTGGCTGGCCGCCCATGTGGTGGAGATCCAGCAGCTCGCGGTGCTCCGCCCGGAGAGCCCGGACGACACCGCCACCCGGCTGACCGGGCGTGCGCCGCGCACCCTGGAGGCGTTCCTGCGCGAACACCTCGCCGCCTTCCGCTGAGCCCGGACGCGTGCGGCCCAGGACCGGCGCGGGCGTGACCCGTGGCTAGGCGCCATGCCGTGACCGGCGGCGTCGAGGAGACCGACCGGGCGGGCTGTGGTGCGACGGTGGCCAGGCCGGTCCGGGCTGCCGAGACCACTGATCACGACCGCCGGCCGCCCGCCCGCGATGCCGGCTTCCTCCGCGCCCACGACGGCACGGCACGACCGCGGTTGGCGTGCCCGGACCGGTCACGCACGGGACGCGAGGTGCCGCCAGTCGTTCCACGTGTCGAGCCGCTTCCGATAGGCCGCCTCGACCACCGGATAGGGGTAGGTGCCGAGGAAGAGCCGCAGGGGAGGTGCGTCGGTGTCGACGAGTTCGAGGACGACGGCGGCCGTGTCCCGAGCGTCCTGGGGCGTCCGGGCGGAGGCACCGGCCCGGCGCGCGGCGCGGACGGGTTCGTAGGCGGGGAGCGGCTCGGTGTGCACGGCCGAGGCCCCGGACCAGTCGGTGTCGTAGGGGCCGGGTTCGACCAGGGTCACGTGGATCCCGAAGGGGGCGACCTCCTGGGCCAGGGCCTCGCTCATCCCCTCCAGGGCCCACTTCGAGGCGTTGTACAGCCCGAGCGTGGGGAACGCGGCAAGGCCACCGAGGCTGGAGACCTGCAGGATGTGACCGCTGCCCTGGGCCCGCAGGTACGGCAGGGCCGCCTGCGTCACCCACAGCGGGCCGAACAGGTTGGTGTCGAGCTGGGCGCGGGCCTGTTCCTCGGTGGTCTCCTCGACCATGCCGAACAGGCCGTAGCCCGCGTTGTTGACGACCACGTCCAGGCGGCCGAAGGTCTCGGCGGCCCGCCGCACCGCAGCAGTGACGGCGGTGCGGTCGGTCACGTCGAGTCTCAGGGGGAGGACGGCATCCCCGTGGGTGTCCAGGAGGGGCCGCAGCGTTTCGGGATCACGTGCGGTGGCGGCGACGCGGTCGCCGCGGTCGAGAGCGGCTTCGGCCCAGACGCGGCCGAAGCCGCGGGACGCGCCGGTGATGAACCAGGTCTTCATGACGTCGAGCCTGCGCCGTTCGCACCTTGGCAGCCAGCACCCCCGCAGGGTTACCCTCACGGCATGGCGGCCGACAATCCTCTGGGAGACTTCCTCAAGGCCCGGCGCGGACGGGTCGCTCCGGCGGACGTGGCGGTGCCCGCCGGCGGACGCCGCCGGGTGGCGGGACTGCGCCGGGAGGAACTGGCCCGGCTCGCCGGAATCAGCGAGCCGTACCTGGTCCGGCTCGAACAGGGCGTCGACCGGCATCCCTCGCCCCAGGTGCTGCGCTCCCTCGCGCGGGCGCTGCAGCTGGACGCCGACGCCTCCGCCCACCTGTACGCCCTCGCCGGTCCGGCCCCTGAGCCGCCGTCACCGACCGAGGTCTCCCCGGACGTGCACCGGCTCCTCGACGCGTGGACCGGCCTGCCCGCGTACGTGCGGAACCGGCACTTCGACGTACTGGCGGCGAACAAGCAGGCCCGCGCGCTCGCCCCGATGTACGAGCCCGGCAGCAACCTGGTCCGAGCGGTGTTCCTCGACCCGGCGTCCCGGCGGCTCTTCCCCGACTGGGCGGAGGTGGCGGCGCAGACCGCAGCGGCCCTGCGCGCCGAAGCCGACCCGCGCGACCCCGGAACCGTCCGCCTGGTCGCCGAACTGGAGACGGACGAGGAGTTCCGTCGTCTCTGGACGCGGCACGAGACGCGGCCCGCCCGGGACGAACTCAAGCGCTTCACGCACCCGGTCGTCGGCAGTCTCGCTCTGCGGAGGCAGGCCCTCACCGTCGGCGGCGCCGAGCACCAGGTGGTCATCGTGTACCAGGCGACGGCCGGCAGCCCCTCCGAGGCGGCCCTGGCACGCCTCCCGTGACGCACCGGACGCCTGCCACCGGCCAGGGACCTTGACGGGTCGATGGCGGACGACCGGGCCGCGACCGGCTTTGCCCCGGCGCCCTCGCCGGCCCTGGGTGCTGGTCGGTCAGGTGTTCCGGGTGCGGGCTCGGGGGCGGCGGATTTGACGCGGTTCTGGCAGGCGCGGGAGCAGAAACGGCGGGTGCCGTTGCGGGAGGTGCCGGCGTGGACCCGGTCGCAGGCAGGGGCCGCGCACAGTCCCAGGCGGGAGGCGAAGCGGCTACCCGGAGCAGCGGCCAGACCGAGGGTGAGGCGAACGGCCCGGTCGGAGGCCTCGTCACCAGGAGCGCTGCGGACCGGGCCCGGACGAGCTGGCCGTCACCACCGCCCCGGGCCACCCCTTGCCCGACGCGAGCAGCCCGGCGGCCGGCCGGTTCCGGCCTGAGTGAGCGGGCGGGTCGACCGCGAAGTCTGGCGCGCGGGCCCCGGGGGGTGCCCGTCCGCCGGGGCTTGTGGGTAATTGCTCGGTCGCGGCGACTGGTATGCGCCGGGCGGGGTATCAGCGGGTGCGACCCGAACGTGTGCGAAACAGGAGGTATCGGGCGTGGACGCGATCGTGCTGCTGAAGGACGACCACAAGACGGTGGAGAAGCTGTTCAAGGAGTTCGAGAAGGCCGGTGATGAGGCGCACGCCGAGAAGCGCCGGATCGCCGACCGGGTGATCGAGGAGCTGACCGTGCACGCGCTCATCGAGGAGCAGGTCTTCTACCCGGCCGCACGCGAGGCTGCCCCCGACACCGGGGATCACGTGCTGGAGAGCGTCGAGGAGCACCACGTCGTGGTGTGGATGCTGTCCGAGCTGGCCGGGATGGACCCGGAGGACGAGCGGTTCGACGCGAAGATGACGGTGCTGATGGAGAACGTGCGCCATCACGTCGAGGAGGAGGAGAAGGAGTGGTTCCCCCAGGTCCGCAAGGCCATGGGGCGCAACCGCCTGGTCGAGCTCGGCGAGCAGCTGGAGGAGGCGAAGAAGACCGCCACCCGCGACCCGCTCAAGGTTCCCAGCGCCACCGCCTGACGCCACCCGGGCCGAACCTGAGGCCCTGGCGCCGGTGTTGAAGGGCACTCCCCGCGGCCGCGGGTCCGGCTCGCGGCTCTCGGGGTCGGCGGATCCCGCCGCAGGCGCCGCCGTCCTCAGCCACCGCCTCCCGCTCGCCCTCCTTCGCCCCGGCGAGCACCGCAAGCGGCCCGGGGGCACCCCAGAACGCGCCAACCCTCGCCCTGCGTGTGGACGGTCAGCCGGCCGCTCGGTGAGCCCGGTGGGCTGCGACGCGGACGCGGACGGCGCAGCGGGGGGTGCAGAAGCGTTGTGGGGTGCGGCGGCCGGTGTCGATGTAGAAGCGGTTGCAGCCAAACCCGCCGGCCCCGCGCAGCGGGGTCCGGCAGATGCCGAACCGGTCCCCGCACGCCGACACGGCGGCGTGCGGGGATCGCCGTCGGAGAGCAGCGTCCGCCGGCACCTCAGCGCCGGGCGCTGAACGGAACGGCGGCCGGTGCGAGGCCAGCCCCTGCGTGGCCGGGCGCCAGATGGTCGCCGAGCCGGGCGGCCGGGGCGACCCGGCGCGCGGGCCGGCTCAGGGCCGGTCGTCGTGATGGCCGCACAGCCACGCGAGCGCCATGTAGACACCCAGCGCACGCTCCCTCTCCCCCACCGGGCCCGCGCCTTGTCGAAGGTGCACCTGCGCGGCCTGGCACTCGGCGAGCAGCTGCGCCCGGCAGGGTCCGTAGGCCCCGACGGCGGCGTTCGCCGTGATCGGCGCGCCCACCTGGGCACCCACCGCCCACCGGTAGGCTCCCAGCAGCCCTCGCTCGAAACCGGTGCGCGGCGCGCTCACCGCGTCCAGCGCAGCGAACACCTCCTCCACCGAGCGCACCCCCACCGCCACTGCAGTCATGTCCTCGCTCGCCATGCTGCCGACGCTACGGGCCCCGGTCCGTCGACGCCGCCAGGGCACCGCGTAAACGCCCCCATCCAGGGGAACGCTGGTCTTTCAACGCGGCCTGGCAGAAAGCGACGGCCTCCTGCGAGGAGCGGCATGCCGACCCGGGTGCCGCCTCGGGTGACCGCCTTCGCGGCCCGCCAGGTCAGCTGGCCGCCTCCCTGGCTGGGCTTGACCGCGCGGGTCAGCGTGCAGGGCGGAGAGCACGCGGACGGCGATCGGCACCGCCGAGAAACTGCATGAGCCCGGTGATGCGGGGCAGGCGTTGCGGACCAGAGCACATGCCGATGATCCCTGGAGCCGTGAACGATGCCCGTATCCATGGTCCTGCTGGTGGTCCCGATCGCGCTCTCGATGGTCCTGATGGCGACCGCTCCCTCGTCCACCCGTCATGGTCGCCGATTGCGAGCCGCCATAGTCCGGCCCGACCAGGTCCGCGGGCCGCGCCACGCCCGGACCTCGCGCTGAAACGCCCAGCTCGGACGGAGTCGGGGTGCCGGTGCGCGATCGGATGGGTGGAGCGAGCGCCTCACCCGGGTACCGGCTGACGGACCGGCCGGTGCAGCCGGCCGCGGGGTCTTGCCGATGCAGGGGCATGTCCAGGCCATCGAGCGGTAATACGCCCTCCATGACTGATAGCCGACCCGCAGATTCCGGGATGACCGTGGGAGTGCGGAAGGCCGCCGAGGTAGAGCGGGCCTTCGCCGAACTGGAGGCGGGCGGGGGAACGGAGAATCGTCCGACGCACTGGTCCAGGGGCGCCCTGGCCGGTTACCTGTGGGCGTTGGGCCGCGGTGACGGCGGGCCGGTCACCGGTGTGCGGACCGAGGGTCTGCCCGGCAACGACGTGTTGACGGCGGAGGTGGACGCGGCGAACGTGGCCCTGGAGAACCAGGTGGAACGCACCGTGCCCCGTGACTACAACCAGGGTGTCCACGACGCGCTGGCCTGGGTGTGCGGCCACACCGACAGCCGGCCCTGATTCAGGACCTCAGCCCCCCGGAAAGCACTTCGGGCCGGCGGCGCGGGAGCGGTCGTCGGCCTTCGCCCCACGAGATCGGCCCTCGCCCCCGGAGAGTCAGTGCTCAGCCGCTCAACGCTGCTCGCTGGGTGTCAAGGCGTGTTCAGTGGGAGTGCCCGCGCCTGAGCGCGCGCCGCATCCTGAGAACCGGCCCCACCCAGGGCAGGAAGCGGAGCAGGCGCCAAGCCATCCGGAAGACTGGGTGATGGTGCTCGGGCGCACGGACGGGATGGCGAACATGACTCCGTGGCATCGCAGACTCCTCCTCGCACGGTCGGGTACCGGACGGTTGGCGTCTGCCCTGTGAGCGGTGATCCAGGCGTCGAGCCGGTACTCGTCGACGGCTTCGCTTCGCCTGGTGGACGGCCGCCCGTCTGCGGTGCGGCAGCAGAGCCGGCTCGGCGACGGGTGCGGCCGCTTCGCGGCCCATGACGCCCAGGGGCGCCGGCATCAGGCCGAGGACAGCCAGGACGATGCCGACGGTCCACGGGCTGGAGATGCCAGTCACGAAGCCGACGATGAGGAGGACCATCCCAAGGACGATCACGGTGGCCTCCGGGAGAGTCACGCCTCCCCTCATCCGGGTCCCCGCAACCCGGCCGGGCGCACGGCGGGCGCACGGCAGCGCCGACCGGACAGGTCTTTCGAGGGTCCGATGCGTAGAACTGCGCGGTGGGGAACACGCCCGGTATGGGATCGTTCCGAAGAGACCGTGGTGACGGAGACGAGGCCGGACGCCGCCCGGCCAAGGCCGCCGAGCAGGGCCCGGATGCGCCGACGCGGGTGCCGGCGCGCGGCTGGCTGGGGGTGCTCAAAGGCACGGGTCGCGAGTTCCTGGACGACGAGCTGTCGGACCGGGCAGCGGCGCTGACGTACTACGGCGTACTGGCGATTTTCCCGGCGCTGCTGGTGCTGGTGTCGGTGCTCGGCCTGGTCGGCACGTCGGCGACCAACGAGGTGCTGGACAACCTGCAGAAGCTCGCTCCCGGCTCGGCGCGGGAGGTCCTGCACACGGCAGTCACGCAGTTGCAGGCGAGCCGCAGTACCGGCGGGGTGCTGGCGGTGGTGGGTCTGGCCGGCTCGCTCTGGTCCGCGTCGGGCTACATCGGGGCGTTCATCCGGGCGGGCAACGCGGTGTACGACATCCGCGAGGGGCGGCCGGTGTGGAAGACCCTGCCGCTGCGGCTCGGGCTGACGTCGCTGATGATGCTGCTGTTGCTGGCGAGCTCGGTGATCGTGGTGTTCACCGGCCCGCTCGCCGAGCGTGCCGGTCAGGTGCTGGGGCTCGGGCACACCGCCGTCACGGTCTGGTCGATCGCCAAGTGGCCGGTCCTGGTGGTGCTGGTGTCGTTCATGATCGCGCTGTTGTACTGGGCTGCGCCCAACGTGCGGGGGCGGGGCTTTCGCTGGGTGTCACCGGGCAGTGTGCTGGCGGTGCTGCTCTGGCTGGTGCTGTCCGGTGGGTTCGCCGCGTACGTGGCGAACTTCGGCTCCTACAACAAGACGTACGGCACGCTGGCCGGGGTGATCGTGTTCCTGGTGTGGCTGTGGCTGTCCAACCTGGCGATCCTGCTCGGCCTGGAGTTCGACGCGGAACTGGCCCGGGAACGCGCCATCGAGGGCGGCATGCCGCCGGAGGAGGAGCCGTACGTCCCGCCGCGCGACACCCGCACGTGGCCGGACGAGGAACACGGCGGCGGCCGAGGCTGACCTCGCGGCATTCATCACCTCGAACCGCGGCCTCCTCCAGCACACCCGGAGGACCCGGTACCGCGCCACCGTCGCGCAGGCCCTGCGCCGCCACCACGACTTCTCCGACGAGGCCTGCGCGTTCTTCGACTTCTTCGCCCAGCCCGCGACCGAGCTGGAGCAGCAGGCCGCCGACGCCCTCGGGCCGGACCCACTCGACGGCCGCACCCGGGCCACCGCCCGGGAGTACGGCCTGCTGCTCCAGGCCTACGAGCACCTGTTCTGGTCCACCCTGAGCGGGTGACTCACGCCTGCCAGTGCGGCTTCCCGCTGACCATCCGGCAGTAGATGACCCGTCCGTTGGCGTCGTGGGTACTCCGGCCGAGGTCGTCGCTGCGGCAGAACTGCCCCGCCGCGTAACAGTTGCCCGCGTTGGAGCGGATCTCGCACCCCGAGCCACCGGCCGCCGCCTGGGTCTGCCACGGCTCCGGGTCGGTCGGCGGCTGCGCCGTGGTCACCTTGGGCTGCGGCTTGGCGGCCGGTGTCTGCGGACGGGCGGCAGCGGGGGCCGAGGGGACGGACGGCGGCGGGGCGGACGGCGAGGACGGCGTGACCGCCGGCGTGACCACCGGCGGAGCCGGGGCCGGGGCCGTCACCGGGGGCGTGCTCGGCGCGGGTGCGACGGTCGAGCCCGCCGAGGCGGTCGGCGCCGGCGACGCCTTGCCGTCCGCCGCCGACGGGCCGCAACCGGTCAGCGCCAGGCCGACGGTGAGGACGAGTCCGGCGAATCCGGCCAGGCCGGCCGCCCGGCGGCGTCCGGGTATCCGTGAAGTCATGTGGGGAGAACGCTCCGTTCCGTATGGGCGAGGCGTGCGAGTCAAGCAGAACCCGCACACGCCGCGGTCACGCTTTCCCCACTCGTTTGCAGATCGAGACAATCCGGCCACCCCGGCGTGACGGCCGTCGAACACGACGACCACCCGGCCATGGCGACGATCGAACACGGCGACCCCCCGGGCATGACAACCACCCCGGCCGGATCCCCGGAGCACCCCACCTACCCACCCACGGGGTATAGCGCCGCGGCTCAGGGCGTTATGGCATGTTCCGGACAGCACAACCGGATCGCTACGGTTCCGGCAACCCCCACGCCGAACGAGGAGACCCCATGCTCCGGATCCGTGCGCTCGCCGTCGCCGCCGCCTTCGCGACCGTCGCGCTCACCGCAGCCCCCGCCGTCAGCGCACCCGCTGACGACCCGTCCATAGCCGCCGCCCTGGCCGCCCCCACCCCGGCGGCCTCCACCCGCACCGCCGCCGTACCGCCCGCCCTGCTGCACGCCATGCAGCGCGACCTCGGGCTCGCCCCGCAGGCCGCCGCCGACCGGATCGCCCGGGAGGGCCGCGCCGCCGCGGTCCGCGGTGCCCTCGCCCGGGCGCTCGGTGACCACTGGGCCGGTGCCTGGATCGACGGACCGCAGGCCGAGCTGGTGGTCGCCACCACGGACGCCTCCGCCGCCCGCACCATCACCGCCCACGGCGGCCGGGCGACCGTCGTCCAGCACTCACTGAAGGCCCTGGACCGGGCCAAGGAGGCGCTCGACCGGGCGTCCGGGGCCGCCGCCCCCGGGGCCACCCCGCTCTGGTACGTCGACGTCCGGTCCAACACCGTCGTGGTGCAGTCCGCCGACGACGCCCGTACCGAGGCCTTCCTGGACCGGTCCGGGGCCGACCGCGCGCTGGTCCGGGTCGAGCGGGCCACCGCCACGCCCCGGCCGCTCGCCGACCTGCACGGCGGGGACGCGTACTACATCGACAACGCCGCCCGCTGCTCGATCGGCTTCCCGGTCACCCAGGGCGGCCAGCCCGGCTTCGTCAGCGCCGGCCACTGCGGCCAGCCCGGCTCCAACGCGACGGCCTCCGACGGCAGTTCGATCGGCACCTTCCAGGGCTCGACCTTCCCGGGCAACGACTGGTCCTGGGTGGCGGCCGGCCCGGAGTGGACCGCCCAGCCGCAGGTGAACGACTACGCCGGCGGCGCGGTGACGGTGAGCGGCTCGACCGAGCAGACGGTCGGCGGCTCGGTGTGCCGCTCCGGCTCCACCACCGGCTGGCACTGCGGCACCGTCGAGGAGCAGAACGCGACCGTCAACTACCAGGAGGGCAGCGTCTACGGGGTCACCCGCACCGATGTGTGCGCCGAACCGGGCGACTCCGGCGGCTCGTTCATCTCCGGCAGCCAGGCCCAGGGCGTGACCTCGGGCGGCTCCGGCGACTGCACCTCGGGCGGTGAGACCTACTTCCAGCCGGTCAACCCGATCCTCAGCACCTACGGCCTGACCCTGGCCACCGGCTGACACCGCGTCACAGCTGCGCCGTCCGGCGCTCGAACACCTCGGGGCGGGCGGTCTCCAGCGCCGTGGAGACCGCGCCGAGGAGCACCGCCTCCTCCCCCAGCAGGCTCGGTGCGAGCGTCGGACGCATCGGCGCGAAGCGGCGCAGGGCCTGCTCCAGCGGTTCCAGGAGCAGGTCCGCGCTGCTGCCGATGCCACCACCGAGCACCAGCAGGTCCGGGTCGAGCACCGCGGACAGCACGGCGACGGCGTAGGCCAGCCGCTCCGCCTCCCAGCGCACCGCCCGCAGCGCGGCGGCGTCACCGGACCGGGCCCGCTCGAAGACCCGCTTGGCGGTCAACCGCTTCCCGCCCGGCTCCTCAAGCCCGAACTCCCGGGCGGCCCGCACCACCGCGTCCGCCGCGGCCTCCTGCTCCAGCGTCGTCCCGCCCGGCTCGCCCGACTCCCCCGGACCGCCAGAAGGCACAGCCTGCCCGCCCGGCCCGCCGGGCCCGTCACCCGGCCCGCCCACGAAGGCGGGCAGCGGCACCAGGCCGATCTCACCCAGCCCGCCGTGCGCGCCGAGCAGCAACTCGCCGTCCTTGACCACGCCCAGCCCGAGCCCGGTCCCGACCAGCAGGTAGGCGAACATCCGGCTGCCGCGCCCCGCGCCGAGGGTGTACTCGCCGAGCGCGGCGAGGTTGGCGTCATTGGCCACCGTGACGGCCGTGCCCAGCCCTTCCCCGATCCGGTCGAACAGCCCCGGCCGGCCCCAGCCGGGCAGGCTGGTGGCGTACCGGACACCGCGCCGCTCCTCGTCCCACACTCCGGGCGTGCCGATCACCGCGTGCACGATGTCGGCGGCGTCCAGGCCCGCCTCGGCGGTCGCCTCCCGCGCGGCGGCGACCACGGCCTCCGCGACGGCGTCCGCCGTCCGGCCCCGATTGGCCACGTCCCGCCGGGCGACCACGGTCCCGGCGAGGTCCGCCACCGCGACCCGCAGCCGGGCCCGGCCGATGTCCACGCCCAGCACATGGCCGGCGGTCGGGTCGACCTCGTACAGCACCGCGGTGCGGCCGCGCTCGGGGGCCACCCGCCCGGCCTCGCGCACCAGCCCGGCCTGTTCCAGCTCGGCCAGCGCCGCGGAGACGGTGGGCTTGGACAGGCCGGTGTCCCGCGCCAGTTGGGCGCGCGAGGTGCCGCCGCCGGTGCGCAGCAGCTCCAGCAGCAGCCACTCGTTGTTGCTGCGCAGCCGCTGCCGGTTCCACGGCACCCCGGGGGCCCCGGCCGCCGGGCGACTGGTCGGCTGGTGGGGGCTCATCGGTTCCTCCGGTCTGGGCTGCTGACGGTCCGCCCCGGGCGGTCCACGACGGGCGGTCCGGGGCGGGTGGTCCTGGACCGGACCTTCCGGGCCGACGGGCGGTGCGCCCTGGCACCGCCCGCGACACCCGGTGCCGGGCGCCGCGCCCAAGTATGACCGGTGATCACCCGGCGCCGATCAACGCGAGCCCTCCCCCGGACCACCGTCGCGCCGGACGGCACCGCCGCGACCGGGCATCAGGCCTCGGCGGACCCGACCCAGCCGAGCGTCATCCCGAGCACCGCCGAACCGTCGTGTCGGCCGGCTTGACGCCGGTGAACGCCCGGCCCGTCCGGGAGGTCTGGATCCGCTACGGCGGCCGATCGGCGGTCAGCGCCTCGACGGCGAACCTGGCGGCGCAGTAGGCCTCGTTGAAGGGCTGCCCGACCACACCGCCGACGCTGGTCACCGTGACCACCCGGCCGCCACCGGCCCGCAGGTACGGCATCGCGGGCCGGGTCACCTCGACCACGCCGAAGGAGTCGACCTCCACGGCGGCGCGCACCGGCGCCATGCCCTCCTGCTCGACCGTGCCGAGGAAGCCGGCACCCGCGTTGTTGACGACGGCGTCCAGTCGCCCGTAGCGGTCGAGGACGATCTCCGGGCAGTTCGCGACGGAGGCCCGGTCGGTGACGTCCAGCCGCTCGACCTCGATCCGCTCGGCGACGCCCGCCTTCTCCGCGGCCCGGAGCAGGTTCCCGGCCCGGCCGGTGTCGCGCATGGTGGCGATCACCCGACAGCCGGCCCCGGCCCCGACCCCGACAGCCGGCCCCGGCGGCGGCCACGGCCGCGGCGAGGCCGATCCCGGAGGAGGTGCCGGTGATCAGAACGGTGCGGTGGGTGGCCGTACGGTCCTTTCGCCCGGTCGTGGGCGCGCCGAGCCCCGGCGCGTGATCATGGATGCATGCACTCCCGGCCCGGCAACCGACCCGAGGGCGCCCCGCCCCCGCCCCCGGACGCCCGTTCCCTGGCGGCGACCGCGGCTGCCCTCGCCGCGAGCCTCGGTTCGGCCGGCGACAGCGGCCGGTCCGACGCCGATCCGGACCTGCTCCGCGAGGTGCTCGCCGCCGCCCCGGTCGGTGTCGCCCTGCTCGACGAGCACCTGCGCTGGCGCTACCTCAACGCCGCCTTCACCGCCGCCACCGGACTGCGCGGCGCCGACCTGCTCGACCGCACCGCCGGGACCACCGCCTTCGCCGGCGCCGTCGAGCCGCTGCGCCGCGTCCTCGCCGACGGACACGACCACGAACACGTCACCGGCGGCCCCGAGGGCGCCGGCTCCCCCGTACCGCCCGGCCTGCGGGTGCGCTGCCGGCCCTTGCGGCGGGCCGGGCGGACCACCGGCGTGATCGTCGTCGTCCTGGACAGCCCCGCCCAGGCCCCCGCGCACCCGCACGAGCCCGAACGGACTCCCGCTCCCGCGCACCCGCACGAACTCGAACAGGCCCGCGCCCGGCTCGCCCTGCTGGACGCCGCCGCCGAGCGGATCGGCACCACCCTCGACACCGCCACCACCTGCGCCGAACTCGCGTCCTTCACCGTGCCGGGCCTCGCCGACCTCGCCACCGTCGACGTACTGCCGCCCGAAGCCGAACCCTCCCGCCCCAGCCGCTCCGGCGCCCAGCGACTGCACCGCGCCGCCGTACGGGCCGTGCCCGCGCTCGACGCCGCCCTCGCCGAACTGCCGCGCCCGGGCGAGTCCGTCCGCCACCGCGAGGGCTCGGCCGCCGCCCGCTGCCTGGCGAGCGGCGTCACCGTCCGCACCGAACCCGGCCCGGCGGACGCCTGCCCCGCCGACGCTGCCTCGCTGCTCGTCCTGCCGCTCGCCGCCCGCGGCCGCCCGGTCGGGCTGCTCACCCTCGGCCGCACCGCCGCCACCCCGGCCTTCACCGCCGAGGAGGCCGACCTGCTCGGCGATCTCGCCGCCCGCGCCGCCATCGCCATCGACAACGCGCGCCGCTACGCCCGGTCCCAGGGCATCGCCCTGGAACTCCAGCGCGCACTGCTGAGCGAGCCCGGCAGTCCGCACCAGAACCTCGCCCTCGCCTCCCGCTACCTGCCCTCCGGCAGCAGCTCGGTGGTCGGCGGCGACTGGTACGAGACCGTCCGCCTGCCGTTCGGCCGCACCCTGCTGGCGATGGGCGACGTCATGGGGCACGGCGTCGAGGCCGCCGTCGACATGAGCCACTACCGCTCGGCGCTGCGCGACATCGCCGGCACGGACCTGCCCCCGCACCGCATCCTGCGCCAGCTCGACACGGTCATCTCCGCCGACGACTCCGCCCGACCCGCGACCTGCCTGCTGGCCCTCGCCGATCCCGGCCGCGCCCGCTGGACCCTCTCCAGCGCCGGCCACCTGCCGCCCGCCCTGATCACACCGGACCGCCCGACCGAACTGCTGAGCGTCCCCACCGGTCCCCCGCTGGGCACCGGCCTCGGCGGCTACGAGCAGACCAGCCACCCGCTCGACACCGGGCAGACCCTGCTTCTCTACACCGACGGCCTGGTCGAACGACGGCACGAGGACATCGACACCTCCCTGGAGCGCCTCGCCGCTCTCCGCCTCCCCGCCACCGGCGAACTCGACGACCTCCTCGACGCCGTCCTCCACTCCCTCGCCCCACCCCCGGCCCCCGCCGCCGAGGACGACATCGCCCTTCTCGCGGCGCGCCCCAGACCACGGTGACGGCCGGATCCCGCCGACGGCCGTAAGGGAAAACCACCGCGAGCACTCCTCGAACCACGCCACCAGCCGGATGTTCGCGCCGCCGTGCACCTCGGCAAGGGCCCGGACCCGGGCGGTCCCGGACAGGTCACCGGGCGGCCCGCGGGCGGCGGCCGCAGGCCGCCGGTGGGCGTGGGGGTCCCGGACCCCCGAGGAGGCAGGCGAAGGCCCGGGCGTTCCTGGTCATGCCGAGCAGGACGGCTCGACGGCCGCCCACCAGGCCCGCTCCCCGGGGTCGAGGCCGGCGCCCCGGATGCGGCACTCCACGGAACCCCGGATGTCCGTCCCCAGGGAGCGCATCACGCCCCTGGGAACGGATCCGCCCCAGCCGTCCACCGCCCGGCGGCCACCCCGTGGGTCCGCCCGGCGGTCAGGCCTTCGCGAGGGCCTGTTCCACGTCCCTCCACAGGTCCGCCGGGTGTTCGATGCCCACCGAGACCCGGACCGTGCCCGGACCGATGCCCGCCGCCGCCAGTTCCCCGTCCGACAGCTGGCGGTGCGAGGTGCTGGCCGGGTGGAGCACCAGGGTGTGGACGCCGCCGAGCGAGGGCGCCAGGGAGGCCAGGCGCACGGACTCGGTGAAGGCCCGGGCCGCCTCGCGGCCGCCGGCCAGGTCGAAGGCGAGGACGCCGCCGTGGCCGTCCGGCAGCAGGCGGCGGGCGAGGTCGTGGTCGGGGTGGGAGGGCAGGCCCGGGTAGTGGACGGCGGAGACCGCCGGGTGGGCGGAGAGCCGGGTGGCCAGGTCGAGGGCGCTGTCGCAGTGGCGGCGGACCCGGAGGGCCAGCGTCTGCAGACCGCGCAGGGTCAGCCAGGCGGCGAAGGGATCGGCGCTGGCTCCGAGTTCGGTCGCGTAGTGCCAGACCTTCCGGTGCAGTTCGGCCTCGGCGAAGACGGCGATCCCGGCGAGGACGTCGGAGTGCCCGCCCAGGTACTTGGTGGCGGAGTGGATCACCACGTCCGCGCCGTGCTCGATCGGCCGGCACAGCAGCGGGGTGGCGAAGGTGTTGTCGACCACGCTCAGCACCCCGGCGCCCCGGGCGACCGCGATCAGCCCGGGCAGGTCGGTGACCCGGGTGGTCGGGTTGGAGATCGTCTCCAGGTGCAGCAGCCGGGTGTTGGGCCGCAGTGCCGCAGCGACCTCGTCCGGGTCGTCGCCCGAGACGTGGGTCACCTCGACGCCCCACCGCTGGGCGAGGTCGGCCAGTGTCGCGAAAGTCCCGCCGTACAGGCTCCGTTGGGCGATCACGTGGTCCCCGGTGCGCAGCAGGGCGAGCAGCACGCTGTTGATGGCGCCCATGCCGGAGGCCGTGGCGATGGCGCCGGTGCCGCCTTCGAGGTCGGCGACGGCGCTCTCCAGCGAGCGGACGGTGGGGTTGCCGAAGCGGTTGTAGAAGAACGCCCCGTCGGGCCCGCCGAAGGCGCTGGTGAGCGCCTCACTGGTCTCGAAGGCGAACAGGTGGCTCTGGTGCAGCGGGACGCCCAGCGGACGGCTGCCGGTGGCCTCGGCCAACGGCGGGTGGACGATCCGGCTCTCGGGGCGTAGCCCCTCGGCGGAGTCGGTGCGGTCGGTGCGGTGATCGCTCATTCCGCCATCCTGCTGCGCCGGGACCGGGCCGGACAGGGCCAATCGCAGCCAAGTGGCCCGCCCGGGAGCCGTTTCGGTGCCCCGGGGCGGGCTCAGCGTTGACTCGACCGGCGACTCAGCGGCGACGGAACAGCCGTCGCACGAAGTGGACGATCCCCCAGATCAGCAGGATGACGACCACGATGACGAGGATGACCACGACCAGCAGGAACTTGCCGAGCTTGGCGAAGAAGCCGGACTTCTTCTTCTCCTGCTTCGCCGCGACGTGCGTGATCTGCGTCACCTCCGCACCCTGCGTCGCGCGCGCAACCTGCGTGATGTGCGCCACACTTGCGGGCGCCGCGCCCGGCGTGACGGCCGTGCCCCCCGCGGCGGTTCGGGTCGCGGCCACCGCCGTCGCGCTCGACGCCGCGGCGCCGAGGCCGACGGCGGCCAGCAGTGCCACCAGGGCGCCGGCTATCGAACGTGCGATCCGGTGAGTCATCATGCTCCTCGTGCGGGTACGGAGCGACGGAGATGGAACTCGGCCGACCTTCTCTCATGGTCTGACCAGTATTTTTCTCATCTGCGCCTAGTATGCTCCACTGAAAGTTCTACAGCGGTGTAAAAGTTTAGCGACGGGCCGGCCCGGATCCACTCCGACCCAGGACCACGCAAGCCACCGCTCCAACGGGGGTTCCGTGGCAACTGTGGAGGATGACGCCGTGTCGGGTCGCAGGGGTTCCACCGAGACCGAGAATTCGCCGCACCGGGCCGGTGGACGCAGGGCCGCCGGCCGCCCGGCCGACTCCGGAAAGGGCGAAACGGACAAGGGCGGGACGGACAAGGGCGGAACGGACAAGAACATATCCGACGCCCGCCCCACCAGCCGGGCCAAGCCCAAGCGCAAGCGCAGCACCAAGCAGAAGGTGCTCTGGGTCACCGCCGGCTGCACCGCGCTCCTGGTGCTCGCCGGCGGCGCCGTCTACTACCGCCTGAACAGCAACATCAACACCTTCGACGGCGACGCCCTCAGCAAGGACCGCCCGGAGGCCGCCGCACCCGACGCCCAGGGCCGCACCCCGGTGAACGTCCTGCTGATCGGCTCGGACAGCCGCGGCCACGGCAACAGCGACCTGGGCGGCGGCGGGGACGACGGTGCCCGCTCGGACACCGCGATCCTGCTGCACATCTACGCCGACCACAAGCACGCCGTCGGCATCTCGATCCCCCGCGACTCCCTGGTCAACATCCCGCCGTGCAAGCTCCCCAACGGCAAGTGGACCAAGGAGCAGACCAATGTGATGTTCAACAGCGCCTTCTCGGTGGGCAACACGGACCAGGGCAACCCCGCCTGCACCCAGAACGCCGTCGAGAAGCTCACCAACCTGCGCGTCGACCACACCATCGTGGTGGACTTCAGCGGCTTCGCGTCGATGACCTCGGCGGTCGGCGGCGTGGAGGTCTGCCTGCCGAACAACGTCTACGAGGGGGACCTCAACCCCAATCTCGGCCACAAGGGCAAGCTGATCTTCGCCAAGGGCAAGCAGAAGGTCGAGGGTCAGGCCGCACTGGACTACGTGCGGGTCCGGCACGGCATCGGGGACGGCTCCGACATCGGCCGCACCAAGCGCCAGCAGGCCTTCCTCTCCTCCCTCATCAAGCAGGTCAAGGACCGCGGCATGGACCCGACCACCCTGCTGCCGCTCGCCGACGCGGCGACCAAGTCGCTGACCGTCGATCCCGACCTCGGCTCGGCCGCCAAGCTGATGTCCTTCGCCATGTCGATCAAGGACGTCAATCTGCACGACGTCAAGTTCCTCACGGCGCCCTGGCGTTACGAGGGCCCGCGGGTCGCCCTGGTGCACCCCGACGTGGACCAGCTCTGGGCCGCACTCAAGGCCGACCGCACCATCGACGGCCAGGACGCCAGCGCCCAGAGCCCGGCCGCCACCGACTCCGCCGCCCCCAGCGCCCCGCCCACCACCGAGGCGGCGCCCACCCCCACCGCGGACGCCCGGAACGCCGGGATCAAGGTCGCCGTGCTCAACAGCACCGGCGAGAGCGGCCTCGGCAGCAAGGGGGCCGAGGCGGTCAAGGGCGCCGGCTACACCGTCACCACCGTCGGCAACGCGGCCGGGAAGCCGCGCAGCACCACCGTGGTCGAGTACGGCACGGGCGAGCGCACCGCCGCCGAGTCGGTCGCCAAGCTGTTCCCGGGAGCGACCGTCCAGCCCGGCGGCCACGGCCTGAGCGTGGTGCTCGGCCACGACTTCGCCGCCGCCAACCCGGCCTCCGCCGCCACCTCCGCGCCCGGCGCCCCCGGTGCCCCGGCCCCGCTGCCGACCAGCGTCAGCGGCACCGCCCGCTCGGCGGACGACGACCCGTGCGCCAACGTGTCGTACGGCTGATCCGCGCCGCGGCGACGACGAACGGGCGGGGGGGGCCCCGGCCCGGGGTGCGCGGGCCCCCCCCCCCCTGCCGCGGACAGGCGCCCCCCGCCGACGCACCCCCCGACGGCCGGAAAGCCGCCCCCCCCGG
>NZ_JBIWPL010000026.1:0-13781 GCF_044768255.1 Kitasatospora sp. NPDC101157 | reverse complement strand
GGCGCCCATGGGTGGGTTCGGGCTCCCCGGCCGCGGGCCCCCCCCCCCGGGGGGGGGGCCCGGGGGCGGGGGGGCCGGGGGCCCCCCCGCCCGTTCCGGCTACCGGCCGCTCAGCGCCTCGTCCCGCAGGACGGGCAGAACGCGGCCCCCTCCGGTACGTCCTTGTGGCACTGCCCGCACTGGACCGGCTGCGCCAGCCTGAACCCGCAGCCCGGGCAGAACGGTGTGCCGTGGGTCTCGGTCCGGCACTGCGGGCACACCAGTTGGGTCGGCGTGCGGACGTCGAACTCCGCCCCGGCCTGCCGGCCGACCTGGTACGCCCGGTCCGTCACCATGTCGTTGAGGCCGCGCCGCTGGGCCGCCGCCGCCTCGGCCGCGGTGTCGGGGGCGCAGGTGAAGCACAGGCCCTGCTCCGGGGTGAAGCAGCGGCCGCAGACGTAATGGGTGCACCGGGCGCAGCGGTTGAAGTGCGACTGGGCGTTGGCGATCGCGCGCTGGAAGGCGGCGTCCCGCGAGGTGCCCCAGGTCTGGCCGGCCAGGCCGTCCGCGGCGTTGCTGATGGTGTTGGCGTTGCCGCCGATGAGGTTCCAGGCCGCGTTGACGCCCTTGCCTATCCAGCCCGCCACCTGACCGGTGGTGAAGCGCTCGAAGGGCGAGCGCCAGGTGTCGGAGCAGCGGTAGCAGGAGAACTCGAACTGGAAGCCCGCACCCGTGCCGTACTTCTCGCACAGATCGCGGTAGTTGTCGCTGAAGTAGATCTCGGAACTCACGTCGTCCCCGGTTGCTGAAGTGGCCTGTCGGCAGTCGCTCCCAGGGACGACAGAAGCCTCCGAACGGTTCCGCCAAGAAGTTCCGACACGCTCTTCCCAACTCCGCGGCCCTGCCGGAACGCCGCCCGCCGTGCCCTGCGACGGGCGGATTCCCGGCAGGTGGGGTGCCCGGGGAGGCCGTCCGGCTCAGCCGCTCCTGCGCCGTGACCGCTGGCGCCGCCACAGCGCGATCGGCACCACGCCGGCCAGGGCGAGCGCGGCCGGGGCCGGGGGTGCCTGTTCCGGCAGGGCGCCCGCGGCCCGCGAGGGCACCTTGTCGAAGGTGTCCGGGACGGGCAGGGTGGACCAGTCGGAGATCGGCCACGCGACCACGAAGGCCCGGCCGACCACGTCGTCGACCGGCACGAAGCCGTCCCCGGTGAGGTTGTGGTGCGGGCGGGAGTCCCGCGAGTTGTTGCGATGGTCGCCCATCACCCACAGCTTGCCCTTGGGCACGGTGACGGTGCCGACCGGGTCGTTGTCACAGGGTGTCGCCCCGGGGAACAGGTACGGCTCGTCCAGGGCGACGCCGTTCACCTTCACCGGGCTGCCCGCGTTGCACTCGACGGTGTCCCCGCCGACCGCGATCACCCGCTTGATCAGGTCCTTCTCGTCCGCCGAGGGCATCAGGCCGACGGTGCTCAGCACCTTCTGCACGCTGCCCATGATGCCGTCGTCCTTCGGCGCCGTGTCCTCCAGCCAGCCGCCCGGATCGTGGAAGACCACCACCTCGCCGCGTTCGGGCTCCGCGCCGAACCACGGGGTGAGCTTGTCGACCAGCACCCGGTCGCCGACCTGCAGGGTGTTCTCCATCGACCCGGAGGGGATCGAGAAGGCCTGCACGAAGAAGGTCTTGATGCCGAGCGAGAGCAGCAGGGCGATCACCAGCAGGATCGGCAGCTCCTGCCAGAACGGGCGCTTCTTGCGCGCGGGCTTGGCACCGGCGCCGGGGGTCTCCTCCGGCTTCTGCTCCTGTCCGGCCGCCGGCTGGTCACCCCCCGTCCCGGTCCCGCCCGGTCCGGTCGCCGGCCTCTCCTCGGTTCCGCCGCTCTCCCCGGACTCCGTACTCTGCTGCACACTCATCTGATCGGCCCCTCCCGACGGCCCGGCGGGAGCCCGAAGCGGGGACTCCCTGACAGGGAACGAACCTACCGAACAGAGGTTCCCGGGCGCGCCCTGACGTGGATGCGCTCGCCCTGCGGGCCGAACAGGCTGAGGAACTCCACCGGCTGCGAACCGGCGTTGCCGAAGGCGTGCGGGGTCCGGGTGTCGAACTCGGCCGCCTCACCGGACGTCAGCTCCAGGTCGTGCGGGCCGAGCACCAGCCGCAGCCGCCCGGAGAGCACGTACAGCCACTCGTAGCCCTCGTGGACCTTCAGTTCCAGCTCCGGTCCGGCGTTCCGGCCGGGCGGCACGATGTGCTTGTACGCGTGCAGACCGCCGAGGTGGCGGGTGAGCGGGACGATGGTCTGGCCGTTCCTGGTCACCGGGCGCGGGTGGATGCGGGGGTCGCCGGTGGCCGGGGCGCCGACCAGTTCGTCCAGCGGCACCCGGTACTCCCGGGCCAGCGGCAGCAGCAGTTCCAGGGTGGGCTTGCGCTGCCCGGACTCCAGCCGGGACAGGGTGCTGAGCGAAATGCCGGTCGCGGCCGCCAGTTTGGCGAGCGTGGTGCCGCGCTCCCGGCGCAGGGCCCGCAACCGGGGGCCCACCGTGGTGAGGACGTTCTCGAACTCTTCGTCGGCCATGCCTGCTATTCGCCGGGACGGCAAGGGTGTTTGTCAATCCGGCACACCGGTGACGTCGGTCCGGGGAGCTGTGGAGCACGCGACGGGGCCCGGTGGCGATCCGCCGATCGCCACCGGGCCCCGTCCTCCGCGTGCCCGCTTTCCGGACTTCCAGTCACCGGCCCGGGCCGACCGGTGTCACACCGGCTCCGGGCGCTACCGGTACTCGCGCAGCCGGGGCCGCACCCCCACCGCGGTGAGCCCCAGCGCGGCCGCCAGCAGTGCCCCGGCCAGGGCCGCCGTGCCGCCGTCGAGGTCGCCGTCGGCCGCCGAGACCGCCGTGTCCATCGCCGTCCGGTTGATCGTGATGGTGTCCTCCATCGCCGCGCTCAACTGGCCGAACTGGTAGTTGGACTGCCCCTCGGCGAGCCCGGTGTTGAGCGTGATCGCCTCCTTGAGCTTCCCCGCGTCGTGCAGGTCCCGCATCCGGCGGTCGATCACCTGGTACTCCTGGAAGGCGCCCAGGACCCGCTCGGCGGCCTCCTGTTCGCCGGGGAAGGTGATGTTGCGCAGCTCGTTGCCCAGGAACCCGCCGAAGGGGACGACGGAACCGTCCGCCCGATGCCGGTCGAGGGCGTCCTGCAGCTGGGAGCCGTAGCTGCCCGTGGTCGCGCCGTCGAGGTGGACCACGGCCTGGCTCCGGTCCAGGTAGGCCTGCTCCCACACGGCCGCGCGACCCGGGTCGATCAGGTAGCGGCTCTCGTCGGCGTTCATGTCGTACGCGACGGCGCGGGCCCGGCTGAGCGCGATCACCGAGTCGTAGGCGTTGCTCTTGGCCGTCACCAGGTGGTCCTCGGTGCGGCCCACCAGGTGCAGCCCGGCCACCAGCACCACTCCGGTCAGCAGGGTGACGACCGCCAGCACGGGGTTGACCACCCGGCGGTAGCGCACGGCCAGCACCCGCTGGAGCCCGGACAGCGCCGCGAGGGCGAGCAGGCCGACGGCGAGCAGCCACCACCAGCCGTCGTCCAGCGCGTCGCGCTGCTGGCCGTAGACCCGGTCGACGGTGGCCTCGTTGGCGGCCGTGACCTGGTCGGCGGCGGGCAGCAGTTGGTTGCGCAGCAGGTCGGAGGCCTGTCGGTAGGCGTCCAGGGCTGCGGGCGAGGGCCGGCTGGCCGGAGCTCCGGCCTGTTCCTCCAGCAGCTGGGCGCGGGCCACCAGGGCCTCGTAGCTGCCGAGCCGGCCGAGCACCAGTTGGACGGCGCGCTGCCCGGCCGGGTCGTCGGCGGAGGACTGGGCGGCCTGCTGGAGGTCGTCGTCCGCCTGGTCGCGGCGCTGCTCGTAGGTGTCCAGGGTCTGCTTGCGCAGCGCGGTGTAGTCCTGGTCGTCGCCGACCAGCAGCAGGTTGGCGGCCTGGGCGTCCATGTCGCTGAGCGCGAAGTAGAGGTCGGCGGCGCGGGTGGCCTGCGGGGCGGCCCGGTGGCCGATGGTGTCGGTGCCGTCGCGGGCGCCGCCGAGGACGGCGGTGGCGGTGGCACCGAGGCCGACCAGAGCGGCCAGGCTCAGCGCGGTGAGGCCGCGCACCAGGCGCGGAGTGGTCCAGTGGGCGCGGCTGGTGACCGTCCGGAGGTCCCGGCCTGGGCGCCGGGCCCGGGAGTTGGCCGGAACCCGCGGCCCCGCTGCCGGCCCGGAGCCGTCGTCCCCTTCCGCGGCCCCGTCCTCCGAGGCGGCCGGGCTTGCAGAACCGGCCGGGCTTGCAGAACCGGCCGGGCTTGCGGAGCCTGCCGAAGTGGCCGAGGCTCCCGAGGTTTCCGATCCGCCCGCTGTCGAGGTGGTCATGACGACACGTCCCTTTCCCCCGTCGCACGGTCTGCCGGGCCCCTGGGTGGGGCGCGGACGCAGAACCGTTTCTCTCCGCCGCGCGACGCTAGTGCCCACCACCTGCGGCCGGACCCTCCTCGACGCCTCCTTGACGCCTCCTTGACGGCACCGACCACGCTCCTTGACGCTTCCTTAGCGCCGGTCGGAGGGGTGCGCGTACATACCCTCGTCCCCGCGGCGGCGTCAACCCGCCTTCCCCGCCGGAACGTTCGTCCAGCTGGAGCGATTACGGACCGGCGCCGCCACCACTACGCTACGTCGCATGACTTCTTCGGAGACGGCCCCCGGGCGGGGCACGGCGGTGGTGATCGGCGGCGGGCTGGCCGGCGTGGTGGCGGCGTGGGCGCTGCGGGGCTTCGCCGAGCGGATCCTCGTGGTGGAGCGGGACCGCTACCCGGACGAGCCGGTGTTCCGGGCCGGGGTGCCGCAGGGACGGCACGCGCACCTGGTGCTGGAGGCCGGCCACCGGGCCCTGGAGGAGCTGATGCCCGGCATCAACGAGGAGTTGAGGGCCGCGGGCGCGCACCGGGTCTCCACTTCGGGCGACCTCAAGTGGCTCAGCTCGGCCGGGTGGATGATCGACTACCCCGCCCGGATGTCCTTCCTCTCCTGCACCCGACCGGTGCTGGACAAGCTCGTGCTGGACCGGGTCCGCACCGAGCCGTCGATCGAGTTCCTGGAGGGCGCCGACGTGGTCGGCCTCCTCGGCTCGGTGCGGGCGGTGACCGGCGTGAAGGTCCGCGAGCGCGGCGGGGAACGGGGCTCGGAGCGAGGTGAAGTCCGGGACGTCCCGGCCGAATTGGTGATCGACGCCTCCGGCCGCTCGACCTCCGTGCCGAAGTGGCTCGCCGAACTGGGCTGCCGCCCGGTGCCCGAGGAGCGGGTTGACGCGGGCGTCGCCTACGCCTCCCGGCTGTTCCACCGGCCCTCCGGTGTCGATCTCGGCCACCAGGCGATCTACCTCCAGACCAAGGCCCCGGACAAGCCGCGGATGGGCGTGCTGCTGCCGGTGGAGGGCGACCGCTGGATCGTCAGCCTGGCCGGGATGCGCGGCGCCGAACCCGAGCCCGGTGAGGAGGGCTTCACCAAGCACCTGTCCCAACTGCGCGACCCGGGCCTCCAGGAGATGCTGCTCGGCGCCGAACCGGCGGGCGAGGTGCGCGGATTCCTGCCCGGCCCGGGCGTGCGGCGGCACTACGAGCGCAGTTCCCCCGCGGGCCTGGTGGCGGTCGGCGACGCCGCCAGCACCTTCAACCCGGTGTACGGCCAGGGCGTCACCGTCTCGCTGTTCTGCGCCCAGGTGCTGCGCCGTGCGGTCATGCGGCACGGCGGCGTCGGGTCCGACACGGCCCGGGACGCCCGGCGGGAGATCGCGGCGGTGTCCAGGAACGCGTGGATGATGTCCTGCGCCGAGGACGTCCGCTTCGCCGCCACCACCGGCGGCCCCACCGGAGCCCTGATCAAGCTCCAGCACCGCTACCTGGACAAGGTGCTGCACGGCGCGACCCGCAATGCCGAGGTCACGGCCGCCTTCCACGAGGTGCTGTCCCTGGTCGCGCCCCCGACCCGGCTGTTCCACCCGGCGGTGGTGGCCGCCGTCCTGCGCGCCTGACGGCCGTCCCGCACCTCCGGCACGGGGTGCCGCACCGGCCCGCCGCCGGTGCGGCACCCCGTACGGCCACGGCCCGCTCCGGGTGCGCCCGTTAATCCGGGTGCGCCCGTTCCGACCGGCCGCTACCCTGGCCGACATGTCTACGCCCCGAATTTCCTAGCTGACGGACCCGCTTCCACGCCACCCGTGTGTCCGTTAGCTGTTTCGGAGCGTTATCCCATGATCACCACCCGTGGTGTCGACGTGCGCGTCGGCGCCCGCCTGCTGCTGTCCGACGTCACCCTGCACATCGCCCCCGGCGACCGGATCGGCCTGGTCGGCCGCAACGGTGCCGGCAAGACCACTCTGCTCGCCACCCTCGCCGGGCAACTCCCGCCCGCCGCAGGCACGGTCACCCGGACCGGGCCGGTCGGCTACCTCCCGCAGGACTCCCGCGCCGCCGACCCGGCCGTCACCGTCACCGACCGCATCCTGTCCGCCCGCGGTCTGGACGCCGCCGTGCGCGCGCTGCGCGCCGCCGAGGAGGCGATGGCCCTGGCCGGCTCCCCGGCCGAGGAGCGGCGGGCCATGGACGCCTACGCGCGCGCCGACGCCAGGTTCCAGTCCCGCGGCGGCTACGCGGCCGAGGCCGAGGCCGCCCGGGTCGCGGCCGGGCTCGGGCTGCCCGCCCGGGTGATGGAATCCCCCGTCGGCACGCTGTCCGGCGGCCAGCGCCGCCGCGTCGAGCTGGCCCGCATCCTCTTCGCCGACCACGGCACCCTGCTGCTGGACGAGCCCACCAACCACCTGGACGCCGACTCGATCGCCTGGCTCCGCGGCTTCCTCGCCGCCCACCAGGGCGGACTGGTCCTGATCAGCCACGACCTCGGCCTGCTGGCGGACACGGTCAACCGGGTGTTCCACCTGGACCCGCAGCGTGCCGTGATCGACGTCCACAACACCGGCTGGCAGGCCTATCTGGCCCAACGCGCGGCCGACGAGCGCCGCCGCACCCGGGAGCGGGCCAACGCGGAGCGAAAGGCCGCCGCCCTGCACGCCCAGGCCGACCGGATGCGGTCCAACGTCGCCACCGCGACCACCGCCCGCAGCATGGCCCGCCGCGCCGACCGGATGCTCGCCGAGCTCGAACCCGTCCGGCAGGCCGAGCGCACCGCCCGCATCCGGCTGCCCGAGCCGGCGCCCTGCGGACGGATGCCGCTGGGCGCGGTCAGCCTCGCCAAGGCCTACGGCGGCCGGGCGGTGCTGAGCGGCCTGGACCTCGCGGTGGACCGCGGCAGCCGACTGGTCGTGCTCGGCCTCAACGGCGCCGGCAAGACCACCCTGCTGCGCGTCCTGGCCGGCCACGAGCAGCCGGACTCCGGCCGGGTCGTCCCCGGCACCGGCCTGCGGCTCGGCTACTTCGCCCAGGAGCACGACACCCTGGACCCGGCGCTCAGCGTCCGCGACAACCTCGCCCTGGCCGCACCCGACCTGACGGACGGCGAACTGCGGACCGTCCTCGGCGCGTTCCTGTTCCGCGGCGACGACGCCGACAAGCCCGCGGGCGTCCTCTCCGGCGGGGAGAAGACCAGGCTGGCCCTGGCCGCCCTGGTCCACTCCGGGGCCAACGTGCTGCTCCTGGACGAGCCGACCAACAACCTGGACCCGGCCTCCCGGGCGGAGGTCCTGGCCGCGGTCGGCACCTACCCCGGGGCGATCGTGATGGTCACCCACGACCCGGGCGCCATCGAGGCCCTGCGGCCCGACCGGGTCCTGCTCCTGCCGGACGGCGACGAGGACCTCTGGCACGACGAGTACCTGGACCTGGTCGCCCAGGCCTGACCTCCCGCCCGGCCCGCCGGCCTCCCCGGCGGGCCGGGCGGCAGGCGCCGGCGGGTGGCTAAGGCTTGCGCGCCTCGATCAGGAAGCGCGCCGAGTGGGCCACGAACGGCCCCTCGGCCCGGATCAGCGCGTCCAGCTCGCACAGCCGGTCCCGGTAGGCGTCGACGGTGAAGCCCGGGACCATCCAGACCACCTTCCGCAGGAAGTACACCACTGCGCCGATGTCGCGGAACTCCATCCGCAGCCGCTCCGAGCGCAGGTCCACCACCTCCAGCCCGGCCGCCCGGGCCTCCGCTGCCTCCACCTCGGGGCGGCGGCCCTCACGCGCCTCGGGCTGCGGCCCGAGGAAGTACTCGACCAGTTCGAACACGGAGGCCGGGCCGACGTGCTGGGCGAAGTACGCACCCCCGGGCCGCAGCACCCGGGCGATCTCGGACCAGAAGGCCCGCACCGGATGCCTGCTGCTGACGAGGTCGAAGGCCTCGTCGGCGAACGGCAGCGGCGGCTCGTCCGGGTCCGCGACCACCACCGCGCCCAGCGGGTTCAGCAGCCGGGTGGCCCTGGCCAGGTTGGGCGGCCAGGACTCGGTGGCCGCCAGCACGGGCGGGCGGGCACCCTGCCGCAGGGCGCCCGCGAGCACCTCGCCGCCGCCGGTCTGGATGTCCAGGGCCGCCGTCGCCGTACCCAGCCGTCCGGCCAGCAGCCGCTGGTAGCCCCAGGAGGGACGGTCCTCGGTGGCCCGGCCGTCCAGCCAGGAGAAGTCCCAGCCGTCCACGGACACGGACTCGGCCTCGGCGATCAGCTCTTCGAAGGTGCGCATGCGGGCATCATCGCCGCGGAGGCGCCGTGGTGCCAGTGGATCGGGGGCCGGTCCGGTGCCGCAGCACCGTGCCCACCCGCACCTCCAGGGCTCCGGCCGCGATCAGCCCGGTCACCGGCTCCGGTCCCCCGCCGTCCGCCTCGAAGGCGAGCAGCACGCCCGGTTCCTCGCCGCACCGCCGCTCGACCAACCGCCGCTCCCCGGGCGTCGGCTCGCGGAACACCGGGTCCTGGAAGGACGCCGGGCAGCGGACGAGGAGCGGGTCGCTGAGGACGAGCTCCAGGCCGTGGTGGTAGCAGAGGTCGTGACCGGCGGCCAGCCGCAGCTCGCCCGGACGCCAGGAGTACACGTCCCAGTCCCACCAGGACCCCTCCGGCAGCTCGATCACCGCGGCCACCGCGCGGCGCCGTCCGGGGCCTCCTCGATGCGCGGGTGGCGGACGGCCTCCACGCCGGTGTCGGCGAGCAGTTCGGCGATCAGGGCGGGCGGGCCGAAGACCTCGGTGGCGCTGAGGTCCCAGTTGGTCAGGACGAACCAGGAGCGGTCCGAAGGCCACCAGTGCGCGGGGAACTGACCGCCCCCCGGCCAGGCGTCGTGGTGGGCCACCGCCTCGTCGAGTCGGCCGCGGTGGGCCGTCACCGGCCGCAGCAGGTCCTCGATCGCGGCCGAGGCGAAGCGGCAGTCCGTCGCCGGCCCGTCCGCACTGTGCCGGGCCAGCACCTCCACCAGCCGGGCGAGGCAGTCGCGGTCCGGCTCCCCGATCCGCGGGAGCTCGACCTCGCCGACGAGGGCGACCGGGTCCCGGAACACCAGGTACGACAGGGTGGACGGCCAGTCGGCGAGGCGCAGCCCGGCTCCGGCCAGTGCCTCGGCCCAGCGCACCGGCCGCCCGTCCACCCGCAGGGTGTGCAGCACCCAGCAGCGGTCGGCGAAGCCCTGCCCCGGCCCCTTCGGCCCGTGCAGCTCGCGCGGCCCGCGCAGTTCGTGCGGCCCGTGCAGCTCGTGCGGCCCGGCCGGCCCGTGCGACTCGTGCGGCTCGTAACCGAGGACGGCCTCGCCCGACTCCAGCAGCGGACGCAGCCCGTCCAACAGGTCCTCGTCCGGTATCCGTTCCACGGCCCGCCCCTTTCCTCCGGTTCCGGAACCGCGGCCTCGAAAAACCGGTACTCCGTGTCGCTGCGTCCGGGCGAGGATAGCCGTCATGACGAACGAACGGAGCGGCGAGCCGCTCGGCCACGGCGTCGTCGCCAACGTCGCCCGGGAGACGGCGCACGGCGAGGGCGGCCTGGAGATCCGCCGGGGCCTCAAGCACTTCGCTCCCGGGGCCAAGCTGTGGATCGCCCCGCCGCGCTGGCACTACCGGGGGAACGCCGTGGTGGTCGGCCGCCACCGGGGCAACGGCCGCCGCTACGTCACGCTCGTCACCGAGCTCCGCTTCCTGGAGAACTTCCGCGCCCGCGCCGTCCACAGCCCCGCCCTGCTGCGAGCCCTGTCCCGCCCGTCGCCGGGCTTCGAGCAGCACGGCGGGCTCTGGACCTTGGAGGAGGCCGAGGCGTACGCCGAGTTCCACAACACCCACCGGCTGGAGATCCGGACCGACGGGCCCGACCCGGTCCCCGGGCTGGTGCCCGACCCGCCGCCGATGGAACTCGTGCACCAGGACACCACCTTCCACCTCGCCCACTTCAACGCCTATGTCGCCCGCTACTCCTCACAACCCCCACCCGCAGAGGTTCCGACGACATGACCCGATCCGCCCTCGGCCGCTTCTACGACGGCCTCGCCGACGACTACCACCTGTTCTACGCCGACTGGGACGCCTCGGTCGCCCGTCAGGGCGCCGCACTGGACGCCCTGGTCCGCGCGCGGCTGGGGCCGGGGCCGGCCGAGGTGCTGGACTGCGCCTGCGGCGTCGGCACCCAGGCGATCGGCCTGGCCGCGCTCGGGCACCCGGTCACCGGCACGGACCTCAGCCCGGTCGCCGCCGCCCGGGCCGCCGCCGAGGCCGCCGGACGCGGGCTGCGGCTGCCCACGGCGGCCGCCGACATGCGCCGACTCCCCTTCCCGGACGGGCGATTCGACGTCGTGGTGTGCGCCGACAACGCGCTGCCCCACCTGCTCACCGCCGAGGACGTCCGCGCCGCGCTGGGCGAGATGCGCCGGGTCCTGCGGCCGGGCGGTCTGCTGCTGGTCTCCACCCGGCCGTACGACCGGCTGCGCCGCGACCGTCCGGCCTCCACTCCGCCGCAGACCGCGGAGCGGGACGGCCGGCGGTCGGTCATCTTCCAGCTGTGGCACTGGCACGGGGACGGCGAGCGGTACGACCTGGAGCTGTTCCGGCTGCTGCCGGACGATGCCGGGCAGTGGCAGGTCGCGGTCCACCGCTCCAGCTACTGGGCACTGAGCCAGGCGCAGTTGAGCGCCTTCGCCGCCGAGGCTGGTCTCGCCGAGGCCGGCTGGGAGCAGCCCGCCGACACCGGTTTCTTCCAGCCGCTCCTGATCGCCCGGGCGCCCTGACCTGCCGTTGCTCCACCGTCCGGTTCCGCCGCCGGCCCCGCCGGCCTGCCTCCTCGGAGGTGGCGGGGCGTCTTCACGCCCGAGTCCCTCATCCCCGACCAGGACCGCCGGCTGTACGGCCTCCTCCGCTACCCCAAACACCACACCGTCCTCACCTCCTACCCAGGGCGCCGGCGACCACTGCGCTCCGATGGCGCCACAGCTGCGGAACACCGTGGTGCTCGACTGGCTGGAGCGCACCCTGGCCTGACGGCGCGGGGGTGACGGTGCGGGGCCCGACAGCGGGAGGGTGCAGGAGCGACCGTTCGGCGTCAGCGCCACGGCACCACTCCCAAGCCCTGGACGGGCCCGAGTCGCAGGGCTGCGGTGATACGGTCCCTGCCCGTGACAGAGCAGCTTCCGCTATTTCCGTACCACCCCGACCCGGTGAGTACCGGCGCCATCGTCCGGTCCGACGTGGAGTGTCGCTGCTGCGATCGGGCTCGCGGCTACATCTACACGGGCCCCGTCTACGCAGCCGAGAACCTCCGGAATCGGCTCTGCCCGTGGTGCATCGCGGATGGAAGTGCGGCCGGCCTCTTCGATGCCCAATTCACAGACGTGGTCGACGACGTCCCAAGGGATCGGCTGTTCGCGATCACGCAACGCACTCCAGGGTTCAGCGGGTGGCAGCAGGAGCGCTGGCTGATCCACTGCGGGGACGGCGCCGCCTTCCTCGGTTCCGCAGGAGCGGCCGACCTTGCTGCCTACCCGGACGCATCGGCATCACTGGGGCGGGAACTCGCCTCCTGGCCGAAGTCGCAGGCCGAGCAGTTCCTGAACGCGCTGACCAGGGACGGTCAGCCGACCGCCTACCTGTTCCTGTGCCGAGTCTGCGGCACTCACCTCGCGTACGCAGACGCTGCGTAGGCCGGTCACCGGGCAAGAGGAACGGCGCGAGCTGACCGGACGCCGGTGCCCGGCCCGCTCCGGAGGAGCAGGCCGGGCACAAGACGTGGACGGTCAGCCCTGGCTGTCGTCGTCCTCGGACAGCTTGCTCGGGTTGATCGACCAGATGCCGCGCCCGAAGGTGGCGGCGTACAGCCGCCCGTCGGGGCCGGTCTTCAGCTGCTGCACCGCGGTGGTGGGCAGGTTGCGGCCGAGGACGGAGAAGTTCTTCTCCCCGGGCGCGCGGTAGAAGGCGGCGAGGTCGGTGCCGAGGGCGAGACCGCCGTTCGGCAGGAGCTTGACCGAAGTCGCAGGGATGTCGGGCAGGTTGGTTGAGACATCGGTCCAGGTGGCGCCGCCGTCGTGGGTCTCGAAGAGGTGGCCGTTGCCCGCGCCGGGGCCCTCGGTCCAGGTCCGCGAGAAGCCGTTGATCGCGACGAAGACGTGCTTCGCGTCGTTCTGGTCCACCGCGAAGGAGGAGATGTACCGGTTGGGCACGGTGCCGTCGACGGGCAGGTTGAGCTGGTGCCAGCCGGTGCCGTCGGTGTTGCCGACCGCGATGCCGCGGGTGAAGCCCTGGTTGTTGCAGGGGCCGCACCAGCCCGCGTACACCGTGCCGTTGACAGTGGCCACGGCGGTGGCGACGTGCCCGGCGCCCAGGTCGTAGGCGGCCTGCCACTCGCTGCCGCTGCGGATCGCCCAGCCCTTGTGCTGGACCCAGATGTGCCGGCCTCCGGCCACCCAGGTGTTGGTGTCCTTGGGGTCGCTGGTCATCGGGGCGATGAACCGGGCGGCGCTGGTGTCCTTGTCCGGCGGGGCGACCTCGTAGGAGGTGGCCTTGCTCGGGTCCTTCGTCCAGCTCCCGTCGTTGACGGCGCAGTTCTGGGTGACCCACATGTCGAGGTAGACGTACTCCTCGGCGATGTTGCAGCCGTTGGCCGGGTCGACCATGGTGTCGCCGCCGTCGCCGCCGAAGTTGGAGCCCATCACCTTGTCGTGGGCGCGCAGGATGGACTCGCCGTTGTCCTGCAGGCCGCCGCTGACGATGACGCCCTTGCCGGACTTGTCGGCCGGGTCCTTGCCGACGCCGACCGAGTAGTACTGCAGGGTGTCCATGGTGCCGTCGTTGAGCGACGTCCAGTCCTTGCCGTGGCCCCAGGCGTCCAACTGTCCGTTGCCCGGGCGGCGGTAGATGCCGCCGTCGTTGCCGACGTAGACGTTCACCTTGCCCTGGTAGCTGCCGAAGGCGACGGCGTGCTGGTCGGAGTGGACGGTCGGCGAGCAGTCACCGGTCTGCTTGCTCGGGTCGATGCTCCAGCACGGGAAGCCGTTGTTCCAGTACGGTCCGACGGTCGCCCAGTTGGCACCGCCGTCGGTGGTCTCGAAGACCTCCTCCAGCCCGGCGTAGACATGGTCCGGGTTGGCCGGGTCGACCTGGAGGGACTGGTTGTACCAGGACTGGATGCCGGGCTGGTAGCCAGGGTCCTGAAGGGCGGAGCCGGACCCCTTCAGCTTGTCCTTGTCCGCGATCAGCGTCCACGGGCCGTACGGTGAGCCGGACTTGGAGACGTAGAGGCCCTTGAGGCCGGTGTCCGGGTTGTGCGCCATGACGTCGGGCGACTGGTCGATGGCGTAGTAGCGCGAGCCGTCGGCCGAGCGCGCGAAGGTCA
>NZ_JBIWPL010000025.1:113369-131926 GCF_044768255.1 Kitasatospora sp. NPDC101157 | reverse complement strand
CAGGCCTGGAAAACCTGACGAGATCCCGGTCCCCATCCGCAAATCACTCCACCGGCCCTGACAGGCCGACTGGAATCACCTACTCACGAATTAGGACCACAGGATGCCCAGCACCGCCCCAGGTGCCCCGGCAGGCGCCCCGCCCGTCAGGTGGCGCGACCGGCTCACCCGTGAGGAGTGGATCCGGCTGGCCGGGATGGGCGGCTTCATCCTCGCGCTGCACGTCATCGGCTGGTTCACGCTGCTCGCGCTGGTCGCGCCCGAGCACTACGACGTCGGCGGCCAGGTGTTCGGCGCGGGCATGGGACTGACCGCCTACACCCTCGGGATGCGGCACGCCTTCGACGCGGACCACATCGCGGCCATTGACAACACCACCCGCAAGCTGATGGGCCAGGGCAAGCGGCCGCTGTCGGTGGGCTTCTGGTTCTCGCTCGGGCACTCCTCGGTCGTCTTCGGCCTGTGCGCGCTGCTGGCCTTCGGCATCCGCACCCTCGCCGACCAGGTGGAGGCGGACGACTCGACCCTGCACCGGATGACCGGCCTGATCGGCACCACCGTCTCCGGCTCGTTCCTGCTGCTGCTCGGCCTGATCAACCTGGGCGCCTTCAACGGGATCCTCCGGGTGTTCCGCCGGATGCGCCTGGGCGAGTACGACGAGGCCGAGCTGGAGCGCCAGTTGGAGCGGCGCGGGCTGATGAACCGGATCCTCGGCAAGGTCACCCGGGCGGTGACCAAGTCCTGGCACATGTACCCGGTGGGCCTGCTGTTCGGCCTGGGCTTCGACACCGCGACCGAGGTGTCCCTGCTGGTGCTGGCGGGCGGCGCGGCCGCCTTCTCGCTGCCCTGGTACGCGCTGCTGACCCTGCCGATCCTGTTCGCGGCGGGAATGAGCCTGCTGGACACCATCGACGGCTCGTTCATGAACTTCGCCTACGAGTGGGCGTTCTCCAAGCCGGTCCGGAAGATCTACTACAACCTGACCGTCACCGGCCTGTCGGTGCTGGTCGCGCTGGTCATCGGCCTGATCGAGCTGATCGGCCTGCTCGGGGAGAAGCTGGACATCACCAGCGGGCCGATCGCCTGGATCGGCGATCTGGACCTCAACTTCGTCGGCTACGCGATCGTGGGCCTGTTCGTGCTGACCTGGATCGGAGCGATCGCGTTCTGGAAGTTCGGCAAGGTCGAGGAGAAGTGGTCGGCCGGACTGGCGGCCGCTTCCCCGGCCGAAGCGGAGTAGCCCCGAAGCGGAGTAGCTCCGGAGCGGACCGGCTCCACGAACGGGGACGAACGCAACCGAGGGGCCGGTGACCGGGGTCTGGTCACCGGCCCCTCGGGGCTTTCCGGAGTCCCTGCGCAGTGCCGTTCGGGACTTTCCGAAGGCCGCTGCCGCCGCGGTTACTTCAGCGCGGCGAGCACCGCGTTCGCCATCACCTGCTCGCCGGTCGCGTTCGGGTGGAACGGTACGGCGGGCGAGCCGGGCAGCGCGCCCTCGATCCAGCGGTCGTCGGAGCAGACGTCGTGCCCGCGGGTCGGGGTCGCGGTGTCCACGTACGTCGCGCCGTTGGCGGCCGCGGTGGACTTCAGGGCGGCGTTCAGCTTGTTGAGCACCCCGTACATGTACTCGACGTCGCCCGGCGTCACCGGCTGGCGCAGGACGCAGGTCGAGCCGTCGGCGGGCAGCACGGACGGGTAACCGACCAGCAGCACCCGGGCCTTGGGGGCCTTGGCGTGGATCTGCTGGAGGGTGGTGGCGATCTGCGGGGCGATGGTGGTGGTGATCCGCTCGGCCAGGTCGTCGTTGCCGTACTGCCAGGACCAGGTGTTCCAGTCCCAGTAGCCGTGGTGGTAGACGTCCTTGCACGGCGTGCCGAGCGGGTTGACGACCGCGCCGGCGATGCAGGTGGCGACCAGTTCGCCGAGGCCGAGGTCGCTGGCGGCGAGGTCGTTGCCGCCGATCCCGAGGGTGACCAGGTCGGTGTCGGCGGTCACCGAGTCCAGCTGCGGGTCGTTGACCCGGATGAAGGCGTCGTACTGCGGCTGCGTCATGGCCTTGACCTTGGCGGCCGAGCAGGTGACGTCGGTGTAGGCGCCGGCCTTGAGCGAGGCGGCGACCAGGTGGCCGTAGTTGTGGTCGGAGCGCAGGCACAGGCCGGCCGACTGGCCGGGCACGCCGGCGCCGGCGGCGTAGGAGTCGCCGAGGGCCACGTAGTGCTTCGGGGCGGGGGTGGCGGCCTGGGCGGTGGTGGAGGTGAGTGCGAGGGCGGCGCCGACGGCGACGGCGGCGAGCAGGCTCGAATTGCGGAGTCGCCGGGAATTCCGGGCAGGGCGGAGCACGGTTCCTCCTGGGGGAGAGAAACGACGGGTGGGGGGTCGTGCCGAGCCGGGCCACAGCTACTCGCAGGTAAGTTACTTCCAGGTTTCGTCGGCGTCCATGCTTTCGACGGAAATTCCGGAAACCCCGTCAGATGGCACTGAGTGACATTTTGAATTCCGCTCCACCGTGTTTCGAAAACAACTCCGATACGCGGTGGAGCGGAATTCGAGCACTCCGCGGCGTCGGCCGAGGGGGCCGACCCGGCGTCAGTGGAGGGGCTCGGCCGGAGCGCGGCGCCGGGCGGCGGCGAAGGAGGCGATGACCACCGCGGCGAGCACCCCGAAGACCGTGAGCAGGGCGCCGAGCACCATCAGCAGCGCCGCACCGATCAGCTTGCCGGGCAGGGCGGGCGAGTCGTTGCCGGAGTGCCAGACCACCCGGTCCCCGGTCAGCGCGGCGAGTTCGACGGTGCCCTGGTGGCCGTCGTCGAGGTGGAGCCGGGAGTCGTTCGCGGTGGCCCGCCGGTCGCCCATCAGGAAGGCCCGTCCGGGCGGGACGGTGACGTCGAAGTCGCGCGGGCAGCTGTCGGCCCCCCGGTCGGCCGGTTCGTCCAGCGGCTGCCCGTCGAGGCTGAGCCGGCCGTCGGCGCAGGCGATCCGCTGGCCGCCGAGGGCCATCACCCGGAACACGGGGGAACCGTGGAGGCCCCAGGGGGAGTCGGCGATGTGGATCTCGCCGCGCCGGACGTCCGCGGCGGCGACCCGGTCGGCCAGCATCCGGTCGCCCGGCCGGAGCGCCGGCTCCATCGCCGTGCCGTCCATGCGGTGGAGGGAGTAGCCGCCGGTGAGGACCACCGAGAGTCCGAGCGCCCCGCACAGGATCCCGGCCACCGCCACGGCCACCGCGAACCACAGGCCCCGGGTCCTCCGCTTCGGCATCCGCCCGTCCCTCTCTCCCCGGCCCTTCCCCGGCCGCTCGTCGGTCGGATCCTATTCCAGTTCCTGTTCCAGGCCGATCGGGTGGCCCGCGGGGGCCGGTGCCCTGACAGGTACAGTTCCGGTGCAGAGCGTGCCGTCGACGACCGGGGCCGCCGACCCAGGAGGGGGACCAGAGCGGATGAGCCGCCGAGACCGTGACCGCGACCGTGGTGGCAGGGCCGACCGTGACGGCGGGAACGGCCGCGACCGGAAGCGGGGCGCCGGCTCCCCGGTGACCGTCACCGTGTGCCGGGGCTGCTGCTGCGGCACCGAGGCGAAGCACCCGGGGGTGGACCACGCCGGGCAGTACGAGCGGTTGCGGACGGCCGTCGGCTCGGCGGGCCGGGTCCGGGCCGTCACGTGCCTGGACGTGTGCACCCAGTCCAACGTGGTGGTGGTCGGCCCGTCCAGCGAGGGGCGGGCGGCCGGCGGCCGCCCGGTCTGGCTCGGCTTCGTGCTGATGGACGAGATGATCGACGACATAGCCGCCTGGGTGCACGCGGGCGGACCGGGCCTCGCCGACCCGCCCGGGCTGCTCGACCTCCAGCTGATCTCGGTCTCCCGACGGGTCCGCGAGGGACTCCCGGAGTGACCCACCGGGCCTGACGGCCCCGGCCGACGGTGACGGCGAATCAGATCCCCGCCCCGGGACGGCTTCGAGGTCGGCCCACTACCATGACCGGTGGCATCGAGCGGTTCCGTGCAACGGGAGGAAGACGATGACGACGGTCTGCCGCATCTGCGCGGGCACCGGCCGCACCGCCGGCCTCAACTGCCGCACCTGCCAGGGCACCGGTACCACCGAGGTGGGCGGCGGGGGCGGCAACTGCTTCCTCTGCGACGGCACCGGGGTGTACGTCCGCTACCGGGTGGACGCGACCGGCGCCAAGCAGGCCTACCGGGACGAGATCTGCCGCACCTGCGACGGCACCGGCAGCCGCTCCGCGAACCTCTGGGACGAGCCGTCCGCCTGACTCCCCCTCCGGCGCTCCCGGGAGCGGCGGCCGGCTCCGTCGCGCCCTCTTTGGCGCGGACATGTTCTTTACCGGATCGTGACCCGGCGTTGGTGTTCGAGTGGGGGAGGCGCTGACGCTCGTTCATCCCGAGTCCGTGTGCGGTCAACGCACCGCTGACAGAGTCCCGCGCATGGATATCCCCAACATGGGCGTGCCGGCGAAGCTTGCCGACCGCATGAGCACGGCCGAGCAGCACGAGTACCTGCGGGCCCGTTTCTCCCGTCGTCGGATGCTGCGCGCCGGCGCGGTGACCGTGGGCGCCGTGGCCGTCGGCGGTGCACTGGGCAGTGCACCGGCCTTCGCCGCCCCGGCCGGTCCGCAGCTGCTGACCGGTGCCACGACGGCCGGCATCGACGGCGCGCTGGTCGCGCCGATCGGCCGTCACCTCCAGTTCGGTGCCGAGCCGGACACCCAGTTCCGCATCTCCTGGCAGGTCCCGGCGCCGGTCAAGAAGCCGTTCCTGCGCTTCGGCAAGCACCCGTGGGAGCTCAGCCACAAGATCCAGGCCGAGGTCCGGGCCCTGCACACCCCGGCGCTGACCCCGAACGGCCAGCCGGTGGACCAGTACTACCTGCACGTGGCGCTGGAGGACCTCCACCCCGACACCACCTACTACTACGGCGTCGGCCACGAGGGCTTCGACCCCGCCTCGCAGCAGCAGATCTCCACCCTGCACACCTTCCGCACCGCGCCGTCCCGGGACCACCGCTGGGGCAAGGTGTACGAGCCGTTCACCTTCACCGCCTTCGGCGACCAGGGTGTCAGCGCCCACGCGGCCGGCAACGACAACATCATCAAGGCCCAGAAGCCGGCCTTCCACCTGCACGCCGGCGACATCTGCTACGCCGACCCGGCCGGTTCGGGCACCGACCCCGACAAGTCCGTCTTCAACGCGCGGACCTGGGACGACTTCCTGGTCCAGACCGAGACGATCGCCGCCGACATCCCGTGGATGGTCGCGTACGGCAACCACGACATCGAGGCCTGGTACTCGCCCAACGGCTACGGCGGCGAGAACAGCCGCTTCTTCCTGCCGGACAACGGCCCGGACCCGCGCAAGGTCCCCGGCGTCTACACCTTCCGCTACAAGAACGTCGGCGTCGTCTCGCTGGACGCCAACGACGTCTCCTACGAGATCCCGGCCAACCTGGGCGTCTCGGCGGGCAAGCAGACCAAGTGGCTGGAGCGCACCCTCAAGGACCTGCGCGGCGACGAGACCGTCGACTTCATCGTGGTCTTCTTCCACCACTGCGCCTTCTCCACGACCGTCGCCCACGCCTCCGAGGGCGGCGTCCGCGAGGCCTGGGTGCCGCTGTTCGAGAAGTACCGGGTGGACCTGGTCATCAACGGCCACAACCACATCTACGAGCGCACCGACGCCATCCTCGGCAACAAGGTCGCCAAGCAGGTGCCGAGCGGCGCCACCATCGAGCCCGCCAAGGACGGCGTGGTCTACGTGACCGCGGGCGCGGCCGGCCGCAGCCTGTACAAGTTCGACGTGCCGGACACCTACGAGGGGCACGAGAGCCACCAGGACGAGGTGAAGACCTACTACTGGGGCAAGGGCAGGGTGAAGGTCCCCGAGACCATCCAGTGGTCGCGGGTCCGCTACACCGGCTACTCCTTCATCAAGGTCGACGTCACCCCGGCGCACCTGGGCCAGAAGTCGGTCATGAAGGTCACCGCGCTGGCAGAGAACGGCACGCAGATCGACAACTACACGATCCTGCGCGAGGTCGGCGAGGGCTGGGACTCCCGCGGCGACGACGACGGGCAGGGCGGCGGCTGGGGCTGGTAGCCCCGATCGGCCCGGTGCGGCCCCGGCGCGGGAGGTTCAGCGCCGGGGCCCGTACATGATCACACCGACCCCGGCCAGGCAGATCAGCGCGCCGAGCAGGTCGTAGCGGGTCGGCCGGAAGCCGTCCACGACCACCCCCCACAGCAGCGACCCGGCCACGAACACCCCGCCGTAGGCGGCCAGCACCCGGCCGAAGTCCGCGTCCGGCTGCAGCGCCGCCACGAAGCCGTACGCGCCGAGCGCCACCACGCCCAACCCGGCCAGCCACCAGGGCCGTTGCTCCTTCACGCTCTGCCAGACCAGCCAGCAGCCGCCGATCTCGGCGAGCGCGGCGAGGGCGAACAGGGCGACGGAACGGAGCACGGTCATGACGTGCAGGTTAGGGCCTGTCCGGCGGACCGGCCCCAGGCGCTCAGCCCTGCCGGTACGTCGCCAGGAAGCGCCCGATCCGGTTGATCGCCGTCTCCAGGTCGTCGGCGCGCGGGAGGGTGACGAAGCGGAAGTGGTCCGGGCGGGGCCAGTTGAAGCCGGTGCCCTGGACGACGTGGATCTTCTCGCGCAGCAGCAGGTCCAGGACGAAGCGCTCGTCGTCGACGATCCGGTGCACGGCCGGGTCGAGCCGGGCGAAGGCGTACAGGGCGCCCTTGGGCTTGACGCAGCTGACGCCGGGGATCTCGTTGAGCGCCTTGACCGCGATGTCCCGCTGCTCGGTGAGCCGGCCGCCGGGCAGGACCAGGTCGTTGATGGACTGGTGGCCGCCGAGCGCGGCCTGCACCGCGTACTGCGCGGGCACGTTGGGGCACAGCCGCATGCCGGAGAGCATGGTCAGGCCCTCCAGGTAGTCGGTGGCGTGCTGCTTGGGGCCGGAGACGACCAGCCAGCCGCTGCGGAAGCCGGCCACCCGGTAGGCCTTGGAGAGGCCGTTGAAGGTGAGGGTGAGCACGTCGTCGGCGAGGGCGGCCAGGCAGTGGTGCTCGGTGCCGTCGTAGAGGATCTTGTCGTAGATCTCGTCGGCCAGCACCATCAGCTGGTGGCGGCGGGCCAGGTCGAGGATGCCCTCCAGGAGCTCCTTCGGGTACACCGCGCCGGTGGGGTTGTTGGGGTTGATGACGACGATCGCCTTGGTGCGGGCGCTGATCTTGGCGGCGATGTCGTCCAGGTCCGGGTACCACTCGGCCCCTTCGTCGCACAGGTAGTGCACGGCCTTGCCGCCGGCCAGCCGGACGGACGCCGTCCACAGCGGGTAGTCCGGCATCGGGACGAGCACCTCGTCGCCGTCGTCGACCAGCGCGGTGACCGCCATCTGGATCAGCTCGGAGACGCCGTTGCCGAGGTAGACGTCGTTGACGCCGACGCCCTGGACGCCGCGCTGCTGGTAGTACTGCACCACCGCGCGCCGGGCCGGCAGGATGCCTCGGGAGTCGCTGTAGCCGTGCGCCGAGGGCAGGTTGCGGATGATGTCCTGGATGATCTCCTCGGGCGCCTCGAAGCCGAACGGAGCCGGGTTGCCGGTGTTCAGGCGCAGCACGCTGTGCCCGGCCTCCTCCAGGGCGTTGGCCTGGTCGACCACCGGGCCCCGGATCTCGTAGCACACGTCATTCAGCTTGCTGGACTGCCGAAACTCCATCTGCGGCCTCCCGACCGTCACCACCGCTCCGTTGCTTCTGCTTTGTTCTACCAAGCTGGCACTTGGAAAGTCCAACCTCTTGGCTATGCTGATCCACATGTCACGCCGAAGCTACGACCAGTACTGCGCCGTCGCCCGCGCCCTGGACGCGGTGGGGGAGCGCTGGAGCCTCCTGATCGTCCGTGAACTCCTGGGCGGCCCGCGCCGCTACACCGACCTGCACGCCGACCTGCCCGGCGTCTCCACCGACATCCTCGCCGCCCGGCTCAAGCAGCTGGAGGGCGAAGGGCTGGCGGAGCGGCGGCGGCTGGAACGGCCGGCCAACGCGACGGTGTACGAGCTGACCGAGCGCGGACGCGAACTGCGGCCGGTGATCGAGGCGCTGGGGGAGTGGGGGCTGGGTGCCCTGGGCGAACAGCGGCCCACCGACGCGGTGCGCGAGCACTGGTTCACGGCACCGAAGGCCGTGGTCCCGGGCTGAGTCCTCCGGGAGCCGCCGGAAGGCGGCGGTGGGGCCGCAGCAGGGCGACGGTGGGGTCGCGGCAAGGCGGTGGTGGGGTCACGGAAGAGCGGTGGTGGGGTCGCGGCAAGGCGGCGGTGGGGCGGCGGCAAGGCCCCCGTCGCCGGCCGCCGCCCCGTGGCCCCAGGATGGCGCGGACCGATAAACGTCCGGTGGACGGCGAATGAGCGACCGGACCCCCGCGGCACTGGTTGGTAAGTGCACACGTACGATCGTCGGATCGCGGAGCCATCTCAGGAAAGCGGAGGCAGCCCGTGCCCACCACCAGCCGCAGCTACGCCAGCTACGTCGCCGTCGGGGACTCCTTCACCGAGGGCATGTGCGACGACCTCCATCCCGACGGCCACTACCGGGGCTGGGCAGACCGGGTCGCCGCCGCGCTCGCGGCCGAAGGCGCTGCGGACTTCCGGTACGCCAACCTCGCCGTCCGGGGCAAGCTCATCGGCCAGATCCACGACGAACAGCTCCCCGCCGCCGTCGGGATGGGCGCCGAACTCGTCACCCTGGCCGGCGGCTTCAACGACGTACTGCGCCCCGGCTGCGACATCGACCGGGTCGAGCGGCTGCTCGGCCGCTGCGCCGCCCAGCTGCGCGCCACCGGCGCCACCGTCGTGCTGTTCACCAGCACCGACCCCACCCGCCGGCTGGCGGGCAGCGCCCGGCTGCTGCCCGCCATCCTGCGGATGAAGGCCTTCGTGCAGGAGCTCGGGCAGCAGGACGGCTTCGCCGTCGTCGACCTGTTCTCCGCACCCTGCTTCGACGACCGCCGGCTCTGGGCCGAGGACCGGCTGCACCTGTCGCCCGAGGGTCACCGCCGGGTCGCCGAGGGCGTCCTGGAGGCGCTCGGCCGCCCCGCCGCCACCGACTGGCGCGCCCCGCTGCCCGCCGCCGCCCCGCCCGGCCGCGCCGAGAAGCTGCGCTCGGACGCCCGCTGGCTGGGCGCCCACCTCGGCCCGTGGATCGGCCGCCGCCTCACCGGCCGCTCCTCCGGCGACGGACGCCCGCCGAAGCGGCCGGAGCTGCTGCCGTACCCGTAGGCCTAGGACCTGCCCGGGGAGTTCTGCTCGGGGTGCCCCGCTTCGAGGACCAGGCTGGCCATCGGGGCGCGGGTGGTCCAGCCCAGCGCCGTGTAGAGCGCCTGGCCGGCCGCCGTGCCGACCAGCACCCCGGTGCGGGCGCCCGCCTCGTGCGCGCCGGACTGCAGGGCCCGCATCACCACCGAGCCCAGGCCCCGGCGGCGGTGGTCGGGCGCGGTGACGATCTGGTCCGGCACGGCCACCGCGTCGGCCAGGCCGGCCTGGCCGCGGGCGGCGAGGCATCCCCCCTCGTCGCGCACCAGGGCGCGCAGGACGCCGCCGCGGGTCCAGGTGGTCAGGGTGTAGCCGTCCGGTACGGCGGGCTTCTCGGGGGTGAGCGGGACGGTCATCAGGAAGCCCGGCTGGTCCAGCCGCCACTGCGGGCCCAGCCAGGGCCGTACGGTGTCGTCCTCGGCGAACAGCTTCAACCAGGTGGTCGGCGCGGTGGTCGCCTCGGCGAGCTTGCGGACCTCGGCCTCGGTCGGCTCGGGCAGCACGTGCCGCCCCACCTCCCCGGTCGGCGCGCCGACGTCGATGGTCCAGCCCCAGGGCTGCTCCACCGGATCGGCGGCGCCCCGGGAGGCGACCCAGCCGCTGATCCACATCCGGACCAGCTCGGTGACGTTCGACTGCGGCATGGTACCCCCATGAGTAATGGTCTCATATCCCTTTCGAACCTTACCGGCGTGAGGGTGGCCCTGCCCAGTAGGATTTCCGGTTCAAGGCAACCAGCAGGTGAGAGGATCCGGACCGTGAGCGAGACCGTGCCGCCGCAGGACCCCACGGCGGCCGAGCCGACCCCGCTCCGGTCCGACTGCGGCAACTGCTTCGGCCTCTGCTGCGTCGCCCTGCCCTTCGCCGCCGGCACCGACTTCGCCGTCAACAAGGCCGCCGGCAGCCCCTGCCGCAACCTGCGGACGGACTTCAGCTGCGGCATCCACGCCCGGCTGCGCGACAGCGGCTTCCAGGGATGCACCGTCTACGACTGCTTCGGCGCCGGACAGCGGGTCTCCCAGGTCACCTTCGGCGGGGTCAGCTGGCGCGAGGAACCCGACAGCGCCAAGCCGATGTTCGACGTGTTCCCGATCGTGCGGCAGCTCCACGAACTGCTCCGGTACCTCACCGAGGCGCTCACCTTCGCCCCCGCCGCCCCCGTCCACGCCGAGCTGCGGCACGCCCTGGAGGAGACCGACCGCCTCGCCGGCGGCACCCCCGAGGAGATCCTCGCCGTCGACGTCGCGGCCCACCGCCGGCGCATCAGCGAACTGCTGCTGCGCGCCGGCGAACTCGTCCGGGCCGCCGTTCCCCGCCGCCGCGAACACCGCGGCGCCGACCTCTTCGGCGCCCGCCTGCGCGGAGCCGACCTCCAGGGAGCCAACCTGCGCGGCGCCCTCCTCGTCGCCGCCGACCTCTCCGGCGCCGACCTGCGCCTCGCCGACCTCATCGGGGCCGACCTGCGCGACGCCGACCTCGCCGGCGCCGACCTCAGCACGGCCCTCTTCCTCACCCAGGCCCAGCTCGACGCCGCCCGCGGCGACGCCACCACCCGGCTCCCGGCCGGCCTCGCCCGCCCCGCCCACTGGCCCGAGACCGCCCCGGCTGCCGCCGCCGGCGAGCGCAGGCCCCGCGGCGGCGGCCCCCGCCCGCAGGGCGGCAACCGCTCCGGCCGTCCGCGTCGGCGGTAGGAACGGGCCGCGGCGCCGGTCCGTGGGCCGTGCCCGACAACCGGCCCCAGGTGGTCAGTCGGTCAGCAACCGTGAGCGCAGGGCGTCGATCCGGGAGCGGTCGAAGCCCACGGTGCCGGTGAGGTAGGCCTCGACGGAGCCGTAGCGGGTGGCGAGGTCGGCGAGGGCGAGGCGGATGACGGTTTCCGGGGCACGGCCGTAGCCGGGCCAGCGGAGGGCCCGGCCGGGGTGGGCGGCGTGCCAGTCGGCGACCAGGTACGGGGTGGCGTGCTCGGTGAGGGCGAAGTCGGCGGCGATGTCGTCCTCGGAGACGCCGAGCAGGGTGAGCACCAGGGCGGCGATCAGGCCGGTGCGGTCCTTGCCGGACATGCAGTGGAAGACCACCGGGGCCTTCGCGTCGGTGATCACCTCCAGCGTCTGCCGGATCTCCTTCACGCCGTCCTCGGCGACCTCGGCGAAGCGGTCGGCCAGGTAGCGCCAGGGGTCGAGCTCCGGGTCGATCGAGGCCTGGTCGTACGGGCGGTGCTCGATCGAGAGGTTGTGGAAGTCCAGCCCGTCGAAGTGGGGCACCCGGCCCTTGGCGGCGATCTCCCAGTCGTAGCGCAGGTCGATCACGGTCCGCACGCCGAGGGCCTGGAGCTTCTCCAGGTCGGCGGGGGAGGACTTGCCGAGCGAGTCGGAGCGGTAGAGCAGGCCCTGGCGGACGGTCCGTCCGTCGGCGGCCGAACAGCCGCCCAGGTCGCGGAAGTTGTGCAGGGCCTCGAACTCGATGTGACGCGTTGACATGTGCGGCACTCTAGCCAGCGGCGTCAGGGCGTGTACCCCCGGGCGAGGAGCTCGAAGGCGCGGTCGGCCTCGGCGACGGCGTCGGGGTGGAGCTCGTCGGCGGTTCGGCCGCCCTCGTGGATGCGGCGCCAGTTGTGCAGGGCGAGGACGCGTTGGGTGGCGGTGACCTGGGCGGCGAGCAGCTGGGCGGTGAGCTCCGGCGGCGGGGCGAGGTCGCCGGCCTCGCGCAGGGCGTCGGCGAGGGACTGCTCGGCGCGGGCCACGTAGGCGCTGACCCTGGCCGCCAGGCTGGGGGTGCCCTGGACGAGGGAGGTGAAGGCCAGGACCTGGGGGTGGTCGTTGAGGCCGGTGACCGGGTCGTGCCGGGCGAGGCCGTCCAGGAAGTCCCGGCGCAGCGCGTCGAGCACCGTCTCGCCGTCGGCCCGGCCCCGGACCACGTCCGCCGCCTGTTCCTGGTGGTCGGCGAAGCGGTGGACGACCAGGTCCTCCTTGCTGGCGAAGTAGCTGAACAGGGTGGGCTTGGAGACCTCGGCGGCGGCCGCGACGTCCGCCACCGAGACCCGGTCGAATCCGTGCTCCAGGAACAGCGCGATGGCCGCCTCGGAGATGGCCCGTCGCGTCCGTTCCTTCTTGCGCTCCCGCAGACCAGTCATGGAGGCCAGGCTAGCAGTGGGCCTTGACCAGGACAGCTTCCTGACCCGGTATGAAAATCAGGAGTTGAGCGAGTCCAGGATCCGCCGGACCGACTCCACCACCGGCGCGCCCGCCCGGACCAGCGAGGCCACCCCGGAGATGTTGCGCAGCGCCCGCCGCAGGACGGACGGCGAGGCCTCGGAGCCGTCGCCGATGGCCTCCAGCGACTCGTCCAGCACCTCCCGGTCCTCGGCCGGGACCTGCTCGCGCAACTGTCGGACGGCGGTGACGAGTTCGGCCAGGGCGGCCTTCGGGTCGACCGGGCCCTGGTTCTTGATGATGCCGATGTTGTGGTCACCGTGCTGGGTGACCGAGTCGCCGAAGTGGAAGGAGTTGCTCACAGTCCGACCCGCTTTCCGGTGTTGTGGTCGCCGTACTGGGTGATCTTGTCGCCGACGTGGAGGTTCTCGACCTGGAGGGCGAACTCCGCCTGGGGGTTGTCGATCGCCTCCATGATCAGCTGGATCAGGTTGGTGATCTGCCAGGAGTTGTGGCTCACCACGGCGGTCGTCGCGGCGTTCGAGGTCTCGATGACCAGCTTGTACACCGGTTTCTGCCGCAGCCGGGTGACGAACCGGTAGAGGCAGAACGCGAAGCCGGCCAGCAGCAGCACGCCCGGGACGGCGGCCGCCTGTGCCTGGTCCGTCGAGTTGTGGGTGAGCGCGCTGAGGAGGCTGACGGCGAACAGCAGCCCGAACACCTGACGGACGAACCTGATGACCGTCCGCGAGCGTTTGGGCGGCCACCACACCAACTGCCGCGCCCGGGCGATGTGCTGCAGCGGGTAGGCGTCCCCGCCGATCCACAGCACCCGCCGGCTCACCCTGACGTCGATGACGCTCCCTGCCAAGTCCGCTCCCCTGCCCGTAGTGGCGGGGAGAACCATAGCAACGACCGCGGACGGCCGGTCTGCTGGCAACGGATCAGCTGCGGTCACCCGGCACCGGACGCCGGGCGGTGACCTCGATCTCGATCCGCATCCGGGGGTCGGCGAGGCCGCACACCTGCATCGTCGCGGCCGGGCGGACGTCGCCGAAGCAGCGGCGCAGGACCGGCCAGCAGGGCTCGAAGTCCGCGCGCTCGGGCAGCAGGTAGCGCACCCGCACCACGTCGGCGAAGCCGCTGCCGGCCTCGGCCAGTGCGGACCCGATGTTGCGCAGGCACTGCTCGGCCTGCTCCACCACGTCCTCCGCGATGGTCATGGTGGTGTAGTCGAAGCCGGTCGTGCCGGACACGTGCACCCAGTCGCCGTCGACCAGGGCACGGGCGTAACCGATCTGCTCCTCGAAGGTGGAACCGCTGAGTACCGCGCGTCGCTCCGTCATGCGCCGAACGCTAGGTGGCCTGCGGGAATACGTCCAATACTGCTCCGACGCCGGTCTGATATCCCTGGCGGTATGGAACGCCCCGAACTCCCCCTGTCGCAGCTGCACGCCTTCGTCGTCCTCGCCGAGGAGCTGCACTTCGGCCGGGCCGCCGCCCGCCTCGGCGTCGCCCAGCCGCCGCTGAGCCAGCAGATCCGCCGGCTGGAGGAGAAGGTCGGCCACCCGCTGTTCCTCAGGGCGCCCGGCGGCGTCGCCCTGACCCCCGCCGGGCGCGAGCTCCTGCCCGCCGCGCGCCGGGCCCTGGGGGAGCTCGCGGACGGGCTGGCCGCCGCCCGGGCCGTCGGCAGCGGTGAGGCGGGCCGGCTGCGGATCGGGTTCTCCGCCTCGCTGGCCCTCACCGTCCTGCCCGGGCTGCTGCGCGGCTTCCGGGACCGCCACCCCGGCGTGCGGCTCGACGTACGGGAGATGACCGGCGCCCCGCAGCTCGCCGCGCTGCGCGAGGGCCGCATCGACGTCGGCCTGCTGCGCGAACCGCCCGCCGACGCACCGGAGTTGCGCTTCCGGACGGTGCTCAGCGAGCCCTTCGTCGCCGTCCTCCCCGCGCACCACCCGCTGGCTGCCCAACGGACCGTCCGGCTGGGGCAGTTGGCGGACGAGCCGTTCGTGCTGCTGCCCCGGGAGGAGGGGCCGCCGCTGTACGACCGGATCACCGGCCTGTGCACCGGGGCGGGCTTCACCCCGCGGATCGGGCAGCACGCGGTGGAGTGGCAGACGGTGTGCGCCCTGGTCGGGGCCGGCCTCGGGGTCTCGCTGGCCCCGGCGAGCATCCGCCGGATCCGGCTGCGGGGCGTCGCCTTCCGTCCGGTCGAGCCCGGCAGCGCCCGCACCCACTCCGCCCTCGCCTGGCGCGCCGACGACCGGGGCCCACTGCTGGCCCGTCTGCTGGCTCTGGTGGTGGCGTCCTAGACGCCGCGGTCGGCGAGCACCTCGCGGACGACGTGGCGGGCGCTGGCGGTCAGCGCCGGGTCGGTGTGGCGGTAGTACGGGATCGTCACCAGGGCCATGGAGAAGGCCCAGGCCCGGCCGCGGGCCCACATGGCGTCGTCGGCGCGCAGGGCGGCCCGGAAGGCGGGGCGGGCGGAGGCGGGGAGCAGGTACCAGGCGGGGATCAGGTCGGCGGTGGGGTCGCCGACGCCCATCAGGGCGAAGTCGATGACGGCGGCGAGCCGGCCGGATCTGTTGAGCAGCACGTTGCCCGGGGTGAGGTCGCCGTGCATCCAGACCGGCGGCCCGGCGTACTCGGGGAGGCGGAGCGCCTTGTCCCACAGGGCGGTTGCGGCCGCGGTGTCGATCGTGCCGGCGAGCTGGGCGATCGCCGCGCGGGTCGAGCCGTCCCGGGAGGCGAGCGGCACGCTGCGGTGGCCGGCCGGGGCGCCGGCGGGGTTGAGGGCGCGCAGGGCGTTGACGAAGCCGGCCAGGTCGCGGGCCAGCGCCTCGGGTGCGGCGAGCACCCCGACCGCCGGATTGACGCCGTCGAGCCAGCGCACCACCGACCACTCCCACGGGTAGTTCGCGGCGGGGCGGCCGACGGCCAGCGGGGCGGGCACGGGCAGCGGCAGCCGGGGTGCCAGCCGGGGCAGCCACTGGTGTTCGCGGCGGACGTCGCCGGCGGCCCACTCCACCCGGGGCAGCCGGACGGCGAGTTCGGGCCCGAGCCGGAACATCGCGTTGTCCGTCCCGGCGGACCCGACGGGCGTGACCGGAAGGCCCACCCACTGCGGGAACTGGGCGGAGATCAACCGCCGTACCAGGGCCGCGTCGACGACCGGTTCATCGGGGTGCATCCGGGCGGCAGCGCACATGCCCGGCAGCGTACAGCGCAGATCGCCGGGGATCACCCGGATTCGCGAACTGCGCACACGACTTCGACCAGCACGGGGTCCGGACGGGCTCCACCCGCCGGCCACCACGGCGCCACCCGCCCGTCACCCGTCGGTCGCCGGCGGGGGAGACCACGCCACGCCCGCCGTCCCGGGTACGACCGGTGGGCGTCACCGGCACCTGCCAGAATGCAGGGCGTACGGCGAAAGCACTGAAGGAGAAGGTGACCGGCTTCGTGACCACGCCAGTCGAACAGGTGGCCCGGCAGGCCCAGCAGGCGATCGAGCGCAAGATCGCCGAGGAACTGGGCGTCCGCGAGGGGCAGGTGAAGGCTGCGGTCGAACTGCTCGACGGCGGCTCGACCGTGCCGTTCGTGGCCCGCTACCGCAAGGAGGTCACGGGCTCGCTGGACGACGCCCAGCTGCGCACCCTGGAGGAGCGGCTGCGCTACCTGCGCGAGCTGGAGGAGCGGCGGGCGGCCGTCCTGGAGTCGATCGAGTCCCAGGGCAAGCTGGACGACGCGCTGCGCGCCCAGGTGCTGGCCGCCGATTCCAAGGCCCGGCTGGAGGACATCTACCTCCCCTTCAAGCCCAAGCGCCGCACCAAGGCGCAGATCGCCCGCGAGGCCGGGCTGGAACCGCTGGCCGACACCCTGCTCGCCGACCCCACCCAGGACCCGGCCGCACTCGCCGCCCGGTACCTCAACGAGTCGGTCGCGGACGGCGCGGCGGCCCTGGAGGGCGCCCGGGCGATCCTGGTCGAGCGCTTCGGTGAGGACGCCGACCTGGTCGGCTCGCTGCGCGAGCGGATGTGGACCCGCGGCCGCCTGGTCGCGAAGGTCCGCGACGGCAAGGAGGGCGACGGCGCCAAGTTCGCCGACTACTTCGACTTCGCCGAGCCGTACACCAAGCTCCCCTCGCACCGCATCCTGGCCATGCTGCGCGGCGAGAAGGAGGAGGTGCTCGACCTCGAACTGTCGCCCTACGACGGTGAGTCCGAGGGCGACCTGCCCGGCGAGAACGACTACGAGCAGCGCATCGCCGCCCGCTTCGGCATCGCCGACCGCGGCCGCCCGGCCGACAAGTGGCTCGGCGACACCGTCCGCTGGGCCTGGCGCACCCGCATCCTGGTGCGCCTCGGCATCGACCTGCGTGCCCGGCTGCGCGCCGAGGCCGAGGACGAGGCGGTGCGCGTCTTCGCCGCCAACCTGCGCGACCTGCTGCTCGCCGCCCCGGCCGGCACCCGCGCCACCATGGGCCTGGACCCGGGCTTCCGCACCGGGGTGAAGGTCGCCGTGGTGGACGCCACCGGCAAGGTCGTCGCGTACGAGACCATCTACCCGCACCAGCCCGCCAACAAGTGGGACGCCGCCCTGGCCACCCTGGCGGCGCTGGCGAAGAAGCACGACGTCGATCTGGTGGCGATCGGCAACGGCACCGCCTCCCGGGAGACCGACAAGCTCGCCGAGGACCTGCTCAAGCGCCACCCCGAGCTGAAGCTCACCAAGGCGATGGTCAGCGAGGCCGGCGCCTCGGTCTACTCGGCCTCCGCGTTCGCCTCGCAGGAGCTGCCGGACCTCGACGTGTCGATCCGCGGCGCGGTCTCGATCGCCCGCCGCCTCCAGGACCCGCTGGCCGAGCTCGTCAAGATCGACCCCAAGTCGATCGGCGTCGGCCAGTACCAGCACGACCTGAGCGAGGTGAAGCTCTCCCGCTCGCTGGACGCCGTGGTCGAGGACTGCGTCAACGCCGTCGGTGTGGACGTCAACACCGCCTCGGCGCCGCTGCTCACCCGGGTCTCCGGCATCACCGCGACGCTGGCCGACAACATCGTGGCCCACCGCGACGCCAACGGCCCGTTCCGCACCCGCAAGCAGCTCAAGGACGTCTCCCGGCTCGGCCCCAAGGCCTTCGAGCAGTGCGCCGGCTTCCTGCGCATCCCCGGCGGCGAGGACCCGCTGGACGCCTCCAGCGTGCACCCCGAGGCCTACCCGGTGGTGCGCCGCATCCTCGCCTCGACCGGCGGGGAGCTGCGCGAGCTGATCGGCAACGGCGAGCGGCTGCGGGCGCTGCGCCCGGCCGACTTCGCCGACGACACCTTCGGCATCCCGACCGTCACCGACATCCTCGGCGAGCTCGACAAGCCGGGCCGGGACCCGCGCCCGGCCTTCCGCACCGCCGTCTTCAAGGAGGGCGTCGACAAGATCGGCGACCTGGAGGTCGGCATGGTGCTGGAGGGCGTGGTCACCAACGTCGCCGCGTTCGGCGCCTTCGTCGACGTGGGCGTCCACCAGGACGGGCTGGTGCACGTCTCGGCGCTGTCGCGGAACTTCGTCAAGGACCCGCGCGAGGTGGTCAAGCCCGGCGACATCGTCAAGGTCCGGGTGGTCTCGGTGGACGTGCCGCGCAAGCGGATCGGGCTCACCCTGCGACTGGACGACGAGGTCGGCCGCGAGCGCGGCGACCGCGGCGGGGACCGTGGCGGCGACCGGCAGGCCCGTCCGCCCCGCCAGGAGCGGCGTGGCGGCGGCCAGGGCGGTCGCGGCGGCCAGGACCGGCGCGGCGGTGGCGAGCGCGGTGACCGGGGTGACCGCAGCGACCGGGTCGGCTTCGGCGGCGGCGCCCCGGCGAACAGCGCCATGGCGGACGCGCTCCGCCGGGCCGGCCTGGCCGGTGGCGGCGACTCCGGCGGCTCGAAGGACCGGCGCTCCGGACGGCGCTGAGCGGGCGGACGTACCGCAACGGCCGGGGGCGGGGGGGGGGGGGCCCCCCCCCCCCCCCCCCCCCAACCCGGCCCCAAAGCCCCGATTGAGTTGGCGTGTGGGTCAACCCCACGGGGAAGTGGCGCCCGGGCCCC
>NZ_JBIWPL010000025.1:99158-113359 GCF_044768255.1 Kitasatospora sp. NPDC101157 | reverse complement strand
CGCGGGCCCGCCGTGGCGGGGGGCGCCCCCCCGGGCTCCTCTCCGCAGGCGCCCGCCGCTGGCCGCGGCGGGGGCCCCCCCCCCCCCCCCCGGGGGGGGGGGGGGGGCGCGCCCCCCCGCCCCCGGCCGTTCCATCCGGTCACATCAGCAGCTTGTCCTTGGCCTTCTGGTACTCCTCGTCGGAGATGGCGCCCCGGTCCCGCAGGTCGGCCAGTCTCGCCAGGTCCTCGACGTGGCTGCGGCCACCGACACCACCACCGCCGACGCCAGCGCTTCCGGCAGCGCCGACGCCACCGCCGCTGTCCGGCGTCGCGGCCGCGTCCCGGATGTACGCCCGGAAGGCCGCGTCGGCCTGTTGGGCCTGTTCGAGGTCCCGTTTGCCCATGCTCTGACCGCGGGCGATCAGGTAGACGAGGACGCCGATCAGCGGCAGGAGGATCACCAGGACCAGCCAGCCGGCCTTGCCCCAGCCACTCAGGTCGTGGCTGCGGAAGATGTCCGTGATGATCTTGAACAGCAGGAAGAACCAGAGGATCCAGAGGAACAGCTCCAGCATCGTCCAGAAGATGTTGAGCACCGGGTAGTCCACGGCCAGCAGTTTGGGGTCCATGCTTCCGTGCTACCACCGCAAAACGGACATTGCTCTTCGATGCTGCGCCGTTCCAGTGATCTTCCGCAGCTACCGGACTACCCCCGCCCGGCCCGCCGCCGCAGCTCCACCGCCAGCCCGATCAGCTCGCCCCACCAGGCGTCGTGCCCGGTGAGCAGCAGCCGCTGCGCCTCGGCCGCCGGGACGGCCCGGACCTCGACCACCTGCTCGCCGTCCGCCGGGTTGGTCGGCGTGGAGTCCAGCTCGACCTCGCCCCAGCCCCACAGCCAGGCCTTGTCCGGGTGCGGCTGCCACGGCCGGTACGGCACCGCGTCCTCGGTGTGGCAGCGGTGCGCGCCGAGCCAGCCGGGCTCGCCGAGCAGCCGGGCGCCGGCCTCCTCGCGCAGCTCGCGCTCCAGGCAGGCCACGACGGACTCGTCCCGCTCCCGGGTGCCGCCGGGCAGGAACCAGTGGTCCCGGTCGTCGCGGCACAGCACCACACCGCCGTCCGCGAACCCGACCAGGTGGATGTTGGTGACCAGCTCGTCCGGCGGCAGCTCGGTGGAGAACCGGGCGTCGTAACGCCCCCAGGCCCAGTACTGCGGCGCGTGCAACGCCGGGAACAGAACGGCGAGTTCGGCGGCTCTGGCCGAGGGGTCGGTGCGGTCCGTGGTGTCGGTCATTCGGTGATCGTAGTGCCGGCCGGGAAACGGTGGGGGACGCCCTGGTTGACGAGGGCGATGTCGGAGGTGGAGATGGCGCGTGGGCGCCGGAGCGCCGGGTCGGGGGCGGCGTCGACCCAACTGCCGAGGGAGATCTCGGCGGTGATGCCCGGTCCGAAGCCGGCGATCAGCCCTGGGGTGCCCTCGGGAGCGCCTCCGTCGGCGAACAGCCGGGCCAGGGCGTCGAAGACGACGGCGCTGGCGATGTTGCCCCGCTCGGTCAGGGTGGCCCGGCTGTAACGGAACTTCTCCGGTTCCAGGTTGAGGAAGCGACAGAGGTCGTCCAGGATGCGCGGGCCGCCGGCGTGCACGATGTAGAAGCCCAGCCCGGAGACGTCCCAGCCGTGCTGCCGGGCCAGGGTGCGCAGCGCGGGGGCGAGCATCTCCATGGTGCCGGGCACCCGTTTGTCCAGCTGGAAGTGGAAGCCGGTGTCCTTGACCCCGTAGGAGATCCAGCCCTCGGTGTCCGGGACGAGGTGCGAGCCGTTGCGCTCGATGTGCACCCCGCTGCCGCCGTGCCCGCGCATCACCACGGCGGCGACGGCGTCGCCGAACAGGCCGTTGGAGAGCAGCGAGCCGACTTCGAGGTCGGTCGGCTGGTAGCAGAGGGAGCAGAACTCGCAGGCGACGATCAGGACGTTGGCGCCCGGGTAGGCGCGGCAGAAGTCGTGGGCACGGTTGACGGCGGCGCCGCCGGCGGCACAGCCGAGCTGGGCGATCGGCACCTGGCGGGTGTCGGAGCGGAAGCCCATGGTGTTGATCAGCCAGGCGGTCATCGACGGCATCATGAAGCCGGTGCAGGACACGTAGATGATCAGGTCGATGTCCGGGGCGCCCAGTTCGGCGTGGGCGAGGGCGCGTTCGACCACCTCGGGGACGCGGAGCTTGGCCTCCCGCTCGTACACCTGGTTGCGGACGGTGAAGCCCGGGTGGGTGAGGGTCCGCTCGATCGGCTGGACCAGGTGCCGGGTCCGCACCCCGGTGTTCTCGATCAGCCGTAGGGCCAGGCCGAGTTGTGGGTGTCCGGCGTGCAGGGTGCGGGCCAGTTCGAGGGTCTCGTCCAGGGTGATGACGTGCTCGGGTACGGCGATCGCGGGGCGGCAGAGTGTGGCCATGGCGTGGGTCTCCCCGGTGCGGGAACGGTGTGTCGAGGGGGAGGGGCTACCAGGCGACCGGCAGGGTGCGCGGGAAGCGCCAGATCGAGCCGGAGTTCCAGTCGAGTTCGGACGGGTCGACGGCGAGCCGGAGCCGGGGGAAGCGCCGCAGCAGGGTGCCGATGGCGACCTGGAGCTCCATCAGCGCGAGGTGCGAGCCGAGGCAGCGGTGCTGGCCGTGGCCGAAGGTCATGTTGACGGGCCCGGCGGCGCGGTCGAGGTCCAGCTCGTCGGGGCGCTCGTACACCGCTGGGTCCCGGTTGGCGGTCAGGTAGGAGACGTGCACGGCTTCGCCGGCTCGGATCAGCACCCCGCCCAGTTCGACGTCCTCGGTGGCGACCCGGGCGATGCCGGGGCCCTGGCGGAACGGGATGAAGCGCAGCAGCTCCTCCAGGGCCTGCGGCAGCGTCTCCGGCCGGGCGCGCAGCTTCGCGAGCTGTTCGGGGTGGGTGAGCAGGGTGTAGGCGATGTTGCTGAGCTGGTAGGTGCTGGTGTCGTGGCCGGTGACCAGCAGGACCATCGCCATGACGGCGAGCTCGTCGGCGTCCAGCAGGTCGTCGCCGTCGCGGGCGGTGGCCAGCGCGCTGATCAGGTCCTCGCCGGGGTGGGCGCGGCGTTCGGCGGTGAGCGCGGTGAAGTAGGCGCGCAGCCCGGCCTTGGCCTCCTCCTGGCCCTCGCGGCTGCCCGGGCCCATCCGCATCATCGCGACGGCCCAGCCGCGCAGCCGGTCGCGGTCAGGCTCGGGGATCTCCAGCACCTCGCAGATGGTGGTGAGCGGGAGCCGGGCGGAGAGGAACCGCGCCAGGTCGGCCGGGGCGCCGTGCTCCTCCATCTCGTCGAAGTAGCCGTCCACGATCCGCTGGGTGGCCGGGCGCATCCGCTCGACCTGGCGGTTGGTGAAGCCCTGGGCGACCAGGCGGCGCAGCCGGTTGTGCTCGGGCGGGTCCATCAGGTTGATCGACTCCGCCTGGGCGATGGTGGCGGGCGTCATCCGGGGCAGGTCGCGGCCGATGCCGGCGGCGCGGCTGAACCGGCGGTCGGTGGTGACCAGCTTGACGTCCTCGTAGCGGGTGGCCAGCCAGGCTTCGCCCTCGCCGTACGGCAGTCGGATCCTGGCGATCGGGGCCTCCGTGAGCAGCCGCTTGAGGAGGGGGTCGAACTCCAGGCCTTCGGTGTGGTGGAAGGGGCACTCCCACACGGGGGCGGTGGTGGTCACGGGCCTGTCCAATGGTGTTCGTCATGCGGGGTGATGCCGCCCGAACCGCTGTCCGGTGGTTCGGGGGCGGACATCCAGATGTTGCCCCATGAACTGGCAAAAATGTGAAGTCCGGTAGCGCTTCCCCCTAATGAGTGAGAGATCCGATTGTCTGCTGAATTCACGGTGATGCGAACGAAGTTGACGGTCAGCCGTTCCCGCCCGGCGCGACCAGGCCGGTCTCGTAGGCCAGCACCACCGCCTGGGCCCGGTCGCGCAGGTTCAACTTGGCGAAGATCCGGGCCACGTGGGTCTTCACCGTCGACTCGCTGAGGGTCAGTTCGACCGCCAACTCGGTGTTGGAGAGCCCGCGTCCGAGCAGTCCGAGCACCTCCGCCTCGCGCGGGGTGAGGGGGGCGAGGTCCCGGTGCAGCCGCGGCGAGTCGGCGCCGCGGGCGGCCGGGTGCGGGGCGCCGGTCGCGAAGCGCTCGACGAGCCGGCGGGTGATCGACGGGGCGAGCAGGGCGTCGCCGGTGTCCACCAGCCGTACGGCGGCGGCGAGGTGGGCCGAGGTGACGTCCTTGAGCAGGAAGCCGCTGGCCCCCGCGGACAGCGCCGCGTAGACGTAGTGGTCCAGGTCGAAGGTGGTCAGCATGATCACCCGGCAGTCGGGCACCTGGGCCAGGATCCGGCGGGCGGCCTCCAGGCCGTCCATCGTCGGCATCCGGATGTCCAGCAGGGCCACGTCGGGCCGGTGCAGGACGGCGGCGGCCACCGCCTCGGCGCCGTCCGACGCCTCGGCGACCACGTCGATGCCGCGGGCGGTGAGGATCATCCGGAAGCCGGTGCGGACCAGCTCCTGGTCGTCGGCGATCACCACCCGGGGGCGGCGCTGTTCGGTCTCTTCCACGGTTCCCTCCGTCACGGTCGGTCCAGCGGGATGCGGGCGCGTACCCGGTAGCCGCCGCCGAGCCGGCGCCGGGCGTCGAAGTCCCCGCCGTACACCGCGACCCGCTCGCGCAGGCCGAGCAGCCCGCGCCCGGCGCCGTCCGCCTGCTTCGGATTCTCCGGCGAGGACGCGGGCGCACCGGAGAGCACGCTGGGGCCGGTGTTCAGCACCTCCACCCGCAGGTAGTGGTCCGCGTACCGCACCGTCACCTCCGCCGTCACCCCGTCGCCGTGCTTGAGGGCGTTGGTCAGCGCCTCCTGGATGATCCGGTACGCCGTCACGTCGATGCCGCCGGGCAACGGCCGTGGCTCCCCGGAGATCCGCACCTCCACCGGCAGCCCGGCGAAGGCGAAGCGGTCGATCAGCGGGCTCAGCCGGCTCAGGCTCGGCTGCGGGGCGAAGCCCTCCGGCCCCGGCTCCTCGCCGCCGTCCGCCGCCGGCGCCAGCAGGCCCAGCAGGTGCCGCAGTTCGGTCATCGCGTCCCGCCCGGCCGCCTCGACCGCGCCCATCGCGGCCGCCGCCTCCTCCGGCATGGTGGCCAGCACCTCGCGCGCGGCCCCGGCCTGCACCACCATCAGGCTCACGTTGTGGCTCACGATGTCGTGCAACTCCGAGGCGATCCGCGCCCGTTCGGCGTCCACGGCGGCGCTCGCGGCGCTCTCCCGCTCGCGTTCCAGCAGCCAGCCGCGCTCGCCGATGGCCGCCCGGTACAGCCGGCGCGCCCGCACCAGCGCGACGCCCAGCCAGCCGGCGCCGGCGCAGGCCGTGCCCGCCACCGCCACCGCGATCCAGTCCGTCCCTGTTTCCCACACGGCGCCAGCTTCCCAGGCGGGAGCTTGATCGACATCATCCGGGGGTGCCGCCTCCGTACATCCCCGGGTACTACGGCGACCTGCGGTTACACCCCGGGTGGGACGACCGGCCCCGGCCGGCCCGCCTACCGTCGTCGACCATGAGCAACGACTACGACGGGACCACCCGGCCCGACGACGCTCCCTACGTCGTCGAGCTGTCCGGGGTGCACAAGGAGTTCGGCGACGCCAAGGCGCTCGACGGCGTCGACCTGCGGATCAGGGCGGGCGAGGCGGTCGCCGTGATGGGCCCCTCGGGGTGCGGCAAGTCCACCCTGCTGAACATGGTGGCCGGGCTGGACCGCCCCAGCTCCGGCACCGTCCGGGTGCAGGGGCAGGACCTCGGCGGGCTGAACGAGAACGGCCTGGCGCTCTTCCGCCGCCGCAACATCGGCATGATCTTCCAGTTCTTCAACCTGATCGACGACCTCCCGGCCCTCGACAACGTCGCCCTGGCGGCCCAGCTGACCGGCACCACGGCCAAGCAGGCCCGCCGCCGGGCGCTGGAGCTGCTGGACGAACTCGGCGTCGCGCACCGCAAGGACGTCTACCCGGCCACGCTCAGCGGCGGCGAGCGCCAGCGGGTCGCGGTGGCCCGCGCCCTGATGAACCGCCCGGCGCTGCTGCTCGCCGACGAGCCGACCGGCGCGCTGGACAGCCGCTCGGGCGAGCAGGTGATGGACCTGCTGATCGACCTCAACCAGATCGGGCAGACCCTGCTGATCGTCACCCACGACCCCGACCTGGCCACCCGCTGCGCCAGCCGGCTGGTCGAGGTCGCGGACGGCAGGGTGGCGCGCGAGCGGATGCTGGAGGCCTCGTCATGACCGGTGCGGTTTGGCGCGCCTCGCGGGCGGCCGTGAAGCGCCGCCGGGTGCAGACCGCCGTGATCGGCCTGGTCGTCTTCTGCTCCACCGCGACCGTGCTGCTCGCCCTCGCGGTGATCAGCGCTGCCAGGGCTCCGTTCGACGCCGCCTTCGAGGCCGAGCGGGGCTCGCACGTCACCGCCCTCTTCGACCCGGCCAAGGCCTCGGCGGAGCAACTCGCCGCCACCGCCCACCGGCCGGGCGTCGAGGCGGCCGCGGGGCCCTTCGACCAGGTCGTGGTGAACATCTCCAACGACTGGGTCGGCCGCCCGCCGGGCCCGCTGACCCTGGTCGGCCGGCCCGATCCCGCCTCCGCGCCGGTGGACCGGGTGGAACTGCTGTCCGGCCGCTGGGCCTCCGCACCCGGTGAGGTGGTCATCAGCGGTGGCAGTGCGGCCCGGTTCCTCGGTACGGCGATCACCGCCAGCACCGGGGTGAAGCTCACCATCGTCGGCTTCGCGAGCGGCATGAGCCAGTCCTCCGGCGGCTGGGTCACCCCCGAGCAGGCGGCCGCCCTGCACCCCACGGGCCGGCAGATGCTCTACCGCTTCACCGACGCGGGCACCGAGCAGCAGCTCACTGCCTCGTTCGCCAACACCACCGAGGGCCTGCCCAAGGACGCCGTCGAGAGCGGGCAGTCCTACCTGGTGCTCAAGCAGGCCTTCTCGGCGGGCGCCGACGCCTACCTGCCGCTGATGACGGTCTTCGGCGTGCTCGGCCTGGTCGTCGCGGCGCTGATCGTCGGCAACGTGGTGAGCGGCGCGGTGATCTCCGGCTACCGGCACATCGGCGTGCTGAAGTCGATCGGCTTCACCCCGCGCCAGGTGGTCACCGTCTACCTGACCATGGTCTCGGTGCCCGCCGTCATCGGCACCGTCCTCGGGACGGCGGCCGGCTGGGCGGCCTCGTACCCGATCCTCCGGACCGCCTTCACCGGGATCGCCACCGGCACCGCCGTGATCGAACCGGCCGGCTGGCTGCCCGTCGGCACCCTGATCGGCGTCCCGCTGCTGGCCGCCCTCGCCGCGCTCGTCCCCGCCTCCCGCGCCCATCGGCTCTCCGCCGCCCAGGCCATCTCGGCGGGCAGCGCACCGCGCGCCGGGCGCGGCCTCAAGATCCAGCGCTGGCTGAGCGGCACCCGGCTGCCGCGCGCCGTCAGCCTCGGCCTCGGCCAGCCCTTCGCCCGTCCGGCCCGCACCGCGCTGACCATGGCGGCGATCGCGCTCGGCGTGGTCACCGTGACCGTGACCACGGGGGTGAGCAGCACCCTGGCCGCCTCGATGAGCGCGCCGGACCGGTACACCCACATCGACGTGCAGACCAGCGCCTTCTCCGAGAACAAGATCGCGCCCCGGCTGACCCAGGAACAGACCGAGGCGATGCTGCACGCCACCCCCGGCGCCGACCAGGTCTCCGTCCGCGGCCTGGTCCGGGTCGGCATCGTGGGCCAGCCCCAGTTGGTCTTCGCCAACTTCTACGGCGGCGACGCCATGGTCGACCACACGCGGCTGAACGTGGTCGAGGGCCGACCGGCGACCGGGCCGGGTGAGGCCGAGGCCGGGCCGGCCTTCCTCGACCAGCACGGGCTGAAGCTCGGCGACAAGGTCACCCTGGTCCTGGACGGCCGGCAGACCACCGTCACCCTGGTCGGTACGGAGATCCAGGGCAACGCCAACGCGATCACCTCCAACGCCGCCACCCGGGCCCGGCTCACCCCGGACCCGCACGTGGTCGAGTACGACGTGCGGCTCGCCCCCGGCACCGACGCCGAGGCCTACCGCAAGGCCGTCACGGACGCCGACCCGAGCCTGTCCGCCTCGGTGGCCACCACGGGCGGCGAGGGGTCGGTCATCGCGATCAAGACGTTCAGCACGACCTTCTCCGTCCTGCTGTCCGTGGTCGCCGCACTCGGCGTCTTCAACACCCTGCTGCTCACCATCCGTGAGCGCCGTCGCGACCTCGGCATGCTGAAGTCGATCGGGATGACGCCCCGGCAGGTCGTCGCGATGACGGTCACCTCGGTGGCCTGGCAGGGCGTGGTCAGCGGGATCATCGGCATCCCGGTCGGGATCCTGGTGCACCGGCTGATCGTCGAGCACGTCCGGATCATCGCCTTCACGGACTCGATGATCGACGTCTGGGGCGCACCGCTGCTCACCGCCCTCGCCCTGGCCGGCGTCGCGATCGCCGTCCTCGGCGCCCTCGTCCCGGCCCGTTCGGCCGCCCGGCTGCCGATCGCCGAGGTGCTGCACAACGAGTGAGACGGTTACGGGAGTGGGACGGCCGGGTGGTTCGCCGCCCGGCCGTCCGCCGCATGGCTGACGCGCCGCCAACCGCCGGTGTTCGAGCGCCTATCATCGCGCCATGGCCACCGCTGAGCTGATCCGCATCGTCTCCCGCTCATCACCCATGGCGCTCGCCCAGGTCGACCGGGTCCGCGCCGAACTCGCCGCCCTGCACCCGGGGTTGCGCACCGAGGTGGTGCCGGTCACCACGTCGGGCGACCGCTGGACCGGCGACCTCGCCCAGCTGGGCGGCAAGGGCGCGTTCACCAAGGAGGTCGACGCCGCGCTGCTCGCCGGGGAGGCCGACGTCGCCGTGCACTGCCTCAAGGACGTGCCCGCCGACCGCCCGCTGCCCGCCGGCACCGTCTTCGCCGCCTACCTGCGCCGCGACGACATCCGCGACGCGCTCGTCCACCCCGGCGGCCTGACCCTGGCCGAACTGCCGCCCGGCACCCGGATCGGCACCTCCTCCGTCCGCCGCATCGCCCAACTCGCCGCCTCCCACCCGCAGCTGGAGTGCGTCCCGATCCGCGGCAACGCCAACAGCCGGCTCGCCAAGCTGGCGGCCGGGGACGTCGACGCGCTGCTCCTCGCCGTCTCCGGCCTGGAGCGGATCGGCGAGCAGGCCCGGATCACCGAGGTCCTCGGCGTCGAGGAGATGTGCCCGCCGATCGGCGCCGGCATCCTCGTCCTGCAGTGCCGCGAGGACGACACCGCCACCATCGAGGCCGTCACCGGGCTCGGCCACCACGACACCTGGCGGGAGGCGGCGGCCGAGCGGATGTTCCTGCACGTGCTGCAGGGCCACTGCAACAGCCCGATCTCCGGCTACGCCAAGGCCGAGGCGGACGGCCGGCTCTCGCTGCGCGGCCGGGTCTTCACCCCGGACGGCAAGCGGGTGCTGGACGCCCACGAGTGGGCGGGCGTGCTCAGCCCGGAGGACCTCGGCACCTCGGTCGCCCTGGCGCTCAAGCGGCAGGGGGCCCAGGAGCTGATCTCCTCGATCCCGCACTGAGGCTGACCACGGCCCGCTGATCTTTTTGCCTTCGTGAACTGGTCCGCCGCGCCCGCAGCTGAGATGATTCGTGGTGCGGGGCGGGTCAGTTGATGCCGAGTCGGTCGACGAGGGTGCCCCGCGGAACGTGGAACGCGCACGCCGGGGGTGGACGTGGAGGCGTTGAGACCCACCGATCCGACGACGATCGGCGGCCGCTACCGGCTGCTGGCCCGGCTCGGCAGCGGGGGGATGGGGGTCGTGTACCTGGGGCGCTCGCCGGGCGGGCGGCTGGTCGCGGTCAAGTGCGTGCACCGGGACCTCGCCACCGACGCGGAGTTCCGGCTGCGCTTCACCCGGGAACTGGAGGCCGCCCGGCGGGTCGGCGGCTTCCACACCGCCCAGGTGGTCGACGCCGACCCGGACGGCGACCCGCCCTGGCTGGTCACCGCCTACATCCCCGGGCCGTCCCTGGACGCGGCCGTCGCCGCCCACGGCCCGCTGCCCGAACCGGTGCTGCGGGTGCTCGGCGCCGGGCTGGCCGAGGCCCTGGCGGCGATCCACGCCGTCGGGCTGGTCCACCGGGACCTCAAGCCCTCCAACGTCCTGCTCGGCGACGACGGCCCGCGGGTCATCGACTTCGGCATCGCCCGCGCCCTCGACGGCGCCTCGATCACCCGCACCCGGACCGTCATCGGCACCCCCGGCTACATGGCCCCGGAACAGATCGCCGGCGAGCCGCTCAGCCCTGCCTGCGACGTGTTCAGCCTGGGCCGGGTGCTCTGCCACGCCGCCGGAACCGACCCGTACGGGGGCGGCGGCAACCCACAGGTGCTGCTCTACCGGATCATGCACACCGAGCCGGACCTCACCGGCGTGCCCGAGGGGCTGCGCCCGCTCGTCGCCGCCTGCCTGGCCCGCCGCCCCGAGGACCGGCCCACGCCCGCCCAGCTGCTGGAACGGCTCGGGCCGCCCGGGTACGACGGGCCGACCGGCTCGTGGCTGCCGGAGCCGCTGCGGGTGAAGCCCGCGGTGCCGGAGGCGCCGCTGCTGCCGGCGGCCGGGCCGGCGGCGGCACCCGGCCGAGTCCCCGCCACCCGGGTGCCGACCCTGCTGGGCGCCGGTCCGTACGGCGTCGACGGCTGGGCACGGACCGAACCCGCGGGAGCGGCGGCCCGGCGGCGCCGGACGCGACGGCTGTGGGTGCTGCTGCCCAGCACCCTGGCGCTGGTCGCGGGGGCGGTGGTGGTGCCGGTGTACCTGCTGCGCGACCGGGGCGGCAGCACCGGACTGGACACCGGCGGCTTCGTGGTCGCCAAGGACGACGGCAGCCCGCCGGACTGCGTGACCGGCGGGTCGGCGGGCGGCTCCGGCGGTGCGGGCGCCGCCGCCACCGGCCCGGCCCAGGGCCCGCCCCCGGCCGTACCCAGCGGCACCCCGCACCCGCCCGGCCTGCTCACCCCGGCGGACAGGGACACCCTGACGCTGGGCCGGTCGCTGGTGCTCAGCTGGGACAGGACCGGTGCGGTGACCAAGGTCTTCACCAAACGCGGCAACGAGCCCTGGCAGGCCTCCGGCTGGCTCACCTCCGCCGACTGCACCTTCAAGCCGACCGGGGCCGGGGTCTACCAGTGGGCGGTGGTCGGCGCCAACACCTCCAACGGCGGCATCGGCAGCGGCTGGAGCGCCACCCGCTACCTGAACGTCCAGGCCGACGACAAGCAGGGCGTCAACCCGGTCAAGTCCGCGCCCTCGGCCCCGGTCCCGGTCTCCCCGAAGGACCAGCAGGTGGTCCGGGCCGGGCAGCCGGTCAGCTTCAGCTGGGCGAGCGCCGGCACCAACTCCTCGGTGAACGTGCTGGCGCCGGGTGCCACGACCTGGGACTACCTGCCCTGGCAGGCCGGGCTGGACCTGACCTACACGCCGAAGACGCCGGGCGTCTACATCTGGACCGTCTTCACCTCGGGGCCGGGGGACTGCTCCGGCGGGCCGCAGATCACCGGGGCCTGCGTGAGCGGCGGGAGCGAGCAACGGTACCTGATCGTCCAGTGAGCCCGGCGCCCGTTCCGGTCAGGTAGAACCGACCGGGTGCTCGGGGCGTCCGTTGAGGCGTGATCAGTGCGGTGCTCGGCGGGATGCCGAACTTCTGGCCCGGGCTGCTGCTCTCGCTGGTGCCGGCGGCCCTGCTCAACCGGCCGGTGGGGCGGCTGCTGCGGGCCCACTGGGCGGTGGGCTTCCTGCTGCTGCTCGGGCTCGGCGGGGTGGTCGTGGCGACGCTGCTGCCGGAGGCGTTCCGGCCGTCGGTGCTCCGGCACGCGGCGGAGGCCGCGCGGCACTGCTCGGTGGCGGGCGCCCGGCCGCGTTCGCCGTACGAGCTGCTGCACGTGCGGCACATCGAGCTCAAGCTGGCGACCTACGCGCCGGTGGGCTTCGCGGCCGCCCTGGCCGGGACCCGGCGGCGGGCGGCGGTGGCGCTGCTGGGTACGGCGATGCTGCCGTTCGCGGTGTCGGGGCTGCAGTACGCGGTGCCCGCGCTCGGGCGGGCCTGTGATGTGCAGGACGTCTGGGACGGCGTGCAGGGCGTCGTGCTGGGGGCGGCGCTGGGCCTGGTGGTGGGACCGGCGGCGCGGGCGGTGGCCAGGGCGCGGGCGGTCTGACTACCGGTCGAGCAGGGGGAACAGGCGGGCCACGGCGGCGACCGGCCGGGCTCCGGCGGGCCGCGCGCCCGGGTCGGCGTCCCGGTCGCGGTAGCGGGCGAGCAGCTGCCGCACGGCGTCCGCGACGGCGGTCAGCTCCTCGGGGGTGAGGTGGACGACGGCGCTGAACGCCTCGTCCTGCTGCCACTCGGCCGGGGCCCCGGCGCGCCGGGCGAGCCAGTGCCGGTAGCTCTCGTCCTCCAGTCCGCGGGCCAGCTCGCCGAACTCGTCGGCGGCCGCGGGCGGTTGCTCCTGGGCCAGGCGCCACGGCCGGGCCCGGCCGTCGGCGGCCGGGGCCTCCTCGATCACTCCGTACCGGGCGAGCTGCCGCAGGTGGAAGGAGCACAGGCCCGAGCTGTACCCGAGTCGGGCGGCGGCCTCGGTGGAGGTGAGGGTGCCGCGTTCGGCGAGCAGTTCCAGCAGCGCGGTGCGGACGGCGTGTTCGGGGAGGGCGCCGGTCCTGACGGTCTCTTCGGTCACTTTGCAAAGTCTGCTACTTTGCAAAGTCGCTAGCAAGTCCATCGAGATCGAGGGGAGCGACCGTGTCCGAGGTGTCCGAGTCGCGCGTACGTCCGACCGTCCTGCGGATCACCGAGGTGGGGGAGGAGATCCTCCGTCGCACCTGCCGGGCGGCGACCGAGGAGGACTTCGGCAGCGAGCGCCTGGCCCGGCTGATCGACGACATGTTCGCCACCATGTACGTCGCCGACGGCTGCGGACTCGCCGCCAACCAGGTGGACGTGGACCTGCGGCTGTTCGTCTACGACTGCTCCGACGACGACGGCGTCCGGCACGTCGGGCACGTGCTCAACCCGGTGGTCGAGGAGCAGGAGCCCGGCCGCCCGCTCATCGAGGAGGTCGAGGGCTGCCTCTCCGTCCCCGGCGCCGGCACCCGGCTCGCCCGCCCGGCCCACGCGGTGGTGCGCGGTGTCGACCAGCACGGCGAGCCCGTGACGATCGAGGGCACCGGCTACTTCGCCCGCTGCCTCCAGCACGAGACCGACCACCTGGACGGCGGCCTCTACCTCGACCGGCTCTCCGCCCGCGACCGCAAGCGGATGATGAAGCAGACCGCCGACCGCCGGGAGAAGGTGTTCGCCGAGCGAGCCGCCAGGGCCGCGAAGACGGTCGGGTGAGCCGGTGGCCGGACGTGGGCGCGTCAGCCTGCCGGCGCACAGCTGACTGGCTCTGCCGGGGGAGCCGGTTCGGCCCCGCGGCCGAGGTGGGGACGCGGTGGCGGCGGCGAGGGTGGACGCATGCTGAAGAACATCCCGGTCGGTGACACCGAACGCCCCGTCTCCCCTTGGGCCCTGCGCCTCGCCAGAGCCCTGCCCTTCCTCCTGCTGCCGCACTGCCTGTGGCGGCTGCCGTTCGCCTTCGACTTCCGGATGGGCACCGTGGATCCGGCCGCCGGGCCCTACACCTGGTGGGCCATCCCGTACGTCTTCGCGCTGAGCCTGGTCACCGAGGCGCTGGCGCTGCTCACCCTGGGGCTGGTCAGCGGGTGGGGCGAGGTGTTCCCGCGCTGGGTGCCGTTCCTGCGGGGGCGCCGGGTGCCGCCGCTCGGGCCGCTCGTCGCGACGCTGCTGGGCGGGCTGGTGCTGCTCGGACTGTTCGGGCTCCAGCCGCTCGCCTGGACCGGTGTGCTGGACGAGGTGGGCTTCGCCGACGGGTGGTGGGAGGCGCTGGCCCGGGCGTGCATCGGCCCCGCCGCGCTCTGGGGTCCGATCACCATCGCCCTCGGCATCGCCTACTACCGCCGCCGCACCGCGTGAACCCGGTCGCGGGGGGGGGGGGGGGGGGGCGCCCCCCGCGCCCCCCCCCCCCCCGGCCGGGGGGGGCGGGGTTGACGCCGGCCGCCGGGGGGGGGGCGGGCGGGGGCGCCGGGGGGGCGGGGGCG
>NZ_JBIWPL010000025.1:0-99148 GCF_044768255.1 Kitasatospora sp. NPDC101157 | reverse complement strand
CCCCGGCCGACCCGGCGCGGGGGGGGGGGGGGGCCCGGCCCGGGCCCCGGGCTCAAGCACAAAACCGCGCCGGGGGCGCCCCCCGCGCCCCGGCGCGCCCGGGCGGGCCGCCCCGCCCCCCCCCCCCCCCAGCGCCGCATCTCAGTGCGTGCGGTAGTACTCGCCGACCGCGGTGAAGGCCTCCTTCGGGTCCCAGGGGAGCCCGGGGAAGGTGCTGCCCGGGCGGTCCTCGTGGACCTTGACGATGCCGTAACCGGCCAGGTCGAGGTCCTCGCGCGGGTCGCCGTCCGGGCGGTGGACGAAGTCGTACAGCGCGAACGTGAACACGAAGGCCGCGTCGATCCCGCCGGCCTCGAAGGCCGTCAGCAGTTCCCTCAGGTAGGCGGCCTGGCCGGGCTCGTCACGCTGGTAGTCGCCGTCGAGGCGCAGCGGGCCGTCGGGGCCGTACTCGACCACCGACAGGCCGAGGGCGCCCCGGTCGCCCGCGCCGCGGTAGGTGGCGGAGCCGAACTCGGTGACGGCGACCGGCTTGCCCTGGGCGGTCAGCTCGCGGACGCCGTCGGCGAACCGGTCGGCGATCTCGGCGGAGCGGTAGAGGTCGAGGGAGACGATGTCGAAGGGCGTCCAGTCGACCCGCTCCAGCGGGACGGCGGCGTAGGTGAGCCTGCCGTGGAAGTGCTCGCGGACGGTGGCCACCACCTCGCCGAGGAAGGCGTTCACCCTGTCGCTGACGGCGCCGAGGTGCTCGCGCACCGCCTCCGGCCGGGCGAGCAGCGCGATCCGCTCGTCCGTGGTGTCGCCCGGCAGGAACCCCGGGTTCATCAGGCTGAGTTCGGCGCCGGCCACGAACACCACCTCGGCCCCGGCGAGGCGCAGCCGCTCCGCGCGCCCGGCGCAGTCGGCGAACAGCCGCAGCATCTCCCCGGCGGTCAGCTCCAGGGGGTACGGGGAGAACCAGACCTCCAGCCCCAGCCCGGCGGCGTACTCGGCGGCGAGTTCGATCCGGTCCGGATCCCCGCCCATGATCCGGACGGCGGTGCAGTGCAGTTCGTCGCGGATGATCCGCAGCTCGCGCTCGACGACCTCGGGGTCGAACAGCTTGCGTGAGTACGAGCCGTCCCTGACGAATCCGGTGTCGTAGCTGATTCCCTTGGCGCGCATGGTTCCCTGCTTTCCCGGAGGATCGGAAATTTACGGTACGGCCAGTACCGTAGTTGCCGTGGGCCCGGCGCGGCAAGTAAGCATGGTGGCGGTACGGGCGGCAGCGAGGGCGGAGCGGGAACATGGCCGGGCAGACGCGGCGACGCGGAACGGCGCTGGAGGAGGCGATCCTGGCGGCGGCCGTCGCGGAGCTCGCCGAATCCGGGTACGCCGGGCTGACCATGGACAGGGTCGCCGCCCGCGCGGGCACCAACAAGAACGCCCTCTACCGGCGCTGGCCGAACCGGCTGGCCCTCGGCATCGCCGCCTACAAGCAGCTCGCCAAGGCCGCCCCGCTTCCCGACACCGGTGAACTGCGCGGCGACGTCCTGGAGTTGCTGCGCCAGGCGAACCGGCACTGGAGCTCCCCGCTCGGCGGCGTGCTGCGCGAACTGCTGGCCGCGGCGGGCGGCGCGACGGAGTTCCTGGCGCAGCTGCAGGACCAGTCCGGCGACGCCGCGGCCGCCCCCTGGCTCACCGTGCTGGGCCGGGCCGTCGCCCGCGGCGAGGCGGCGCCCGAGGTGCTGCACCCGCGGGTGGCGACGGTGGCGGTGGTGCTGCTGCGCAACGAGTTCGTCGTCCGGGGCGTGCCGAGTGCGCCCGACGACGTGCTGGTGGAGATCGTGGACGAGGTGTACCTGCCGCTGGTCCGGCGCCGGGGCGCTACCGGCTGAGCCGGTTCCCCTCGGCGCGGTTCCCCTCGGCGCGGTTCCCCTCGGTCAGGGTGGCGGCGAGGCGCTCGGCGGCGGCCGCGTCCAGTGGGGCGTGGCCGAGCAGGAAGCGGTACCAGAACAGCCCGTAGACCTGGTCCACGATCAGGTCCAGGTCGGCGTCGCCGCTCAGTTCGCCGCGTTCGCGGCCCCGGGCGAGGAGTTCGTGCAGCACGGTCCGCCGGGTGGCGCTGAAGGTCCGCATCAGTTCGGCCAGGTGGGGGTCGCGGGCGGCCTCGCGGACGACCGTGCGCAGCGCGGAGGCGGTGGTGCTGCGTTGCGCGGCGTCGAAGGTGGTCTCGATGAAGGCGCGCAGGTCGGTGTGCAGGCTGCCGGTGTCCGGCTGGTCGGAGACGTCCTGGTCGGCGCGGTCGGTGAGGGCGTCCAGCAGGACGGCGCCCTTGGAGGGCCACCAGCGGTAGACGGTCTGCTTGCCGACGCCGGCCGTACGGGCGATGGCGTCGATGGTGACGGGCGTGCCGTCGGAGTCGGCGAGCAGGTGCAGTGCCGCGTCCAGGATCGCCCGGTGGGCCGCCTCGTTGCGGCGGCGGCCGGTGTGCGGCCGGGGGGAGGGGCCCTGTTCGGCCCTCGGGTCGGTCCCGCTCATCGTGCTCCCTTTCGTCCTGCCCCGCCCTGCCCGTCTTGGACACGCTTGACAAGACTAACAGTCTCGGCAAGCATCTTTACCGGAACGCACGGTCTCGACAATCTGGCGAACGGGCCAGTGAACAAGCCGGAAGGGCCAGAACCATGAGCACTGCATCTGCATCGAACGTCTTCGCCGGACAGCGCATCGTCGTGATGGGCGGCAGCTCGGGCATCGGCGAGGCCACCGCCACCGCCTTCGCGGCGGACGGCGCCGAGGTCGTGATCACCGGCCGCGACCGCGAGAAGCTGGACGCCGCCGTGGCCCGGATCGGCGGCAGCACCAGCGGCGCCCGGCTGGACGCGACCGACCCGGCCGCCCTGGCCGACTTCTTCACCGGGACCGGCACCGTCGACCACCTGGTCGTCGCGGTCAGCGGCGCGGCGGGCAGCGGCCCGTTCGCCGAGCTCGACCTCGCCGACCTCGCGCACGGCTTCGACGCCAAGTTCTGGCCGCAGGTCCGCGTCCTCCAGGCCGCCCTGCCGCACCTGCGCAAGGACGGCTCGGTCACCCTGATCACCGCCGCCTCGGCCCGCGCCGCCATCCCCGGCACCGCCGGACTGGCCGCCATCAACGGCGCCCTGGAGGCGATGGTCCCGCCGCTGGCCGTCGAACTCGCCCCGCTGCGGGTCAACGCCGTCTCGCCCGGCGTGATCGACACCCCGTGGTGGGACCGCGTCCCCTCCGAGCAGCGCACCGCCCTCTTCGACGGGCTGGCCGCCACCACCCCGGTCGGCCGGGTCGGCCGCCCCGAGGACGTCGCCCGGGCGATCCACATGTTCGCCGCCAACACCTTCGTCACCGGCGTGGTGCTCGACTGCACCGGCGGTGCCAACCTCCCGACCGGCCGCTGACCCACGGCCTGACCCGACGCCCCGGCCCGGCTCCCCTCCCGGGCCGGGGCGTCGTCGCCGCCCCCGGCACGGCTGTTACGGCACCCGATCCGCTACCACGCCCGATCCGCGCCCTGAGCCGTCACCACTCCGCCACCCGGTAGTCCTTGAGGAAGACCCCCGACACCGGGTGCCCTGCCTCGCCGCGGACGATCGGGTCGTAGACCCGGGCGGCGCCGTCCACGATGTCCAGCGGCGTGCGGAATCCGCGGGCGGCGATCCGGGCCTTCGTGGGCGCCGGGTTCTCGTCGGTGATCCAGCCGGTGTCGACGGCGCACATGTGGACGCCCTGCGGGGCGAGTTCGGCCGCGCTGGTGCGGGTGAGCATGTTGAGCGCGGCCTTGGCCATGTTGGTGTGGGGGTGGCGCGCGGTCTTGTTGCGGACGGCGAACCGGCCCTCCACCGCGGTGACGTTGACGATGTAGCGGGCGGGGTGCGGGGAGGCGAGCAGCAGCGGCAGCAGCCGGTCGCAGAGCAGGGCCGGGGCGAGGGCGTTGACCAGCTGGGTCTCCAGCACCTCGGCCGGGTCGAGCGAACCGAGCGTGGCGGACCAGGAGTTGGCGGGTGCGAGGTCGGGCAGCAGTCCGGCCTCGTCGGTGAGATCCAGCAGGGATCCCGCTCCGGAGGGGAGTCGGGCCGTGTCGGCGAACGGCCGGAACCCGGGGGCGCGGGTGAGGGCCCTGCGGTCGGCGGCCGGCAGGGGCGTGGACTCCCCCGCCGCCAGCAGGGCGTAGGACTCGGGCGGGCGGCGCAGCGTCTGCGCGGCGTTGTTGACCAGGATGTCCAGCGGGCGGCCGTCGGTACGCAACTGCTCGGTCAGGCCGAGGACCTGGCGCGGGTCGCGGAGGTCGATGCCGACCACGGTCAGCCGCTCCCACCACTGCTCGCTGCCCTCGGCGGCGCGGAAGCGGCGCACGGTGTCCTGCGGGAAGCGGCTGGTGACGGTCAGCTCGGCGCCGTCCCGCAGCAGCATCAGCGCGAGCTGGAAGCCGATCTTCACCCGGCCGCCGGTGAGCAGCGCCCGGCGGCCCCGAAGATCGGTGGAGAGGCCGCGGCGGGCGGTGTTGTCGGTCGCGCAGTCCGGGCAGAGCATGTGGTAGAAGCCGTCGACCCGGCGGTACGGCTGCTTGCAGACGTAGCACCTGCGCGGCACCTGCAGCTCGCCGACCGGCCCGGTGGGGTGCCCGGTGAGCGGTGCGTCCTCGCGGCGGTGCCGGGCGCCGGTCGCGGTCGCGGCGAGCAGGTCGGCATCGGCCTGCCGGAGCGCCTCCTTGGCCTCCTGGCGGCGGCGCTTGCGGCTCTCCGTCACGAAGGAGCTGAGCTGCCGCTCGGCGCGCAGCCGGGTGCGGTCGTGGGAGGGGAGGCTGCGCAGCCGGCCCAGGGTGTGGCTGAAGGCGCTGAGTTCCTCGGGGGTGAGGCCCACCGCGCAGGCGGCTTCGCTGGTCGTGGTGTCGGTGATCAGCTGGTGGTGGTCGTCCCGGACCGTCATGTCCGCCCCCTCGTTCCGTACAGGTGGGAGGGACTGTAGTTGACGGTCCGGGACGATGAGATGCCAATTTCCGCCGGGGCGGCGCGGGTGCTCAGCCGCAGTCGGGCGTCAGCGAACCGACCCGGCGGCGAGGGCGATCGCGGCGGCGGAGGCGAGGGCTGTGCGGAGAAGGCGGTCGCGCACGGGGCTCCCAGCCGTTCGGCACGGGAGGACGGCTGCCGTCCGTGTGGGCGGCGTCACCGCATGCTAGATGGTTCCTTGGTGAACGGCCGTTGTCACACAAGGTTTCCGGACAGCCGCGCCGGAACGCACGGAGGTGCCGGCCGCCCTCCCCGGGCGGCCGGCACCTCGTCCGTGCGGCGGGTCTCAGCCCGCGTACTGGCCGAAGATCTTCGCGAACTCGTACGGCTGCTGCGGGATGTTGGTGCACTTGGCCAGCGAGCCGCCGGTGCAGGCGTTGGCGTCCCGGGTGGCGTCCCAGAAGGCGAGCAGGCCGAGGTGGTGTTGCTTGGCGAAGGTCACCAACTGCTGGGCGGCGGCCTGGTTGTAGACCTGGTGGTCGTCGTTCTCGCCGATCATCGGGGTGACCCCGACCATGGCCCACAGCTGGGCGTCGGTCTTCGCGGGGTAGAGCGCCTTGAGCTGGCCGAAGGTGGACTGCGCGGCCTGGACGGCGGCGTTGCCGTAGTCGGCGCCGGAGCGGTAGTAGTCCATCGCCATGACGTTGACCAGGTCGAGGTCGACCCCGGCGTCCCGGGCGGACTTGACGACGGCGACGCCGTCGCTGGTCAGTCCCTCGGGCAGGACGGGAAGGGTGAGCGAGACCTTGAGGCCGGGGTGGGCCCGCTGGAGCTTGGCGAGCGCGGCCGAGCGGCGGTCGTTGGAGGCGGTGTCGGCGATCGCCGCGCCCTCGATGTCGTAGTCGACGTAGCGCAGGCCGTAGGCCTTGACCACGGCGTCGTACTCGGTGAACAGGGAGTCCACCGAGGTACAGGCGGCGGCGAGTTCGGTGCCGGCCGCGCCGCCGAAGGAGAGCTTGACGTCGCCGCCGGCCGCGCGCAGCGCGTCGATCTGGTCCTTCGCCCAACCGGTGCGCGGGTCGTAGGCGTTGAACCAGCTGGCCTTGCAGCCGACGCCGGTGACGAAGCCCATGCTGTAGCCCTTGACGCCGCCCGACCTGGCCATGTCGGGCATGGACGGGGTGGGCCAGGCGCCCATGTCGATGTAGGGGGCGACGGGGAGGGCGACGTTCGGCGGCGGGGTGGTCGGGCCGCCGGTGGGTGTGCCGGTGGGCGGGGTGGTCGGCGGAGTGGTCGGACCGCCGCCGGGACCGGTGAGGGTGACGTCGTCGGCGAGGTAGCCGCCCTGCCCGTACCAGCCGTGCAGGTAGACGGTGACGCTGGTGGTGTTCGGACCGGTGGTGAAACCGGCGGACAGCTGCTGCCAGTCGGAACCGCCGGGGGTCCACACGGCGGGGTCGGTGACGCCGTTGCCGGTGGCGCCGAGGTAGACGTACCGGCCCTGCACCCAGGCGCTCAGGCTGTAGGTGGTGTTGGGCTGGACGCTCACGGTCTCGCCGCACTGCGCGGTGTCGCTCGCGCTCACCGCCCCCTTGAGGGCGTAGGTCCCGGTGTGGGAAACGGAGTTGACGACGCTACCGGTGCCGGCGGAACAGCTCCACGGGTCGAGGACGCCGCTCTCGAAGCCGCCGTTGGCGAGCAGGTTGGCGTCGGCGGCGCCGGCGTTCCCGGCGAGGGTGGCGAGGCCGCCGGCGGCGAGCACGGTGGCGGCGGCGAGGCTCAGCAGTCCGGTCCGGACGGTGGGGCGGCGGTGGGTGGGGGCGTGCTGGAGCGCGCTGGGCATGGGGGTGCCTCTCGGGACGTGGGGCCGCCCGCGCCGTGAAGGGGGGACACGGGGCGGGCGGCAGCATGGGGGCCGGTCCGGTGCGGGGAGGAGCGCGGTGCTGAGGATCAAACTGGACTAGACCAGCTGTGCACGTCAAGCACTTCCCGGCTTCCGGGCGCCGTCCGAGGGCAGGTTTCGGGGCGGGGTGATGGACCGCCCTCCCGCGGGCCGGTTCAGCCGCAGCAGGGCTTGCACTCCTTCACCTGCACGTTGTCCAGCACCGGGCCGAACGGGCCGCCCACCGTGCTCGCGAAGCTCAGCGTGGTGCTGGAGTTCTGTGCGACGAAGCTGAACTGCCGTCCCACGTAGCCCATCGCGGCCATGGTCCGGCCGGTGACGTCGAAGGAGAAGTCCTGGAAGTCCTGCCCGTCGATGAGCGCCTTGCCGGTCCGGACGGCGGGACCGCCGCCGGGGTTGCCGGCCAGCGCGTACGTCACCGAGTAGGTGGCGCCGGGGACGGTGGTGAAGGTCTGGGCGATGGTGCCGGCGGAGGCGCCGTTGAGGTCGAGCGACTGGTCGCCCTCGGCGGCCTGCCACATGCCCGCCCCGATCAGGTCGACGCTGCCGCCGGTGACCCGCCACGGGCCGATGCTCTGCCCGGCGGCGAACTCGGCGAAGCTGCCCGCCGGGGCCTTGGGGGACTCGAAGCTGCCGTCGTCGAAGCGGCTGAGGGCGCGGTGGCCGGCCGCCTCGGCCGGGGCGGCGAGCGCGGTGGTGGTCAGGGCCGTGGTGGCGGCGACGGCCAGGGCGAGCGCGGCGGTGCGGGTGCGCGAGAACGACATGGATTTCCTCCCCGAGGTCCGTGACCTTTCGGTCACTTCCGTGATGTCGGCCCGAGTTGATCGGTCGCGAACAGAGCGTCGACCGTCCCGACGAGCCGTGCCAAGGCCGGGCGGAGGGCGCCCGGTGGTGCGGGGTGCCCGGAGGCGGGCGCTCGCGCGCCGGTTTGACGGGGCCGGGACCGCGGGGGCTTGGCGGACCGTGCGGGGACGAACGCCCGGGGTCGACGGCCGGATGCGGGAGCCCGGTGGTGAACCCGGAGTCGTGCGCCCTGTTCGCACCTCCGTGGTGGGTAGATGAGCATATGAACCGCTCGGTGGTCAAAGGTGGGCAAAGGCCGAAATCAGTCGAACCGACACGGCACTTGGCCGATCGTCAGCAATGATCGGCCCGGGGCCGGTGGTGGGTTCGGCCGGCCGCGGAACCAGCCGGAGAGCAGACAGGAGCACCGTGATGCGCAACGCCCCGTTCGGCAGCAACGGTCCGGAGGTCGGCGTCATCGGCCTCGGCTGCATGGGGATGACCTTCGCCTACGACGTCCGCAACCGCGACGACGAGAAGTCCGTCGGGGTGATCCGCCAGGCGCTCGACCTCGGCGTCACCCTGATCGACACCGCCGACATCTACGGCCCGTTCACCAACGAGGAGGTGGTCGGCGCCGCCCTGGAGGGCCCGTACCGCGAGCGCGCCTTCCTGGCCACCAAGGTCGGCATGGTCCCGGGCGCGGTCGGCTCGGACGGTCGGCGCGACGGCAGCCCCGAGCACGTGCGCCGCTCGATCGACGACAGCCTGCGCCGGCTGCGCACCGACCACCTCGACCTCTACCAGCTGCACCGGGTCGACCCGGCCGTCCCGATCGAGGAGACCTGGGGCGCACTCGCGGAGACCGTGCGGGCGGGCAAGGTCCGGCTGATCGGGCTCTCCGAGGTCGGCGTCGAGGAGATCCGGCGGGCCCAGGCGGTGCACCCGGTGGCCTCGGTGCAGTCCGAGCTGTCGCTGTGGACCCGGGACGCGCTCGCCGAGGTCCTGCCGTACACCGAGGAGCAGGGCATCGCCTTCCTGCCGTACTCGCCGCTCGGCCGCGGCTTCCTGACCGGCGGCATCACCTCCCTCGACGAGCTGCCCGAGGACGACTTCCGCCGCCGGTTGCCGCGCTTCCAGCAGGACGCCCTGCAGGCCAACCTGGAGCTGGTCGGGCGGGTCAGGGCGGTCGCCGACCGGCTCGGCGCCACGCCCGCCCAGGTGGCGCTGGCCTGGACGCTGGCGCAGGGCCGGTACGTCTTCCCGATCCCCGGCACCAAGACGCCGCGCTACCTGCTGGACAACGCCGGCGCCGCCGGGATCACGCTCTCGGCGGACGACCTGGCCGAGCTGGACGCGCTGCCCGCCGCCGAGGGCGGCCGCTACTACTGACCCTCAGCGCTCCTTCACCCACACCAGCTGCCGTCCGGTCTCGCCCGGGGCCCGGGCGGCGGCCTCGGTGATCCGGTCCAGCCGGTAGCCGAGCTTGCGCGGGACGGCCGCGCTGGCGCCGTTCGCCTGGTCGCAGCGGATCTCCACCCGGGCGATCCCCGGCAGGGCCAGTGCGGCCTCGGTCAGCGCCCCGGCCGCGGCGGTGGCGATGCCGCGGCCGACGTGCCGGGCGGCGACCCAGTAGCCGATCTCCAGCGCGCCCGGGCCGATCCGCCCGTGCAGGCCGAAGGCGCCGACCACCCGGCCGGGCGCGCCGTCCAGGTCGGCCAGGTACATGAAGTCCGTGCCGGCCTCCCAGGCGGCGGTGCCGGCCCTGGTCAGCTCGGCGGTCCGGGCCCGGGTGGGGGCCTCGGCCGCCCACTCCATCCAGGGCCGCAGGTGCTCCAGATTGGCGCGGACGGCCCGGTTCAGCGCCGGGGCGTGGGCGCTGCGACGGCGGTGCAGCCGCAGGCCGCCGGGCAGCCGCAGCAGCTCGGGCGGCCGCCCGGTGGTCACCTCGGGTGCGTCCGTCGGGGCCGCCGGGGCCGTCGGTGCCTCCGGCGCCGCCGTGCCTGCCGGAGCCTCCGGGTCCGCAGGTGCCGCCGTGCCTGCCGGAGCCGCCCGGGCGGGCTCGCAGGAGTGCGACTGTGCTCGGCTCATGGCCGCGATTATGTCCTTGGCCCGGACCTGCCACATCCGGAGGGGGCGCGACCCGAGCCCCCGGTCGGGGGTGCGGGCGGCGCGCCCCGGCGCGTCAGAGCCGGACCATCACCTCGTCGAGCTCCTTGCGCCGCAGGTCCGGCACGCGCGCCCCCTCGGCCGGGTAGCCGACCGGGATCACGTACGCCGCGCGCTCCTCCGCCGGGCGGTCGCACACCTCGTTGAGGAACCGCATCGGGCTCGGCGTGTGGGTCAGCGTCGCCAGCCCCGCCTGGTGCAGCGAGGCCAGCAGCAGCCCGACCGCGATCCCCACCGACTCCTTGGTGTAGTACGGGCGCGGCGAGTTGGGCCCCTTGTGCACCTCGAAGACCACGATCACGGCCGGCGCGTCCTCCAGGAACGGCTTGTGCCAGTCGGTGCCGATCGGCGCCAGCGCGGCCAGCCACTCCTCGGACGCCCGGTGGTCGTAGAACTCGCGTTCCTCGGCCTCGGCCGCCTCGCGCAGCAGCCGCTTGCGCTCCGGGTCGGTGATCACCACGAAGCGCCAGGGCTGGACGTGCGCGCCGCTGGGCGCGGTGCTCGCGGTGCGGACGGCCCACTCGATCACCCCGTCCGGGATCGGGCGGGTGTCGTAGTCGCGGACGGTCCGGCGCTGCGCCATCACGTCGTGGAAGGCCTTGCTGCGGTCCTCGGCCTGGTGGGCCGGCACCGTCATCGGGGTGAGCGGGACGGTCGGGTGGGACGCCCCTGCCACTGCGCTGTCAACCATGGGCGACAGCACAGCACATGACGGCGACTCCGGGAAGAGGTAGAGACCAATTCCCGGAGCCGCCGACCGTACCGCCTTGGGGGCTACAGCTCGTGCACCCGTCCGTCGCGGACCTCGATCCGTCGGTTCACCGCCACGGTGTCCAGCATCCGCCGGTCGTGGGTGACCAGCAGCAGGGTGCCGGTGTACGAGCCGAGCGCCGACTCCAGCTGCTCGATCGCGGGCAGGTCCAGGTGGTTGGTGGGCTCGTCCAGCACCAGCAGGTTGACCCCGCGCGCCTGCAGCAGCGCCAGCGCGGCCCGGGTACGCTCGCCGGGGGAGAGGGTGCCGGCCGGGCGCAGCACGTGCGCCGCCTTCAGACCGAACTTGGCCAGCAGGGTGCGCACCTCCTCCTCGGTGAACTCCGGTACGGCGGCCGCGAAGGCGTCCGCCAGCGGCTCTCCGCCGAGGAACAGTCCCCGTGCCTGGTCCACCTCGCCGACCACCACGCCGGAGCCCAGCGCGGCGCTGCCGCCGTCGAGTTCGAGCCGGCCGAGGAGGGCCGCCAGCAGGGTGGACTTGCCCGCGCCGTTGGCACCCGTGATGGCGACCCGGTCGGCCCAGTCGATCTGCAGGTCCACCGGGCCGAAGGCGAAGTCGCCGCGCCTGGCGACGGCCGCCCGCAGGGTGGCGACCACCGAGCCGGAGCGCGGCGCGGTGGCGATCTCCATCCGCAGCTCCCACTCCTTGCGCGGCTCCTCGACCACGTCCAGCCGCTCGATCATCCGCTGGGTCTGCCGGGCCTTGGAGGCCTGCTTCTCGGTGGACTCGGCGCGGGTCGCGCGGGCCTTCTTGTCGTTGTCGCCGCCCTTGCGGCGGGCGTTGCGGACGCCGTGCTCCATCCAGTTGCGCTGCATCTGCGCCCGGGCCTCCAGGGAGGCCTTGGTGTCGGCGTACTCCTCGTACTCCTCACGGGCGTGCCGGCGGGCCATCGCCCGCTCCTCCAGGTACGCCTCGTAGCCGCCGCCGTACAGGTTGACCTGCTGCTGGTGCAGGTCCAGCTCCAGCACCTTGGTGACGGTGCGGGCCAGGAACTCGCGGTCGTGGCTGATCACCACGGTGCCGGCGCGCAGGCCCTTGACGAAGGCCTCCAGCCGCTCCAGGCCGTCCAGGTCGAGGTCGTTGGTGGGCTCGTCGAGCAGGAACACGTCGTAGCGGGAGAGCAGCAGCGAGGCCAGGCCCGCGCGGGCGGCCTGGCCGCCGGACAGCGCCGTCATCGGAAGGTCGAGGGAGACCTTGAGACCCAGCGAGTCGGCCACCTCCTCGGCGCGCTCCTCCAGGTCCGCGCCGCCGAGGTCCAGCCAGCGGTCCAGGCTCGCCGCGTACGCGTCGTCGGCACCCGGGCGGCCCTCGACCAGGCCCTCGGTGGCCTCGTCCAGCGCGGCCTGGGCGGCCGCGACGCCCGTGCGCCGGGCCAGGAAGTCGCGCACCGACTCGCCCTCGCGCCGCTCCGGCTCCTGCGGGAGGTGGCCGACGTTGGCGCTCGCCGGGCTGAGCCGGAGCGACCCGCCCTCGGGGGTGTCCAGCCCGGCCAGCAGCCGCAGCAGGGTCGACTTGCCGGCGCCGTTCACGCCGACCAGGCCGATCACGTCGCCGGGGGCGACGACCAGGTCCAGGCCGGAGAAGAGGGTGCGTTCGCCGTGGCCGGCGCTGAGGTCCTTGACTACGAGTGTGGCGCTCATGATGGGCCGATTGTAGGAGGACCGGGCCCCGCGCCGGAAAAGCCCGGGGCCGCGGCTGTGGCAGCCGCGGCCCCGGGATCACCGCTCAGCGGGTCACTTGGCCTTCTTGGAGAAGTAGTCGAACATGTGCGCCGCGACGTCCTCCAGGTAGGGGCCGGCCTCGTAGGTGTTGGCGCCGTTGCCGACGGAGGTGTCGCTGACCAGGGCCGGCTTGCCGTCCTTGGTGGCGTACCAGCCGCCGCCGCTGCTGCCGCCGGTCATGTTGCAGCCGATCATCAGCATCGCCGGGCGGTCCGGGACGCCGGGCTTGGCGGTCGGCTTGCCGCCGTCGCAGTGCTCCAGCTCGACGCCGTCGAAGGGCTTGCCCTCCGGGAAGCCGTAGTTGGAGACGGAGGCGAACTGGTCACGCGGGGCGTTGAACCACAGCGGCACCGAGCCGCCGACGGTCTCCTCCAGCGACTTGCCGTTCGGGTCGGGGTTGGCGACCTTGATGATGCCGAAGTCGTACTGGCTCCAGGGGCCGCCCTTCTCCGGGTCGGCCTCCTGCGTCCACTGCGGGGAGACCATGCCGGCGGTCGCGCCCCACTCGCCGTACGGCTCGGCGTCCTCCAGCTTGGACTTCTGCTTGTTGCCGTTGCTCAGCACGCCGTTGCTGTTGAAGGCCGGGGCGAAGGTGATGTCGGTGTAGTACTTGTTGCCCTTGCCGCCGTGCAGGCAGTGGCTCGCGGTCCACACCAGGTTGCTCTTGCCCGGGTGGGCCGGGTCGGAGACGACGGTGCCGGAGCACACGTAGTCGTCGTTGCCGTCCTTGAAGAAGATCTTGCCGTTGACGTGCATGTTCTTCGGGAACGGGTGCGCCACGGGCTTCGCCGCGACGACCGGGGGCAGGTCACCCGGTCCGGTCGGCGGCTGCGCGGCGGTGGGCTGGGCCGGGGCCGCGGTCGTCGGCTGCGCGGTCGGCTGGGCCGGGTCCTGCGCCGGGGCCTGCGGCAGCGGCTTCGGCTTGGCGTTCAGCAGCTTCTGCAGGGTCCAGTAGCCCTTGACCGCCGGGGTGATCACGTTGGCCTGGGCCCACTTGTCCCAGTCCTCCAGCTTCCAGGTCTTCAGCTCCTGGACCGTCGGCAGCTTGAGCGGCGCGGCGCCCGGCTTCCCGGAGGCGGAGGCAGCGACCGTCGGAGCCGCGCTCTGGGCGCCGGCCGGGTCACTGTTGTCCGGCCCGCAACCGGTGGCGACCACCATGGTCAGCGCGGCGACGGAAGCGCCGAGGACGGCGCGGCTCGGCCGGGATATCGGTGACATGAGTTCAAATCCCCCTGTTGACTACCGCCATACGCCCCGTTCCTCGGGTACGGCCCCCGGGGCCGCAGGTATGGCAGGTGAGGAGTCTGCCATGCGGATAAGGAACTCCTTACATCCGGCCCCGGCCGGGACGGAGCTGTCACCGGATCGGCACGGGATCGGCACGGAGCCTTTGCCGGGCCCGGGTGGTCGGGGGTCAGGGCGGTCGGGGCGGTCGGGGCGGTCGGGGCGGTCGGTGGCCGGTGGTCGGTGGCCGGGGTCCGGGGGCCGGGTGGTCGGGGCCGGACGGCCACGCCGGATAAATCGGTTGCGCCCGTCCGTCGGCCTGCCTAGCGTGGTCCACGTCGTCCGCCAGACAAGGAGAAGGCCGTTGATCTACTGAGGTCCCGGGACACCGCCCCGCCACGCAGGCTCTGTTGCCGCGTGGTGTGCGAGTGTGCGACCTCAGTCACGGCCCCGTGGCGCCTCCTGTAGCGCCGCCCTGTCCTCCGGCCGTTCCGGTTCCGCACCCGCGGTGTCTCCCCGTGTTGCTCATCACCCCTTCAGCAACCACCCGGGAGGCCTTGCATGGCACAACCCACCACCGCCGTCCTCTGCACCGACCTCGCGTTCGAGTGGCCCGACGGCAAGCCCGTCCTGGACGGCTTCCACCTCGCCGTCGGCCCCGGCCGCACCGGACTGATCGGCCTCAACGGCGCCGGGAAGTCCACCCTGCTGCGGCTGATCGCCGGCGAGCTCACCCCCACCGGCGGCACCGTCCGGATCGCGGGCGAACTCGGCTACCTGCCACAGGGCCTGACGCTCGACACCGGTCTGCGGGTCGACGAGGCCCTCGGCATCCGGGCCGCCCGCGAGGCCCTGCACGCCATCGAGTCCGGCGACACCGACCAGCGGCACTTCGACGCCGTCGGCGACGACTGGGACGTCGAGGAGCGCGCCCGCGCGACCCTCGACCGGCTCGGTCTGCACGGCCTCGGCCTCGACCGCACCACCGGCGAACTCTCCGGTGGCGAGGCGGTGCTGCTGCGCCTGGCCGCCCTGCTGCTGCGCCGCCCCGACGTGCTGCTGCTCGACGAGCCCACCAACAACCTCGACCGGGCCGCCCGCGAGCGGCTCTACGAGGCGGTGGCCGGCTGGCACGGCGTCCTGGTGGTCGTCAGCCACGACCGCGAACTGCTGCGGCACGTGGACCAGATCGCCGACCTCCGGGACGGCGAAGTCACCTGGTACGGCGGCAACTTCGACGATTACGAGCGCACCCTCGCGGCCCAGCAGGAGACGGCCGAGCGGCTGCTGCGCAACGCCGAGGCCGACGTCCAGCGGCAGAAGCGGGACTTGGTCGAAGCCCGCAGCAGGCTGGAGCGCAGCGCCAGCTACGGCCGGAAGCGCTCGGTCACCCGCAACGACCCGCACATCTTCGCCGGGATGCTCAAACGCAAGGGCCAGGAGACGGCGGGCCGGCTCACCGGCATGCACACCGAGCGCCTGGAGGAGGCCAAGGCTCGGCTGACCGCGGCCGAGGAGGCGGTGCGCGACGACGCCGAGATCCGGGTCGACCTGCCGCGCACCGCCGTGCCGGCCGGGCGCGGGGTCCTCACCCTGCAGAAGGTCCGGCTGCCCGACGGCGCCACCGTCGACCTCGACCTGCGCGGCGCCGAGCGGATCGCCCTGGTCGGGCGCAACGGCTCCGGCAAGACCACGCTGCTGCGCACCATCGCGGGCGAACTCGCCCCGCTGGACGGCATGGTCACCACCCAGGTGCCGCTGCGCCACCTGCCCCAGCGGCTCGACCTGCTGGACGACGAGCTGACGGTCGCGGAGAACGTCAAGCGGTTCGCTCCGGGCGCCGGGGACAACGCCGTCCGCGCCCGGCTGGCCCGCTTCCTGTTCCGCGGCGGCCGGGCCGACCAGCCGGCCGGCACGCTGTCCGGCGGCGAGCGGTTCCGGGCGACGCTGGCCGCCCTGCTGCTGGCCGACCCGCCGCCGCAACTGCTGCTGCTCGACGAACCGACCAACAATCTGGACCTCGCCAGCGTCCGCCAGCTCACCCAGGCGCTGGCCGCCTACCGGGGCGCGCTGATCGTGGTCAGCCACGACCTGCCGTTCCTGCGCGGCCTGGGGCTGACCAGGTGGCTGGAGCTGGACGGCGGACTGAGGGCGGTGGACCCGATGTAGCGGTTACTGCTCCTGCTGGTGCTGGTGCTGGTGCTGGTGCTGGTGCTGGTGCTGGGCGCCCTGTGCGTCCTGCGCCTCCTCGGCGAGCACCCGGCGGGCCGTGCTCAGGGCGGAGTCCCTGAGCCCGGCCAGCTCGTCGGGGGTGAACACCGGCGTGCGGACGTCCGGCGGGATGCCCGGGCCGTCGAAGGTGCAGCCCTCCCCGGTGAGGTACTTCTCGTTCGGCAGGACGGCCATGAAGCCCGGTGAGAGGGTCCTGATCAGCACGTCGGAGAAGACGCCCTGGGTGTTCTCGCCGATCCTGGTCACGTGCGGGGCCCGGCCCATCAGGGCCTGGGTGAAGGTCTCCGCGGCGCTGGCCGAGATCGAGGAGGTGAGCACCGCCACCGGGCCGGTGAAGTGCCGGCCCGCCGAGGGCCGCACGGCGATCGGCTCGGGCCGGGTGAACTCCGTCGGATCGGCCGGGTCGTCGCGTGCCACCTTCCGGTAGGCGAGGTACGGGCGGTCGGTGAGCCGGGCCGCGATGTGCAGCCCGAGCGCGTCCGAGCCGCCGCCGTTCAGCCGCACGTCGACGACCAGGCCGGTCAGACCGTCCGGGTCGGCCAGCAGGGCGTCCAGCGCCTCGTCCAACTCGGTGACCTGGCTGCCGAAGTCGCCGTCGGTGTAGCCCTCGAAGCTGCTCACCCGGAGGTAGCCGATGCCGTCGGGGAGCCGGCCCACGCCGAGCCGCCCGCCGGCGAAGAGCCGCTCCGGGCCGGTCAGTCGGGCGGCGGCCGCCTGCCGGGCCCGCTCGGTCAGCTCCGGGGTGCGCCGGGTGCTGCCGGGCCGCCGTCCCCCGAACACGCCCTTGGGCTGCCCGTCGACCACCCGGGCCAGTCCGGTGTGGGCGTCGCCCAGGGGCCGGAGCATGTCGACGAGGACGTCCTGCAACTGCTCGGGCGTCGTCGCAGGGGTGATCCGCCGCCGCTGCTCGTCCCGGACGGCGTGCCAGTCGATGCCCTTGGCCGCGAAGAAGGGGTAGTTCTCCTCGAAGGTCTCCCAGAACCGGTCGAAGACCGAGAGCGGGTCGTTCGGCGCCGGTCGGGTGCACTCCGGCGGCAGGGCGTCGATCCGGAGGAGGGTCTTGCTGCCGACCCCGCCCTCTTCGCGGTCGACGGCCCGGCCCGGGCCCTTCGGAGTGAGCGACAGGGCCTCGTTGCCCATCACGTAGCGGACGGTGCCGTCCGGCCCGGGCGGCCCGGCCTGGGTTGCGGTGACCCAGCCGGGCACGCAGCTGTGCGCCGTCACGTCGTAGGTGACCAGCCGGCCGGCGGTGACGGTGACCACCAGGCCGTAGCCGTCCGTCCGCCAGACCCCCTCCAGTGGACTTCCCTCCAGTGGACTCCCCGCCGGCGGGCCGGCGGCCCGTCCCTGTGTGGCCACCCCTTGCGCCGTGGCCACCCCCGGCCCCGCCAGCCCGACGGCCGTCGCCAGCGCCACCGTCGCGGTCGCCGCCCTGCCGATGCTCCTGTGCCTCATCCCGGCCTCCGCCGAATCCCGGCCTCCCCCGCGGAACCCCTCCGCCGCCGCACTCCCGAAGCTACGGGCGCCCGTGCCGCCCGGTCGTCATCCCACGCGCCGCGGCCCTGCCCTCCTCCGGGCCCACCCGCGCGGCCGTAACGAACCGTCCCGGGAGGGATGGACGGCAAACGGTTTGACGGCGGGTGGGAAAGGGCGGCGGGCGGCGGGTGGGAACGGGTGGCGGGTCGCGGACGAAGGGCCGCGGACGGAGGGCGGGTGGGGCGCCGCGGGTGGAAGTCCGCCGAACCGCCTCCAACTTCCCTGCGCCGCAGCACCATCGGTGACATGCCTGCGCTCGACATCGAGTACACGGAGCACGAACTCGCCGCGATCCGCGAGGTCGCCGCCGCGGACGGCAAGAGCGTGAAGGCGTACGTCCACGACCTCAGCGTTCGGGAGCAGCAGCGCCGGGTGTTCGTGGACCACGCGGTGGCGTTCTGGAAGGACCACCGGGCGGAGTTCGACGCCGCGTTCCCGGAGGACGCGCCCGCCGCATGAGCCGGGCTTGCCGGGTGAACCCGGCGTGCCGGGCATGCCGCGCCGACCGGAGCCGCGCGGCCGGCCGCTCCGATCGCGTTCGTGTTCCGCGCCGCGCTCCGCTACGCCCGGGCCGGCTTCAGCCTGCCCGCGACCAGCGTGCCCAGCCGGTCCAGTCCGACCACGAGGGCGCCGAGAACGACGAACTCGACCGTCAGCTGGGCGATCTGGCCCCAGACGTAGCCGTAGCCCTTGGTGGTCGGGTCGAAGAAGAAGTACGGGTAGGGCGTCGGGAAGTCGTCGAACAGCGCGTTCCGGGCGAGCACGACCGCCGCGTAGCCGAGCGGGAAGGCCAGCCAGAGCGGGATGTCCTTCCAGGCCACCGCGTTGCGTGGCTTGAGCACCAGCCAGTCGGCCAGCACCATCACCGGCGTGACGTAGTGGAGGAAGAAGGACGACCAGTGCGCCAGCCGGTCCGGCCCGCTGATCAGGCCGGGCAGTGGGTTGGCACCGTGCTGGAGCAGGATGTGCGAGACCAGCCCGGTGATCAGGATGTACAGGGTCGCGGCCCCGCGCAGCCGGGGCGCGGGCGCGTCCACCGTGCCGCGCTGGACCATCCAGTACACCGCGCCGATGAAGTAGCCGAGCACGATGACGTTGCTCTGCACGGTGAAGTACACCAGCGAGGACTCCCCGAGGACCAGGCCGAGGCCGGCGGAGAGCACGATGCCCGCGCGCCACCACAGCGCCGGGCGGGTCCGGACGGTCATGCGGCCACCAGTTCGTTCCAGGCGATACGGGAGGTATCGGACAGTTGAGCGGAACTTCGTACTCTACTTGCCCGCCGTGGGAGCCCGGAATCCGCGTACGGACCGGCGGACCGGTGGACCGGTGGACCGGTGGACCGGTGGACCGACGGACCGGTGGACCGACGGACCGGTGGACCGACGGATCTGCGGACCGACGGATCTGCGGACCGGCCGGGTGACTTGCGGGCTCAGCCCGGGAGCACGAACCCCGACTCGTACGCCGCGATCACCGCCTGGGTGCGGTCCCGGGCGCCGAGCTTGGCCAGCACGCTGCCGACGTGGGTCTTCACCGTCTCCTGGCTGACCACCAGCTGCCGGGCGATCTCACCGTTGTTCAGCCCGGTGGCCATCAGCCGCAGCACCTGGCCCTCCCGCTCGGTCAGCCGTCCGATCGGGCCCCGGCCCGCGGTGGCCGCGCGCCGGCCGTCCGCGCCGTGCCGCAGCGCGAGTTCGCGCACGGCTGCCGGGAACAGCAGCGAGTCCCCGCGCGCCACCAGCCGCACCGCCTGGACCATCTCCTCCGCCCGCGCCCGCTTCAGCAGGAACCCGGCGGCGCCCGCGCGCAGCGCGTCGTACACGTGGTCGTCGTGCTCGAAGGTGGTGACCACCAGGATCCTCGGCGGTTCGGCCATCCCGCCGACCAGCTGCTCGGTGGCCCGGATGCCGTCGATGCCGGGCATCCGGACGTCCATCAGCACCACGTCCGGGCGCAGTTCGCGCACCAGCGGGACGACCTCGGCGCCGTCAGAGGCCTCGCCGACCACGGTGAGGTCGGGCTCGGCGTCGATCACCACCCGCAGGCCCATCCGGACCAGCCGTTCGTCGTCCGCGATCACCACGCGGACGGTGCCGCTCCCACCGTGCTCGTCCTCGCGTTCGTGCCCGGTCTCGTGTTCGTCGCTCATCCCGCGGTCCCTCCCACCGGCAGCCACACGGCCAGCCGCCACGTCGTTCCGTCCTCGCTCGGCCCCACGGCGCTGCCGCCGTTCAGCGCCGTCGCGCGCTCCCCGATCCCGCGCAGCCCGCGCCCGCCGCCGGGGCGGCTCGGGCGGGTCGGGCGGGTCGGGCCCAGCGGGTTGGTCAGTTCGATCTCCAGCCGGTCGGCATCGAGCGCGACGCGCAGTCCGGCCGGGGCGGGCCCGGCGTGCCGCAGCACGTTGGTGAGCCCCTCCTGCACGATCCGGTACGCCTCGCGGGAGACCTCGGCCGGCAGCGCGTCCAGGCCGGGTGCCAGCTCGGCGTCCACCGTCACGCCGGTGCGGGCGAGTTGGCGCAGCAGGTCGGCCAGTCCTTCGAGCGTGGGCCCGGCCGGTCCGGTGCCGGCGTCCTCCTCCTCGCGCAACAGCCCGAGCACGGTGTCCAGTTCGGCCACCGCCCCGCGGGCGGTCTCCTCGATCGCCCGCAGCGCCTCGGCGGCGAAGTCAGGGTCGGTGCGCAGCACCCGGGCGGCCGCCGAGGCCTGGATGCCGACCGCGCTGAGCGCGTGCCCGACCGAGTCGTGCAGTTCCCGGGCCAGCCGGTTGCGCTGGGCGAGCACGGTGGCCCGGCGCTCGGCGGCGGCCAGTCGCTCCTCCGGGGTGGGGCCGAGCAGGACGGGCGCCCAACGGGCCAGCAGCGCGCCGCAGGCGGCGCTGGTCCCGACGATCAGCAGCAGCAGGGCGAGGCCGAGCGCCGGGCCGGTGAGCATCCAGTCGGGGAAGCGGTCGGTCCAGTACCGGGAGAGTTCCTGGCCCCCGACGAAGCCGAACAGGAGCGCCACCGCGAACGGCACCCCGGCCAGGGTCATCCCGGCGACCACCCCGCCGGAGAACAGGTGCAGCACGAACCAGAGCGCGGTGCGCCGTCGGGCCGCCCAGGACCGGGCCGGCCCGGTGGCCAACTCCTCCGGCCGGGCCACCGCGCACAGCGCCCGGGCGGCCGCCCCCTCCAGTCCCCGGACGGTCGGCACCAGCGCGGTGACCGCGGCCATCGGCAGCGAGGTGAACAACGCGAGGAACTGCAACAGCAGTTGGCGCAGGTGCCCCTGGTCGGGGTTCAGCGCTCCGAGCACCACCACCGACAGCAGGTAGTACGGCATGAGCAGCGCGCCGCCCAGTACTAGGTGCACCCAGCGCAGCCGGGCGCGCCGCCCGAACAACACCTCTCCCGCCCGCCGAATCCGGCCGCCCCCCGTGTCCACCCGGGTGACTCTACGACAGGGCCGCGCGCGGCGGCCGCCCGTTCGACCAGCGCCACCGCTCCGACGGCCAGCACCAGCACCGCGGTCACCACCTGCGCGGCCTGCACCAGGGCCATCGGTCCGGTCGTCCCGGTCGCGGTGGCGCCGAAGGCCACCAACTGCCAGCAGCCCCAGCCGAACAGCGACCCGGCAGCCGTCCAGACCACCAGCAGCGGCGTGCGCAGCGGTCGCCGGGGCAGGATCCGGAACACCAGCACCAGCAGTCCCGCCGAGGCGGCCACCGCCATCGCCGCCGTCACGGCGTCCATCACCGCCACGCCCCTGGACCGGTCCTGTACCGACCCGGCCGGCAGTCCGGCCGTGCCGCCCGCCGCCCAGTACGCCCGGGCCGCCGCGGTCCCGAGCCCGAGCAGCGCGGCGACGCAGGCCAGAACGCGCTGCACGGTCAGGGTGGGGGAGCGCGGCAGGTCGCCGGTCCTCGCCCGCAGCAGCCCGGCCCAGCGCCGGCGGGCGTACAGGACGAAGGCGGTGATCAGCGCCAGCCCCTGGACGGCGAAGCCGCCGTACACCACCGCGAACACCCAGTCGCCGAGACCGCCGGCGGCCTCCTGTCCCGTGCTCGGCTCCGGCCCCAGCAGCGGGATGCTCAGCAGGTACAGCGGCAACGCCACCAGGACGGTGCCGAGCAGCCCGGTCGCCACCCACATCGGGAAGAGCACGAGGCCGGCCGGTGCCCGCCGTCCCCACGGACGGACGAAGGCCAGCGCCAGGGCCACGGCGACGGCGTCCATCCCGACGGTCAGCAGGTTCACCAGCCACAGCCGGTCCATCGCGCCGGGATCGTCCGATCCCACGGGATGCCCGGTCAGCCACAGCGCCTTGAGCGTCAGGTACGGCCCGGTCGCCGCCACGGCGGTCCACCCGGCGAGGGGCCGTATCCGCCCTTCATCGATCCTCATGCCCCCAGGCTGCCGCCGCGCCCGGTCCGCGACCTCCGCCGTGGGCGCGATCCCCCTCCCCCCGGCGGGGGATCCCCGGCCGTGCCGCTCACGCCATCCGGTGGATCAGGCGGTCCTCCTGGTCCACCCGCCCGTCCGGGTCCGCCACCAGCCCCAGCCGCCCGGCGAGCCGGCGCGAGGGCAGGTTGTCCTCCCGGATCAGCGCCGTCACCGGGATCCCCGGGAACCGCGGCAGCGCCTCCGCCATCGCCGCCCGGCACGCCTCCGCCGCGTAGCCCTTGCCCCAGGCGGACGGCCGGAACCGGTAGTACAGGTTGAACACCGGTTCCCCGTCCAGGCTGTGCAGGAACAGCCCGGCGACCCCGATGATCACCTCCGGCTCCGACCGGGTCGACACCATGCAGTACCCCACCCCGTCCCGCGGCCAGTCCGCCACGAACCCGGCCAACTGCTTCCGCGCCTGCGCGATGTCCCGCTGCGGCCCGTGCGGGTTGTACCGGTTGGTCTCCGGATCCCCGTGGATCGCGAACATCGCCTCGGCATCCTCCTCCTGCGGCCGCGTCAGCACCAGCCGTTCGGAAACGGCGACGATCGTGCGCCCGGTGACGACGGCCTGCTCAGCGGTGGTCATGTTGCTTCCCCCGATGTCGTGCGTAATGGACCGCTCGCACGATAGACCATTACGCCGACAGTCGCCCGCCCAAATTCCCGTCCCTGCACGATCGGCTCGCATCCGATCGCCCTGCCCCGGCGGTGAGGACCTGCTTCCAGGTCCCGTCGCTGTCGGGGGCGAGCACGGAGGCGCCCTCCGTGTGGTGGTCGCACGGGCTGCGGTCGGGGCTGCCAAGGGGATCGGCGACGCGGGGGCGGTGGCGAGGTCTTGTTACCGGCGGGTCGCTTGCCTATCATCGCGAGTGTTACAGCTTTACTGTCAAACCCCGAAGGGTTCTGCAGCCAGTGGGTGACACGAGCAGTCCGGCGGGCCGTGCGGGTGGTCCGGGGCCGTTGGCGGGTGTGCGGGTGGTGGAGCTCGCGGGGATCGGGCCGGGGCCGTTCGCGGCGATGCTGTTGGGTGATCTCGGGGCGGACGTGGTGCGGGTGGACCGGCCGGAGCCGTCGCCGCTCGGAACGGACCCGGCGTACGACCTCAGCAACCGGAACAAGCGGTCGGTGCTGGTCGACCTCAAGTCGCCCGCGGGGCCCGGGCAGGTGCTGGACCTGGTCGAGCGGGCCGACCTGCTGATCGAGGGCTACCGGCCGGGGGTGGCGGAGCGGCTCGGGGTCGGGCCCGAGGCGTGTCTCGCGCGCAATCCGGCGCTGGTGTACGGGCGGATGACCGGCTGGGGGCAGTACGGCCCCCGGGCGGCCACCGCCGGGCACGACCTCGGCTACGCGGCGGTGGCCGGGGTGCTCGGGATGGTCGCCTCGCCCGGAGGGGCCGACGCGCCGCCCGGGATCCCGGCGAACTTGCTCGGCGACTACGCGGGCGGCTCGCTCTACCTGGTCGTCGGCCTGCTGGCCGGGTTGCACCACGCCCGGGCCACCGGCGCCGGCCAGGTGGTCGACGCGGCGATCGTGGACGGCGCGGCACACCTCGGCAGCATGCTGTGGGGGCTGCTCGCGGCCGGCCACTGGCAGGACCGTCGGGGCGTCAACCTGCTGGACGGCGGCGCGCCGTTCTACGCCGTCTACCGGGCGGCCGACGGCGGACACCTGGCGGTGGGCGCCCTGGAGCCCCGGTTCTACGCCGAGTTCGCCCGGCTGCTGGAGCTCGGTCCGGACGCACCCGGCCAGTACGAGCTCGCCCGCTGGCCCGAACTGCGGGCGCTGATCGCCGCCCGCTTCGCCACCCGGACCCGGACCGAGTGGGAGGCCGTCTTCGCCGGCTCGGACGCCTGCGTCGAACCCGTACTGACGATGCGCCAGGCCGCCGCCGAGAAGCACCTGTCGGCGCGCGGGACGTACGTCGAGGCGGACGGCGTGACCCAGCCCGCCCCCGCCCCGCGCTTCTCCGCCACCCCGGGCGTGCTGCGTCTCCCGCCGGCCCGGCCGGGCGCGGACACCGCGGAGGTGGCCCGGGACTGGGCCGTCCCGTCCCTCGACGCCGCGGCCCCCGGCGAGGAATCATTCAACTCCGCAGCAGAGCAAGGAGAGTAGCGTTGCAGCGCGAGATCTTCACCGAGCAGCACGAGGACTTCCGGGCCACCGTGAAGGCCTTCCTCGCCAAGGAGGTGATGCCGCACTACGACCGCTGGGAGAAGGCCGGCATCGTCGACCGCTCCGCCTGGCTGGCGGCCGGCCGGCAGGGCCTGCTCGGCATCGCGGTGCCCGAGGAGTACGGCGGTGGCGGCACCCCGGACTTCCGCTACGCCGCCGTGCTGGCCGAGGAGTTCGCCCGGGCCGGTGCCTCCGGGCTGGCGATCGGACTGCACAACGACATCATCGGCCCGTACCTCACCTCGCTCGCCACCGAGGAGCAGAAGCGCCGTTGGCTGCCCGGCTTCTGCAGCGGCGAACTGATCACCGCGATCGCGATGACCGAGCCCGGCGCCGGCTCCGACCTGCAGGGCATCCGCACCCAGGCGGTCGACCGGGGCGACCACTTCCTGCTCAACGGCGCCAAGACCTTCATCTCCAACGGCATCCTGGCCGACCTGGTGATCGTGGTCGCCCGCACCACCCCCGAGGGCGGCGCGCACGGGCTGAGCCTGCTGGCCGTCGAGCGCGGCACCCCCGGGTTCGAGCGGGGCCGCAACCTCGACAAGATCGGCCAGAAGGCCCAGGACACCGCCGAGTTGTTCTTCGAGGACGTCCGGGTGCCGAAGGAGAACCTGCTCGGCGAGCTCAACGGTGGATTCCTCCACCTGATGCAGAACCTCGCCCAGGAGCGGCTCACCATCGCCGCCGCGGCCATCGCCGGTGCCGAGTACCTGGTGGAGATCACCACGGACTACGTCAAGCAGCGCGAGGCCTTCGGCCGTCCGCTGGCCAAGCTCCAGCACGTCCGCTTCGAGATCGCCGAGCTCGCCACCGAGTGCGCGATCACCCGGACCTTCGTCGACCGCTGCATCACCGAGCACAGCCGCTACGCACTCACCCCGGCGGACGCCTCGATGGCCAAGTGGTGGTCCACCGAACTGCAGAAGCGAACGGCCGACCGCTGCCTCCAACTCCACGGCGGCTACGGGTACATGAGCGAGTTCCCGGTCGCCCGGGCGTTCACCGACGGCCGCATCCAGACGATCTACGGCGGCACCACCGAGATCATGAAGGAGATCGTCGGCCGCTCCGTCCTCGGCTGAGCGCCCGCCCGTCCCGCGCACCCCACCCCGCTCCGGCATCCCGCCCCGCCTCGACATCCCGCCCCGCTCCGTCACCCGGCCCGCTCCGGCACCCCAGGACCCTCAGGAACCCCTGCCCCGAAAGGCATCCCATCGTGACCACCGAAGCGTACGTCTACGACGCGATCCGCACCCCGCGCGGCCGCGGCAAGGCCAACGGCTCGCTGCACGGCACCAAGCCGATCGACCTGGTCGTCGGCCTGATCAACGAAATGCGCCGCCGCTACCCCGAGCTGGACCCGGCCGCGATCGACGACATCGTGCTCGGCGTGGTCTCGCCGATCGGCGACCAGGGCTCCGACATCGCCCGGATCGCCGCCATCGCGGCCGGCCTGCCCGACACCGTGGCCGGCGTCCAGGAGAACCGCTTCTGCGCCTCCGGCCTGGAAGCCGTCAACCTGGCCGCCGCCAAGGTCCGTTCGGGCTGGGAGGACCTGATCCTGGCCGGCGGCGTGGAGTCGATGTCCCGGGTCAAGATGGCCTCCGACGGCGGCGCCTGGTTCGCCGACCCGATGACCTCGTACGAGACCAACTTCGTCCCGCAGGGCATCGGCGCCGACCTCATCGCCACCATCGAGGGCCTCTCCCGCACCGACGTGGACGCCTTCGCCGCCGAGTCCCAGGCCCGCGCCGCCAAGGCCCAGGCGGACGGCCTGTTCGACCGCTCGGTGGTCCCGGTGCGTGACCGCAACGGCCTGGTCGTGCTGGAGCGCGACGAGTTCATCCGCCCCGGCACCACCGTCGAGACCCTGGCCGGCCTCAAGCCCTCCTTCGCCGCGATCGGCGAGGCCGGCGGCTTCGACGCCGTCGCCCTGCAGAAGTACCACTGGGTGGAGGCCATCGACCACGTCCACCACGCGGGCAACTCCTCCGGCATCGTGGACGGCGCCGCGCTCGTCGCGATCGGCAACCGCGAGGTCGGCGAGCGCTACGGGCTGCGCCCGCGCGCCCGGATCGTCTCCGCCGCCGTGTCCGGCTCCGAGCCGACCATCATGCTCACCGGCCCCGCGCCGGCCACCCGCAAGGCGCTCGCCAAGGCCGGTCTCACCGCCGCCGACATCGACCTGGTCGAGATCAACGAGGCCTTCGCGGCGGTCGCCCTCCGCTTCATCCGCGAACTCGGCTTCCGGCACGACCAGGTGAACGTCAACGGCGGCGCGATCGCCCTCGGCCACCCGCTGGGCGCCACCGGCGCGATGCTGCTCGGCACCGTCGTCGACGAACTGGAGCGGCGCGACCTGCGCTACGGCCTGATCACCCTGTGCGTGGGCGGCGGCATGGGCGTCGCCACCATCGTCGAGCGCGTCTGACTCCCTCCTCCCCGGTAGACCTGGAGACCTTGAACTCATGAGCGACACCACCACCATCCGCTGGGAGCAGGACCAGGACGGCGTGGTCACCCTCGTCCTCGACGACCCCACCCAGTCCGTCAACACCATGAACGAGGCCTTCACGGCCGACTTCGAGGCCGTGGTCGAGCGACTGGCCGGCCTCGCCTCCTCCGACGCGCTGCGCGGGGTCGTGATCACCTCCGGCAAGAAGACCTTCTTCGCCGGAGGAGACCTGCGGATGCTCTCCGCCGCCCGCCCCGAGGACGCCGAGGCCGTCTTCGAGAAGTCCATGCGGATCAAGCGCTCGCTGCGCAAGCTGGAGACCCTCGGCAAGCCGGTCGTCGCCGCCGTCAACGGCAGCGCGCTCGGCGGCGGCCTGGAGATCGCCCTCGCCTGCCACCACCGGATCGCGCTGGACACCCCCGCCAGCCGGATCGGCCTGCCCGAGGTCACCCTCGGCCTGCTGCCGGGCGGCGGCGGCGTGGTCCGCACGGTCCGGCTGTTCGGCATCACCGACGCCCTGCTGAAGTTCCTGCTGCAGGGCCGCCAGTACCGCCCCGCCCAGGCGCTGGAGCACGGGCTGGTGCACGAACTGGTCGACAGCCAGGAGGAGTTGGCCGCCCGGGCGAAGGCCTGGATCGAGGCCAACCCGACCGCCGTCCAGCCCTGGGACGTCAAGGGGTACAAGATCCCCGGCGGCACCCCCGCCACCCCCGCGTTCGCCGCCAACCTGCCCGCCTTCCCGGCGAACCTGCGCAAGCAGCTGAACGGCGCGCCCTACCCGGCACCGCGCAACGTGCTCGCCGCCGCTGTGGAGGGCGCCCAGGTCGACGTCGACACCGCCATGGTGATCGAGGCCCGCTACTTCACCGAGCTGGCCTGCGGGCAGACCAGCAAGAACATGATCCAGGCGCTGTTTTTCGACATGCAGGCGGTCAACTCCGGTGCCGGGCGCCCCAAGGACGTCGAGAAGCGGCTGGTCCGCAAGGTCGCGGTGCTCGGTGCCGGGATGATGGGCGCCGGGATCGCCTACGCCTGCGCCAAGGCCGGCATCGAGGTCGTGCTCAAGGACGTCAGCGTCGAGGCCGCCGAGCGCGGAAAGGCCTACTCCGAGGGGCTGTTGAACAAGGCCATCGCGCGCGGCCGCTCCACCGACGCCCAGCGCGACACCCTGCTCGCCCGGATCACCCCCACCTCCGAGGCCGCCGACCTGGCGGGCTGCGACGCGGTGATCGAGGCCGTCTTCGAGAACACCGAGCTCAAGCACAAGGTGTTCAAGGAGATCGAGGGCGTGGTCGCCCCCGACGCGCTGCTCTGCTCCAACACCTCCACCCTGCCGATCGGCGTGCTCGCCGAAGGCGTCGAGCGCACCGGCGACTTCATCGGCCTGCACTTCTTCTCGCCGGTCGACAAGATGCGCCTGGTGGAGATCATCCGCGGCCCGCAGACCGGCGACGAGGCGCTCGCCCGCGCCTTCGACCTGGTCCGGCAGATCGACAGGACGCCGATCGTGGTCAACGACTCGCGCGGCTTCTTCACCTCGCGGGTGATCGGTCAGTTCCTCAACGAGGGCGTCGCCATGATCGGCGAGGGCATCCACCCCTCCTCGATCGAGCAGGCCGCCGCCCAGGCGGGCTACCCCGCCAAGGTGCTCTCGCTGATGGACGAGCTCACCCTCACCCTGCCCCGCAAGATCCGCGACGAGTACCGGCTCGCGGTCGAGGCCGCCGGCGGCACCTGGACGCCGCACCCGGCGGACGCCGTGGTGGACCGGATGGTCGACGAGTTCGGCCGCCCCGGGCGCAGCGGCGGCGCGGGCTTCTACGAGTACGGCGAGGACGGCAAGCGCGGCCGGCTCTGGCCGGGGCTGCTGGAGCACTTCTCCCGGGACGGCGACACGGGCGGTGCGGGTGCGGGTGCGGGTGCGGGTGCGGGTGCCGGTGCGGGTGCCGGTGCCGAGGTGCCGTTCGAGGACCTCAAGGAGCGGATGCTGTTCAGTGAGGCGCTCGACTCGGTGCGTTGCCTGGAGGAGGGCGTGCTGACCTCGGTCGCCGACGCCAACGTGGGCTCCATCCTGGGCATCGGCTTCCCGGCCTGGACGGGCGGCGTCCTCCAGTACATCAACGGCTACCCGGGCGGCCCGGCCGGCTTCGCGGCGCGCGCCCGCGAACTCGCCGCCGCGTACGGCGAGCGGTTCGCGCCGCCGGCGCTGCTGGAGCGGATCGCGGCGGAGGGGCGGACCTTCACCGACTGACCCGGGGCCCCGGGTGGATCAGGGTGAGGCCGCGGCCGCGCGGGCCACGGCCTCACCCGGTTCCTCGACCCGGTTCCTCAACCCAGCTCCTCACCCGGTTCCTCGCCCAGCTCCTCGCCCAGCTCCCCGCCCAGCTCCTCCCGCAGGGAGCGCTGGAACGCGGTGACCAGGGCCTGCGCCACCATGGGTTGGATGTGGTCGGTCAGCTCCTTCATCCGGGCCAGCTCCGCCGGATCAGGCTCGCTCTCCCGGTACGGCTTCCACACCGTCTCCCGGAACAGCCGCTGCAACTCCCGGGCCGTGGCCCGGCTGTGCTCCAGCACCACGGCCCGGGCGGCGAGCAGCGTCTCCAACGGGATCGGCACGTCCAGGATCCGTACGCCCAGTGGCAGCAGGCCCGGGTCCGCCCGGAACACCTCGGGGTCGGACGTCCGCTCCAGCGCGCCCATCGCGACCAGGCGTTCCACCTGCTCCTCCGAGAGCCCCCGACCGGCCCGCCGCTCCAGCTGGGCCCGGCCCACCTCCTCGGGCGCCTCCGGCGTCCAGGACGCCACCAGCGCCCGGTGGATCGCCAGGCCCAGCGGTGTGCTGTCCTCCGGCAGTCGCGCCAGGTACCGCTCGATCGCGGCCAGCGTCAGCCCCTGCCGCTGCAACTCCTCGATCAGCCCGAGCCGGTCCAGGTGCGCCGCGCCGTACAGGCCCACCCGTCGTGGGCCCAGCTCGGGCGGCGGCAGCAGGCCCTTGGTGCCGTAGAAGCGCACTGTCCGCACCGTCACCCCGGCTCGCGCTGCCAACTCGTCCACCGTCAGCCGCACCTCGCCCACCCCGGCGCCGTGCTCCCCCATTTGCTGCCTCCCGCGCTGGCACATTCCTGCTGTGACAGCAGCAGTGTGACAGTGCGGTGCGATCAGGTCCATCGGTGGTGGTGGCGACTCCGGTGGCGTGGGGTGCTTGGCCGCCGCTGGGCCGCTGGGCCGCTGGAGCGCGGGGGTGCCGGAACGCGCGAACCGGCACGCGCCCCGGTGTGCGGGGGCGTGCCGGTTCAGTTGCCGGAGCTACCGGTGGCCGGCCGTCAGTGGCCGGCCGTCGGGTTCGGTGGGAGGTGAGAGGGCGGGACGTGATCAGGCGAGGGCGGCGTGGTGGCGGCGGGTTACTTCCGGGTGGGCTCGGGTGTAGCCCTTCCACTCGTTGAAGCCGAAGTCCGCGAAGAGCGGGTTGGCCGGGTCCTCGGTGGCGCCGGGGGCGTGGTGGGCGAGGGGGAAGTCGAGCGGCTCGATGTGGGCGTCGAGGCGCGGGTTGTAGAAGAACGGGACGGAGAAGCGTTCACGGGCTCCGGCCGGGCTGACCACCCGATGGCTGGTGGCCTTGAGGTAGCCGTCCGTGGCCACCTCCAGCAACTCGCCGAGGTTGACCACGAAGGCGCCGTCGAGCGGGGGCACGTCCAGGAAGGTGCCGTCCGGGCGCTCGACCTGGAGGCCGCCGACGGTGTCCTGGAGGAGCAGGGTGATGAAGCCGTAGTCCTTGTGGGCACCGACGCCCTGACCCGCGCCGTCCGGGGCGGTGCCGGGGTAGCGGACCAGCTTGAGGCGCAGGTGGGGGTGGCCCGCGAAGGCGTCGTCGTAGAAGTCGGGGCGTGCGCCGATCGCGGCGAGGAGCTCGTGCAGCAGACGGCGGGCGACCGCGCCGAGGTGGTCGATCCAGCCGAGCGCGGCGGTGCGCAGCTCGGGGAGCGCGGTCGGCCACTGGTTGGGGCCCTCCAGCCACCAGTACGGGGGCTCGCCGGTGCCGGGAGCGTGCGGGGGCAGCTCGGCGCCGATGTCCAGCTGGTCGCGCCAGTCCTGGCTGCCGCCGGTGCGCTCGTCGCCGGTACGGGTGTAGCCGCGGTAGTGCGGGGAGTTGAGGTTGCTCACGGCGAGCCGGTCGGCCTCGGGGAGGGCGAAGAAGGCGCGCATGGCTCCGGTGAGCGCGGCCGTCTCCTCCGGGGTGACGCCGTGGCCGACGAGCTGGAAGAAGCCGACGCCGGTGGCCGCGGCGCGGAGCTCGTCGTGCAGGCGGCGGCGGTCCTCCGGGGTGCCGTCGGCGAGCGAGAGGTCGATCACCGGGAGGGCCTCGGGGTGCGCCTCCGTGGAGCCGGTTCCGGATATGGGCGTGTACTGCTGCGTCATGTGTGACATCCGCTGGTCTCGTCCCGGCTGGTCCCGGTGGTCGACCAGGGGTGGCCGGAGCCGCGCCTGGTGCGGCGGGTGCTCCGATAGCCGGGAGGTGGTGGCGGCCGCTCAGGGCCGCCGTGAGGGTGGGTGGCGCGAGGTTCAGCCGGAGCGTCGACAGGACATGCTGGTCACGCGGAGCAGGTCCACGTGACGGCGGCGAACAAGGATGAGCACCCCACCAGCCTAAATGACCCGTTCGGCGGCGGGCGAGCCCCCTACCGCGGAGGGCCATCACTCACTTGTCCGTGGATTGTCAATGTGTCGATGGCGGGTGATCGGCGGCTCCTTTCCAGGGGCGTCGAGCCTGGTCCAGAGTTCAGGAGTTGTTCGGGACCTTCAGGAGTTGTTGAGGTAGGCCAGGACGGCCAGGACGCGTCGGTTGTCGTCATCGGAGGGCTGGAGGTCGAGCCGGACGAAGATCGATGCGGTGTGCTTGGCGACCGCCCGCTCGGTGATCACCAACTGCTGGGCGATCGCCGCGTTCGAGCGGCCCTCGGCCATCAGCCCCAGCACCTGCCGTTCCCGAGGGGAGAGCGTGGAGACCGGACCGGCCGAGGAGTTGTGGGTGAGCAGCCGGGTGATCACCTCCGGATCCATCGCGGTACCGCCCTGGGCGACCCGCCGGACGGCGTCGAGGAACTGTGCGCCGTCCAGCACGCGGTCCTTGAGCAGGTAGCCGATTCCGCCGGAACTGCCGGCCAGCAGCTCGCGGGCGTACAGCTGCTCCACGAACTGCGAGAGCACCAGCACCGGCAGGCCCGGGTGGGCCTTCCGGGCCGCCAGCGCCGCCCGCAGCCCCTCGTCCGTGAAGGTTGGCGGCAGCCGCACGTCGACCACGGCGATGTCGGGCCGGTCGGCAGCCACGGCGGCGAGCAACTGCTCGCCGTCCTCGACCGCCGCGGTGACCTTCATGCCGTTGGCCTCCAACAGCCGGGTCAGCCCGTCCCGGAGGAGGAAGAGGTCTTCGGCGATGACAACGCGCACGGGATCTCCAGGTTCACGATGGTCGGACCACCGGACGGACTGCTGATCGCGAGCACCCCGTCGAAGGCGGCCAATCGGCGTTCGGTACCGCTGAGGCCGGTTCCCCGGGACGGTTCGGCGCCTCCGCGCCCGTCGTCGGTGACCGATATCCGCAGCAGCCCGTCACTGTGCCCTATCTCGATCCACACGTGCGAGGCCTCGGCGTGTTTCACCACGTTGGCCAGCAGCTCGCTCACCGCGAAGTAGGCGGCTGACTCCACCGGTGCCGGGGCCCGGCCGGGCAGGCCACCGGTGAAGGTGACCGGCAGCGGCAGGTCCAGTGCGGTCGCCTCGATCGCGTCGGCCAGGCCGCGGTCGGCCAGCACCGGTGGGTGGATGCCCCGGACCAGGTCCCGCAGTTCGCCCAGCGCCTTCACCGAGGACGTCCGGGCTTCCGCCAGCAGCGGCCCGAGGGCGTCCGGATCGTGCTTCACCTGCTCGGCGACGGTCAGCAGCATGCCCAGTGCCACCAACCGGGCCTGCGCTCCGTCGTGGAGGTCCCGCTCGATCCGGCGCAGCTCGGCCGCCCCGGCGTCGATGGTGTCCGCCCTGGTGCGCGCCAGGTGGCTGACCTGGCGGGTGAGTTCGGCTCGCCGGGAGGGCCCGAGCAGGGACCGGGCGGCCTTCTCGTGGATCCGCAGGACGGGCGGAGCGGCCCACAGGAGGGCGAACGGGGCCGCCCAGACACCCGCGCCGTAGGCGAGGATCAGCGGGAAGAGCAGTCCGTTCCGGCCGAAGATCTCCAGGGCGATCGGGGTCAGCAGCACGACCGCGGCGGTGAGCAGCACGGCGAGGCCGGTGAGGAGCGCCCAGGCGAGGTCCCGCCAGGTCGCCGGGTCGGTCAGCCAGCCGCCGGACCGCAACCGCTGCCAGGCGCCGGGGTCGCCGCTCGGGCGGCGGTACGGCACCGGGACCGGCCGCCCGCTCCACCGGTCGACGACGCGCCGGCTCTCGGTCGCGATCCAGCGTGCGCCGAACAGCCCGAGCACCAGCAGCGAGGGCGCCAGCCAGAGCGAGACGGACCGGCTTCCGGGAGCGGCGCCGCCGTACAGGTGGGCCGCCGTCACCGCGAGCGCGCCCGGGGCGAACAGCACGGCCCCGACCGCCCGGCCGCCGCCCCCGGTGGCCCAGCAGAGCGCCCACAGGGCGACCGGAGCCATCGCCACGAGCAGGATCAGCGGCCCGCCGGGCGAGGAGAACGGCCGGGACTCGTCGGGGCCGAACAGGGCGGAGACCAGCAGGATCGGCCCGGCCAGCAGCGAGATCAGCCCCGTCACGGCCAGCGTCGCCACGTACCAGGCGCGCACGCCGTCCACACAGGCCCGGCCCACCCGCCGGGCCACCTCGCCGATCAGTCCGGCCCTCATGTCGCGCCCCCTCCGTCGTGAGCCCCGCCGGGGGCCCGAAGCCTTGGCACCGGAGCCCCGCGGGCCTCGGTTCCGATCTTTCGCTGGGTCAGTCTGCCCCGCCCGGAGGCCCGATGCTCTAGGCCTGAACACCCAGTTCGAGGTGTATCTGGATACACCCCCGGGACACCGCTCAGACGGCTGTCCGCACCCCGCCGCGGATTCGTAGCGTGATGCCCCGTCAGCCGGTCCGGGTCCCCCGGTACCGGACCCCGAACGATGGAGGGCCCGTGAACGCGCCGATCATCAGGATCCGCGGCGTCAGCAAGACGTACGACCGATCCGACAGCGCCCGCCCCGCCCTGGCCGGGCTCGACCTGGAGGTGCGGGCCGGCGAGGCGCTGGCCGTGCTCGGCCGCTCGGGCAGCGGCAAATCCACCCTGCTGAATCTGATCGCCGGTCTCGACCGCCCCAGCGAGGGCGGCGTCGAGGTGGACGGCGTGGCCGTCCACGAACTCGGCGAGGCCGCACTGGCCGAGTACCGGCGGACCAGGATCGGCATGGTGTTCCAGTTCTTCAACCTGCTGGACGACCTGAACGTGGAGGACAACGTGCTGCTCCCGGCCCAACTGGCCGGGATGCGGCGGGAGCAGGCCAGGGCCAGGGCCGGGGAACTGCTGGAACGGCTCGGGGTGGCCCGGCACGCCAAGGCCTTCCCGGGCCGGCTCTCCGGCGGCGAACGCCAGCGCGTGGCGGTGGCCCGGGCGCTGATGAACCGCCCGCCGCTGCTGCTGGCCGACGAGCCGACCGGGGCGCTGGACACCGCCTCCGCCGCCGACGTCCGCGACCTGCTCCGCGGGCTCAACGCGGAGGGCCAGACGATCCTGCTGGTCACCCATGACAACGCGCTCGCCGACGCCTGTGCCGACCGGACGATCGAACTTCTCGACGGCCGCCTGGTCCGGGACACGGCGGCCGTGTCGGCGCCGGGGGGCCGGAGCGGGGTGGGCGCATGAGCGCGATGAGCAAGGTGGTTCGGGCCGGCGTCGGCCGCAAACGGGTCCAGACCCTGGTCATGGTGCTCACCACGATGATGTCGGTGACGGCCTGCATCCTCGCCCTCGGACTGCTGGTCGCCGCCCGGGGTCCGTACGAGCGCTCCTTCGCCGACCAGCACGGCGCGCACCTCAACGTGGTGTACGACGGGACCAGGGCGAGCCCCGCCCAGCTCGCTGCGGCCGCGCACGCGCCCGGTGTGACGGCCTCGACCGGCCCTCTCCCGGCCGTGACCGTCCAGCCTCGCTCCGGCCCGGACACCGAGATCCCGCCGGCCGGCAGCCCGCTGCCGCCGATGACGCTGGTCGGCCGCGCCCAGAACGGCCCGATGGACGACCTGCGGATCACCATGGGCCGCTGGATCGCGGGCCCCGGCGAGGTGGTGTTCCTGGACGGGCACTCCCCGCTGGCCGTCGGCGACAGCATGGAGTTTCCCGACCTGCCCGGGCATCCGACGCTCAAGGTGGTCGGTCTGGCCGCCTCGGTCTCCTGGAGCGCGGACGGCTGGGTCGCCCCCGAGCAGGTGGTCGGGCTGACCGCGCCGGGCACGACGCCTGCCGCCCAGTACCTCTACCGTTTCGCCCGTGCCGGCAGCGACGCCGAGATGGAGGCCGACCACGCGGCGATCGCCGCCGCGGTACCGAACGGCGCGATCACCAGGGCGACCACCTACCGGCCCGCCCAGGAGGAGGCCAACCGCACGGCCTCGACCTTCGTCCCGTTCGTCACCGCCTTCGGGGTGCTCGGCCTGGCCATGTCGGTGTTGATCATCGGCGTCGTGGTCAGCGGCGCGGTGAGCGCCGCCACCCGGCGGATCGGCATCCTCAAGTCCCTGGGCTTCACGCCGGCCCAGGTGGCGCGAGCCTACGTCGGCCAGGCGCTGATCCCCGCCGGGATCGGTACCGCGCTGGGCGTGTTCGGGGGCAACCTGCTGTCCGTGCCCGTGCTCGGGATGGCCCACAAGGCGCTGCGCGGCGGTCTGCTCGGCATCCCGGTCTGGGTGGACGTGGTGGTCGCGGTGGCGGCCCTGGGTGCCGTGGTCGGCACGGCACTGGTGCCGGCACTGCGGGCCGGACGGCTGCGGACGGTGGAGGCGCTCGCGGTCGGCCGGACGGCGCCCGGCGCCAAGCGGGTGGCGGCCGGGGCAGCGGCCGGCCGGGCCGGAGTGATGGGCCCGCTGTCCCGGGCGCAGAACCTGATCAGCCGACTGCCGGTGCCGCGCGCACTCAGCCTCGGGCTGGCGTCCCCGCTGCACCGACCGGGCCGATCGGCCACCACCGCCGCCGCGGTGGTGCTCGGTACGGTCGGGGTCACCCTGTGCGTCGGTCTGACGCTCTCCCTGAGTTCCCTCCAGGACGGGCTGACGGCCGACCGCGCGGGCAAGGTCGTGGTCCAGGCCCCGTTCGACGGCGCCAAACCCGTCGACCACGTGGACGAGGCGGCCGTGGCGAAGGCGATCGAGTCCCGCCCCGGCACCAAGGCCTGGTACAGCAGTGTGCCGGTGTCGGCCACCGTGGCCGGGAGCACCGGACGCTCCGAGCTGGTGGCATTCGGGGGCGATGCCTCCTGGAGCGGCTTCCAACTGGCCTCGGGCCGCTGGTTCCACGGCCCCGGCGAGGTGGCGGTCAGCGCGGCCTTCCTGCGGGCCGACCAGAAGAAGGTCGGTGACACCGTCACCCTCACCGACCACGGGCGCGACACTCCGGTGAAGATCGTCGGCGAGGTCCTGACCACCCAGGACGTGGTGTTCACGGACCGGGCCTCACTGGAGCCGCTCGGCGGTGCGATCCACGCAGAGGCGATCACCTTCCACATCGACCTGACCCCGGGCACCGACGTGAAGGCCTACGCGGACGGGTTGGACGCGGCCGTCTCGCCGATGGGGCTGAGCGCCGCCCCAGGGGAGGAGCACATCAACATCGTGGTGCTGGCGATGAACACGCTGGCCGGCACGCTCACTCTGCTGCTCTCCGTGGTGGCGGGGCTCGGGGTGCTCAACACGGTGCTGCTGGACACCCGGGAGCGGGTGCACGACCTCGGGGTGCTCAAGGCACTCGGGATGTCGCCCCGGCAGACCATCGGCATGGTGCTCACCTCGGTCTGCGGCAGCGGACTGCTGGCCGGACTGATCGGGGTTCCGATCGGGGTCGGGGTGCATCACCTGGTGATGCCCGCGATGGCCCGCGCCGCCGGGATCGATGTGCCGGACGCGGACCTCACCGTGTTCGCCCCATCGGTGGTGGGGCCGCTGATACTCGGCGGCCTGGTGCTGGCCCTGGCCGGGGCCCTGCTGCCGGCCACCTGGGCCGCCCGTACCCGGACGGTCACCGCGCTGCGGACCGAGTGACGGCAAGTGCGCCGGGGACGGCGGGGCAGCGACGGCCCGGGACGGCCCGGGACGGTGCCGACGGCGGGGGAGCGGGGCCGGTCACCCGGTGGGCTGACCACCGGGTGACCGGACAGAAAGCGGGCGGCTTCCACCGGGCCGGTGCCCCGGGCCCCGTGCCCGGGGCCCCCTGAGGCCAGTGCCCCCGGGCCAGTCACCCCCGGGGCCAGTCCCCCGGGTCCCGATCCCGGGTCCCGATCCCGTGCCCCGGCCCTCACCGGCCGCCGACCGCGCCCCCGTCCCGCCCGGCTCAGGAGAGCCGTGCCGCCGCGTACGCCTCCATGGCTGCGCGCTGGTAGGCGGCCAGCCCCGGGGCGATGGCCTCGTACGCCGCGCTCCACTGCTCGTTCTCCGTGCACGAGCGCGCGATGGCGAGGTACTCCGTCACCGGGACCGTCCGGAGCCCGCTGAGCAGCTGGTACTCCTCGTCGATCATGCGCTGAGTGGGCTCGGCGTCGGCCGGGTGACCGGCTGCCATCAGCTCCGCCAGGTGGACCATCCGCGCCGTCCGCTCGCGCTGGCCGGCCTCGATCTCGGCCGGGGTCATCGCGGCGGTCGCGTGCCGGGTCGCCTCGGCGTGCTCGGGGAAGTCACGCAGGCTGGCATCGACATCGGCGGGCTGGATCCCCTCGAAGAGGTTCTCGGGTCGGTTGATGCTGGTCATGGGTGTGCCGTCCTTCCGGGAGCGTTCCAGGTCGGCGATCGTGCGCGAGACGGTGGTGGCCAGGGCGTCGAGCCGGTCGCGCTCGGCGATCAGCCGACGGTGGTGGCCCCGCAGGGACTCCAGTTCGTCCACCTGGTCGCCGATGATCCGGGCGATCTCGGCCAGCCCCACGCCCAGTGCCCGCAGGACGAGGACCTGCTGCAGCTGCAGCAACTGCCGTTCCTCGTAGTAACGGTGGCCGTTGGAGCCGATCCAGGCCGGAGGCAGCAGCCCGATCTCGTCGTAGTGCCGCAGGGTCCGGGCGGTCACGCCCGACATCCGGGCGACCTCCGCGATCGGCCAGGCCATTGCCGTCTCCTCACTCAGGTCCTGCGCTTCCAGGCGCTCGATTCCACGTCCGTCGACGTGCACGTTCGCTCGAACCGGGGCCGGTTCTTCCGGCCCTGGTCACGACCGTAGGAGCTGCCGTTGCGGCAACTTCAAGCCCACCGCAGCGCCGGGCCGGTCACGGCGCCGACCCCTGCCGCCCCCGCCTCCAGCCCGGCCCCCGCCCCGGCTCCCGGCCCCCGCCTCCAGCCCGGCCCCCGCCCCGGCTCCCGGCCCCAGCGCGGCCTCCGCCCCGGGCCGCCGAGCGCAGCGCCTCCACCAGCGCCCCGAGCGCCGGCTGCCCCCAGGCCCCCTCCCGCACCGCGGTGTGCAGCGCTCGGACCGGTTCCGGGCCGCGCACCCGGTGCACGGTGACGCCGGGGTGCCGCTGGGTCAGCCCCAGCTCGGGGAGCAGCGACACCCCCAGCCCCGCCGCGACGAAGCCCTGCGCGGTCAGGTAGTCCGCGCCGTCCACCGCGACCACCGGGCGGAACCCGGCCGGATCGCAGGCGTCGTGCACGAGACTCCGGCAGGGTCCGGGCGGTTCGGCGCCCACCCATGGCTCCTCGGCCAGCTCGGCCAGGTCCAGGACGCGCCGCGCGGCGGCTACCGGCCCGGACCGGCGCCGTGCCCCGGTTGCCAGTCCAGTCCCGGGGTCGGGCGCGGACGAAGGGCGCGCACCAGCGAGGTGACCGCCCAGACCACCCCGGTCAGCAGCACGTAGAACAGCAGCAGCGCCCAGAACGGCGTGGTGGACAGGCTCCGGTGCTCGAACCGGCACCAGGCGTCCGGCGGAAGCCAGGACGCGCCCGTCTCCAGCAGTCGGCCACCGCCCGAGACCAGGCCGCGCTCGCAGCGGTCACCGTAGTCCAACGACCGTACGTACAGCAGGGCGTACAGCGCGCCCGCCGAGACGAGGGACAGCGCGGCGCTGATGCCGAGGAGCACCGTCCGTCTTCGCCCGGTCGCCGCCGTACGGATGTTCGTCACCGGGGCAGCGTACCGGCGCCAGCCCCCGGTCGGGCCGCATCCCGCAGCTCGGCAGCTCAGCGGCTCAGCGGCAAGCCAGCTCGGCAGCTCAGGGGCACGCCAGCTCAGCGGCTCGCCACCTCAGGAGCTCAGCGGCTCACCCGAGCAGTCCGCCCAGGTGCCCGTCCTCGGCGAGCAGTCGCCAGGAGCGGCCGGGCGAGGCGAAGGCCTCCGGGTCGACGCCCTCGACCAGCCGGTCCACCACGGTGCTCAGCAGCGACTGCGGATCGAACACCGCCCAGGTGTCCCGGCTCCGGCCGTGCTCCCAGCGCTCCCACTCGGCGCGCAGCCGTTCGTACGTCCACAGCGCGTAGAGGAGGGCGGACAGATCGCGGTTGAGGTAGGCCTCGGGCTGGCCGTCGTCGTACCAGTCCGGCAGTTCGAGCCGGCCGGTGGCACCGTCCAGGGCGATCGTGAGGTCGGTCGGCCAGTCCCCGAGAGCGAGGAAGTCCCGCTGGTACGGGCGCTCCTCCTCGCCGTCGAAGTACTCGGGGTACGCCTGCGCCATGGTGACCAGCGGCTCCGCGCACGCCCCGAACATCGCCCCGCCGAGCGGCAGCCCGATCTCGGTGAGCAGCTGCCGGGTCGGCTCGTGCACCAGGGCGGCGGGCAGTCCCTCCGGCCGGAACCGGTGCACCAGGCCCGCGCCGCCGTTCTCGTCGGTGAGCGCCGCGAGCTCGGCCACCAGCTCCGGGCCGACCTCGTACGCGGGCCCGTCCGGCCCGCCGGGCAGCGCACCCCAGCCCAGTGCCCGCACCATCAGAGCCGTCCCCCAGTGCGCGGGCGGGGTCTCGCCGTCGAACAGCCGGGGGTCGATCTCCCGCAGCCGCCGCTCGGCCCCGGCCGTCACCTCGGCCACCACGGTGGGCCCGCGCCGCCCGTTCAGCGCCTCCGGCCGGCGGGCCGCCTCGCCCACCGCCTCGATCTCCCGCACCAGTGCGGCCAGCGCGGCCAGGTCGGAGGCCAGCCGGTCCCGCCGGGGGCCGCCGTTGCCCAGGTACACCTCGCCGGTGGTCCCGTCCAGCAGCACCAGGTCACCGAAGGCGGCGTAGGGGGTGCAGTAGTCCGTCTCCCCGAGGACGAACAGCCGGTCCGCCCCGGTGGTCGGGACGGTCCTCAGCGGCTCGCCGTCGAGCGCCCCGAAGTCCAGGAACGCCCCGGCCGCGGGCAGCCCCTCCCGCACCAGGAACTCCCGGCTCCCCTCGTGCACCACCCCGCCCGGTATCTCGGACACCCGCACACACTCCACGTGCCCCACCCCTCCCCGTTCCGCCCCCCTGACCCACCCGACCCTAGCGGGCCGACCCGACACTGCCACGGCGGGTTCGGTCGTCCCCTGCCGACCGCCCCACCGGCAAACCGTCCCACTGGCAAACCGTCCCACTGGCAAACCGCCGCTACGGCAAGCAGCACCCGTCGTCCACGTTCCACCGCTCCGGCAGGTCCGCGTCGCAGAACACGCAGACGTAGTGCGCCTCCCGGACGATGCCGCACTGCCCGCAGTCCGGGCAGCGGCGGAACACCACGGCCTGGGTGAAGCCGCCCGGACGGGGCAGTCCGATCCGGTCGAGGGCAGCGGCCACGGCGGGCCAGGAGACGACGTCCGGGCAGTAGCCGGTGGAGAGGTTGCTGACCGTCCCGACCTCCCAGCCCGCGCCGCCGGCTCCGCCTCCGTCCGACCGCTGGAACCCGATCTCGCCGGCGCTCAGCACCAACTCCCCGTTCGCGCAGGCCACGTGCTCACTGCGGCGCGGAGCGAGTCGTAGGGCCCCGCCCAGGTCGACCACGAAGGTGAACGGCTCCGCGAGCTCCGCCGCCGGGCGGGCGCCCACCCAGGCGGCGAACCCGCTCTCCGTCCGGACGGGTTGGCCGACCCGTCCGCCGCCCGTCGCCAACTCCCGCAGCTCCGGCGGCCCCACGTAGCGGTAGGCCCGCCCGAAGCCGTCCTGGACCTCCGTCGTGACACCCCGCTCGCCCAGCCGAACCCGCCACCGTGCCATCTCGACGGTCGTCCCGGCCAATCCGAACTCCCGTAGTTCGGCGAGCAGTTCGCGCGTCCGGCCGAGCGAAGTCCCGGCTCCCTCCCGCAGCGCCCGCAGCGCCGCCACCGGATCGCCGAGGGGCCCGGAGAGTCGCAGCCGGGCCGGCCCGTGGGCTGTCAGGAGCGCCGTGCGGAGGTCCTCGGGCATCGGTCCGGGGCCCGAGTGCTCGCACATGTACAGGTCGCAGGACGGGCAGTGCAGCTCGGCGTCCCAGCACAACTCCCGCCCGCGGTCGCGGTCCAGGAACTGGCCGAAACTCCGAACGGCGGCGCCCCCGCAGTCCCCGCACCGGACGGCCGTTCTGGCTCCTTGCTCCATGCTCGGCTCCATGCTCGGTTCCATGCTCGGTTCCATGCTCGAAGAATCTCCGTAGGGTGTCCGGGGGCTCAGGCGAGTCCGGCGGCCTGGCGGGCGGCCTGCTCCACGCGGTCGTGGTGGGCCTGCCACCAGTCGGCGTCGCCGGGGGCCGTGTTGGGGCCGTCGGAGCGCTGGCCGGTGGCGCCGTCGATGAGCTCGCGGACCAGGTCGGCGTGGCCGACGTGCCGGTGGGTCTCGGCGATGACGTGGACGAGGATCCGGTGCAGGGTCTGCTTCGGGCGGTTGCCGAAGGGGAGTTGGCCGATCGCGTCCAGCGGGAGCTCCGCGATGGTGGCGTCCGAGTGGGCCCAGACCCGGCGGTAGCGGTCGAAGATCTCCTCGGTGCCCTCGTCCGCCCGGGCCCACAGGTCCGCGTTCGGTTCGGCGGTGCCGACGATCCACAGCGGGGTCGCTTCGGGGAGGGGGAAGGGGCGTCCGAAGGTCTCGCCGAGGTAGAGCGCTTCGGCTCCGGTGACGTGCTTGACCAACCCCAGCAGGTTGGTTCCGGTGGGAGTGAGTGGTCGCCGGAGGTCGTACTCGGAGAGGCCGTCCAGCTTCCACATCAGGGCGTCGCGGGCATCCTGGACGTAGATCCGCAGGTCGTTCTTGTCATCGTTGAGCGTCATGGAGTCAGTCTGTTGACCACGGGGAACCTGTCCACCGGTTTCTCACCTGATGGTCAGTCGTCGAAGGACGGGTCCCATCCACGCGTGGGCCCGGCGGCATCCGGCGGCGTCCGGCGTCGGCGGGAAGCGCCCGGTCGGCGGACGACGTCGAAGACCCGCTTCTGCAGCCCGTTGCGGTAGACCTCGTGCCCCGGCTCCTGGTTCGGTGCCGGCTCCCGGTTCGGTGCCGGGGTGGGGTGGCGCGGGACCTGGTGCAGTCCGACGGCCACCCGATGGCTGCGCCCCCGGAGGCGGACTCGTCGTGGTGGCGGCTGACCGGGGTGGCCGCGGTCCGGGCGCGCTCCTCGGCGAAGGCCGTCCGGTCGGCCGCCGAGGCGAACCGTGCCTGGGCGCCGACGCCGAAAGTGGCGACCCGCTGCTCGGGTCCGCCGCATCCGACACGGAGCGTGACGGGTCGGGGTGATGTGGCGGACTTGAATCTTTGCGAACGGATGTTCGATCCTGGGGCTGTGCCCGTTTTCGAATCTGTTTTCGAATCTGCCGCCGAGCAGCCCGAACGCCCCGCGCTGCGGCCGGTGGCGCTGACGGCTGCCGGGCCGCTGACGGCCGCCGTGCCCGAGAGCGGGCAGACGGCGCCGGGGCGCGGGCTGGTACCGGTGGCACCCGCGCTGCGGGAGGTGCTGCCGGACGGCGGACTGCGGCGGGGGACGGCGGTGTCGGTGGCGGGCGGGGACGCCGGACTGCTGCTGGCCCTGGCCGCCGGGGTGCGGGAGACCGAGGGCGGCTGGGCGGCGGCGGTCGGGCTGCCGGACCTGGGACTCGCCGCCGCCGAGGGGTACGGGCTGGACCTGCGCCGCCTGCTGGTCGCGGACGACCCGGGCCCGCACTGGCCCGAGGTGGTGTCGGTGCTGGCCGGGGCGGTCGAACTGATCATGCTGCGCCCGGACGGGCCGGTGCCCCCGAAGCTGGCCACCCGGCTGGCCGCCGTGCTGCGGCGCAGCGGCTGCGTGCTGCTGGTGGCCGGGCCGTGGCCGGGCGCGGTGCTGCGGCTGGGGGTGCGGTCCGGGCGATGGTTCGGGCTGGGGGACGGCCACGGGCAGCTCGCCGGGCGGCAGGTGGAGGTGGTGGCCGAGGGGCGCGGGTCGGCGGTGCGCGGTCGGACGGCCCGGCTCTGGCTGCCGGACGAGCACGGCGCGGTGCGCCCGGTCCGGGAGCAGCCCCAGCCCGTGGCGGAGCCGGCGGAACCGCTCGTGGCGGCGGTGGTGTGACATGTCGACGATGCCCGGCAGTGAAAGAACCCCCCGGGTGCTGGTGGTCTGGTGCCCGGACTGGCCGGTGGTGGCCGTCACCGGCGACGACCCGGTGGCGGTGACCGAGGGCGGGCGGATCCTCGCCTGCTCGGCGGGCGCCCGGGCGGCCGGGGTGCGGCAGGGGCAGCGGCTCAAGCTGGCCCAGCGGCTCTGTCCCGAGCTGGAGCTGCGCGACCGCGACCCGGAGGCCGAGGCCCGCCGCTTCGAGCCGGTGGTCGCGGCGGTGGAGGCGTTCACGCCCCGGGTGGAGGTGGTCCGCGCGGGCCTGTGCGCCATTCCGGTGAAGGGCCCGGGCCGCTACTTCGGCGGCGAGGAAGCGCTGGCGGCCCTGGTCGGCGCGGCGGTGACGGAGGCCCTCGAACGGCCGCCCGTCCCGGACGCCGTCCCCGGCGCGGTGACGGTGCCCGGGACCGATCCCGCGGACGAACCCGCGAACCACCCCGAAGCCGAACCCGCACCCGCACCCGACTCCGCACCCGCACCCGAATCCCACCCCGCACCCGACTCCGTACCGACACCACCCCGAACCGTTCCCCACGCCCAGATCGGTGTGGCCGACGGCCTGTTCGCCGCCGTCCTCGCCGCCCGCGCCGGGGTGCTGGTCCCCGCCGGCCGTACGGCGGAGTTCCTCGCCCCGTACCCGGTGGGCGCGCTGGGCGACGAGGCGCTGGCGGAACTGCTCGGGCGGCTCGGCCTGCCCACCGTCGGGGCCTTCGCCGCACTGCCGTCGGAGGCCGTCGCGGACCGCTTCGGCCCGTCCGGGACGGTCGCCCACCGGTTGGCCCGGGGCCTGCAGCCGCGCCCGCTGGTACCGCGCGACGAGGAGCCGGACCTCGCCGTCGAGCAGCGCTTCGACCCGCCGGAGCCGCTGACCGAGCCGCTGGTGTTCGTCGCCCGCACGCTGGCCGAGCAGCTGCACCAGCGGCTGGCCGGGGCCGGGCTGACCTGCCGCCGGGTGGCCGTCGAGGTGGCCTGTGCGGACGGTCGGACGGCGTCGCGGCTGTGGCGGCACGAGGGCCGGCTGTCCGCGACGGCACTGGCCGAGCGGGTGCGCTGGCAGCTCCAGGCCTGGCAGGGCATGGGCACCTTCACCGGCGACCGCCCCGACCGGCGCGACCGCCCCGACCGGCGCGACCAGGGTGACCGGCGCGACCGCCCCGACCGGCGAGACCAGGCCGATCAAGCGGGCTTCACCCTGCTCCGCCTCGCCCCCGACGGCCTTTCCCCGGACCAGGGCCGTCAGCTCGCCCTGTGGGGCCAGGCCGTCGCCGACGACCGGGTGGAGCGCGCGGTGGCCCGGGTGCAGGCGGTGCTCGGGCACGCCGGGCTGCGCCGGATCGAGCCGGCCGGCGGGCGCGGCCCGGGGGAGCAGCAGGTCAGGGTGCCGTGGGGCGAGCCGTACGAGGCGGCGGCCCCGGCCGACGCGCCCTGGCCGGGGCGGCTCGCGGAGCGGTCGGCGGACCTCTGGCCGGCCGTGGTGCTGCGCGAGCCGGCGCCCGTACGGGTGCTGGACGAGGGCGGGCGGCCGGTCACGGTGGACGGCCGGGCGGGGGTGTCGGCCCGGCCGGCCCTGGTCGTGGTCCGGGGCCGGGAGGAACGGGTGGCGGGCTGGACGGGGCCCTGGCCGGCGGTCGAGTACTGGTGGGACCAGTCGCTCGCCCGCCGCCGGGCGCGGTTCCAGATGGTGGTGGACGGCGGCCGGGCGCTGCTGCTCACCGTGGAGGGGGGTGCGTGGTACCTGGAGGCCGGCTACGACTAGCGGCCCGGGAACCCGTGGCAGGGGGGAGCAGGACGAGCACGAGAACGACGAAGGCAACCCCCGATGGGCTTCACCAGCCACCCCACCATCCCCTGGAACGAGCTGCACCGCCGGATGACCGGCGCCGCGCCGGACCGCACGGTCGTCCCGCTGCGCCGCCCCGCCGAGAAGCCTCCAGCCGCCGAGGGACCCTCAGCCGCCGAGGAATCCCCCGCCACCAGGGCCGAGAACGCCGAACCCTGGGCCGAACTGCACGTCCACTCCGCCTTCAGCTTCCTGGACGGCGCCAGCGACCCGGAGGACCTGGTGGCCGAGGCGGCCCGGCTGGGCGTGGAGACCCTGGCGATCACCGACCACGACGGCCTGTACGGCGCCGTGCGGCTCGCCGGCGCCGCCCGGGGGACGGGCGTGGCCACCGCGTTCGGCGCCGAACTGACGATCAGCCGCGCAGGCGACACCGGACGCGACGCCGGACGCGGCACCGGACGCGGCACCGGACAGGACACCGGGCACGACACCGAACACCTGCTGATCCTCGCCCGCGACCCGGCCGGCTACCGCCGCCTCTCCGCCGCGATCGCCGCCGCCCAACTGGCCGGCGGCGCCAAGGGCCGCCCGGCGTACGACCTCGCCGAGCTCGCCGGGGCGCACGACGGCCACTGGGCGGTGCTCACCGGCTGCCGGCTCGGCCGGGTCCCGGCCGCGCTGCCCGACCGGGACGAGGCGCGGCGGCGACTGCGCGCCCTCACCGAGGCGTTCGGCCCCGAGAACGTCCACGTCGAGCTGATCGACCAGTGGCTGCCCGGCGACGACCGCCGCAACGACGCCCTCGCCGCGCTCGCCGCCGAACTGCGGCTGCCCGTCGTCGCCTCCACCAACGCCCACCACGCCGGCCCCGCCCAGGGCCGCCTCGCGCAGACCCTGGCCGCCCTGCACGAGCGCCGCACCCTCCAGGAGGCGGTCGGCTGGACGCGGGCGGCCGGCACCGCGCACCTGCGCTCGGGCCGCGAGATGGCCGCCCGACTGGCCCGTTTCCCCGGCGTGCAGCGGGCCACCGCCGAACTCGGCCGGGCCTGCGCCTTCGACTTCGCCAAGCTGGACCCGGAACTGCCGGGCTACCCCGTCCCCGAGGGCGAGACCGAGATCGGCCACCTGCGCGCCCTGGTCGCAGCCGGCGGCCCGGCCCGCTTCGGCCCCGGCAACGCCGCCGCCCGTCGCCAGCTCGGCAAGGAACTGGACGTGATCGAGGACCTCGACCTGGCCGGCTACTTCCTGATCGTGCACGACATCGTGGACTTCTGCCGGAGCCAGGACATCTGGTGCCAGGGCCGCGGCTCGGCCGCCAACTCGGCGGTCTGCTACGCCCTCGGGATCACCGCCGTCGACCCGATCCACTACAAGCTGCTGTTCGAACGCTTCCTCTCCACTGCCCGGGACGGGCCGCCCGACATCGACCTGGACATCGAGAACCGCCGCCGCGAGGAGGTCATCCAGTACGTCTACCGCCGCTACGGGCGCGAGCACGCCGCCCAGGTCGCCAACGTGATCACCTACCGGCCCCGGCTGGCGATCCGCGACGCCGCCCGGGTGCTCGGCTACCCGCAGGGGCAGGTGGACGCCTTCAGCCGGCAGACCGACTTCCGCTCCGCCCCCGGCGCGGACGCCGTCATCCCCGCCGACGTGCTCTCGCTCGCCACCCAACTCCACGGCCTGCCACGCCACCTGGGCATCCACTCGGGCGGCATGGTGCTCACCAAGGAGCCGATCGGGGAGATCTGCCCGACCGAGTGGGCCCGGATGCCCGGGCGTTCCGTGCTGCAGTGGGACAAGGAGTCGATCGCCGGCGCCGGACTGGTGAAGATCGACCTGCTGGGCCTCGGCATGCTCGCCGCGCTGCACGACGCCTGCGACCTGATCGCCGAACACCACGGCCTGCACTACGACCTGGCCACCATCCCGGACGACGACAAGGGCGTGTACGCGATGCTGCGCCGGGCCGACACCGTCGGGGTGTTCCAGGTCGAGTCCCGGGCGCAGATGGCGACCCTGCCCCGGCTCAAGCCCGACCACTTCTACGACCTGGTGGTCGAGGTCGCGCTGATCCGGCCCGGCCCGATCCAGGGCGGCTCCGTCCACCCGTACCTGCGCCGCCGTGCCGGGGTGGAGCCGCCCGGCTGCCCCCACCCGCTGATGGAGAACGCCCTCGGCAAGACCCTCGGGGTGCCGCTGTTCCAGGAGCAGATGATGCAACTCGCCATCGACTGCGCCGGGTTCACCCCGTCCGAGGCCGACCGGCTGCGCCAGGCGATGGGCGCCAAACGCTCGCACGAGCGGGTCGCCCGGCTGCGCGACCGGCTGCTCACCGGGATGGCCGAGCGCGGCATCCCGCCCGAGGTGGCCGAGGACGTCTACGGCAAGATCGAGGCCTTCTCCAACTACGGCTTCCCGGAGAGCCATGCGATCAGCTTCGCCTACCTGGTGTACGCCAGCGCCTGGCTCAAGTACCACTTCCCGGCGGCCTTCACCTGCGCCCTGCTGGCCAACCAGCCGATGGGCTTCTACTCGCCGCTCAGCCTGGTCGCGGACGCGCGGCGGCACGGCGTCCGGGTGCGCGGGGTGGACGTCAACGCCAGCGGCCCGCGCCCCACCCTGGAGCCGTACCGGGGCCCGACCCCCGCGCCGCCGCTGACCGCCGGCCGCCCGCAACCCGCCATCAGGCTCGGCCTGGAGACGGTGCGCGGCATCGGCACCCCGCAGGCCGAGGCGATCGCGGCCGGACAGCCGTACGCCGACCTGGAGGACTTCGCCCGTCGCACCGGCCTGCCCGCACCCGCCCTGGAGGCGCTGGCGACGGCCGGCGCCTTCGACTGCTTCGACATGACGCGACGTCAGGCACTCTGGGCAGCAGGGGCGTTCGCCGGGATCTCGGCCGAGCTGCTCCCCGGCACGACCCCCGGCGCCGAGGCGCCCGAACTGCCCGGCATGAGCCCGGTCGAGGAGACCATCGCCGACCTGTGGGCCACCGGCACCTCCGCCACCAGCCACCCGCTCCAGCACCTGCGCGCCCACCTGGACCGCGGCGGCGCGCTCCGCGCCGACCAACTCCCGGACGTACCAGCGGGAACGGCGGTGGTGGTCGGCGGCCTGGTCACCCACCGGCAGCGGCCGCCGACGGCCGGCGGGGTGCTCTTCCTCAGCCTGGAGGACGAGACCGGCCTGATCAACGTGATCTGCAACCGCCCGGTCTGGGAGTCCCAGCGCCGCACCGCCCTGGACCGGGCGGGCCTGTTGGTCCACGGCCACGTCGAGCGCGACCGCGGCGCCACCAACCTGGTCGCCACCCGGCTCACTCCGCTGCGGATCGGCCTGTGAGCGGCGGCGCCGTTCGGTCGGGGTGGCGCACGAGCCCGCTCAGGTCCAGCTCGAAGTCGAACGGATCGGGAATGCGCATGGCATCACCGAACTTCCGGACGTGCCGCACGTGGTAGCGGTCGCGGTGCGGTTCGGAGAACTTCGGAGAACGGCGGAGAACTTCGGAACTTCGGAACTTCGGAGAACAGCGTGACCGCCCCCTGTGACGACCCGCCCCGGGCCGTTCAGGTGCCGGAGGCCGCCGCCCGACCCTTGCCGGGGGGCCCGGCGAAGGCCTGGGCGATCGGCAGCCAGGCGGTGGCGACCGGGCCGGTGGCGGTGAGGGCCAGGTCGTCGCGGTGGCGGCGCTGGGTCACCAGCAGGCAGAAGTCGAGGGCCGGGCCGGTCACCACGTCCGCCGCGTCGGCCGGGCCGAAGGCCCAGGTGCTGCCGTCGGGGGCGGTCAGTTCGAGCCGCACCGGGTGCTCCGGCGCGGGCAGCCCGTGGGCCGCGAAGGCGAAGCCGAGGGTGCGCAGGCCCAGGTGGGCGATGTGACGCAGCCGGGAGGTGGGCTCCCGGGTCACGCCGAGCGCGTCCGCGACGTCCTGGCCGTGCGCCCAGGTCTCCATCAGCCGGGCGGTCGCCATCGAGGCGGGCTTCATCGGCGGGCCGAACCAGGGCAGCCGGACGTCCGCCGGGGCGGCGGCCAGCGCGGCCTGCACCTCGGCCCGGCCGGTGCGCCAGCGGGCGAGCAGGGCGGCGGGGTCGGCGGCCGCACCCTCCCGGGCGCCCTCCTCGACCGGGTCGGCCCCGGCGGCCAGCAGGGCGGTGAAGCCGCCGCCGAGCGCCGCGGTGAAGCCCTCCGGGTCGCGGGCGGCCAGTGCCGTCCAGTCGTCGGTCCAGGCCAGGTGGGCGATCTGGTGGGCGACCGTCCAGCCCTCGGCCGGGGTGGGCCCGGCCCAGTCGTCGGGCGGCAGGGCTGCCACCAGCGCGTCCAGGACGGCGCTCTCGGCCCGCAGGTCGGCCAGCAGGCCGCGCAGGACGTCGCCCGCGGGGTTCGGGTCGGTCATCGGCTTTCCCTCCGGTCGAGAGCGGTTGCCACCCGCCGGCGGTCCGCCGCCGCACCCTACGCCGAGCCCGGCACCGGTGCCCGCCACTCCACGAAACACGCACGTCAGGCCTCTCGCCACCGGACCCACCGCATGTGACAATTCCGCGATGACCAGGGCTGCGGACACCCTCACCGCTGCGCGACCCGTCGACGGCGCCGCGCGTCCGGACACCCGTGCCGCGTGTCCGGACACCCGCGCCGCCGCGCGCGCCGAGGCCCCCGAACTCGCCACGCGGGCCGAGGACCCCGAACTCGCCGTGCGGGCCGCCGAGCTGGTCCGGGACGCCGTGCTCGGCGACCTCGCCCGCCGGGTGGTGGCCGAGTGCGGCGCCGATGTCGGCCTGGTCGGCGTGCCCGAGCCGCTGCCCGGCGGGGCGGCCCGCGGCCGGAACGACGGCGGTATGGTGCTGCGCCACTGGGCGGGCACCCGGGCCGATCTGCTGCACGACGTCGCCGTCCCGTCCGGACTGGGCCTCGGCGGCCGGGCGCTGGCCGAGCGCGCGCCCACCTGGGTGTCCGACTACCGTGCGGCGACGACGATTTCGCACCACTACGACGACGCCGTCACCGCCGAGGACCTGTACGCGATGCTCACCGTCCCGCTGCTGCACGGCGGTACGGTGCACGGCGTGGTCTACGCCTCGCTGCGCACCGTCGTGCCGTTCGGCGACGTCCGGATCTCCGCCGTCGGCAAGCTGGCGGCGGCGGCCACCCGGGCACTCGCCGGGGCCGCGGCCTGGAGCGGCGAGGAGCCCCGACCGGTCGTCCCTGACAGGCCGTTGACCCCGCGCGAGCACGAGGTGCTGCGCTGGGCGGCGACCGGCCGCACCAACCCGGAGATCGCCGCCCACCTGGGCCTCACCTGCAACACCGTGACCGGCTACCTCAAGTCCGCGATGCACAAGCTCGGTGTCCGGAACCGCACCGAACTCGCGATCGCCGCCCGGGAGTCCGGTCTGCTGGAACCGGCCTCCCGGCCTCCCGGCCAGGTCCGGACGCGCTGAGGCCGGACGCCCCCCTCGGCCCGACACCTGCCGCCACCTGGTTGGCAGGCTCGCGTCACCGGGCATGCATTCGCGTGGAAGCCCTGACGGGGAATCGTCCGAACAGGGGTGAAGTGATGCCGTTCCGCATTCTCGGACCGGTCGACATCGAGACGGCCGACGGAAGGTCGGTGAGCCCGCGCGCCCAAGGTCCGCTCGCTGCCGGCGTTCCTGTGCGTGCACCACGGGAAGGCCGTCCCGGCCACCCCGAGCCGGTGCAGCCCCTGCCGGGCCCGTCCCACGCGCTGCGCGCGGCCAAGGCGGCCGTGGACCAGGGGCTGGAGGCGGACCTCGTGACCGGTCCGGCCCTCGAACGGCGGCTGTTCACCGGGCTGCTCGCCACCGAGGACCGGGAGCTCGGCATGCGGAGCTACCTGGAGGCCGGCCCCGGCAGGGCGAAGTCCCGCTGACACCCCACCCGGCCGGCCCCCCGGACAGGCCCCCCGGACAGGCCCCCCCGGACAGGCCCCCCCGGACAGGCCCCCCGGACAGGCACTAGTTGACCTGGCGCTCCCGCCCGCTCCAGTACGGCTCGCGCAGCCGGAACTTCTGCAGCTTCCCGGTGGCCGTCCGGGGCAGTGCCTCCCGGAACTCCACCGAGGTCGGCGACTTGTAGCCGGCCAGCCGCTGCTTGCAGTGGGCGATCAACTCCGCCTCGGTGACGGCCGCCCGGTCCTCCCGGAGCACCACCAGCGCCTTGACCGTCTCGCCCCACTTCTCGTGCGGAACGCCGATCACCGCCACCTCGGCCACCGCCGGGTGGCCGTACAGGCAGTCCTCCACCTCGATCGAGGAGACGTTCTCCCCGCCACTGATGATGACGTCCTTCTTCCGGTCCGAGATGGTCAGTTGGCCGTCGGTGAGGGTGCCGCCGTCGCCGGTGTGGAACCACTCGTCCCGCAGCGCCTCGGCGGTGGCCTCCGGCTGGCGCCAGTAGCCGTCCAGCACGGTGTTGGAGCGCACCAGCACCTCGCCGGTCGCGTCGACCCGCAGCTGGGTGCCCAGCGCCGGGGCGCCGGCCTGCACCAGCTTCTCGGCCCGTTCGGCGGCCGGCAGGGCGTCCCACTCGGCGCGCGAACGGTTGACCGTGACGATCGGGGCGGTCTCGGTCAGGCCGTAGAGCTGCATGAACTCCCAGCCCAGCTGCTCCTCGACCTGCTGCACCACCGAGGTGGGCGGCGGCGCGCCGGCCACGATCATCCGCACCCGGTCCCGGCCGGGCACCGGGCCGTCCCAGTCGGCGGCCGCGTCCAGCACCATCTGCACCACGGCGGGCGCGCCGGACAGCAAGGTCACCCCGTGCCGCTCGACCCGGCGCAGGATCTCCGCGCCGTCCACCTTGCGAAGCACGACGTGCCGGCCGCCGAGCCCGGTGATCGTGAACGGCAGGCCCCAGCCGTTGGCGTGGAACATCGGCAGGGTGTGCAGGTACACGTCCCTGTCGCTCGCGCCGTAGTGCAGGCCCATCAGCGTCGCGTTCAGCCAGGCGTTGCGGTGGGTGACCTGAACGCCCTTGGGGCGGGCGGTGGTTCCGCTGGTGTAGTTGATGGTGGCGGTGTCGTTCTCGGAGACCGCGTACCGGCGGGGCGCGTTGTCGAAGTCGTACAGCAGGGCGTCGCTGTCCGCGCCGAGCACGAACTTGTGCTTGGCCACCACCCCGTCCAGCGCGTCGGCGAGTTCGGGGTCGACCAGCAGGACGGAGGCGCCGCTCTGCTCGACGATGTACGCGACCTCCTCGGCCCGCAGCCGGAAGTTGACCGGCACCAGCACCCGGCCGTACCCGCTCACCCCGAAGAAGGAGGTGAGCAGCCGGGCCGAGTTGTGCGAGACGACCGCGACCCGTTCGCCCGGCCCGACGCCGAGCCGGTCCAGCCCGGCGGCCTGGGCCCGGGCGAGTTCGGCGACCCGCCGGTAGCTCAGCTCACCCCAGGATTCGGCCGGCTGCACCGGCTCGTCGACGATGCCGACCCGGTCGCCGTAGACCAGCTCGGCCCGGTCGAGGAAGTCCATGACGGAGAGTGGAATCTGCATGCGCCCACTGTCCTCCGTGGCCGGTTCCCTGCACACCCCCGATCGGGGGTGTCACCCGTCCGTCTGTTCCCCCGTTCCTTCCCCCGTTCCTTCCCCCGTTCCTTCCCCCGTTCCTTCCCGCGTGCCTTCCCACGGCCCGCTTCCGGCCGCCGCCAGCGCCGCGACCAGCCGGTCCCTGGACTCGGTCTGGGCGGCGATTCGGCGCTCCAGCACCGCCAGGCGTTCCCGGGCGATCTTCAGCACCCGTTCGGACGGCGGCCGGGAGAGGACGTCCCCGTCCAGGCAGCCCAGCAGCGGCAGCAGGTCCTCCAGGGTGAGCCCGGCGGCCACCAGGGCACGGATGTTGCGCACCCGTACGACCGCCGGCTCCCCGTACTCCCGGTAGCCGTTGGCCGCCCGCTCGGAGTCGATCAGCCCGGCCTGCTCGTAGTGCCGCAGCGCCCGGGCCGTGCTGCCCGTCCGCCGTGCCAGTTCGCCGATCAGCACCCCTACCGCGCCCCCGTTCCTCAGCCCACCAGTGCGCCCCCGTCCACCGGCAACACTACGCCGGTCACGAACGAGGCCTGCGGTGAGGCGAGTTGGGTGATCGCCCAGGCCACCTCGGCGGGCCGGCCGATCCGGCCGAGCGGGGTGTGCCGGAGCTGCCAGGCGCGGACCGCCGCGGACTGCTCGGGGCCGTATCCGGCGTGCTCACCGATCGGGGTGTCGATTGCCCCGGGCGCCACCGCCACCACCCGGATGCCGCGCGGCGCCAGCTCCACCGCCCAGCTGCGGGTGATCGTCTCCAGCGCCGCCTTGCCCGCCGCGTACACCGCGTTGTTCGGCCAGCCGCGCTGCCCCACGGCCGTGCTGACGTTGACCACGACCCCGCGGCTCTCGCCCAGCGCCGGCACCGCGGCCTGTCCGAGCAGCACCGGGGCGACCAGGTTGGTGGCCAGCAGCGTCTCGACGCCCGCCCGCCGGTAGCCGCCGACGGTCTGCCCGCTCTGCACGATGCCGGCGTTGTTGACCAGCACGTCGAGCCGCCCGTACCGCTCCAGGGCCGCCCCGACGATCGTCTCCGGGGCGTCCGGTCCGGTGACGTCCGCGACCAGCGGCTCGATCAGCCCCGGGTGCGCGGCCGCCGTCTCCGCCAGCGGCTCGGCCCGCCGGCCGACCGCCACCACCCGGGCCCCCTCGGCCGCGAAGGCGCGCGCGGTCTCCCGCCCGATGCCCGTCCCGGCCCCGGTGACCACCACGACCCGCTGCTCCACCATGTCCTCCTCGCTCATGCGGAGAAGCCTCCGACCCTGCCGCCAACGGCAGGGTCAAGCCCGGCCCGCAACCGGGCGGCGGCCGCCGCCCGTCCATCAGGGAGATCACCGCGCGCGGAGCAGAACCCAGGGGGAGACCACCGATGACCATCACCGTGACCACCCACCCGACGGCCGAGGGCCTGCTGCTGCGCCCCTTCGAGGACGCCGACGCACCGGCGTTGATCGAGGTCTACCGGGACGAGACGCTGCGCCGTTTCACCCGCGTCCCGGTGACCGACGCCGAGCAGGCCGCGCACTGGCTGGGCGTCCAGTACGAGGGCCGGGCCGCCGGCACCCGCTACTCCTTCGCCGTCCTGGAATCCGGTGAACTGGTCGCCAACGTGGCGCTCAAGCGCCCGACCCCGGGCGGGGAGGCGGCCGAGGTGGGCTACTGGACGGCGGCCCCGGCCCGCGGCCGCGGCGTGGCCCCGCGGGCGGTGGAGGCGCTCACCGCCTGGGCCTTCGCCGCCCTCGCCGAGGACGGCCTGCGCCGGATCGACCTGCTGCACCAGGTCGACAACCCCGCCGCCTGCCGGGTGGCGGAGAAGGCCGGTTACGTCTTCCAGGAACTGCTGACCGCCCTCCCGCCGGAGTTCCCGCTGGACGGCCACCGGCACTCCCGGAAAGCGGTGGACGTGACCGAACGGCACAGGTCAGAGTGATCGCATGGCTTCTCTGGTACGGCACGTGACGATCGACTGCGCGGACCCGCACGCCCTCGCGACCTTCTGGGCCCAGGCGCTGGACGGCACCCTGGGCGAGGACGACAACCCGGGCGACGGGGAGGCGGTGGTGAACTCCGAGGGCGCCTCGCTGCTCTTCATCCGGGTGCCCGAGGGCAAGTCGGTGAAGAACCGGGTCCACCTCGACCTCCAGCCGCAGGACCGCAGCCGGGACGAGGAGGTGGAGCGCCTGGTCGCCCTCGGCGCCACGGTGGTGGCGGACCTCCGCCGCCCGGACGGCACCGGCTGGGTCACCATGGCCGACCCGGAGGGCAACGAGCTGTGCGTCGAGCGCAGCCGGGCCGAGCGGGTCGTCACCGGCGCCGCCTGAGCCCCGAAGGGCCGTCACACGACAGGCCGAGCCCCCGGGCCGTCGCCGGGGGACCGGCCGATAATCGACCGTGTCCGACGCCATCGCGTCCACCCCCGGCAACCAGGGCAGGTACCCCATGGCCAGAATCGCCGTGATCGGCGCCAACGGCACCATCGGCAGCGCCGTCGTCGCGGAGGCGGTGGCGCGCGGGCACGAGGTCACCGCGGTGGTCCGCGACCCGGACCGCTACCGGGGCGACGCCGCCCCGGTGGAACGCGGCGACGTGCTGGACCCGGCCGACGTGGCCCGGGTGGCGGCCGGCCGGGACGTCCTGGTCAGCGCCGTGGGCGGCGGCGACGGCCCGGGCCACCTGGCGCTGATCGAACCCGCCGCCCGCTCACTGGTCGAGGGCCTGCGCTCGCTCGTCGACGGCGCGCCCCGGCTGATCGCGGTCGGCGGCGCGGGCAGCCTGGAGACCGCGCCGGGGGTGCGGGTGTGGGACGCCCCCGGCCTGCCGCAGTCGATCCTGCAGATCATGCACGCCCACGGCGAGGCGCTGGACTACTACCGGACGGTCACCGACATCCGCTGGACGGTGCTCAGCCCGGCCGCCGAGATCGGCCCGGGGGAGCGGACCGGCCGCTACCGGACCGGCCTGGAGCAGCTGCTCACCGACGGTGAGGGCCGCAGCTGGATCTCCGTGCCCGACTACGCGGTCGCGCTGGTGGACGAGATCGAGCAGCCCGAGCACATCGGCGAGCGCTTCACCTGCTGTTCGCTCTGACCGTCCGCCCTGGCCGGTCGCTCCGGCCGGTCGCTCCGGCCGTCCGCTCCGGCCGTCCGCCCTGGCCGGTCGCTCCGGCCGTTCGCTCCGAACCGGTCAGCCGAGCTGGATCGACCGCTTGGCCAGCCCCATCCAGAACCCGTCGATCACGCTGCGCTGGCTGCCCAGGTCGGCCTCGCCGGCACCGAGGGTGACGAACAGCGGGGCGAAGTGCTCGGTGCGCGGGTGGGCCAGCCGCCCGGCCGGGGCCTTGTGCTCGAAGTCGAGCAGTGCGTCCAGGTCGTGGGCGTCCAGGGCGCGCCTGCCCCAGTCGTCGAACTCGGCCATCACCGAGCTGATCCGGCCGTCACTGCTGAGCGCCCGCAGGTTGTGGGTGAAGAAGCCGCTGCCGATGATCAGCACGCCCTCGTCCCGCAGCGGCGCGAGCCGGCGGCCGATCTCCAGCAGCCGCTGGGGGTCCAGGGTGGGCATGGAGATCTGCAGCACCGGGACGTCGGCCTCCGGGAACATCTCCACCAGCGGCACGTACGCGCCGTGGTCGAGCCCGCGGTCGGGGATGTCCTGGACGGGCGTGCCGGGGGCGCGCAGCAGCTTGCGCACGCGCTCGGCGAGCTCCGGGGCGCCGGGGGCGGCGTACCGGACCCGGTAGTAGTGCTCGGGGAAGCCCCAGAAGTCGTACACCAGCGGGACGGTGGTGACGGCACCGACGGCCAGCGGGGCCTCCTCCCAGTGGGCGGACACCATGAGGACGGCCTTCGGGCGCGGCAGCCCGGCGGACCAGGCGGCGAGCTCGCCCGGCCAGATCGGGTCGTCGGCGAGCGGCGGCGCGCCGTGCGACAGGTACAGGGCGGGCATGCGCTCGGGGGCCGCGGCGCTCATGGCGTCCTCCTCGGGGGCGGTCGGGGGCCTCGGGGCCCCGGGGTCGAGTAGTTCAAATTTGAACCTCTACCCCCCGACGGTACACCTTCGTTCGAATTTGAACAACAGGAGTAGGCTTCACCCATGTCCGCACTGAACGAACCCCGCTGGCTCGACCGGGACGAGATGGCCGCCTGGCGGGGCTTCGTCGTCGCGAGCAACCTGCTGAACCGGCGGCTGGAGCGCCAGCTCAAGGAGGACTCCGGCCTCTCCCACCAGCAGTACGAGATCCTGGTCCACCTGTCCGCCGCCCCGGGCGACTCGCTGCGGATGACCGAACTCGCCGACAAGCTGGTCACCTCCAAGAGCGGACTGACCTACCAGGTCACCCAGCTGGAGCGGATGGGCCTGGTCGCCCGCCGCTCCTGTCCCAGTGACGTACGCGGCGTCATCGCCGAACTCACCGACCAGGGGCGGGAGATGATCCGCCAGGCCGCACCCGGCCACGTCGCCCTGGTGCGCGAGCTGCTGATCGACGTGCTCACCCGCGAACAGCTCGCCGTCCTCGCCGAGGGCCTCGGCGAGGTCAGCGCCCGGCTGCGCCAGGACGAGACTCCTTAGTCCCGGAGGGAAGCCGCCCGTTCCCGCAGCAGCTCCCGCTCCCGCTCGTTGCGGGTCAGCTCCGCCGCCCGCTCGAACTCCGCCCGCGCCTCCGCCGTCCGCCCCAGCCGGGCCAGCAGATCACCCCGCACGCTCGGCAGCAGGTGGTAGTCGCGCAGGGCCGGCTCCGCCGCCAGGGCGTCCACCAACTCCAGGGCCGCGGCCGGGCCCTCGACCATCGAGACGGCCACCGCCCGGTTCAGCGCCACCACCGGGGAGGGCGCCAGGGCCAGCAACCGCCCGTACAGCGCGGCGATCGTCGCCCAGTCGGTGTCCTCGTACCGCCGCGCCCCCGCATGGCAGGCGGCGATCGCGGCCTGCACCGAGTACGGCCCGGTGCCCGCCCGCCGGAACGCCTCGAAGCCGCGCCGGATCAGCAGCCCGTCCCAGCGCGCCCGGTTCTGCTCGGCCAGCAGCACCGGCCGTCCGTCCGGCCCGGTGCGGGCCGCCGTCCGCGAGGCCTGGAACTCCAGCAGCGCGGCCAGCCCGTGCACCTCCGGCTCGGCCGGCGCCAGTGCGGCCAGCACCCGGGCGAGCCGCAGCGCGTCCTCGCACAGCTGCGGGCGGAGCAGGTCGTCCCCGGCGGTGGCCGAGTAACCCTCGTTGAAGATCAGGTAGATGACCTCCAGCACCGAGGACAGCCGCTGGGCCCGGTCCGCGCCGTACGGCACCTCGAACGGCACCCGCGCCTCGGCCAGGGTGCGCTTCGCCCGGACGATCCGCTGCGCCACCGTCGGTTCCGGGACCAGGAAGGCCCTGGCGATCTCCGCGGTGGTCAGCCCGCCGAGCAGCCGCAGGGTGAGCGCGATCCGGGCCCGCGCCGACAGCACCGGGTGGCAGGCGGTGAAGATCAGCCGCAGCAGGTCGTCGTCGATGGACTCCGACCCGGACGGCTCCGCCGGTTCGGGCGGCGGCGCGTCCTCCAGCGACCGACCCACCTCGGCGAGTTTGCGGGCGTAGACGTCCCGGCGGCGCACCAGGTCGATCGCCCGCCGCTTGGCGGTGGTGGTCAGCCAGGCGCCCGGGTTGTCCGGGACGCCGTCGCGTGGCCACCGTTCCAGCGCGGCCACCAGCGCGTCCTGCGCCAGCTCCTCGGCGATCCCGACGTCCCGCACGATCCGGGCGACCGCGGCGATGATCCGGGCGGACTCGATCCGGAACACCGCCTCGACGGCCGCCGCCGCATCCCTCTCCGTCACGGCCACCCATCAGAGCAGCCGGCGGAGAGGGAGGCAAACGACGCCACGGCGGTGGTCACCGCGGAGGCTGCGGCATCTCGTCGATCTGCCGGACCTCCGCCTCGACCCGCCAGTTCGCCGGGTGGGTCTGCAGGAAGCGCCGGGTCCACTCCAGCGCCTCCGCCTTGTCCTTGCACTGCAGGATGGCGTAGCCGCCGACGACCTCCTTGGTCTCGGTGAACGGGCCGTCGGTGTAGCCGACCTTCCCGTCGTTCCAGGTCACCCGGGTGCCCTGGGCGGTCGGGGTCAGCCCGGCGGTCTCCAGCATCACCCCGGCCCTGGTGATCTCCTCGAACAGCGCCCCCATCCGCTGCTCGAACCCGGGGTCGGGCTCCCACCCGTCACGGGCGTTCTCGTCGATGCGGACCAGCGTCATGAAGCGCGGCATGGTGACTCCTCGGTCGTGCGGGCGGGGCCTGTCCCCACCGCTCACCCCTGCGTCGATCGGGCCGGCGCCGGATCGACACCCGCCGCGAAGAATTCTTCCGCTTCGAGCTGGTCTGCACCCGGTACGGGCGCCGGGCGCTTCAGCCCGACGCGGTCCGACGCGCGGTCCCCGCCGCCCCCGGCGCGCACAGCAGCGCCGCCCGCAGGTCCAGCCGGTCGCGCAGCCGGGCCAGGTTGCGGCCGGTCAGCTCCTCGATCCGACGGATCCGGTAGTGGACGGTGTTGACGTGGATGTGCAGCGACTCTGCCGTCCGCGCCCAGGAGCCGTCGTGGTCCAGGAACACCGCCAGGGTGTCCAGCAGCGAGACGCCGTTCTCCGCGTCATGGGCGGTCAGCGGCGCCAGCAGCCGGGCGTGGAAGGCGGCCGTGACCTCGGGCGGGATGCCGCGCAACAGCCCGTCCAGGGAGTCCAGTTCGGCCGCGCTGCCGACCGGCCCGGCCGCGCCCGCGAGCACGTACCGGGCCTGCACCAGTGCGGCGCGCAGCGCCTGCGGGACGGGCGGCGCGGCCGGGCCGACGCCGATCCGCAGGCTGCGCCGGCCGGTCAGCGCGGCCTGGAGGGCGGGCCGGGCCCGGCGCAGCCGCTCGGCGGTGCGGTCGGCGGGCGCGGCCACCAGCGCGGTGCCGGCCCCGGTGCGGTCGGTGCCCGCCGCGTACGGCACGCCCAGCGGGTGCAGCGCCTCGGCCAGCGCGTGCGCGGCCCATTCGGCCGGCGGCTCCTCGCCGGGCCGGCCGGGCTCGATCCGCGCGGTGACCGCGACCAGTGACCCGGCCTCGCCCAGCCCGCAGGCCGCCAGTGGCTGGGCGAGGCCGCCGTCGTCGGCCAGCGCGTCCAGCAGCCGTCCGGCGGCCAGCCGCCGGGCGCCCGCCGCGGCCCGGGTGCGGACGGCGAGCGGAGCGAGCAGCTCGGCCAGGCACTGCAGCGCGGGCTCCACGGCGGGGGTGTGAGGGTGGGCGCGCAGCCGCCAGCCGTCGAACGGCGAGCCGTCCTGGGGGCCGGCCGGCAGCCCGGTCCTGCCGCGACCGGCCCGTCCGGCGGGCGGCGCGGGCGGCGGCCCGCCGGCGATCGGGCGGCCGCCGGCGGTGCTGATCGTGCAGTCCGGCAGCCCGAGCCGGCCGACCGCGTGGGCCAGCACCTCACCGGGCCCGGCCTCGGTGCGGACCAGGTCGAGCAGTTCGCTCCGGACGGCCTCCGGGATCGCCGCGGTGTCCCGCGCCCCGGCCCGCAGGTCGCCCCAGAGCCGTAGGTACACCCGGTCGGTGACGGCCCGGAAGCTCACCCCGGCGGGCACCGCGAGCAACGGGATGCGATGAGTGCGGCAGGCCTCGGCCAGGCCGTCCGGGATGCTGCCGTGGGTGCCCTCGCCGGCCAGCAGGGCGGCCACGCCCGCACTGCGCAGCGCGGTGGCGAAGCGCAGCGCGCCGGAGTCGTCGGCGGGCTGCCACCAGACCAGGCCGGTGAGCACGAGTTCGCCGGACCGGAGGTAGCGCGCCGGGTCCTGGAGGTCGGTGGAGCTGACGCCGGTGACCGGGCGGTCGAGCAGGTCCGGGGTGCCCCAGGCCAGTCGGATGGACAGGTCGTCGAGGTTCAGCAGGTCGCCGACGATCATCTTTCGCTCACTCTCGCCCGGTGTCGCATTGGTGCGTCACCCCCGGTCAGCTCGCAGATGAGATGGCTTGAGGCGCAGTCGCATCGTAAATGCCAGCCGGTCAGCCGTGAATCTTCTTGTCGGATCATCCAGTGCGCGGGCCCGCGGCCGGTGTCCGGAACCAGTCGTCCACCCGATTGCCGGGTTGCTTGAATCCGGGGTGCGGGGCGCGTCGAGCCTTCTCCTCCGGCGCGCCCCGTGATGAGGAGAGCGCAGATGCGCGAAGCAGCGGCTGCGCTTCCTGCTCAACGTGGTCGGCGCCGACGGCCACCGGGCGGTGGTCTCCTGGGCCGAGATCGACCCGGACTTCGGTGGCCGCAGGGTCCTTCTCGCCACCAGCATGGACGGCGCCCCGCTGGACTCCGCCGGCCCGCAGCTGGTCGTGCCCGACGACCACTGCGGCGCCCGCTTCGTCAGCTCCGTCACCGCCGTCCGGCTCGGCCCGCTGGGCGACCCGGCGCACCCCGCCGGATAGCTCGCGGCGGCGCGGGTGGCCCGGGCGGGACCGGCGTCCCCGGCGCGCAAATCGCTCGCCCGGGGCGGCGTTCCGTGTCAACATGCCCCATATGGGGACGATTCTGCACGGCACCCTGGTCACCCTCCGCCCGGCCACCGCCGACGACATCCCGGCGCTGGTGGCGATCCGCAGCACGCCCGAGGTGTTCGCCCGCTGGCGCGGTGGTGACGACCTGGTCGACGAGGTCGCCGAGGACCTGGAAGCGCCCGACACCGAGACCTTCGCGATCGACCTCGGCGGCCGGGTGGTCGGCGCCGTCCAGTGGTACGCCAACAACGACGACGAGTACCGGCACGCCGGGATGGACCTCTACCTGGACCCGTCGGTGCACGGCCTGGGCCTGGGCACCGACGCCGTGCGCACCATGGCCCGGCACCTGGTGCACGACCACCACTACCACCGGCTGGTGATCGACCCGGCCGCGGACAACGCCGCCGCGATCCGCTGCTACACCAAGGTGGGCTTCCGCCCGGTCGGCACCATGCGCCAGTACGAGCGCGGCCCGGACGGCAGTTGGCACGACAACCTGCTGATGGATCTGCTCGCGGACGAACTGTCGGACGGCTGACGGGAGTTCACCGGGCCTGCGGCGCCCGGTGCAAGGGTGTACAGACATCTTGTCAGCCCAGCGGTCTGACCTGTACATACACCTCGTCGCCACAGGGGCGATCGAAACTGATCGCCTGCCGTTCTTCCCGAAGTACCGGGCAGTAGCTAGCGTTCCCCCGCCAATCCCCGGCGGCCGGCCACCCCGGCCCGACCGGGCCCCATCGGATTGACGGACCCAGGAGAACGCCCATGCTCTCGCGTCGCACGGCCACCGCCCTCACCTCGGCGGCCGCCGCCGCACTGCTGTTCGGCGGCACCGCGCCGACGGCCGCCGCCGCCACCGCGGCGAGCCCCACCACGCTGTCCGTCTTCGCGTTCAACGTCGACCTCGGGACCGCGATCGTCGACAGCACCCAGAACGAGCAGGCCGCCCGCCGCACCCCGGTGATCGAGCAGATCGTCCGGCAGCACAACGCCGACGTGGTCGTCCTGGACGAGCAGTTCAACAACAGCTCGACCGCCGACATCAACGCCGAGCTCGCCGACCTCTACCCGTACCGCACCCCGGTGGTCGGCGGGGTCTGCTCCGGCGGCGGCTGGACCGGTGTCAGCGGCAACTGCTCCAACTCGCTGTTCGTCATCAACGGCGGCACGATGATCCTCTCCAAGTACCCGATCACCGCCCAGTACGCCCACGTCTTCAGCAACTCCACCTACGGCACCTGGGACTACCACGCCAACAAGGGCGCGGCGCTGGTGCGGGTGAACAAGAACGGCAGCACCGCCTGGGTGGTCGGCACCCACCTGCAGGCCGACGAGTCCGACACCTCCACCGACACCACCCAGTCCACCCGGCTCGGCCAGCTCGCCGAGATCCGCGCCTGGGTCGACGGCATCGTCGGCAGCGGGGCGCCGGTGCTGATCGGCGGCGACCTCAACGTCGAGTACTTCCACGGCCGGAGCCGCGGCGACTACGCCAACGCCCAGAACGCCGTCAACGGCGTGCTCGGCACCCCGGCCACCGACCCGACCCAGACCCGCACCACCATGGACTGCCCGGTCTCCTCCTGGTGCCAGTACATGGCAGGCGTCGAGACCTTCCCGACCGACTACCGGGACGACCTCGACTACATCGGCTACCTCAACGCCCCCGGCCGCCCGGTGCCGACCTCGATGTCCAACGTGAAGGTCGACTTCGACCCGCAGGCCGGCTGGACGCCGGGCCGGCCGGACACCGCCGCGCCCAGCGACCACTACCCGGTCGAGGTCGTCTTCCAGCTGAACTGACCGGAAACGCGGGGCTGTTGCTCAGCGCGTAGCAGCGGCCGGGCAGCCGCAGGAGCGCCGCACCACCAGCTTGGCCGGGAAGGTCCGGGCCCCGGCGGCGCGGCGCTCATGCCCGCCGAGCACGAGGTCCAGCGCGGCCCGGGCCATCTCGTCCTGCGCGGTGGTGACGGTGGTCAGCGCCGGTCCGGCGATCACCGCCTCGGCGATGTCGTCGAAACCGGCCACCGCGAGCTCCTCCGGCACCCGGATGCCCAGGTCGTCGGCGGCCCGCAGCAGGCCGATCGCCTGGTCGTCCGTGGCGCAGAAGACGGCGGACGGCCGGTCCGGCCGGCTGAGCAGGGCGAGCGCCTCGGCGTGCGCCCGGACCCGGTCGAAGGGCGCCGGGGTGAGCCGCCCCTCGGTGGACAGCCCTGCCTCGGCCAGCGCCTCGGCCCAGCCGGCCGTCCGACCGGTGACCGGGTCGAGCGGGCTGAGCGCCAGGGTGCCGCCGAAGCAGTGCACCTCCGCGTGGCCGTGGCCGAGCAGGTGGCGGACCACCTCGCGGGCGCCGCCCTCGTCGTCCGCCACCACGGCCACGCCCCCGGTGCTCTCGGCACGGTGGTGCAGCAGGACGACCGGGGTGCCGTCGGCCGAGTCGAAGCCGGTCAGCCCGGGGGTGGCCGGGTCCTGGGTGACCAGGATCAGGCCGTCCACCTGCATCCCGAGGAAGGCCCGGATGTAGTGGGCCTCGCGCTCGTCGGCGTAGTCGGAGTTGCCGATCAGCAGCAGCCGGCCGTGCTCGGTCGCGGCCTGCTCCACGGCGTGCGCCAGTCCGGCGAAGAAGGGCTGGCGGGCGTCCGGCACGACCATCCCGAGCAGGTTGGTCCGCCGCCGCGCCATCGCCTGGGCGACCCGGTTGGGCCGGTAGCCGAGCTCCTCCACGGCCGCGAGGACCTTGGCCCGGGTGGCCGCCGCCACCGGCCGCGGTCCGTCGTTGATCACATAACTCACGACCGCTGTGGACGTCCCCGCCAACCGCGCCACATCGTCCCGTGTCACCCTCGCCATGACCAGTGAGCCTACACAGCCCCTCCGACCAGCGTGTTTTCCGCGTCCGGGGGAGTCCCCGATCGGCCCGCCCCGGTTGCGGGGCGGGCGTCGGCGTCCCGACGCTGGCAGGACGGGCGGCAGCGGATGCCGCCGCCGACCGTGGGAGCGGGTCGATGAGCACGCCACCGCAGCGCCGGGCGCCGCAGCAGCGCCGGCCGGTCCGTCCGCCGCGCCCGACGGCCCGCTCCCGGGTCCGGATCCACGCCCGGGCGCGAGCGACCACGGTGAGCGCCGTCCGGCGGACCGTCCGGCCCTGGCGGGCGTACGCCGTGGTGGTGGCGATCGCGCTGCTGGTGGCCGCCGGGCTGCTGCTCTACTTCGACGAGCGCTCCAGCCGCGGCCACGCCCAGGTGGCGGGTGCCACCGCGCCCGGACCGGACCACCTGGAGGTCCATGTGGCGCTCCAGCGGGTGGACGCGGCCGCGCAGACGGTCACCGCGAAGGTCGTGGTGCAGCCGCACGGCACCCTCGAACTGGCGGACAACCCGCTGGTGCCGTCCGGGGACGTGGTGATGGAGACCACCTCGCTGGAGCAGACCACCCTCAAGTACCCGGCCGGCCAGCAGATCGGCTCCAGCACGGTGACCTTCAGCCTGTTCGACGGCCGGGTCTCGGACTATCCCTTCGACCGCTACAACACGGTCATCGGCTTCCGGGCCACCGTCGGCGGGCGGTCCGTGCCCCTGGTGATCGGGCTGGAGGAGAGCGATCCCTTCTTCGCCTTCCGGCAGACCGGGAAGCTGGCCGAGGGCGACGGCGTCGCCGTCACCGAGCGGGTCAGCCGCTCCCGCAGCACCTTCATCCTGGTCTGGTTCATGATGGCGGCGATGTGGGCGCTGGCCCTGGCGGTGCTGCTCGCCTCCCGGCTGATCGTGCGCCAGCGGCGCGGGATCATCTGGCCCGCGCTGAGCTGGATGGCCGCGACCCTGTTCGCCCTCGTCGGCATGCGCAACGCCGCCCCCGGAAACCCGCCGATCGGCACGCTGCTGGACTACGCGGCGTTCTTCTGGGCGGAGCTGCTGGTCGCGGTCGGACTGACCATGGTCGTGGTCCGCGGCGCCCCCGTCGAGGGCGCGCACGGCCCGCGTTCGTAGCGGCGGCCCGACCCCCGGACAGGTCCTCGCTAGTAGGACCTGTCCGGCACGATCACCGTCAGCGAGGTCTCCTGCCGCCGGAAGCCCAGGGCCTCGTAGACCCGGCGGGCCGGGTTGCCCTCGGTCACCACCAGGTGCACGTCGGCCAGCCCGCGTCCGGCGGCGTCCGCGACCGCCCGGCGCAGCAGGTCGGCGCCGAGGCCGCGGTAGCCGCGCCGCGGGTGGCGGAAGACCTCGGCGACCCAGGGCAGGCCGTCGCGGTCGGTCAGCACGGCGGCGGCGACCACCCGGTCCTCGGCGTCCACGGCCAGCACGCTGGAGGGCAGCACCGGGCCGATGACCTTCCCGGCCAGCAGCGGGCCGATCCGGTCGGCGAGGGCCCGGGCGTCGTCGCCGGGGAAGTGGTCCACGTGGGCCGGGTCGAAGGCGGCCCGCCAGGACTCCAGCATCTCCTCGGGCGAGCGGTCGCAGGGCACCGCCCGCAGGCCCTCGCGCAGCGGCGTCCCGGCCCAGTCGGCGGGCGGGGGATCGGCGCGCAGGTCGCGCCGGTAGGTGTGGGCGTGCCGCAGCGCGGTCGCGCCCCGCGCCAGCAGCCGCCGCCCGAGCTCGGGCGGGCCCGAGACGACCCAGCCGGGCAGCTCGGCGCGGATGAACTCCGCCGCGTCCGCCGAGCCGTCCAGCACCTCCAGCAGGTCGGCCCAGGGCCGCCCCTCCCGCTCGCCCGGCCGGTACCGCAGGACCGGCACGCCGTCGCCGTTCCGCCTGATCACCCGGTCCGCGTCGGCCATGGCCCCACCCCGTTCACGAGTTCGTTCGTCGGCGGTCCATGCTCATCAGTACCGGGAGTCCGGTGCAACGGGTTTTCGACGGCGTGTTCGGGGCGGCGACCGGCTCAGCCGACCACCGCCGCCCGGACGCAGAGCACGTCCGGCAGGTGGGAGACCAGCAGCGACCAGTTCTCGCCCTCGTCCCGGCTGCCGTACACGTCGCCGGTCCGGTTGCCGAAGTAGATCCCGGCCGGGTCGGCGTCGTCGGTGCGCAGGGCGTCGCGCAGCACGATCCCGTAGTGGTCCTCGCCGGGCAGGCCGTTGGCCAGCTGCTCCCAGCTGGTGCCGGCGTCCGTGGTGCGGAAGACCCGGCAGCGGCGGCCGGGCGGGATCCGGTCGTCCGAGCCGCCGAGCGGGAAGAGGTAGGCGGTGTCGCCCCGGCGCGGATGGGCGGCGACGGCGAAGCCGAACTCGGCGGGCAGCCCGTCCGCGATGGAGCGCCAGCTCGCGCCCCAGTCGTCGCTTCGGTACACGCCGCCGTGGTTCTGCAGGTAGAGCCGGTCGGGGTGGACCGGGTCCGGGGCGATCTTGTGGACGCACTGGCCGAACTCGGGGTACTGCCGCTCCTCCGGGAAGAACTCGGCGCGCAGGCCGGTGTTGGAGGGGGACCAGCTGTCGCCGCCGTCCTTGCTGCGGTAGACGCCGCCGCTGGAGACGGCGACCAGCAGCCGCTGGGGGTCGCGCGGGTCGGTCAGGACGGTGTGCAGGCCCTGGCCGCCGTAACCGGCACCCCACTCGGGCCGCTGGGGGTGGTTCCAGAGCGACTCGACCAGCGAGAAGGTCTCGCCGCCGTCGGTGGAGCGGAACAGCGCGGCCGGTTCGGTGCCCGCGTACACCACCCCGGGGGCCTCCGGACCGGCGGGCTGGAGCTGCCAGACCCGGGTGAGCGAGGCGCCGGTGGACTCCGGGAAGCGGATCGCCGGCCGGGACGGCTCGTGCCAGGTGGCGCCGAGGTCGTCGGAGCGCCACACCGACGGGCCCCAGTGGCTGCTGTCGGCGCCGACCAGCAGTCTGGTCCGCCCCTCGCGGCGGTCGATCGAGACGGAGTAGATCGCGTTCATCGGGAAGTGCGGCCCGCTGAACTCCCAGTCCAGCCGGTCGCGGCTGCGGCCGAGAAAGAGGCCCTTCTCGGTTCCGACGGCCAACAGCACTTCGGTCATGCCTCACACCACCTGATCACGAGCGCGGCCCCCGGGACGGCCCCCCGGGGCGCCTCGGCACGCCCCATCGCCAGTGTCCCGCCGTCCGCCGACGAGCACATCTCGCCGCGCGGTGCGGTGCCGGACCGCGCTGCGCCGCACCACGCGGCGCAGCGCCCCGGCAGGGCCGCGGGCGGCCCGGGAGCGTCCCTACCCCCGGCAGCCCTCCAGCAGCCGCAGCCACACCTCGCTGATCGTCGGGTAGGCGGGGACGGCGTGCCAGAGCCGGTCGATCGGCACCTCACCGACCACCGCGACGGTCGCCGAGTGCAGCAGCTCGGCGACGGCCGGGCCGACCAGGCAGGCGCCGACGATCACCTCCCGGTCCAGGTCGAAGACCACCCGGGCCCGGCCGCGGTAGTCGTCGGCGTAGAGCGAGGCCCCGGCGACCTCGCCGATCTCGTGGTCGACGGCCTTGACCCGCAGTCCGAGCCGCTCGGCCGCCGCCAGCGTCAGGCCGACGGCCGCGACCTCCGGCTGGGTGAACACCACCTGGGGCGCGCCGGCCAGGTCGGCGGACGCGGAGTGCGCGCCCCAGCGCGAGGTGTCCAGCGCACGCCCCTGGGCGCGGGCGGCGATCGCCGCACCGGTGATCCGGGCCTGGTACTTGCCCTGGTGGGTGAGCAGCGCCCGGTGGTTGACGTCCCCGGCCGCGTACAGCCACTCGCCGTCCACGCCCAGCACCGTGCAGCTGTCGTCCACGTCCAGCCAGCTGCCGGGCCGCAGTCCGACCTGCTCCAGCCCGATGTCGGCGGTGCGCGGGGCCCGTCCGGTCGCGTACAGCACCTCGTCGACGGTCAGGCGCTCGCCCTCGGTGAGCCGCTCGCCGTCGTTCAGGGAGAGCACCACCGGCCCGTCGGCCCCGGCCCGCTCCAGCGAGGACACCTCCGTGCCGAAGCGCAGGTCGACCCCCGCCTCCCGCAGGCCCTCGGCGACCAGCTCGCCCGCGAAGGGCTCCATCCGCGGCAGCAGCGCGTCGCCGCGCACCAGCAGCACCACCTCGGAGCCCAGTGCCCGCCAGGCGCGGGCCATCTCCACCCCGACCACCCCTCCGCCGACCACCGCGAGGCGCCCGGGAACGGTCGGCGAGCCGGTCGCCTCGCGGTTGGTCCACGGGTGGGCCTCGGCCAGCCCGGGCACGTCGGAGGGCAGCACCGGGCGGCTGCCGGTGCACACCGCGACGGCGTGCCGGGCGGTGAGGACCCGCTCGCCGCCGTCCTCCGCCTCCACCGTGACGGTCCGCACGCCCGCCAGCCGGCCGTGGCCGCGGACCAGCTCGATCCCGGTGTCCCGGAGCCACTTCACCTGGCCGTCGTCCTTCCACCGGGAGGTGAAGGAGTCCCGCCGGGCCAGCACCGCCGCCGCGTCCAGCCGTCCGTCGCCGACCGCCTCCCGGGCGCCGCCCACCGCGCGGGCGTCGTCCAGTGCGGCCGCAGGACGCAGCAGCGCCTTGCTCGGCATGCACGCCCAGTACGAGCACTCGCCGCCGACCAGTTCGGCCTCCACGATCACCGTGCGCAGGCCCGCGGCGACCGTCCGGTCCGCCACGTTCTCCCCGGTCGGGCCGGCGCCCAGGACGATGACGTCGTACTCCTCGGCGGTGCTGCTGGTCATGTCGCGTCCTCCGTGTCTCGCGGGCCTCGCGTCGTCGCGCCCGGTCGTGGCCGCTCTGGACGGCCCCGGGCGTGGGCCCCATCCTGCGACGCGGAGCGGCCCGCGCGCGGGCGAACACGCGGACGGGCTCAGATTGCCGCGAGCTCCGCCAGCAGGGCGGCCGTGTCGGCGGGGCGGGAGAACATCGGCCAGTGCCCGGTGGGCAGTTCGCGCAGTTCCCAGTTGGGCCGGTCCATCCCGGCGAACCACGGATGCCCGCTCGCGATCAGCGCCCGCACCTGTTCGAGCGGGAGGGAGCAGGAGACCAGCGCCTGCGGCAGCGCGGATCCGGCGCCGGTCAGCCGCAGCGGGTCCCGGTAGGCCCCGACCGGGTGCGGGGTGAGCCGGGTGCGGATCCGGGCGAGGGCGGCGTCGTCCAGGCCCTCGGTGCTGGTCCCGTGGGCGGCCATGTACTCCCAGGAGGGCATCGGCAAGCGGCCGTCCACCGCCGTGGCGTCGGCCTCGGCCCGGAAGTCGGGCTGCCAGAGGTCGTAGACCGAGGCGCCGTCGACCATGGGGCCGCTGTCCAGGTAGACGACCCGCCGGATCCGCTCCGGCATCCGGTCGGCGACGCCGCCCACCGGCGCGCAGGCGCCGCTGTGCGCGACGAGCACCACGTCCCACAGGTCCTCGCGCACCAGCAGCTCGGCCAGGTCGGCGATGTGCTCCTCAAGCCCGAAGTCGCCCGGCTCGCCCGCCCGTTCCGCCAGCCCCGGCAGGCTGACCGGGTGCACCCGGTGCCCGGCCGCGCGCAGCGGCGCGGCCACCGCGTCCCAGGCCCAGGCCCCGAGCCAGAACCCGGGAACCAGTACGAACGTGCTCATCGTGAATCGCTCCTTCCGCGGTGGGACCCCCGTCACGGGCGACTCTAGGCACCGAACCGGACGGACGCGCCCGGATTTCCCGCTGCGGAAGGGGCACCGAGGTGGAGCACCCGGGTGTCAGGCCTGGCCCTCGGCCGCCTGCTCCTCCGCCACCTTGCGCTTGACCTCGGTCATGTCCAGGTTGCGGGCCTGGCCGATCAGGTCCTCGAAGACCGGCTCGGGCAGCGCGCCGGCCTGGGAGAAGACGAGCACGCCCTCGCGGATGATCGCCAGCGTCGGGATCGACTGGACGCCGAACGCGGCGGCCAGCTCCTGCTGGGCCTCGGTGTCGACCTTGGCGAAGACCAGGTCCGGGTGGCGCTCCGCGGCCTTCTCGTACACCGGGGCGAACTGGCGGCACGGCCCGCACCACCCGGCCCAGAAGTCGATGAAGACGAAGTCCTTGCCCGCCGGGCCCGGGACGATGTCGTCGAAGTTCTCCTTGGTCAGCTCGACCGTGTTGCTCATCTCGCGGATCCTTCCCTTCCGAAGTGGCGGCACAGGCATTGCCCCGGACAACCGTGATGCCCACAGGGGTATTCCGGGGGCCGTCCGGATTGAGCACGCGACGGCCACCGTCCGTACAGCAGGTTGTCCAGTCCGTTCACGGAGGCGGGAGGCGTCCCATGCGCAGCAGACCCCGCACCCGCCGGGCCGCCGGGACCGCCGCCACCGGCAGCGCCGCGGCCGCCCCGGTGGCCGACTGCGGGTCGTCCGGCTCGGGCAGGTCGTGCACCCCGAGCGCGTCGGGCGGTTCCGGGTCTCCGGCCGGCGCCACCCCGCAGGTCACGCACGACCCCCGGCTCGGCACGATCGTGACCGACAGCGCGGGCCTCACGCTCCACCGCTTCGACCAGGACGGGACCAACCCGCCGGAGTCCTACTGCAACGGTAACCGCGCGACGCTCCGGCCGCCCGAGCAAGCCCACGGCACCGTCACCGCCAAGGGCGTCGACAGCACGCTGCTCGGCACCGTCACCCGCTCCGACGGCACCGAGCAGGTCACCGTCAACGGCTCCCCGTTCCACCGCTTCCCGAAGGACACCGAGCCCGGCGAGACCAACGGCGAGGGCGCGGCCGGCGCCTGGTTCGCGGTGACCCCGACCGGCGGCAGGGCGAGGCCGGGCGGCAGCCGGCACCCGGTTCGCCCGGGCCCGCCACCCCCACGCGGATGCCCAGCGCCCCGGGCCACTGACCGACGGGTTCGACCGACGGCCACTGACCGCCCCCGACCCCGACCGCCGCCGCCGGCGAGGACCGACGGCCGCTGACGGCTGTCGATCACCGCCCTCGCCCGGGCGGCCGGGGTGCGCAAGGATGAAGTCGTGACCGATGAGCACCCTGCCGGCGGTTCTGCCGCACACGGCACGGGGGCCGCCGACGAGGAACTGATGCGGGCCCTGTACCACGAGCACGCCGGTCCACTTTTCGCCTTCGTCCTCCACCTGGTCGCGGGCGACCGCCAGCGTGCCGAGGACGTCGTCCAGGAGACGCTGGTCCGGGCCTGGCGCAACATCCACCGGCTCGACCCGCAGAACGGCTCGCTGCGGCCCTGGCTGGTCACCGTCGCCCGCCGGATCGTGATCGACGACCACCGCAGCGCCCGCGCCCGGCCGCGCGAGGTCGACACCGAGGGCCTGGAGCAACTGCCCGCCGAGGACGAGATCGACCGCGCCCTGCGGATGATGACCATCGCCGACGCGCTCGCCGACCTCTCGCCCGCCCACCGGGAGATCATCGCCGAGACCTACCTCAAGGGCCGTACCGCGAAGGAGGCGGCCGTCGAACTGGGCATCCCGGCCGGGACCGTCCGGTCGCGGGTGTTCTACGCACTGCGCTCGCTCAGGCTCGCGCTGGAGGAACGGGGAGTGACATCGTGACCGAGCGGCCCGTCCCCTGCCCCGGCCTGCCGGTCGGCCCGCAGCACGAGGACGTCGGAGCCTACGTCCTCGACGTGCTGGAGCCCGCCGAGCGAGCCGAGTTCGAAGGGCATCTGACGGGCTGCCCGCAGTGCATCGAGCAGGCCGAGCAACTTGCCACGGTGGAGCGCCTGTTGGCCCAGTACTGCGCCTCGGTGACGGCCACCGGACTGGACCCGGCCGGGCCGGCGCCGATGCCGGACGGCCCGCTCCTGGACCGGCTGGTCGCCGAGATCAGGGCCTGCCGGCGGCGGGGTCGGATCCGGCGGCTGGCCCTCGCCGTGGCCGCGACCGCGATGGTCGCGGCGGGCCCGGCCGTCACGGCCGCGGTGCTCACCGCCCAGACCACACCCGCCGCGGTGGCCGTCGCCGAACGGTTCATCGCCACCGACCCGACCACCGGCGCCAAAGCCACCGTCGGCATCGACGGCAAGGCCTGGGGCAGTCAGGTCGACCTCCAACTATCGGGCGTGCAAGGACCGTTGACCTGCCACCTGGTCGCAGTCTCGCACAGCGGCGAGCGTCAGACGGTCACCACCTGGAGCGTCCCGGCCGACGGCTACGACCGAACCGACGACCGGGGGACGCTGCGCACCACCGGTGGCGCGGCCCTCCAGCCGCACGACATCGACCACTTCGAGGTGCGGATCCAGGGCACCGACGCCCTGCTGGTCGCCGTCCCGGCCCACACGGCCTGACCGGAAGCCCCTTCCGCGCCCGGACGGGCTCAGTACGGCCCGTGCGGTGACTGGTACGCGGCCAGCCACTCGACCCGGGCCGCCCCGAGGCGGGTCGGCCAGTGCGGGTTCGGTTCACCGCCGGCGGTCATGTGCTCCCGCCGCCAGGCCCGGCTCCAGCCGACCCGCAGCTGCGGCTCGAAGCCGTGCCACCGGCCGCACGGGCAGGGCGACAGCACCCGTGCGCAGCAGCGGCACAGCGCGGCCCGGCCGTGGCCGGTCGGCACCGGTACCGGCGGCCCCTCCTCCCCGCAGGCCGGACAACCGGGCAGCTCGGCCCCGTCCAGCAGCGCGTTCTGCCGCCGGACGTAGTCGGGCAGGCTCAACCGCGGGTGCAGGAACGGGTCGTCGTACCAGAGCGCGTCGGGCGAACCCGGCCCCGGGCGCTCCCACCACGCCCTCGTCGCCGGCGCGCGTCGCCCGGCCCGTTTCTCCGCCCGCCGCCGCGCCGCGTACTCCCCGGCCCGGGCCAGCCACAGCACCCGCGCCTCGTCGAGCTCCTCCACCGCCCGCACCAGCGAGGCCGGGTCGGCCTCCAGGAGCCGGGGCATCCGCGCCGCGACGGTGAGGTGGTGGTACGTCGCCCGGAGGCCGTACGGGGCGAACTCGGTCAGGCAGGTCCGCAGGGCGCTGTGCCGCCGGTACGGCGGGAGGGCGGTGTCGTGCACCCGGGCGCGGTGGGTGAGGAAGCTGGTCACGGTGCGGCCTCCAGGGCGAGGGCCCGGGTCAGGGCGGCGGTGACGGCCGGGGCGTGCCCCGGGAGCTGCCGCTCGGCCCAGCCGCCCGCCAGGCGGACGAAGTCGCGCAGGTCCTGCTCGGCCCCGGCGAGCAGTCGGCGCAGCCGGTCCACCGGCAGCTCGATCACCGGGCCGCCCCCGGTCCGGGTGTCCGCCGTCAACCGCACGGTGCCGTCGAGGCGTTCGGCCGCCGCGTGGGGGTCGTGGCCGAACCAGCCCTCGCCGGAGCCGTCCGTCACCTCCAGCCACTCGCGCCACTCCTCCAGGCCGTTGCAGCAGCCCGGTGCGAAGACGGCGCCGGTGGCACCGTCCGTGACCCGGAAGCCGCCGGGGGCGAGCAGGTGGTCCGCGGTGAACAGCCCGTGCAGGAAGGCCTCCAGCGGATCGCCCACCGGGCTGCCCTCGGGGGCGTCCTCGTTGGCGCCGGCGATCCGCCACATGGCCGAGCCGATGTCCTGCGGCGCCAACCGCCCGTCCAGGGGCAGGAACCCGTACGGCTCGAAGGGCCCCGTCGGCCAGAGCGCGAAGTCCTTGTCGGGGGCGGCCATCTCCAGGACCGGCTGCATCGAGATCATCCGGCGATGATGCCGCAGGCCCGAACGGCTCGACCAGCCGTTTCACACCGCGTCGGCCGCGATCGCGGCCAGCACCCGCCCGCAGCGCCGGGCGAAGGCGTGCTGGAGGAGCGGGAACAGCGGACCGGCCAGCCGGGCCCACCAGGCGACCGGGCGGCTGAACGCGGTGACGCTGAACCAGACGGCGCCGTCGGGGGCGAGTTCGACCAGGAAGGTCTCCTCGCCCCGGCCCGGGTGCCCGTGCCTGGTCCCGTAGGTGAAGCCGTACCGGTCCGGGCCGTTGACGGCGGCCAGCACCCGGTTGGGCGCGTCGGCCCGCAGCGGGCCGAGGCCGATGGCGCAGCGCACGGCGACACCGGGGCCGGCCTCCTCGGCCTCCGCGTCGATCCGGACGCCGGCCAGGCGGTGCATCCGCCAGCCGAGCAGGGCGGCTCCGGCGACGTCGAGGGCGGCGCGGCCGTGGCCGATCCGGGCCCGGTGGCGCAGGTGGCGGTAGCCGGCGGGCAGGTCACCGGTGCGGCTGGCACCCTGCTCGGGGTAGCTGTAGTCGTCGCCGCGGCGGCCGGGGTGGCCGTGGTGGCCGTGGTGGTTCATCGAGGGGTCTCCGTGCCGTTCAGGTGGTTGACGTCGCCGATCCGGCGCCAGGCGAGGAGCGCGCAGAGGGCGAAGCCGAGGGCGTTGCCCAGGCCGTGGGTGGCGGCCATCCAGCCGAGGGTGGGGTGGGGGAGCCCGGCGGCCCGGCCGAGCGCCCACCACAGGGCCAGCAGCATGGTGAGGGCCAGGACGGCGGAGGAGGCTGCGAGCAGCCGGGCGGTGGCCCGGTCGGCCGCCCGGGGCCGCAGTTGGCGCCAGCTGATGAGGCCGACCAGCCACATCCCGGTGCTCAGGACGATGGCTCCGGCGAACTGCCACCAGTTGCCCAGGAAGTACCCGGCCAGCACCAGCAGGGTGCCCGCCGGGACGCTGAGCGCCGCGCAGCGGGCCGGCCGCGAGCGGTGGTCGGCGCGGCAGACCAGCCCGGCGACCAGCGCGGCGGTGAAGCCGGCGTAGTGGAAGTGCGGGACGGTCAGCGCCAGGATGTGCGGTTCGAAGCCGAACAGCGGGTAGCCGGAGCGCTCGGCGACCAGGGCGACGCCGGCCACCGAGGGCGCGGCCAGCGCGGTGAGCACGGCGACCTCGGCGGGGGCGAGTGAGCGGGTCCGGGCCAGCCGCAGCGGCGCGTGCAGGGCCACCAGCAGGGTGCCCAGGGCGTACAGGGTGGCGCTGCCGGTGGCCAGGGCACCGCGCGGCAGCCAGAGCGAGAGCGCTCCGGGGACGGCCGCGAGCGGCCAGAGCCGCCGGATCCGGGCGAGTCCGGGTTCGCCGATCAGGGCCAGCCCGAGCGGCAGGACGGCGCCCATGCCGAGCAGGACCAGCAGGTCCACCAGTTCGGTCGTGCCCTTGCCCACGGCGGACGCACCCTCTCTTGAACGCGTTCAAATAAGCTTTCGCGCTGACTCTACGCCGTCGAGTTGAACGTGTTCAACTAGGCCTCGGCCCGGCTGGCCTGGTGTTCACGTGGGGCGCGGCGCACTCTGGAGGGGTAACCGATGGAGGTGATCCGCCATGCAGACTCTGGTCGGTTGGCACATCGAGATGGAGTTCCGCGAGGACGGCCCGCGGACGACCGCCGCCGCCCTGCTCAGGCTCGGCGACGGGAGCGAACTGCGTGCCCACGGCTACAGCAGCCGCCACCCCTCCGACCCGGAACAGCTGCGGGTCGGCGAGGAGATCGCGGGGGCCCGCGCGCTCAACGACCTCGCCTCGCAGCTGCTCTCCAAGGCGCACGGGGAGATCCAGGAGGTCAGCCCGGTCCCGACCCATCCGCTCTCGTGACCGCCCCGCACCCCGCCGGTGACCAGGCCGGACGGGATCCGGAGCGCCCGCGCATCCCGCTGATCTGCCCGCGGTGCGGGCACGAGCAGCAGGTCGTCCCCGGCGGGCCCGAGCGGGCGGTCAAGGTGGTGCACGTGGGGACCGGTCGCGAGGCCTGCGAACCGGGGGACCTGGCACGGGCGCCGGACGAGGGGACCTGAGCCGGGGAAACGCCGAGTGCCGGGCCCGTGTCCCCACGGGTCCCGGCACTCGGCTGGCCAACCGGCGCGTGCCGGAGGTCAGTTGACGCAGTACGTGGCCGGCGGGCGCCACTCCGGCCCGACCAGCCGCTGTTCCAGCTCGTTCAGCGTGATCCGGATCCCGACCGTCCCGGCCAGCCCCACCCGGAACCGGCTGCGGGCCAGCGCGACCAGCGCGGTCAGGCCGTACTTGTTGATCAGCGAGGTGCGGTAGCGCGCGGTCGCGTCGGGGTCGCAGAGCCGGGCGCGGGCCGGGAGCCGGCGGCCGGTCGGGCGTCCGTGGGCGTCGCAGGGGCCGATCAGCACCCGGGGGTGACGCCGGATCCGTTCGGCCTCGCCGGAGTGGGCGGGGGTCCAGACGCCGAGCGCCGTGCCGTCGGGCACGACCCACAGCTGCGAGTCCTGTCGGCTGCCGTCGTCGCCGAAGGTGGTCAGCAGCAGGTACCTGCTGTCGGCCAGCCGGTCGGTTCGGTCGTGCATGATCTCCTCCCTCTCGCGGGGGGCGGGTCAGTGGTGACCGTGGCCCTCGGTGATCTCGCGGTACTCCTCGGCGGTGGGCCTGGGGATCCGGGCGTGCTCGCCGTGGAATCCGCGGGACAGCCGTACGCGGGTGCGGGTGAGTGCGCCCGCCGGTCGGGCCACACCATTCTCGTCCACCGCGGGCGGCAGTTCGAGGGGGCGGGGCTGTTCGTGGGCGGTGAGCCGGTGCAGTTCGGCGGGCGCGAGCCCGGCGTGCACCTCGGTGTACTCGCCGTGCGGCAGCCGGCGGACGATGCCGGTCTCCCGCCCGTGCAGCACCTTGTCGCGGTCCCGCCGCTGCAGGCCCAGGCACCAGCGCTTGGTGACCACGAAGACGGCCACCGGGACGACGAAGAAGCCGATCCGCACCGCGTAGGTGATCGCGTTGAGCGACAGGTGGAGGTGGGTGGCGATGAGGTCGTTCCCGCCGCCCGCGAGCATCACCAGGTAGTGGCTGATCCAGGCCGCGCCGAGGGCGGTGCGCACGGGCGCGTTGCGCGGCCGGTCGAGCAGGTGGCGCTCGCGCCCGTCGTCGGTCACCCAGCTCTCGACGAACGGGTGGACCGCGATCGCGCCGAGGATCACCGGGAACAGCGTGAACGGGATCAGCACCCCGAGGTTGAGGGTGTGCCCCCACAGGCCGATCTCCCAGCCGGGCATCACCCGGATCAGGCCCTCGGCGAAGCCCATGTACCAGTCCGGCTGGGCGTCGGTGGAGACCTGGTCCGGACGGTAGGGCCCGTACGCCCAGATCGGGTTGACGGTGGCGACCGCGGACATCAGCGCGACGATCCCGAAGACCAGGAAGAAGAAGCCGCCGGCCTTGGCCGCGTAGACCGGCATCAGCGGCATGCCGACCACGTTCTGCTCGGTCCTGCCGGGCCCGGCCCACTGGGTGTGCTTGTGGTGGAAGACCAGGATCAGGTGGGCCACCAGCAGTCCGAGCATGATGCCGGGCACCAGCAGCACGTGGATGGTGAAGAACCTCGGGATGATGTCGTGCCCGGGGAACTCCCCGCCGAACAGGAACATCTGGACGTACGTGCCGACCAGCGGCACGGCCAGTACCACGCCCTCGATGAACCGGATGCCGGTGCCGGAGAGCAGGTCGTCAGGGAGCGAGTAGCCGAAGAAGCCGTCCAGCATGCCGAGGAACAGCAGCAGGAAGCCGAAGACCCAGTTGATCTCGCGCGGCTTCCGGAAGGCGCCGGTGAAGAACACCCGCATCATGTGGACGAACATGGCCGCCACGAAGACGATCGCCGCCCAGTGGTGGATCTGCCGGATCAGCAGCCCGCCGCGGACCTCGAAGCTGATGTCCACGGTGGAGGCGTAGGCCTCGGACATCGAGACGCCCTTGAGCGGGACGTACGAGCCGCTGTAGACCACCTCGCCCATGCTGGGCTTGAAGAACAGGGTCAGCCAGACGCCGGTCAGGATGATGATCAGGAAGGTGTAGAGGCAGATCTCGCCCAGCATGAAGGACCAGTGGTCCGGGAAGATCTTCCGCAGGTTGGCCCTGGCCAGGGTGTGGATCCCCAGCCGGCCGTCCGCCCAGTCGGCAGCCCGCCGCCCCCGCCCTGGGTTCTGATTCCGGGTCATGTGCACGCACCTCAGTCCGAAGGAAACGGGGATAGTTCCCCGATTCGCACTGGGGTCACAATAATCGGGGAGCAATCCCCACTTCTACCCGGGGGCCGTTCGCCGGGACGGCCGGGGCGGAAACGCCGAGCGGCCCGCCCGGTGTCGGGGAGACACCGGACGGGCCGCGAACGCACCCATGTGACCGGGACGGGCGGCGCCCCGAGGGGCGGCGCGGGTCAGTGCACCAGCACCGGCACCTCGTCGACCTTCGCCGCGTCCGAGCCGGTGCCCGCACCCGTGGCGCCGGGGCGACCGGCGTTGATGAAGGTGAAGGCGACCGTGGCGGCCGCCACCAGGATCCCGAACGAGACCCAGATCGCGGTGGTGAAGCCGTGCACCATGCCCTGGAACTGCAGGGCCTTGGCGGCCTCGGGCGAGGCGGCGGTGGCCAGGGCGTGGGCGTGCGAGGTCAGCCACGTGGTGGTGGCGCTGGCCGCGATGGTGTTCAGCAGCGCGGTGCCGATGGCGCCGCCGACCTGCTGCGAGGTGTTGACCATGGCCGAGGCCACGCCCGCGTCCCGCGGCTGGACGCCGTGGGTGGCCAGGCTCATGGCCGGCATGAAGGCGGTGCCCATGCCGAGGCCCATCAGGATCAGGCCGGGCAGGATCAGCGCCGGGTACGAGGTGTCCAGGCCGATGTGGGTCAGCAGGAACATGCCGATCGAGGCGGTCAGGAAGCCGGGCGCCATCAGGAAGCGCGCCGGGACGCGGGTCATCAGCCGGGCACCGATCTGGGTCGAGCCGGTGATCATGCCCGCCACCATCGGCAGGAAGGCCACGCCGGTCAGCACCGGGCTGTAACCGCGCACCACCTGCAGGTAGTAGGTCAGGAAGAGGAACAGACCGAACATGCCGATCACGGCCATGCCCAGCGACAGGTACACCCCGCCGCGGTTGCGGTCCAGGACCACGCGCAGCGGCAGCAGCGGGGCCTTGACGGTGCGCTCGACGACGGCGAAGGCGGTCAGCAGCACGACGGCCGCGGCGAACAGGCCCAGGGTGCTGCCGGCCGTCCAGCCGTTGGACTCGGCGCGGGTGAATCCGTACACCAGGGAGACCAGGCCGGTGGTCACCAGCAGCACGCCGGGGACGTCCAGCTTGTTGCGGTTGCGGCCCTCGGCGGGCTCGCGGATCACCATGACGGCGCCCGTGGCGGCCACGACGGCGAACGGGATGTTGACGAAGAAGGTCCAACGCCAGTTCATGTACTCGGTCAGGAAGCCGCCGAGGATCAGCCCGATGGCGCCACCGCCACCGGCGATCGCGCCGTAGATGCCGAAGGCCTTGGCGCGCTCCTTGGCCTCGGTGAAGGTCACCGCGAGCAGTGACAGTGCGGCGGGCGCCAGCAGCGCGCCGAACACGCCCTGGAGGGCGCGGGAGCCGAGCAGCATCGCGGTGTTGACCGCGGCGCCGCCGAGCGCGGACGCCAGGGCGAAGCCGGTCAGGCCGACGATGAAGGTCCGCTTGCGGCCCCAGAGGTCCGCGATCCGGCCGCCGAAGAGCAGCAGGCCGCCGAAGGCCAGCGCGTAGGCGGTGATCACCCACTGGCGGTTGCCGTCGGATATGCCCAGGTCCCGCTGGGCGGACGGCAGGGCGATGTTCACGATGGTGGCGTCGAGGACGACCATCAGCTGGGCGAGGCCGATGAAGATCAGCGCCTTCCAGCGCCTGGGATCGGGGAGCGTCGCCGGGCGGGCGTCGGTCTGAGACATGGGGGTACCCATTTCACGGTGCGTGGGTGTGCGAGAACGGTCAACTGCCGTACGGGAACGGCAGGTTGCCGTACGGGTGCGAGGGCGCGCGAACGCGTCGGGAGACGCGGCGCCGGTCGGTGGTGCGTCGGGCGGTGCTGGTGGTCGGTCAGTTCTTGGGCTGGAGGTCCTCGAAGGTCGCGGCGCGGCCGGGCAGGACCGAGCGGACGGGCGTGCGCAGACCGTCCAGGAAGATCTGCAGGTGCCGGTGGACGAACTCGTCGAGCAGCCGGCAGGAGGTGTTCGGCAGCGGTCGGGTCAGCTGGCTCATCGCGATGAACAGGTCACCGTGGTCGACGTCCGGCCGGAGCTCACCCGCGGCCCGGGCGCGCTCCATCAGCCCGCCCACGGCGGACCTCAGGCGCTCCCGGACCTCGGTCAGGTCCGGGTCGTGCGGATCGATGTGGCTACTGAAGAGGGTGCAGAGGCCGCCGATCTTCTCCGCGACGGTCGCGTGCACGAACCGCTGCAGGGCGTCGAACGGGCCGCCGCCGTCAGGTGCGTCCGCCTCCGCCGTCGCCGTCTCGGCGAGCGCCAGGATGCGGCTCTTGACGAGCAGCGCCACCTCGCGGATCAACGCCACCCGGTCCGGGAAGTTCCGGTACAGCGTGGCGTTGCCGACCCCCGCCCGCTTCGCGATCTCGTCCAGCGGCGCGTCCGCACCGTGCTCGACGAACGCGTCCCGGGCCGCCAGCACGATCCGCTCCCGGTTCCGGCTCGCGTCCGCACGCAGCTTCGGCGTACGCACACTCCCCGTGGAACCGGCCGGCTCGGCGGCGACGGTGGTCATGACTACTGCTCCTCCAGGATACCGGGGAAGTTCTCCCCGCTTCTGCCAACGTACTCGTAAACGGGGAATCTGTCCCCGTAATTTCCGGCCACGATGTGACCTGCGTCACATGTGACTGGGCTGCTGCTGACCAGGTGCTCATGGTTGCCGAGGTCACGTCGTTCGACTCCGACACGGACCGCCGCGACCGAGTCGAGAAGCCCCGGGCCTACGCCGAGACCGGAATTCCCGTCTACCTGCTGATCGACCGGGACTCCGCCGAGGTCATCCTGCACAGCCAGCCCGACGGCGTCCGCTACGAGACCGTCCGGACCCTCCCGTTCGGCAAGACCGTCCGGATCCCCGAGCCCGTCGGCATCTCGCTGGACACCGAGCCGCTGAAGAACTGGGTGCGCTGAGCCCGGCCATGTCTTCCCGGGGCGGGTAGCCCCGTCGGCCTAGGCTGGGCGTCCCGGGCGGCCGGTGGGTCGTGGGAGTCGGGACGGGCCCGGCGGCCGGGTGGGCGAGGAGGTTCGCGATGGACAGCGAGGAGTCGACCGCCAAGGTGCGCTGTGTGGCGGCCGTTCCGTGCTGGGTGAGCCTGATCGCCCGGGACCTGGAGGGTGCCAAGGACTTCTACGGCCCGCTGCTCGGTTGGGAGTTCGAGCCCGGGCCGGAGCGCTTCGGCCCGTACGTGCACGCGGTGACCGGCGGGGAGGCGGTGGCCGGTCTGGGGCTCGCGGGGACCGGGGCGGTGCCGCTCGCCTGGACCAGCTACTTCGGGACGGAGAGCGCCGACGCCGCCGCCGACGCGGTGCGCGAGCGCGGCGCCACCCTGGCGGTCGGGCCGCTGGCCTTCGACGCCGGGCGGGTCGCCTTCGCCGCGGACCCGGCCGGCGCGGTGTTCGGCATCTGGGAGGGCCCGCTGGGCCGGGCCCGGAAGCTGGACCTGCCGGGAGCGCCGGTCTGGATCGAGCTGCGCACCCCGGACCCGTTCGCGGCGGCGCTGTTCTACGGCGAGGTGTTCCGCTGGGACGGCCGGGATCCGGAGCGCTTCGAGGTCCGCTGGGAGCACGACCGGGTGGTGCTGCGGGCGGAGGGCCACAGCGTCGCGGCGCTGGCCAAGGAGCAGGCGGGCGGACCGGCGGGCACGCCGCCGCACTGGGAGATCTCCTTCGCCGTCCAGGACGCCGACCGGGCGCTGGCCCGGGCGGTGGAGCTGGGCGGTTCGGTGGTCGGCCCGGCCTTCGACACCCCCTACGGGCGGGTGGCCCGGCTGCGGGACCGCGAGGGCGCCCGGTTCGCGGTGATCAGCCCCAAGGGCTGAGCCGTCGCAAGGGCTGAGTCGCCGCAAGGGCTGAGCCGCCGCAGGGACTGGCCTCGGCCCGGGGCCTCATCCCGGGTCGTCGAGCGCCTCCCGTTCCGTCCGCAGTCGTTCGCCGAGCGCTGCGCGGGCGGCGGCGGGCAGGGCCTTGCGGGCGGCCGGGAAGAGCACCTCCTCCTCGCCGGCCAGGTGCCGCCGGAGCGTGTCGGCGAGGCCGCGCAGCAGGGTGTCGAAGGCCGGGTCGGCCGGGCCGAGTCCCTGCAGGTCGGAGAGGTACTGCCCGATCGCCAGGTGGTCGTGGATGCTGCGGAAGACCAGTGCCCCGCCCTCGGGCACGTCGTGCTGGACGACCGGGAAGAGGTGTTCCTCCTCGGCGGCGCAGTGGGTGAACAGCAGGTCGGTGAGCCGGGCGACCAGCTCGGCGCGCTCGGCGGAGCCGGCCGGTGCCGTCTCGGCCCGGTCCAGCAGCTCGGTGACCGCCTTGTGGTCGGTGGTGAACTCGCCGAGGATGTCCGGCCTGCGGCTCATGGCGTGACCGCCTCTCGTCCGGGATCAGGACTGCCCCCCGTACCGTCCAGTATCCGGCGCCGCCGGACGGAACCCGGAATCCCGGAGCCGGACCGAACCGTGACCCCGAACCCGTGACCCGTCCCGGCCGGCCCCGGCCGGGCGCGCCTCAGCCGTCCCGCCGCCCGGTGAGGGCCAGTAGCCGGGTCTGCGGGCTCGCGCCCTCGGGCACCGGCAGCGGCGGGTCGAACATCCCGCTGCTGGCGAGGTCGCCGTGGCCCGCGACCTCGCCGAGCGCGAAGTCCACCAGGTCGCCCGGGAGCCGGGTGTGCTTCCCGATGCCCTCGGCGAGGTCCCAGGCGTGGATGACCAGGTCGGTGGTGAGCTGGTCCAGGTAGTCCTGCCCGGAGACGTCGCCGAAGGAGAGGTGGACGGTGAGCTCGGTGGCGCCGGGCACCTCCCAGGCCCGCCGGGCGGCCTCGGCGGCGGCCGCCCAGGCGGCGACCGGGTCGTCGCCGAGCACGTCGCCGTCGAACCGGCTCCCGACCTCGCCGGTGGTGGTGCCCATCAGCAGTTCGGGGACCCACAGCTGCTCGGCGGTGAGGTGGTTGACCAGGTCGCGGACGGACCAGTCGGCGCACGGGGTGGGGGAGTCCCACCGGTCGGGAGTGATCAGGCGGACCCGCTCGTCGAAGGCGGCGAGGGCCTCGGAGTACGGCGTGTCGGACCGGGCGGCCCGCTGGTGTCGCCTGCTGTGAGCCATGTCTCCACCCTGCACCGGTCCCGCCGGGCCGCGCGAGTCGCTCACGGACCGTCAGTTGTTCAAATTCGAACTCCACGGTACGGTCGGGGAGTGGCCGGTTCAAATTTGAACAACTGGCGCGGATGCCAGACCCCGCCCGGCCGCACCGCCATCCACACCCCCCTACGACCGACCCCGATCGATGGAGACGCGCATGCCGAGCAACAGCCCGAGCACGACCGCCGCCACCAGCCCCGCCGGCCCGGCCCGGAACAGCTCCGGGTCCACGGCCACCTCCCCGCACGCCTACGACGCCGGACTCCTGCTCCTGCGCCTGGTGCTCGGCCTGACCATGGCCGCGCACGGCAGCCAGAAGCTGTTCGGCTGGTTCGGGGGCGGCGGGATCGACGGCACCGGTCAGTTCTTCACCATGAGCGGCTACCCGGCGGGCAACGCCATGGCCGTGGTCGCCGGCCTCACCGAGATCCTGGGTGGACTCGGCCTCGCCGTCGGCCTGTTGACCCCGCTGGCGGGTGCCGCCGTCGTCGGGACGATGGTCAACGCTATCGCCGTCACCTGGGGCGGCGGCTTCTTCGCCCCCAAGGGCAACGAGTACGAGCTGCTGCTGACGGCAGGTGCCGCCGCCCTCGCGCTGACCGGCCCCGGCCGCTACGCGGTGGACCGCTTCCTGCCGGTGCTGAAGGCGCACCGCCTGGCGTACGGCGTGGCCGCCGTACTGGTCGGCCTGGCGACGGCTGGGGTGATCCTGCTGCTCCGCAAGTAGCCCGACGCCTACGGCGGGGGGCTCGACCCGCTGTTCCGGAGGCCGTGGTGGCCATCGCCGCCACGGCCTCCGCGCGTTTCCAGCGGGTTTGCCGGGTGTGCCGGGGTGCCGTGGGCGGGCGCCGTGTCACTCCCCGATCCGCACCAGCGCCAGGGTGATGTTGTCCGGCCCGCCCGCCTCGATCGCCGCCTTCCACAGTTCGAAGGCGGCCCTCCCGTCGGCCCGCTCGGAGGTGTCGGACGAGCGGGTGAGCAGTTCGGCCAGCTCCTCCTCGGGGACCGGGTCGGTCAGTCCGTCGCTGCACACCAGGTAGCGGTCGCCGACGGCCAGCGGAGAGGTCCGCACGTGCGGCTCCACGAAGGTGAGCCCGAGCGAGCCGCCCAGGGTCTGGGTGACGACCGAGGTGGTGAGCCGGCCGGGCGGCAGCGGCGGGCTGTCGTCCACGCTCACCCGCTCCAGCCCGTCCCCGGTGACCCGGTAGACCCGGCTGTCCCCGACGTTGAAGACCATCCCCTGCTCGGGCAGCAGCACCAGTCCGGCGACGGTGGTGCCCATCGCGGCCAGCTCGGGGTCCCCGGCGGTGGCCGCGTGGACCGCCCGGTTGCACTCCTGGAGTTCTTCTCGGACGGCCTCCTCGTCCTCCAGCCCGCCCCCGGCGGCGGCGAGCCGGCGGGCGACCAGCGCGCTGGCCACCTCGCCGCCGGGGTGGCCGCCGAGGCCGTCGGCCACCGCGACCACGCAGGGCGGGCCGAGCGGGAAGAGCAGGGTCTGCGGGTTGGCGGTCACCGTGGCGCAGAGCGTCCAGGGGCCGACCGTGAGGCTGTCCTCGTTGTGCTCCCGCACCAGGCCCTCGTGGCTCAGTGCGCTCACCGCGATGTACGGCGCCATCGGTTCGCCGTCCTTCCGCAGGGCCCGGCCGCTGTCGGGGCCCGTTGCCGTGGCCGCCCGGGGCCCGCCTTCCATTGTCGGCGGGAACCGGGGGAATAACGATCCGCGGCCCACTGCTAGGGTGGTTGAAAGTTGGACTACCTGGGACCTCCTGGAGTGTGGTGAGCAGCATGCAGTTCGGAATCTTCAGCGTCGGTGACGTCACCCCCGACCCGACCACCGGCCGCACCCCGACCGAGCACGAGCGGATCAAGGCGATGGTGGCCATCGCCCGCAAGGCCGAGGAGGTCGGCCTGGACGTCTTCGCGACCGGCGAGCACCACAACCCGCCCTTCGTCCCGTCCTCGCCGACGACCATGCTCGGCTACATAGCCGCGCAGACCGACCGGCTCATCCTCTCCACCTCGACCACGCTGATCACCACCAACGACCCGGTGAAGATCGCCGAGGACTTCGCGATGCTCCAGCACCTCGCCGACGGCCGGGTGGACCTCATGATGGGCCGCGGCAACACCGGCCCGGTCTACCCGTGGTTCGGCAAGGACATCCGCCAGGGCATCCCGCTGGCGATCGAGAACTACGCGCTGCTGCACCAGCTGTGGCGCGAGGAGGTGGTGGACTGGCAGGGCCGCTTCCGCACCCCGCTGCAGTCCTTCACCTCCACCCCGCGCCCCCTGGACGACGTCCCGCCGTTCGTCTGGCACGGCTCGATCCGCAGCCCGGAGATCGCCGAGCAGGCCGCGTACTACGGCGACGGCTTCTTCGCGAACAACATCTTCTGGCCCAAGGAGCACTTCCAGAAGCTGATCGAGCTCTACCGCGAGCGCTTCGCCCACTACGGCCACGGCACGCCCGAGCAGGCGATCGTCGGCCTCGGCGGGCAGGTGTTCATGCGGAAGAACTCCCAGGACGCGGTGCGCGAGTTCCGTCCGTACTTCGACAACGCGCCGGTGTACGGGCACGGGCCCTCGCTGGAGGAGTTCACCGAGCAGACCCCGCTCACCGTGGGCAGCCCCCAGGAGGTCATCGAGAAGACGCTCGGCTTCCGCGAGACCTTCGGCGACTACCAGCGCCAGCTGTTCCTGATGGACCACGCCGGCCTGCCGTTGAAGACCGTGCTGGAGCAGCTGGACCTGCTCGGCGAGGAGGTCGTGCCGGTGCTGCGCGAGGAGTTCGCCAAGGGCCGCCCGGCCGGGGTGCCGGAGGGGCCGACCCACGCCGCACTGCTCGCGGCCCGCGACGCCGCCGACAGCCACCGGGCCCACGAGGCCCACGACGCCCACGACGCCCGTGCGGCTCACGAGAAGGAGGAGGTCGCCAAGTGACCGCGTTCAAGCTGGCGGTGGTGAGCGCCGGACTGAGCGAGCCGTCCTCGACGCGCCTGCTGGCCGACCGGCTCGCCGAGGCGACCGTGCGCCGGCTCGGCGAGCAGGACCGGGAGGCCGAGGTCACGGTGATCGAGCTGCGCGACCTCGCGGTGGACATCGCCAACAACTTCGTCACCGGCTTCCCGGCCGCCGCGCTGCGCGGGGCGATCGGCGCGGTGACGGAGGCGGACGCGGTGATCGCGGTGACGCCGATCTTCACCGCCTCCTACAGCGGCCTGTTCAAGTCCTTCTTCGACGTGATCGACCATGACGCGCTCACCGGCAAGCCGGTGCTGATCGCCGCCACCGGCGGGACGCCCCGGCACTCGCTCGCCCTGGAGCACGCCGTACGGCCGCTCTTCAGCTACCTGCGCGCGGTCGTGCTGCCGACGGCCGTGTACGCGGCCACCGACGACTGGGGCACGGCCGGGGACGCGCTGACCGACGGCCTGCCGGGCCGGATCGAGCGCGCCGCAGGCGAGCTGGCGGCGCTGCTGGCCGGGCGCGGCCCGGCGGCGGGGGCGGCGGTGCCCGAGCAGGTCGTCCCGTTCGCCGAACAGCTGGCGGCGCTGCGGGTCTGACGCCGGACGGCGGGTCCGGCTCCGGACGGCCGAGGGGGTGCGCGCCTTCGCGCACCCCCCTCGGCGCACGTCCGGCCGCCGCGGCCCGCTCACCCGAACGGCCCCTCGGAGCGGTTTCGGATGGTGCCGCCGGCCCTGTCGTCGGGGCCGTTCGGCTGCATGCCGACCGTGCCGACGCGTCCGTTGTGCGATGTCATCGGTGGCATGCAGCCCGAACCGCAAGCCGTGCTCTCGCCGCTGACCGGCGCGGCGGTCTTCCTGGTCCTCACCGTCGAAGCCGGTGGCGAGGACGCCGTCCGCGACCTCCTGCCCGACCTCGCCGGACTGCGCCGGTCCGTCGGCTTCCGGGCCCCCGACGGCGGCCTCACCTGCGTCACCGGCATCGGCTCCGAGCTCTGGGACCGCCTCTTCGACGGCCCCCGGCCCGCCGACCTCCACCCCTTCCAGGAACTGGCCGGCCCCCGCCACCGCGCCCCGGCCACCCCGGGCGACCTGCTGCTGCACCTGCGGGCCGAGCGGATGGACCTCTGCTTCGAACTGGCCGGCCAGCTCACCACCCGCCTCGCCGGTGCGGCCACCGTGGTCGACGCCGTGCACGGCTTCCGCTACTTCGACGACCGGGACCTGCTCGGTTTCGTGGACGGCACCGAGAACCCCGAGGGCCGGGCCGCCGCCGAGGCCACCCTGGTCGGGGCGGAGGACGCGGACTTCGCGGGCGGGAGCTACGTCATCGTCCAGAAGTACCTGCACGACCTGGACAAGTGGAACGCGCTGAGCGTCGAGCAGCAGGAGGGGGCGGTCGGCCGCACCAAGCTCACCGACATCGAACTGGACGACGACGTCAAACCCGCCGACTCGCACGTGGCGCTCACCGTGATCACCGGCCCGGACGGCGAGGAACAGAAGATCGTCCGCTACAACATGGCCTTCGGCTCCTTCGACGGCGGGGGCGAGTTCGGCACCTACTTCATCGGCTACGCGCGCGACCCCGGCGTGACCGAGGAGATGCTGCGCAACATGTTCATCGGCAACCCGCCCGGCACCACCGACCGGTTGCTGGACTTCTCCACGGCCGTCACCGGCTCGCTGTTCTACGTCCCGACCGCCGACTTCCTCGACTCGCCGCCACCGGCCGCCCGGGCCGCCGACATCGTTCCCGCTGAGGTTCCCGCCACGGCTCCCGCCGCTGTTCCCGCTGTCGGGTCGCGCCCGGACGGTTCGCTCGGCATCGGCAGCCTCAAGCCGACCTCCTGAAAGCCGCCCGACCGAAGCCGACCCCGAACAGGACCCGCACCGTGAACAACCTGCACCGCGAACTGGCCCCCGTCTCCGCCGCCGCCTGGGAGGAGATCGAGGAGGAGGCCCGCCAGACCTTCAAGCTCCACATCGCCGGCCGCCGGGTGGTCGATCTCACCGGCCCGGAGGGCACCACCCTCGCCGCCGTCGGCACGGGCCATCTCACCGGCATCGAACCGCCCCTCGACGGCGTCCGGGCCCGGGCCCGCGCCAGCCGCCCGGTGGTCGAGCTGCGGGTGCCCTTCACCGTCGGCCGGGAGGCTGTCGACGACGTCGAACGGGGCTCCCGGGATTCCGACTGGCAACCGGTCAAGGACGCCGCCCGCACCCTCGCCCGCGCCGAGGACCGCGCCGTCTTCGAGGGCTACCGGGCCGCCGCGATCGAGGGCATCCGGGCCGGCTCCAGCAACCCTCCGGTCCAACTCCCGGAGGACGTCCGGGAATACCCGGAGGCCGTGAGCCGTGGGCTCACCACCCTGCGCCTGGCGGGCGTCGGCGGGCCGTACTCACTCCTGCTCGGCGCCGAGGCCTTCACCGCCGTCAACGAGACCAGCGACCACGGCTACCCCGTCCACAACCACCTGGCCCGACTGCTGGACGGCGACATCATCTGGGCCCCCGCGATCGAGGGGGCGTTCCTGTTGTCCACCCGGGGAGGGGACTTCGCACTCTGCCTGGGCCAGGACGTCTCGGTGGGCTACCTCTCCCACGACGCCGAGACGATTCAGCTCTATCTCCAGGAGTCGCTGACGTTCCAGGTCTACACGGGAGAGGCGGCCGTCGCGCTAAACGGCTAGCACCAGATCGGCATCGCTGTGACGATCAGGGCTATGTGAAGGAACATGGTCATTGTGCGCCGGGCTTTCTGTCCGATTCGGTCGGCGTCGCCGCTTGGATGGGCAGAGCCTCGCATAACCGCATCGGATGATCAAATCGATGCCCTAGGGCCGTACTTCATTTCGATGGGGGCGATTATATGAGGAGTTCGATTCGAGGTTGTTGAGAGCCGACCGGACCCGTGCGGCCTCGTCCGCGATGTCCACCTGTTCGGCCAGTGCGACGGCTGCTGTGAGGTGGGTGAGGGCGGCGGTTCGGTTTCCGGCCGCCGCCTCGCCCAGGCCCAGACCGCGCAGAGCGGCCGCCTCCTCGCGAGCGGCGCCGATGGTGCGGGCCAGCTCCAGGGCGATCGCGTGCTGGTCCAGTGCCGCTCGGTGTTGACATGCCGTCAGCAGGGTCTCGCCCAGCGCGTTGCGAGCGTCGGCCTCGTGGCGGATGCTGCCGACTTCGCGGAACGTGGCCAGGGCGGAACGGTGCAGCGAGAGTGCCTTTTCGAGTTCGTCGGGTATTGTCAGTGTCTTTGCAAGATTGGTGCGGACCACCGACAGGTCGAGCTGGGACATGACTCCGCGGCCGATCCTCAGTACCAATTCGAAGGTCTCGCGGGCCGATGGATTCTGTCCGGCGATGAGATGAAGCTCTCCGATATTGTTCAGGATCCGGAGTTCGAGAACCCGGTCATCGAATTTCTGGGCCAGTGGCAGAGCGCTGTTGTAAGCGGCGAGTGCGGAATCCGAATCGCCCATCGATCGGTGCAGTATGCCGATGTTGGCCAGGCAGCGCGAGACGTTCCACTGGTCTTCCTGCTCCTTCCGAATGGCCAGCACCTCGTGCTGGAGTGCCAGGGACTCGTGGAGTCGGCTCTGGCTCCACCGCAGTTGCCCCAGCAGGTTGAGGGCGTTGGCCGCTGCGTCGAGGTCGCCCTCCGTGCGGGCGAGGCTCAAGCCGCGTTCGAGGGCCTCGGCGGCGGAGTCGTAGCGCGAGGCGTTCGCCAGCGTCGCCCCCAGGTCGATCAGCGCCCGCGCCTCCTGCCGGTCGTTCGCCTGCGAATGCCAGTACGACGCCGCTGCCCGGTGCATCGCCTGGGCTTCGCTCCAGTACGCCTCGGCGTCCAGGTGACCGGCCAGGACGTGGGCGAGCCAGGCGCCCGCCTCGGCGAGCCCGGGGTGGTTCGAGTGGGTGGTGAGGGCGATCAGGGCGGCGTGCTCGCTCTCCAGCCAGGCCCTGGCCGAAGCGGGGGAGTCGATTCCGATGTCTCCCGACAAATCATCCACACCGCCGAATTGATGATTGGTCGGGACTTCGCTCCGCGACCTGCGCGGATAGAGCAGCCGGTCCGCCCGGTCGGCCGCGTGCAGGGCGAAGCGGAGCAGCCGTTCGATCGCCGACTCCCGTTGTGCGTCCTCCACTCCCAATGCCACCGCGAACTCCCTCAGGAGATCGTGCAGTTGGTACCTTTCGGGCGAAATTTCGATGATCAGGTGACAGTTCAGCAATGCCTCCAGCACCTGGTCCGTTTCGTCGATCGCCAGGCCCAGCAGGGCCGCCGCCGCGTGCACGCCGAAATCCGGGCCGGGGTAGAGGCCGAGCAGCCGGAATGCCGAGCGCTGGCCGGACGGGAGGTAGTGGTAGGAGACCTCGAAGGCCCGGGCGATGCTGGACGAGCCGCTGCGGATCTCGGCCAGCCGCCCCTTGCGGGAGAGGCGTCGGGCGAGGTGGTCGAGGGTCCAGGAGGGGCGGGCCTTGAGACGGCTGGCGGCGAGTTCGATGGCTAGCGGGAGGAGGCCGCAGCGGTCGACGATCTCGACGACGCGCTCCCGGTCGGCCGAGCGGTCGGGGCCGACCACGTTGCTGAACAGGGCGACGGCGTCGTCCACCGGCAGGACGTCGAGGAACACCGGCCGTGCGCACGGGAGTTCGGCGAGCCGCTGGCGGGAGGTGACGATGATCAGGGCGGACGGCGCGGGCGGCAGCAACGGGCGGATCTGGGCGGCGTCGGCGGCGTCGTCGAGGACGACGACGGCGCGCCGGCTGGAGAGGGCCTCGGCGCACAGCGCGAACACCTCGTCGGCGTCGAGCGGGATGGTCGTGGCGGGCACGCCGAGGCGTCTCAGCAGCAGGGCGCCGGCGGCCTCCGGGGTCAGCGGCGGCTGATTGCCGACATGGGCGCGCAGGTTGAGGTAGACGTAGCCGTCGGGGAAGTGCTCGCGCATCAGGTCGGCGGCGTGCAGGGCGAGCGTGGTCTTGCCGACTCCGGGCATGCCGAGGATGGCCGAGACGGTGACGACGCCTCCCCGGGCGCCGGCGGGGTCGCTCCCGGGGGCGGGCAGCACGCGCCGGAGGTCGTCCCGTCGGCCGATCAGCCGGTGCCGGCCGGGCGGGCCGGACAGGCCGGACAGGCCGGACAGGCCGGACGGCTCGAACGGCTCGGGGGCGGCGGCCGGGGCGAGTTCGACCCGTCCGGGCGTGCCGGGCAGCGGTTCGCCGTTGAGCATCCGCCGGTGCAGGCGGGTGAGGGCTTCGCCGGGTTCGGTGGCGAGCTGGGCGCGGAGCAGCCGGACGACGGCGGGGTAGACGGCCAGGGCGTCGGCCTGGCGGCCGGCCGCGTGGAGGGCGGTCATCAGGTGGCCGGCGAGGCGTTCGTCGGTGGGGCGGTCCTCGCGCAGGGCGGTGAGTTCGGGGATGAGTTCGTGGTGGCGGCCGATCCGCAGGTCGATCTCGATGCGCTGCAGGGTGATGGCGAAGCGCTGGTCGGCCATGGTGGCACGGGTGGCGCGGGCCCAGCTGCCGGGCAGGCCGGCCAGGGGTTCGCCGCCCCAGAGTTCCTCGGCGCGGGAGAGGACGGTTCTGGCCTGGTGGTCCTGTCCGTTCCCGGCGAGCAGGGCGGCTTGTCTGGCAAGGTCCAGATATCGCCACCAGTCGATGAGTTGGGGGTCGGCCCGCAGGGTGTACGTGTGCGATCGGGTGTCGATCGTGGGCGTTTCGCGCGGGTTTTCCGTCCCACCGGTACGAGCGGCCCGTCTCAGCAGCGCCCGGAGGTGGGATACGTGGCTGTAGAGGCTGGTCAGTGCGCTGGGCGGTGGTTCCTGGTCCCACAGTCGGTGTGCGAGCGACGTGTGGGAGAGCGGCCTTCCGACCTCCATGGCCAGTGCGGCCAGCAGCTGCCGCCGTTTGTCGGAGTGGAGCGCCAATGGCTCTCCGTTCACCGACAGTTCAACTGACCCCAGGAGATGGAACTTCATTGACGTCCCCCGCCGGTTGGCTACCAGCTTGCCGTGTCGCGGGTGAGCATGGCACGCGTCCGGGGCGGTCGGCTATACCACGACGGGGTTCGGGTGAGGCTCTTTTGGGAATGTCCTCGACTTGACGACAAGTCATCTGCTAACCGCACGCGGGCAATTCGTCGACGGCAGGGGGAGCCAGTGACAGGATCGGCCGTGGTCGGTGGTCGCCGGTGACGGACCCCGACCCGCCCTTCGGCGTGGTGCACAACTCGCTGACCGGCGGCGGGGGCGTCGGTGGCTCGGTGGTGCAGGCGGGCACGATCAACGGCCTGCACCTGCACGCCCCGCCGCTCCCGGTCCCGCGCCAACTTCCCCCGTCGCCGAGGCGGTTGATCGGCCGCGAGGCCGACCTGGCCGCCTTGGACCGTTCGTTGGGCGGGGAGTCCGGCCCGGCGGAGGCGACCGTCGTGGTGACCGGCCCGGCCGGGGTCGGCAAGACCGCGCTCGCCGCCCAGTGGCTGCGCGGCCTGGCCGGGCGCTTCCCGGACGGCCAGTTGTACGCGGACCTGCGCGGCTACGCCCCGGGCGGGCCCGCCGATCCGGCCGAGGCGCTCGGCGCGTTCCTGCGGGCGTTCGGGATCTCGCCGGTGCCCCGCAGCCTGGCGGAGGGCGCGGCACTGTGGCGCTCCCTGGCGGCGGAGCGGCGGATCGCCGTACTCCTGGACAACGCCTCGACGGCCGCGCAGGTGCGGCCGCTGCTGCCGGGCTCGGACGGCACGGTGGTCGTGGTGACCAGCCGCCGCAGGCTCACCGGCCTCGGGATGGACGGGGCGGTGTTCCGCACGCTGGCGCCGCTCGCGGCGGAGGCGTCGACCGAGATCCTCGCCGCGCGGGTCGGCGGGCGGCGGGTGGCGCAGGAGAGTGACGCCGCGGCCGTGGTGGTGGACGCCTGCGCCGGACTGCCGATGGCGATCTGCCTGGCGGCGGCGCGGATCGCCGCCCGGCCGGCCCAGTCGCTCGCGGCCACCGCCGAGCTGCTGGGGCGCGGCACCGACCGGCTGGCGGCGCTGAACGCGGAGGGCGAGACCGTGCAGGACCTGCTGGACGCCTCGTACGGAGTGCTGGAGCCCGGCGCCGCCCGGCTCTACGGGCTGCTCGGCCTGCTGCCCTTCGGCGAGTTCACCCTGGAGAACGCCGCCGTCCTGATGGACGTGGACCTGCCCGCGGCGGACCGGCTGCTGGACGGTCTGATCGACGTGCACCTGCTGGAGGAGCGCGGGCCGGAGCGCTTCCGCTTCCACGACCTGGTGCGCCTGCACGCCCGGACGCACGGCCGCGAGCTGCGGGGCACCGAGGCCGGCCGGGCCGCGCTGGACCGGATCGTCGACTGGTACCTGGCCTCGGCCACCGCCGCCGAGGCGGTCGTCTCGCCGAGCCACCGCACCCTCGCCCGCGACCACCTCACCCGGCCCCACCATCCGGCCCGGGCGTTCGAGGACGAGGTCCGGGCGCTGAGGTGGCTCGACCAGGAGCGCGACCGCCTCGCCGATCTGCTGCGCTGGTGCGAGGAGCTGGACCGGCCCGCCGCCGCCTGGCAACTGGCCGACGCCATGTGGCCGTTGTTCCTGCGGCTGCGCCCGGCGCGGCTGTGGGTCGAGGCCCACCGGATCGGTCTGCGGGCCGCCCGGACGGCCGGCGACCGCGGCGGCGAACTGCGGATGCTGACCTCCGGCGGGAACGGGCTGCGCAACGCGGGCGAGGCGGAGGAGGCGGCCCGCTGGTTCACCGAGGCCCTGGAACTCGCCCGGGAGCTGGGCCATCCGCTGGCCCAGGCGAACGCGCTGTACGGGATCGGCCAGACCCACCGGATGGCCGGCCGGCTGGCCGAGGCGGCCGAGTGCCTGCACCGGGTGGTGGAGCTGCGGGAGGCCCAGGACTACCTGCGCGGTGCGGCGCTGGCCCGGCTGGCGTACGGCGAGGTGCTGCTGCTGGCGGGCCGGGCGGCCGAGGCGGTGGAGCCCGTCGAGCGGGCGCGCCGGGAGCTGTCCTCGATCGGGGACGGCTACGAGGCGGCCCGCGCGACGGCCTTCCTGGGGCTGGCGCACGGGCTGCTGGGCGCGTACGAGCTCGCCGACGGCTGTCTGGAGGCGGCCCTCGCGGGCTTCCGGGCCGGGCTGTCGGCGCACTGGGAGGCGCGGACGCTGGAGTTCGCCGGGCAGGTCGAGGAGCGGCGCGGCCGTCCGGATCGGGCGCGCGCCCGGTTCGAGCAGTCGCTGGCGCGGTACCGGGACGTCGGTGCCGCGGCCGAGGCGGCCAGACTGGCCGGCCGCCTCGCCGCGTACGGGGTCGGTCCCGGCGTCACCCCCCGTCCCGGCGACCCGGACGCCTGAGCCGTCCGGCCGCCACCGCGCCGGCCCGGCAGGCGGCCGCGCCGAAGCGGTTGGAGCGGTCGGAGCCGAAGCGGTCGGAGCGGTCGAAGCGGTCGGAGCGGTCGGAGCGGTCGGAGCCGAAGCGGTCGGAGCGGTCGAACCGACCGGAGCAGTCGAGGCGGTCGAGTTCGGTGAGCGCCCGCCCGGCGGCCAGCCAGGCGTGCGCCAGCGAACCGAGGGCGAGCGGCAGGGCGGGAGCGCCGGGGTGGTGCGCCCCGCGGTCCGGCCGCAGCAGGAGCCGGGCCCCGGTCCGGGCGAGCAGCAGCACCGCTCCGCCGCGGTGCTCGGCGGTGGCGACCGCGCAGCCGGGATGGGCGGACAGCGCCCCGGCGAGCCGGGCGGCGGAGTCCGCCGCCGGAAGCAGCCCGAGGTGCAGTACGTCGGCCTGCCGTCGCCGGCGCCGGCCGGCCGGTTCGGTGAGGTCGAGCACCAGGTGCTCGTCCACGAAGCCGGGGCCGGGCCGGTCGCGACCGGGCCCGGTGGGCGGGGCCGCGGCCAGCAGCCCGTGGCGGGCACCGGTCGTGGACTCCACCCGGGCGTCGAACAGCGAGCCCGGGCACCCCTCGGACGGCGGACCGGCGAGCGGCACGAGCCGCACGGTGTGCAGCGCGGCGCTCATCCGGCCCGCCGGGAGCCCGGCGCCAGGGGCGCGTCCAGCGGATCGGGCAGCGGCAGCGGCGCCGGCTCGGGGCTGTGCGCGGGCTGGCCGAGCCCGAGCACCCGGTAGAGCAGCCGGCGGGCGTTGCGGTCGAAGCGTCCGGGTTCGGAGCTGATCCGGGCGGCGATGGCGGCGTACTCCTCCGGGCGGTACTGCTCGGCGGCGTACGCGAGCTGCTCGGTGAGCGGGTGCCCGGGGCTGAGCGCGGGTGCCGTCCGGGCGAGCTGGGCGGACGGCGAGCGCGGATTGACGTTGTGGTGCGGGTACTCCGCGAGGAGTACGGGGGCACCGGTCATCGCCGCGTACAGGGTGACCGAGCCGTGGTCGCCGATCACGTAGTCGGCGGCGACCAGCAGCGGCCGCCAGTCCGCCTCCGGGGGGACGACCGAGACGGCCCCGCGGGCGGTGGCCGTCGCCCAGGACCGCACCTGCCAGGGGCTGTGCGCGGCCGCGATGTTCGGGTGGGCGAGCAGCGCGGCGCGGTAGCCCTGCCGGGGCAGCTCCGAGGTGAGCCGGGGCAGCACGGCGTCCAGCCGGGTGAACAGCGAGCCGGCCCCCCAGGTGGAGGAGACCAGGACGAGTTTCTCCTCGGGTCCGAGCCCCAGCGCCGCCCGGTAGTGCTCCCGGTGCGGCAGCGCGGCGGCGATCCGGTCGTAGCAGGGGTCGCCGACCACCTCCGCGATCGGCAGCGCCTCCGGGCAGCTGCGGCCCAGTTCGTCCAGTTCCTCCGCGTGGGCCAGCGCGAAGGAGGTCGGGACGAGTCTGCCCTCCCAGTACAGGTAGTCCGGGCGCAGCCCGATGGCGGTCCGCTGGCCGTCCGGCCCGCCGCGCCGGGACAGCTTGATGTTGCCGGCGCCGTGCGGGAGCCGGACGACCGGCCCGCGCAGCTGCTCCATGCCCTGCGAGCCGGCCGCCAGGACGAGGTCGAACTCGCGCCTGACGGCCTGCTCCCAGGGCAGTACGGTGGCGCCCAGGGCGAGCAGGCCCTCCGCGGCGCCGCGGTTGAACATGTGCGGGGCCACCGTGAACTGCACGTGGATCCGCAGGTCGGAGGCGAGCAGCGAGTAGAAGTCGTGCAGCCGCTGGGCGTACACCACGGTCTGGGCGACGACCAGCACCCGCTTGCGGTCCCGCAGGGTCTCCCACGGTCCGTTGTTGCTCCAGGCGGCGCCGTCCCTCGTCCCGTTCGTCCGGTCGGTGTTGCCGTGCGTCCCGTGGGTGGTCGTGATGTCCTGTTCCCCGTGCACCAAGGTCATTCCCTTCCCCCTCCTTGACCGCAGGTCGGGGCCTCGACGAGGCCCGGTGCCGATGTTCCCCGCGCGGGCTGGCGGATTCATTGCCGGGACCTGGCGGGGGCTTGCGGAAACCTTGTGTCCGCTTCCGGCCGCCGCCCGGCGTTCGGACACCGGGTAGGGTACTGAGTGCCTTTACCAGGGGTACTGAGTGCCGTATTCTCTCGGTGGAGCCTCCGACGCCAGTCGGAGAGAGCCGACACGGCATGCCGGTCCAGGTGGCGCTCACGGCGCGCCGGCCGCGGCCGGGCCGGACTTGGCACTCAGTACCCTCGGCCTGACCTGAGGCCATGGATCCAGTGCATCCGTGCACCCGTGACAGGAGAAACCGCTCATGAGCTTGAGGATCGTCGTCTGTGTGAAGTACGTGCCGGACGCGACGGGCGACCGTCGTTTCGCGGACGACCACACCACCGACCGGGAGGGTGTGGACGGCCTCCTGTCGGAGCTGGACGAGTACGGCGTCGAGCAGGCGCTGCGGATCGCCGAGGCGAACGACGGTGCCGAGGTGACGGTGCTGACGGTGGGTCCGGACGACGCGAAGGACGCGCTGCGCAAGGCGCTGTCGATGGGTGCGGACAAGGCCGTCCACGTGAACGACGACGACATCCACGGTTCGGACGTGCTGGGGACGTCGGCGATCCTGGCGAAGGCGCTGGAGAAGACCGGGTTCGACCTGGTGATCGGTGGTATGGCGTCGACGGACGGCACGATGGGCGTGCTGCCGGCGCTGCTGGCGGAGCGGCTGGGTGTGCCGCAGGTGACGCTGCTGTCCGAGGTGTCGGTCGAGGGCGGCGTGGTGAAGGGCCGTCGTGACGGTGACGCGGCGACCGAGCTGGTCGAGGCCCCGCTGCCGGCCGTGGTCTCGGTGACGGACCAGTCGGGCGAGGCCCGCTACCCCTCGTTCAAGGGGATCATGGCGGCGAAGAAGAAGCCGGTGCAGTCGCTGGACCTGGACGACCTGGGCATCGAGGCGGACGAGGTCGGCCTGGCGGGTTCGTGGACGGCGGTCGAGTCGGTGGCGGCGCGTCCGGCGCGCACCGCGGGCACGGTCGTCAAGGACGAGGGCGAGGGCGGCAAGCAGCTCGCCGCGTTCCTCGCCGACCAGAAGTTCATCTAGTCCGCACCCCGACCCCGACCCAGCGAAACACGGAGACATAGAGCAATGGCTGAGATTCTCGTCCTGGTGGACCACGCCGAGGGTGCGGTCCGCAAGCCCGCCCTGGAGCTGCTGACCCTGGCCCGCCGCATCGGCGAGCCGTCCGCCGTCGTGCTGGGCGCGGGTGCCGCGGCCGCCGACATCGCCGCCAGGGCCGCCGAGTTCGGCGCCGCCAAGGTGTACGTCGCGGACGGCGCCGAGTTCGCCGACCAGCTGGTCGTCCCCAAGGTGGACGCCCTGGCCCAGATCGCCAAGGCCAACGACGTGGCCGGCGTCCTGGTGACCTCCTCCGGCGAGGGCAAGGAGGTCGCGGCCCGCGTGGCGCTGCGCCTCGGCTCCGGCATCATCACCGACGCGGTGGACGTCCGCGCCGGCGACGGCGGTCCGGTCGCCACCCAGTCGGTGTTCGCCGCCTCGTACACCGTCGAGTCCCGCGTCAGCAACGGCGTGCCGGTCATCACCGTCAAGCCGAACGCCGTCGCCCCGGAGGCCGCTCCGGCCGCCGGCGCCGTCGAGAACGTGTCGGTGGAGTTCACCGGCAACGCGGCCAAGGTCACCTCGCGCACCCCGCGCGTCTCGACCGGCCGCCCCGAGCTGACCGAGGCCGCCATCGTGGTCTCCGGCGGCCGCGGCGTCGGTGCCGCCGAGGGCTTCGGCGTGGTCGAGGAGCTCGCGGACGCGCTCGAAGCCGCCGTCGGCGCCTCGCGCGCCGCCGTCGACGCCGGCTGGTACCCGCACAGCTCCCAGGTCGGCCAGACCGGCAAGCAGGTCTCCCCGCAGCTGTACGTGGCCAACGGCATCTCGGGCGCCATCCAGCACCGGGCCGGCATGCAGACCTCGAAGACCATCGTGGCCGTCAACAAGGACCCCGAGGCCCCGATCTTCGAGCTCGCGGACTACGGCGTGGTCGGCGACCTCTTCGAGGTGCTGCCGCAGCTCACCGCCGAGGTGAAGGCCCGCAAGGGCTGATCCCCGGGGTCCCCCGGAAGCAGAACGGAGGGCGTGGCACTCGGTACCCCCGGTACCGAGTGCCACGCCCTCCGTCGTGCCGCCCCGCCGGCTACTCGGCGAAGGCCGCCAGGTGCTGGGTGAACCCGCCCTTGACCGGCGGCAGCGGGCGCGGCTCGGACTCCTGCTCCGCCGGCGGCTCCTCGACCGTCAGCAGCCGCAGCTCGGGCTGGTCGGAGCCGGGGGAGGAGTACAGCCGCACCCGGGTGCCGACCGGGACGGTGCTGCGCATGCCGTCCACGATGCACCAGACGTCGAAGCCCTCCGTCATCCGGATCAGCGACTTCTGGCGGACCAGCGGGGTACGGGCCTGCTCGACCGCGCAGCGCCGCACCACGCCGGTGCCCTCGCTGGGCTCCAGCCGCAGCTCGGTGGAGCCGCAGGTGGGGCAGAGCAGCCGCTGGAACGTCGGGTTGTTGCACCAGGTACAGCGCTGGAAGTACAGCGTCGTACTCCGGGTGTCGGCATCGATGGCTGAGTGGACCACGTCGTCATCTCCCTGCGCTCGGACCGGCTCTGTCGGCAGAAGTACGCCAGTAGTTCGGCTGTAGTACGGCAGGAAAAGGATAGGGAACTCAGTGCCGCCCTGTGAAGGCACTGAGTTCCCTTTTTGCCGCGCCCGTGCATAATGAAGGGTACTGAGTACCGTCGTGAAACAGGAGTGGCGATCATGAGCCAGGACTTCGATCTCTTCCGTATCTCCGAGGAGCACGAGATGCTCCGTGAGGCGGTGCGTTCGCTGGCCGAGGCGAAGATCGCTCCGTTCGCGGCGGAGGTGGACGAGCAGGGGCGGTTCCCGCAGGAGGCGTTGGACGCGCTGCGGGGCAATGACCTGCACGCGGTGCACGTGCCGGAGGTGTACGGCGGTGCGGGGGCGGACGCGCTGGCGACGGTGATCGTGATCGAGGAGGTCGCGCGGGTGTG
>NZ_JBIWPL010000024.1:0-132880 GCF_044768255.1 Kitasatospora sp. NPDC101157 | reverse complement strand
CGTTGAACGCCTTCGAGATCGCCTTCGACGGCCGTCTCTCCGCTGGCCGTCGTTAACTCAACCCAACCGAGTTACACCGTTCGCTGGACAGACCCGATTTTCGTAGCTGATGATTGTTTCAACTCGCCTGTGGTGTCGCCTGGTTGACGGTGAGACGCTGTCTGGGTGTGTTGTCATGGTGGGGGACCTGCTGCCGCAGCTGGCCGCGGTGCAGGTTGAGCGCGTGGAGGCCAGCGGGGATCTGCTGAGGATCACAGCCCGGACCAGGGATGACTTGCCGGCGACGTGCCCGTTGTGCGGGCAGTCGTCGGACTGGGTGCACTCTCGATACGAGCGGCATGTCGCAGACGAAGCGGTGGGCGGTCGGGCGGTCGTGATCGACTTATCGGTGCGCCGCCTGTACTGCGAGAACCCGGCCTGCGAGAAGGTCACCTTCGCCGAGCAGATCGACGGGCTGACCCGGCGTTACCAGCGTCGCACTCCTGCTCTGCAGAAGGTGGTCGACGCGGTCGCCGTGGCACTGGCCGGGTCGGCCGGGGCCCGCCTGCTGGGCGTGCTGCACCACGCGCTGACCTGGGCGAGCGTGCTGAACTGCTTGATGCGCATCAGCCTGCCCGCCCGGGTCGTCCCGCGGGTGCTGGGCATCGACGAATTCGCCCTGCGCCGAGGCCACCGCTACGCCACCATCCTGATCGACGCCGCCACCGGCGAGCGCATCGATGTCCTGCCGGACCGCAAGATGGAGACGGTGACCGCCTGGCTGAAGGCCCACCCCGGCATCGAGGCCGTCTGCCGGGACGGAGCCGGGGGCTTCGCCCAGGCCACCACCGACGCCGACCCCGCGATCACTCAAGTTTGCGACCGCTGGCACCTGTGGCACGGACTGGCCGAGGCTGCACAGAAGGAAATCGCAGCCCACAGCGCGTGCTGGGCCAAGGCCGGGCCGCCCCTTCGGGAAGGCACCCGCGCCGCGACCACCCGCGAGCGGTGGCAGCAGGTCCACCAGTTCCTCGAGGCCGGGGTCGGCCTGCTGGAATGCTCCCGCCGCCTGGGCCTCGCGCTGAACACTGTCAAGCGCTATGCCCGTCACACCGAGCCCGAGCGCCTGGTCCGGGCGCCCCTCTACCGGCCCACCCTGGTCGACCCCTACCGCGAGCACCTGCGCCGACGCCGGGCCGAGGACCCTGCCGTGCCCGTCACCCACCTCCTGCGCGAGATCAAGGAACTGGGCTACACCGGCAGCGCGAACCTTCTGGTCCGCTACATTAACCAGGGCCGGGTCGAGGCCGACCACGCCAGCCTCTCCCCGCGCAAGGCCGCCCGCCTCCTGCTCACCGACCCCGACCACCTGCGCGAGGACCAGCGAGTGCTGCGTGACCAACTCGCCGGAGCGTGCCCGGAGATGACTGCCCTGGCAGACGCTGTAGGCGACTTCGCCGCCCTCCTCACCCCAAAACCGGCCAACGCCGAGGCGCTGACCGGATGGATCACACGGGTCCGGGCCACGGACCTGCCGTTCCTGCACGCCTACGCCACCGGCCTCGAGCGCGACCGCGCCGGCGTCGACCACGCCCTCACCCTGCCCTGGCACAACGGCCGCACCGAGGGCGTCAACAACAAGATCAAGCTGCTCAAACGGCAGACCTACGGCCGCGCCGGACACCGCCTTCTACGCCAGCGCATCCTGCTCAGCTGACCCAGGGCCCAGGACGATCACCGACTACGAAAATCTTGTAAGAGCCGTTCGCTGGACAGACCCTAATTTGATGCCGGTGTCGGTGGCGTGCGGGTGTGATCGGCGGCCAGGAGGTTGCCGCCTGCGCTGGTTGTACGTTCCTATCGCGGGCCTGGGGCCTGGGTGAGCAGGTCGGGCAGGCGCAGCGGGCCGCGTTGGTGGGGGCCGGCTGGCGTGTTCCACAGGGCGTGGGGCCAGGGTGCGGTGAGTTCGGGGCCGCAGTTGCCGGCGCCGCGGACGTCGTCGCGGACGGCGGTGAAGCGGTGGCCGTAGCCGCCGTGCATGGTCGGTGCGGGGTAGAGGAGGTCTCCGTCGAGCAAGTAGGGCTGGCCGCAACCGCTTCCGCCACTTGCGCTGGGGGTGTCGCCGGCGCACCACAGTCCCCACTGGGCGTGGGCGCCGATGTCCGCGCACGGCCCGTCCAGCGGCTCCCGGGCAAAGGTGCCGTCCGAGGCTCCGCAGGGACAGCCGTCCTCGAACTGGTACCAGTCGATGGGCGCCTGGTCGTCGAGCTTGTCGGCGAGCCAGCCGGGGTGGATGCCGAGCGCGGCCGCGAGCTTGTCCCGCTCTGCGGGCCCGGGCCGGGAGCGTCCGGCGGCCCAGTGCCCGACCTGATGGGCCGGGACGCCGACGGAGCGGGCGAGGGCGGTCTTGTTGGTGCCCGTGGCGGCGGTCAGCAGGCGCAGCCGGCGCGGGAGCGCGCTGAGCTGGTGGACGTGCCACATCGGATGCCCGTCGATCTCCTCGCGCGAGTACTCGGTTCCCCAGGAGTCGGTCTCCTCGAGGAAGGCGATCAGGCGGCGCTGCTGCGCCTGGGCCAGCCAGGCGAGCGCCTGGGTGTCGTCGAGGCCGGCGTCGGGTGGGATTTCGCTGAGCACGGTGTCAGCGGCGTACAGCTCGCTCATCGGGTCGTCGGTGCCGGCCCCGGCCTCGAAGATGACCGCGAGGAGGCGCTGGAGAACCGCTCGCCGTGCCGTCGACTCCTCCGTGCCGCCCAGCAGGGCGCAGCAGGCGTCGAGAGCGCGCAGCAGGCGCTGTTCGGTCGGCCGGTCCCAGAACTCGAGCATCCCCTGTGTCCTTCCCGATCCCCTCGCCGGCTCGGCGGGCGGCCGGACCAGTCTGGCAGGGCCTACCGCCGCAGCGTGGCCGGATCGAGGTCGAGGGGGAACGGCTCGGTGAGGACGGCGGTTTCGCCTGCCTGGACGGGGCGGTGGGTGTAGGTGCCGTGTTCGAGGTGGCCGAGGTGGAGGCGGGGTACGGGTTCGAGTTCGAGGCGCCAGTAGTGGGGGATGCCGGCCGCGGCGTAGAGGGCGGGCTTCAGCGTCTGGTCGATGACGTGGGTGGTGGGCGAGGTGATCTCGATGGCCACCGTGATGGCGGTCGCGTCGAGCGTCGCGCCGGCGTGGGCGGCCGCGTCGGTGTCCGCGACGACCAGGTCCGGGACGAGCAGTGCGTCGGGGACGAGAACGGTCACGGCTTTCAGCACTTCGAGTGGCGCGGCGTGGGCCTCGATGGCGCCTGCCAGGAGCGCGCCGAGGCGGGAGCCGGCGCGCTGGTGCGGGATGTCCGGGTTCGGGGTCAGCAGCAGCACGCCGCCGAGGAGTTCGACGCGGTGGTGGGCGTCCTCGGGCAGGGCCAGGACGTCGTCCACGGTCCAGGGCCCGCTGTGGTGCGTGGTCGGGATGCTCACGGCCTGTCTCCTCCGGTGGCCCCTCATTGTCCTCGGGCGGGAGCGCACCGGGCCGAGGTGTCCGGCCGTCGGCGGTGACTGTTCGGCGAGTGGAACCGCTGTGGTGAGTGGGGCGCGCGGGACGTTGTCCGTGGAGAACAGGCCCGGAGGTCGGCGGGTTGGTCGGCAGGCCGACCTTGCCTTGATCGTTCTCAAGGTGGTGGCCACCAACTTGGCCCAGAACCCACCTGGGGACCAGGCTACCGAAGCCGCCGGGCTCCGGGGTTCAGAAAGAGGTCGACCCTCGGTGGCCCGGCTGTCCGGTGGGCTACCACGCGTTACCAGCACGGGTAACGCGTTTGTCCTGGGGCGGGTACAGAAATCCTGGACTCAGTGAAAAGGCCGGGGAGCAGCGCTACAGCAGCCCGCCCAGGGGCCAGAGGCGCTCGGCGAGTCGGCCACGCAGCTTGGCGTCGGTGGTGTCGGTGTCGGTGAGCCATCCCCCCCTCTGGTCCGGGCGGATCCCCATCATCGTGGATCTGGCGCACGTTGGACGGGGCGGTCGGCGACACGCCGCGCCAAACGGATCGGCGCAGGAGCCAGGGGGCTCCCTGGAGTCGGCCGAGATCGTTCCAGGCTGATCGTCCGCCCGCACGGCGACTGCGGCCGGATCCGGCGCGCGGGCCCCGAACATGATGAAGGCGGGGGAAGGCACAGGCCGCGCCTTCCCCCGGCTTCATCACGGCGGTCTCGAATAGTCAGGCGCGTCCGAGGTGGAAGACGGTGACGGTGACCGTCTGGTCGTGGACCTCGTACTGGACGCGGTAGAAACCGACCTGGATGCGGTAGATGCCACTGGCCCCGACGGTGAAGGCGCCGACCGGGCGAGGGTTGTCGGCGAGCAGGTCGACGGCCTGGAAGACCTGCTGGATCCCGGACCGGTCGCCGGCGGCGTACTTCTGCGCCACGGCCAGGGCCTCGGGCTCCCAGACGATGCTGTAGGTCACGAGGCCTCTCCGAGGACCCGGCGGCGGGCCTCGTCGTGCGGAACCCCGGGGCCGGTCTCGCCCCGGGCCTTGCGCGCCAGGTACTCGGCGGCGGCCCGGTGGTACTCCAGCTCCTCCAGCTCCGCCGGGCTGATCAGGACCGCCATGGTCTGGCCCCGGTCCGAGAGCGCGATGTGCTTCTGTTCGGCGCTGACCTGCCGCGCCAGGGCCCCCAGCTTGTTGCGGGCCTCAGTGATCGGATACGTGTCCATCCGTCGAACCTATCACTAGTGCGCACTTCCGCGCGGAACAGTGCAGTACCGCACGGCCGCGTCCTCAACCTCCCCGTTCGGCTGGCGGCGCTCTCCCGCTCTTCCCCCGCTCCCAGCAGACACCGAAGGCGGGCGCGTAACGGGGCCGCCGGGCAGTCCCGGCGGCGCGCACGGATTTGCCTGCGCCCTTTCCTGAAAAGGGGGAGGCGCAACGATTCTGCCAGAAATTGACCGGGAGGGGATATCGCCAATCCGGCCGACTTGTTCCGCATATTCGCATTCGTGTTTAGCTTCGGGAATTCTTTTGTCAGAGGTGGTTCCTACCCTCCGGCCATGGCAAATGGCGTGTACCACACCGCGTACGACATCGAGATCAACCTGACCCTGCCCGACCTCGGTCACCCCGACCGGCCTGGGCTCCTGCGGGAGATCACCACTCCGATCGACCAGCGCGAACGTGAGCTTCTCGAGTGTCTGGAGCATCACCGCGAGGGCTTGTGCCAATCCGAGGAAGAGGGCCGATCCCCGTGGATGGCGATCCGACGCCGAACTGTCGGCGACGTGACGACGTGGGTGGCCGCTCACCTGCCGGTCCGCAGTGTCGCGACGTCCGAGGAAAGCGACAAACACAAGGCGATGAAGGAACGCATCGCGCGGGTGGCGGAGAAAAACGGCCTGCGGGCGGAGGTCGAGGCGCGGGCAACGGACGGGCGGATCCGCACCGACGTCCTCGTCACCGGCGATGCCGGCCGGATCGGTTGGGAAGCCCAGTACTCGCCGATCAGTGCCGAGACGGTCCGCCGCCGCTCGCGGGCGGCCGCTGATCACGAGATTGTCCCGTTGTGGGTGACCAACAGCACCGAGTCTGCCGTCATCGAGCGGGCGCCGTGGGCCCGCGTCGACGACTTCAGCTGGAAGGAGATCGCTTCGGCCACCGCGATGATCGTGCGCGGCGGGGTTCGTCACCTGCAGCAGTGGAAGTGCCTGCGCAGTAGTGAGCGGCCCTGCCCTGTGAACGGCAGCTTCTGCGGCCTCTTCCACGCCCAGTGGGACCTGGCTGCGCTGTGCCTGCCGGCCAAGCCGCCCACCGAGGTCGACGCCCTGGTCGTCGCGAGCGCGGACGGTGAGCTCGTGCCCGTGCGCGTCGCCGGGCAGCGCGACCCGCGCGCTGTCTCCCGCATGTGGGTGCCCGCCGCGGACCGGGACCGGTGGCACGACATGTACGGCGACCCGGACGAGGACAAGTCGGACGCCCAGCAGCCCGTGGACAACGACATCACCTACACCCACCAGGACCTCGATCCCACGTGCCGGTACGGCGACGAGGTTTTCGTTCCCCGCCCAACCCCTCGGCCTCGGCGCGACACCCCAGCCAGCACCGGCCTGCACACCTTCGCCGAGGTCCCTCGGCGGCTGTTCACCGTTCCCAGGCAGGACCACCGCCTAGAGGCCACCGAGGCCCAGCGCCGCGCCACCGCCCTCACCCAGGGCTGCGAGCCCTGGCAGATCGGCCCGTGCGCCGGCTGCGGCGCACCGATCCACCGGTATGGCGACGGCGGAATCCACGCCTGCGAAACGTGCCGCGCGAGGGTCGCCGGGCGGTGAGGAACAGCATGGTAGTGCCGCGTTCGCTCGGTTCGCCCTGCGAGACGGTCCAGTAGGCGTGGGGCGCACTAACGGTGACAGCGGGTCAATCGGGCGCCCGGGATGCCGCTCGATGGGCTGCCGTTGCCGGTCGTCCCGTGCCGCGGGACAGGGGCTGCTCGTTGCCTTCGCTGGTTGCGCTGCGAGGTGCGGTGCCGCGATGCGTGGGGGGCCGTATGCCCGGCAAGTTCAGGATGGTCCGGCAGGAATTCCTGATCGACGGGGTCTGGGACGGCCGCAGCCACGACGCGGTACTGCGGCAGTTCCGGGCGGGCATCGGGGCCGGGTGCAGCACGGCCGCGGAGTCGGCCTTCGCCGCTCTGGGCGCGACCGGTCCGGTGCTGACCGGAGTGATCGTCGACCAGGTCAAGGCGATCCGGGACACCGTGGAGGTCGACTCCGGGACCTGGACGGTCACTCTCGACCTGGCCGGCAAGGAGGTCGAGTTCCTCAACACCGCGACCGGCGAGGTGCGGATCCTGCCGGTGAAGCCCGAGGGCGGTGAGCAGAGCGCCGGTTCCTTCACGCTGGAGCTGATGGGCATCCCGTCGGTGGAGACGCCTCGGGGCCGCGTGACCATCGACAGTGTCATGGCGCTGCTGTACCTCCAGCAGGCATACGCGGGGCTGCGGGCCTTCGGCGGCGCGAACGCGCAGGACCTGGCAGTCACCATCGAGGTCGTCTTCGGGCTCCTGGACGAGAAGGCCGCCAAGCTGAAGGCGCAGGCCGCGGCGGCCGGCCGCAGGGCGACCCGCGCGGCGTCGGAACTGCGCAAGGCCAACGAGCAGCGCCTTTCCTACGGGCTGCCGACCGCGGCCGACCTGGACACGCAGGCCGCCGCAGCCGCCAAGACCGCGGACACGGCGGCCGCCGAGGGGCAGCGCCTGCGCGGTGAGCTTGAGCAGCACCGCGGAGTGCTGACCGGCCGCGTGCAAGAGGCGGGGCGGGCCCAGACGGGCATGGTGGAAGCCGCCGCGGCGTGCGACCGGACCCAGCAAGCGCTGGGCCCGTTGTACGAGAAGCGGGGCCTGGCCCGCCAGACGCTGCAGCGCGCACAGGAACGGCTGCGGCCCATCACGCACTGCCCGGAGTGCGAGCAAAAGCTGCAGGGCCGCAACGGGCCTGGCCCCGTCTGCCCGCTGTGCGGCCAGCCCGATGCGGGCCGCGATGCCCGCATGGCGCGCCTGGCGAAGGAGCTGGAAGCCGCTGAGAAGGCGGCCGCCGCCACCGACGAGTCGCTGAAGGCCGGGAGCGTGGCGGTCGAGAGGGCGGTTGCGGCCCGGCGCCAGGCGGAGGAGGAGGCCCGCCGCGCCGCCGGCCGGGCCGAGGCCTACCGGGTGGCGGAGATCGCCCCGCGGGAAACGGCGCTGGCGCAGGCCGGCGCGGCCGAGCGCGAGGCGAGGGCCAGGTGGGCCGCCGCCCGCGAGCGGCGCAAGGAACTCGCCCGGATTCAAGAACTTGAGCGCGAGGCCGGGCAGGCGAAGGAAGAAGCCCAGCAGGCGCAGGACGCCTGGGCCGCCGCCGAGGGCGACGCCCAGGAACGCCGCGCCAAGATGGCCGCCGACCTGTCTCTGCTGTTCGCCGAAAAGCTGATGGCGATGGCGCCGGACAAGGTCCGCAGCGCCAGCCTCGACCCGAAAACGTTCAACCCCCGGGTCAACGGCCGCCCGCTGCGCCGTCTGGCCCGCTCCGCCGGTCTGATCAGCATCGCCAACACCGCCCTGCACCTGACGCTGCTCGAGGCCGCCGCGACGATGCCGGACGTGCTGCTGCCCGCCTTCCAATGGGTCGACGCTCCACTGGACGGAATTGGCGGCGGCCCGCAAGGTGAACGCCTGGTCGCCGCGGCCCTCCAGGTACTCGCCGACACCACCCGCCCCGGCGCGCAGGTCATCCTCTCCACCCCACAGGACCTGGTCGCCGTGCCGGGGACGGTGACCACCGATCTGGACAGCGACAACCGCTTCATCCCGCACGCCCGCCCCGAGACCGACGCGGCCGGCGGCCTGGACCACGTCCCCGCGCAGTCGTCAGCACGAGACGAGACGGACAGCCTTGTCGACTGACACCCAGACGGTGGCGCTGGATCTCGGCATCGACGACTTCATGCTCGTCCACACCAGCCAGCAGCGGGTCGACCCCTAGACCGGCGGCGCCGACCTCGTCGCCTACCGAGTGGTGCAGGAAGCCCTGACCAACGCCCTCAAACACGCCCACGGCAGCCACACGACCGTGCTGGTACGGCACGGCGAAAGGGAGATCCTCGTGGAGGTCACCACGGACGGAACCGGCACCCCCACCGCCACCGGCGGCAGCGGACGGGGCCTGGCCGGGCTGCGCGAACGCGTCGGCGTCCTCGGGGGTGACTTCGACGCGGTCGCCGGCACGGACGGCGGCTACACCGTACGGGCGCGCATCCCCACCGGCAGCGGCTCGTGAACGTACCGATCCGAGTCCTGGTCTGCGACGACCAGGCGCTGATCCGCACCGGCCTGGTCACCATCATCGGCGCGCAGCCCGACATGGAGGTGGCGGGCGAATGCGCGGACGGGCGGACCGGAGTCGAACTCGCCCGTGACGCCCGGCCCGACGTCGTCGTGATGGACATCCGCATGCCCGTCCTGAACGGCATCGAGGCCACCCGCCTGCTGGCCGGCGCCGGAGTCCCGCACCCCGTCAAGGTCCTCGTGGTGACCACGTTCAACCTGGACGAGTACGTCTACGAGGCCCTGCGCGCCGGCGCCAGCGGCTTCCTCCTCAAGGACGCGCCGCCGGACCGGCTGCTGCACGGCATACGTACGGTGGGCACCGGCGCCGCCCTCCTCGACCCCGAGGTGACCCGCCAGCTCGTCGGCCGCTACGCCACTCGCATCCGCCCCAGCGTGAACACCGCGGGCGCCGTCCTGCTCACCCCCCGCGAACTGGAAGTCCTCCGCCTCATCGCGGACGGCCTCTCCAACGGCGAGATCGCCGCGGCCCTGGTCATCAGCCAGGAGACCGTCAAGACCTTCGTCTCCCGCATCCTCGCCAAACTCCAGCTCCGCGACCGGGTCCAGGCCGTCGTCTACGCCTACCGCCACGGCCTGGTGACCTGACGCCGAAAGCGAACGGCCACAATTCAGCAGGCGAATCGACGCCGAGGTGATCCGTCGACGTCCCGGGCGGCGCGGGGCAACCAGTCGTGGGCGGAGTCGCGGTCGGGCACCAGCGTGGCGTCGACGCCGTCCTCCACTGCCCACATCTGTACGAGTCGGGCCTCCCGGCCCCCGGCCGCGATCGGGTGGACGGGCGCGCGCGGCGCCGGGCTCGGTCTTCAGGGGGCAACGATCGGCGGCCACGAAGTCGGGACCGAAGACCGCGTCATCCGGTTCTTGCACGAGCGCCGTTCCTGAAGTCTCAGAGGCGGACGACGACGAGGGCGATGTCGTCACGGGCGCCGTGGCTGACGCCCATGCGGGCGAGGAGGGTGTCGGCGAGGCGCTCAGGAGCAAGCGTTGTGCAGCACTGGGTCAGGGTGTCGGTGAGGCGCTCCAGGCCGGTGTCGATGTCCTCGTCGCGGCGTTCGATGAGGCCGTCGGTGTAGAGCACGAGGGTGTCGCCGTGGTGGTAAGCGGTGCCGGTCTGGGGGCGGGGGACGTGTTCGGGCCGGGCGCCCAGGGGCGGATCGGTGGCCTGGTCGAGGAGCTGGCAGGTGCCGTCGCGGCCCACCAGGACCGGCGGAGGGTGGCCGGCGCTGGAGTAGACGATCAGGCGCGCGCGCGTGTCGACCAGGGCGGTGAACGCCGTCGCGCCGAGCGCGCCTTCGACGGAGCGGGCGTACAGGCCCAGGACCTCCAGGGCCTGGGCGGGGCCGGCCACGGCCCGGCTGGCCGCGGACAGGGCGCTGCGCAGCATGCCCATGACGGTGGCGGCTTCCAGGCCGTGGCCGACGACGTCGCCGACCGCGACGGTGAACCGGCCGTCGGGCAGGTCCACGGCGTCGTACCAGTCGCCGCACACGTTCAGTGAGCCGATGGCGGGCAGGTAGCGCACCGCCACGTCCCGGTGACGGGCCAGGTCCGGGGAGTGCAGCATCGCCTCCTGCAGGGTGATGGCGACCTGCCGCTCGCGGGCGTGCGCGGCGCGCAGCTCCTCGTTCAGGCGCTGCAGCTCCCTGGCGCGGGCGTACAGCTCGGCCTCCATGCCCTCCTCGCCCTCGGCTATCGGCCCGACGGTGTCCGGCCGACCGTGTCGGCGGGCGCGGATGAAGGCGGTCACGTCCTCGACCCGGTGGATGACCCATGCCACCTGACCGTCGGCGCCGAACACGGGTGTGTTGACCGGGGACCACCAGCGTTCCTCGAAGGCGCCCGGCTGCCCCGCGATCGGGATGTCGTACTTCTGCACCGCCATCGTGTCCGGCTCCCGGCTCGCCAAGACCCGCTCCAGGGAGGCCGACAGATTCCGCACCCCGTCCGCATCCCGGTCGGCGGGGTTGTCGGGAAAGGCGTCGAAGAGGTACTGCCCGAGCAGGTCCTCACGCGTGCGGCCGGTCACCCGGCAGTACGCCTCGTTGACACCGACGATCGTCAGGCCCGGGTTGATCACCAGGTACGGGCTGGGAGTGGCGGCGAACAGCGCAGCGAAGTCGACCTCCCCCGCAGTCCCCTGCCGCCCGGCCGCGGGTATACCCATTCCTCCAATCTACGAGGCCACCAGCATCCACGCCCGGTTGCACTCAGCACCGGACTCGCCAGGCATTTGGCCGGGTCCCTGGGGCCCGCACGGGGGGCGGAGCGGGGCCGAGTACTCCGAAGCCGCTCCGAGCCACGACGGGTGGTGGACCGTGTTTACCGAAGGCGCCGACCACCATCAGGTGGTCGGCGCCTTCGCCGTGCCGGGCGTGCCTTGGTATTCGGGTCGGCGCCTGCTGGTCCGGCCTGGCCCTGCGGGTGTACTGTCGCATCGACATGAAACGGGGATCAGTCCCCATTTCTTGCGGGTCGGGGGAGAGGAATCACCATGAACCAGGCGGCACTGGTACTGGGCGGCGGCGGACCGGTCGGTGGTGCGTGGCTGACCGGTGTAGTCGCGGGCCTGGCCGACGGCGGGATCGACCTGATGGCTGCCCACACCGTCATCGGTACGTCGGCGGGAGCCGTTTTCGGGGCCCGCCTCGCCAGCGGCGAACCCGCCCGCGAGCTGTACGAACGCCAACTGGCGGACCTCGACCGGGTCGAGATGGACATCACCGCCATACAGACCCTGCGCTTCCTGTGGGCGGCCCTCGCCACCCGCGACCCGGAACGCTCGGTCCGCCGCCTGGGCCACGCTGCCCTGACAGCGCGCACCGCCCCCGCCCAGGACCTCCACGCAACCGTGCGCACCCTGCTGCGGGGTGCCACCGCCTGGCCCGCGCAAGCACTGCGAATCACCGCCGTGGACGCGCAGACCGGAAGCGTCGAGGCCTTCGACGCCGGCTCCGCGCTCGACCTCGCGGACGCGGTCGCCGCCAGCTGTGCCGTCCCTCTGGTGTGGCCTCCGACCGCTGCCCTCGAGCGGCGGTGGATCGACGGCGGCACCCGTTCCACCGGCAACCTCCAGCTGGCCACCGGCCACCGGCAGGTGCTGGCCGTCTCACCTGTCCCCACCGCCATCGGGCCGCATCCCAGTGCCCAACAGCAGGCGGCGCAGCTGCGCGCCGCCGGCGCGCACGTCACCCTGATCACCCCGGATGCCGACGCCCGCCGCGCGATGGGACGCGACCTGACCGCCAACGCCCGCCGCCCGGCCGCCGCCCGGGCCGGACACCGGCAGGGCACGGACCTCGCCGCCTCGGTCGCCCGCGCCTGGCCGTCCAGCGCCTGAACCATGCTGCGCGCCGACATCCTTGCCGTGCTCGGCGTCCTCAAGGTCGCCACCGCCGACCAGCGCCAGCGACTACTGCGCCCCGGGACGACTCGCACGACTCACCACTCGGGCCTGACCCCCAGCCGTACCCGCGGGGACTCCTTGAGCCGCATCGCTGATCCTAGACGCGTTAGTTGGATCCAGCGCTTGCCCCGACCAATCCCGCCTCGGTACAGCCGCTGTGCCGGGCCAAGGCGCGGCCTTGCTCAACCCGACCTGACCGGCATGGACCGCCACACCGCGATCCACTGGGTTGCGTACGCCCGACGCGACTGGGCCGACTGCATCGCCGCCCGGACGGCGGACCAGCAAGAGGAGGCCGAACGGTGATCGCCAAGACAGTCATCCGACGCGACATCAGCTGCTGAGAACTGCTGATCACTTCGCGGAGACCCGCTGGCTCCAGCGATTAGAGGCGGGCATGTCGCAGCACTGTCCAGTGAATAGCGAAGACCCTGGCGGGTTAACCGACGAGACGATTGAATAATCTTGCTGAAACTTGCAACGGGGTGGGTCGTGGGGGATCGGATACGGGGCTGGGCACGCGCCATGGCCGCGCTCGCCCTCGTCAGCGTTGGAACGACAGGCTGCTCAGAAGACCCGAGCAGCCGTGCGGTGATTGAGGTGGACGCGCCAGCAGCATTGGCGGACCAAGCGGTACACATACGGATCGCCGGACTGTCGCCCGGCGAGGATGTCACCGTCAATTCACAGACGGTGGACGCGCGGGGCCAGCAGTGGCACGGACAGGCCACCTTCCGGGCGGACGCCCACGGCCTCGTCGTCCTGGACACGGCCCCTCCGACCTCCGGCACCTACCAGAGCGCGGATGGCATGGGCCTGTTCTGGTCGATGAAGCCCCAGACCGGCGATCCCGAGCGCACGTCCTTCTTCCCGCCCGTCTCGCCGCAGCACACCTACGACGTCACGCTCACAGCCGCGGCACACGGACACCAGCTCGCCTCCCGGACGCTGACCCGTGAATGGTTCAAAGCCGGCGTGACCAGCAAGAAACTCACCCTCGCGGCCGACAAGGTCTCCGGGGAACTGTTCCTCCCAGCCCCCGGCACCCCGCGCCACCCGGCCGTGCTCGTCTTCGGCGGCTCGGAAGGGGGAAACAGCGAGGCACCTGCCGCGGCCCTGCTCGCCTCGCACGGCTACCCAGCCCTGGCACTCGGCTACTTCGGCCTCCCCGGCCTCCCCGACGCCCTGGAGAACATCCCCCTGGAGTACTTCACCGCCGCGGCCAGCCTGCTGGCCGCGCAGACCGAGGTCGACCCCAGCCACATCCTGGCGATGGGCTACTCACGAGGCAGCGAGGCGGCCCTGCTCCTCGCCGACGACTACCCCGATCTCATCCACGGCGCGGTCATCTACTCTCCGTCCGCCCAGGTCAACGGCGGGTTCCCGGCCCACGGCACCACGGCCTGGACCAAGGACGGCAAGGCCATCGCCCAGGGCCCCATACCGCTCGACCACGTCAGCGGCCCCGTCATGACCATCGCCGGCGCCGACGACCAGCTATGGACCTCGCCTCTGTGGGCCCGGCAGATCGTCCAGGAACTCGACACCGACCACGACCCATGCCCGCACCAGGCACTGATCTTCCCGAACGCCGGACACGGAGTCGGCACCTACCCCTACCTCGCAGCCGGCACCCGTCCAGTCCACCCAGTGACCGGCAGAGAGATCAACCTCGGCGGCACCCGCGCGGGCAACGCCGCCGCTCAAGAGGCAGGCTGGCCCAAGGTCCTGGCACTCCTCGCCTCCCTCGACCGCTAAGCAATTCGAACAGTCTGATGAAAGAAGGCATATGGACGGGCAGCGCGCAATCGACTGGTCCCAAGCAGCCTGGCTCAATCCGCCACTCGAAGTAGAAGCCGACGCGGCGGGGCTGCTGGTGACGACCCGGAACCGGAGCGACTTCTGGCGCACCACGAGCTACGGCTTCGTGCGGGACGACGGGCACGCCCTCCTGACGGAGCTGCCCACCGGGTCCGCCATCGACGTGACCTTCGCGGCGCAGCTCGACGCGTTGTACGACCAGGCGGGGGTCATGATCCGCGTGGACGAGCAGACGTGGATCAAAGCCGGGGTGGAGATGACGGACGGTGTTCCGCATTTGGGCGCCGTGGTCACCCGCGGCCAGTCGGACTGGTCCATGGCGCCTGTCCCCGAGTGGGCCGGGCGCCAGGTCACCGTCCGGGCCAGTCGTGACGGCGATGCGGTGACCATCCGGGCGCGCTGCGAGGAGGGATCCTGGCGCATGGTCCGATTGGCGCCTCTTGCGCCGAACGCGGCGGCATCGGCCGGACCGTTCTGCTGTTCCCCGCAGCGAGAGGGACTGCGGGTGCGATTCACCCGGTTCGTTTCGGGGCCAGCGGACGCGTCGCTCCACGACCTTCAGGCCTGACGCCGGGCCGACGACACTACGGCCGAGGCGAGCAGGCGCCGGACGCTGGCGGCGGGCGCCGAACTCCACGAGGTTACTGACGCTGCGGATCATCAGGGCGGCGCAGTGGTTGATTGCGGCCGGCGCCACTGTCAGATCGGGGGCTCGCGCGCACTGGCGAACCGAAGTCCTCCGCCCTCACAAACAGTTCCGACACCGCTGACCAGGAGCGGCGCTACCTGAGATGTGCCTGATCAGCTGTTATCGGGGAGGAACTGCCGCCAGGTGGTGAGCTGGGCGATCGTGCGTCCAGCAGCGCACAGGCCAGGAGGTGCGGCCGCTTTCCAGCGCGGCGACGAAGGAGTACGGCCAGCCGGGGAAGAACTGGTCGGCGCTGCGCCCGCGCCCATAGACGTGGCAAGGCGCGCAAGAGCGCAGACCGGAGCGCCTGTCAGGACTCCTGGTACCCGACTGACAACGGCTCCTGCTACCGCTCCCGGCCTGGCGCGATGCCCTCGCAGCCGAGGGCATCGCGCACAATTTTCTATGGGTCGTTGCAACACGTGAATGCGCTCTCCACGACGGCATCACGCTCTCCGCTCGATCGGCTTCTCCCTTGAGTTGTCAAGGGTCTTGACCATCTGATCGGTGCCGTCGTTCCAGCCCTGTCAGCCCGATCGCCGGTCCGATAGCGCCGCCACCGACTCCGCGACGCGCGCCGCGCCGTCCTCCCGAGCCATCGCGCGGGCCGCCGCCTCCGCCCGCTCCCGGGACGACCGGTCCTCGACGGCCTGTCGGATGGCCTCGCCCAGCCGGGCCGCAGCTTCGCCAGGCGCGGGCGCCTCACGCGCTCCTCGGCGCGGTGGTGGGCCAGGTCCGCGTCGTAGATGCCCTGGTCGTGGGCGAGGGTGTTGCGCCGGAGCTCGCGGCTGACGGTCGACGGAGACCTGCCCAGGCGTCCGGCGATCTCCCGTATGCCCAGGCCGCGTTCGCGCAGCGTCGCGATCCTCTTGCGCTCCAGCAGGGACAGGTATCGGTCGGACCGGGACGGCTCGGGCAGCCGTTCCGGCGGCAGGCCGCCGTTCTCCGCCGCCACCGGTAACCGGTCTTCCTGCCGATCCCGAGCTGCTTGCACGCCTCGACCGTGCCCACCCCGGACTGCAGCAAGCGCCAGGCGGCCAGCCTCGAGACACCACGCTTGTTGCAGGCGCTATCGTCGTCCCGAACGCCTCTGATTCGACCCCAACCTCGGGGGCCCCGGTCGAGGTTCAGCGGCACAGGCCGGCTGTGGCGGGGTTGACGAGACCCCCTGTCGCGTGGGTGCTGCATCGCTTACCTGGAAGTGAGCACTTCAGCTCGCGGATGAGCGGTTGAGTTGGCGGGCTGGGCGGTCAGTGCCGAGGGCTGACGGCGGCCGTGACATCCTCCCCGTGGGCGGCCATATAGCGCCCCACTGATGGCCACGGGTTTCCCCGCGTATGGCCAGATATCTCCCCGCTCGCCCGATTGGTTCCCGCTCGGCGACGCTGGAGCGGGTGAAGAACAGCAGGGAGATCATGGAGATCCTGGAGGCGTACGACCTCACAGGCAGTTACCGTGCTGCGGCCGAGTTGGCCGGGTGCGACCACCACACGGTGGCCCGGTACGTGAAGATGCGCGAGGCCGGGCACGAGCCGGGCCAGCGCCGGCACCGCGCTCGGGCGATCGACGACTACCTTCCGAAGATCGAGGAGCTGGTGGTCCGCTCGCAGGGCCGCATCCGCGCGGACGTGGTGCACCGGCGCCTGGTCGCGATGGGCTTCACAGGCGGGGAACGCACCACCCGCCGCACGGTCGCCGAGGCGAAAGCCCAGTTCAGGGCCGGTCAGCGGCGCGTCTACCGGCCGTGGGTGACCGAGCCGGGGCTCTGGCTGCAGTACGACTTCGGCGACGGGCCGGTGATCAAGGGCCGCAAGACCACGCTGTTCTGCGCGTGGCTGGCCTGGTCCCGGTTCCGGGTCGTGATCCCGATCTGGGACAAGACCCTGCCGACGGTCACCGCCTGTCTGGACACCACGCTGCGGCGGATCGGCGGCGTGCCGGCCTACGTGCTGACCGACAACGAGAAGACGGTGACCACCGACCACGTCGCCGGGATCGCGGTCCGCAATCCGGAGATCGTGGAGGTCGCCCGGCACTACGGCACGACCATCCGTACTTGCGTGCCGGCCGATCCGGAGTCCAAGGGCGGCTCGGAGGCGACGGTTCGCATCGCCAAGGCCGACCTGGTGCCCAAGGATGTGAACCTGCGCGAGGAGTTCCGCACCTTCGGTGAACTCGAGGCGGCCTGCCGCCAGTTCTGCGACGAGGTCAACTCCCGCACCCACCGCGAGACCCGGCGCAAGCCCGTCGAGCGGCTGGCGGAGGAGCGGCAGCGGCTGCACCCGCTGCCCAGGCAGCCGTTCACCGCGGCGTTCGGCACGACCCGCAGGGTCAACTGGGACGCGACGATCTCGGTCGAGGCGGTGCGCTACTCGGTTCCACACGAGCTGATCGACACCCGGGTCTGGGCCCGCTTCCACGGCGAGGAGCTGATCGTCACCGCGGTCGACGGCAGCGGGACCGCCCGCGAGGTCGCCCGCCATCGGATGGGCAAGCCGGGCTCGCCGGTACTGGACGACGCGCACTACCCGCCGCGCGAGAACAAGGAAGCCGACCGCACGCCGAAGGCGACCAGCGTCGAGGAGGCCGCCTTCCTCCAGCTCGGGCCCGGCGCCGCCAGCTGGCTGGTGGAGGCCGCCGCGGCCGGCACCCGGCGGATGAAGGCGAAGATGGCCCAGGCCGTCGCCCTCGCCAAGCTCTTCTCCGCCGACGAGGTCGATCGGGCGCTGGGCACCGCGGCGGTCACCGGCCGCTTCGCGGACAAGGACCTGCTCTCGATCCTCGACTACCAGTCCGTCCACGGACAGGCCGAACCCACCCGCCGCAGCGAGGAGCACTCGCTCCAGCCGGGCACCTCCGCCTGGTCCTCCTTCGGCGTCAACGCTCTGCTCGACCACAACGAAAGCGACCCGTCCTGATGGCCACCCCGCTCCGCACCGTCCACGGCACCAACGGCGATCCGCTGGCCGAGGCCATCGAACTGACCAAGCGGCTCAAGCTCCCGCACATCCGCCGCTCGCTGCCCGACATCATCCCCACTGCCAAGGCCCAACGCTGGGATCCGGCTGAGGTGGTGAGGGTCCTGCTCTCGGAGGAGGCCGCCGGCCGCGACCGGGCGAACCTGCACACCCGCCGCAAGCGGGCCGGCTTCCCGACCGGCAAGACCTTCGGCGACTGGGACGAGACCGCCTCCGCGATCCCCAGGCACACCCAGGACGCGCTCAAATCCCTTGAATGGGTGGGCCGTCGGGAGAATCTCTGCGTCTGCGGCCCGTCCGGCACCGGCAAGAGCCACTTCACCGAGGCGCTCGGCCAGGCCGCGGTCGAGTCCGGCATGACCGTCGCCTGGTTCACCATCGAGGACCTCGGCGCACTCGTCCGCAGGCACCGCGCGGACGACTCGATCGCCCGCGCGCTCGCCAGGATCATCCGCTCGGACCTGATCCTGGTGGACGACATAGGCCTGCTGCCCGTCTCCCCGGACGCCGCCGAAGGCTTCTACCGGCTGGTCGATGCCGCTTACGAGCGCCGCTCGATCGCGGTCAGCAGCAACCTCCACCCGTCCGGGTTCGACGAGATCATGCCGAAGACCCTGGCCACCGCCACGGTCGACCGGCTCATGCACCACGCCCACATCGTCGTCACCCAGGGTGACAGCTACCGGCTCACCCAGGCCACCACCGGCAAGGGGGTGAAGCCCTTCAGCTGACCGAGTCCACACGACGGTGGGGAGTTATCTGGCCGCCGTCGGGGACATCCAGCTGGCCGCCAGCGGGGCAGATCCCTGGCCGCCTGCGGGGCGAACTACATGGCCGTTGACAGAGGGCCGAGGTTTACGCTCCGGCGGCCGCAGTGGCGAAACCGTCCGATGCGTCGGCCGGTCGACCGTGCTCCCAGATGCTGTCGAATTCCGTCTGGAAGTGCTGGAACCACTCGCCGTCGCGGTGCGGGAGAACGGTGAAGACGGCGTCGCCGCTGGCCGAGCTGTGCGAGTAGATGTCGACATGGATGCGGCCACCGGGACGTTGCGGGTCGAGCAGGACGAGTCCGAAGGCCGGGACGAAGTCGAGAAAGCGCACTTCCACCCTGCCCTCGGCGCCTGGCGTCTCGGCGAGTTCGCGGAGCAGGTCGACGGACGAGCGCAGCCGGTTGCGGTACATCCCGGCCCGGTCGGGGATAGTGCTGCGGCGTGCTGCCTCCTCGGGGGTCGAACCTGCGGGGTCGACGAGCGCCACCTTGACCACCGCGCCGGCCACAGCCCTGCGCTGGAGTTCGTCCACCAGGTCGCGCAGCGTACGCGACAGCGTCACACCCACGATCCGGATGTCCTGCGCGGCACGCACCTGCTCGGGGAGGTCTGCTTTGCCCTTGCCGAGGACGTCCGCTACGGAGACCTCGCCTGTGCCGCGGGCGCGCACCTCGGCGGTCAGCTTCGCCACCTGTCTGCGGCTGCCGAGCATGCCGCTGGCCAGGAGGGCCAGCGTTGCGAGGGTGGCGGCGGCCAGCACGTCGCCTCCGACCGTGCCGATAACCCCGAGAACAGCCAGCACCAGGGACAGCAGCGCCGTCGTGTAGATCTCCAGGTTTTCCCCTGCCAGCAGATCCGTGCGCAGTTGCCGAAGTAGACGCATGACGGGCAATCGTTGATGCCGCTTGGCAGCGTGTCAATGTCTGGGAACCACGACTGCCGATCTGCCAGCCGGCGCCCAAGCGCTTGCTTGGCCAGGTGCGTGAAACGCTCAGCTCGCCAACTGAAGCGCTCCGACCACAGGTCGGCCTCTCCCCATCCATGACCTGGCCCAGGGGAGAGCCGCCCGCCCTGACCTTCCTACAGTCCCACCCGTCGCGCCCCCACCCGCGACCCCGAGGCACAGCCGGCCTGACGCCAGGCCTGCCCCCGCCGGGCGGCCGCCGCTACCAGCCGTTCATGGCCCGGGCGTCGCGGGAGATCGTGTAGCGGCGTCCACCGGCCGAAGGCCAATTACCCCGATAGAGCTATGCGAGCGGCCCACGACCTACCGCGCTAGTTGTACAAGCCTGGTAGGAAACCAACCCCCTGCTGTATGGCCTGCATTGGCCACCTTCAGCAGACTTTGGAACCGGTTGCGGGGGCATCTCGCAGCTGGCACCGCGCCCATATGGACGCCAGCAGAAACAGGGAGGAACACCATGCGGAAAGGCCTCAAAGCCCTTGCAGTGGCCGCTCTCGCGATCGGCACGCTCGCGCTGACCGCCGAATCGGCTTCGGCCGACTCCTACAGCCAGTACCAAGGCGGCGTCAGGAGCGTGTCTTACGGCAGATGCACCGCTCTCATGGACGGCGCCTACGACGACACTCTCGGCTACTGGGTCGCCCGGGGGGCATTTTCGATGACAGGCGGCGACGGCGATGGTCAATGCTTCGGTGCGCTGTACCGCAAGAAGGACGGCAGCAGCACGTGGACACAGGTGAGCTACGACATCGCCGCGTCCGCCTATCCGAACTGGAACCGAACGGCATACCACTGGGACGGACCGGGCGCCGAGTCGAAGGTCTGCATCACCTGGGGTATCGGTCGAATCGACGAGGGGCTCTGTTCCGACCCCTGGTGACGGACGGCGCGTCTGTCCATCCCTGTCCTGCGGCTGGCCCGCTCGAGGGTCGGGACTTCTTGGCCGGGCAGTCTGCCGGCCCCGCTATCTGTCGATGTCTGCCGGAACCCCGCGCAGCTGCAGCCGCGTCCGCAAGAATTCCATCTCCGCCAGGGTGCCCACCACACCGTCGCTGCTCAGCTCTTCGACGAGCCTTCGGGCCTGGAGCAGCGACACGTCCGAGACTTCACGGAAGACCTTCAGTGCCGGGACGAGGCTGGGTACCGGCCCGGCCAGGCGCAGCCGGGTGGGTCCGTTCGCCGCCAGCAGCGCCTGTCGCCACTCATCGTTGGGTGCCGGCCCCCGCCCGGAGTGCTCGCACCGGTAGGCGCCGCAGCTATCGCAGTAGAACTCGGCATCCCAGCACAGTTCGCCGGAGTCGATGAACTGGTTCACCTGCCGCACCGCCATGTCGCCGCACTCGCAGAGCGACGCGATCTTCACCGTCTGGCCGGTCACCAAGGACTCCCGCTGTCCAGCTCACGCCCTCGCAAGCCCTCATGGCCGGAGATTCCCGTGTGGCAGCATTCGAGCACAGACGCCACCGGCCACCGAAGTCCGATGGGCGATCGAACTCTGGTGAGACGGGTCAGCGGTTCGCCGGGCTGGGGCGGGGCTGTCCTATCCCGTGTCTCAGGGTGTCCGTTTCGGGTGTTTTGCTGGGACGGATCTGGGACTGTCCTAGGACGGTCCCCCCCTGTTCTGCCTGGTGAGAGCGCTTCGTCAGGGTGCTGGGACAGGGCTGGGACACTCTGGCGGCTACCGGCCGGGTGCTGCGGCCTCGATGGCGGCCGTCAGGTGGGCGTGGACGGCGCCGGCGGCGTCCCGGGTGGCCGGGTCCGGGTCCTGCAACTGGGCGGCGATGAGCGCGGCGGCCGCGGCGAGGACCGGGATGGGGACGGTGGCGCTGCGCAGGTTCGCGAGCTGGGCGGCGGCCTGTTCGGCGGGCGTCGCCTGGGTGCGGCTGGTGGGGATCAGGGAGCCTATGCCGCGCGGCTGAGTGCTGGTCACCGGCTCATTCTCCCGCCCCGGAGGCCGAGGTGATCACCGTCGCCCGGCGGACCGCCGGGCAGGGGGGTTGCTGGAGGCCATCGCCCGCCGCCATCACGACGGCAGCCTGAGAAGAGCCGGCTGGGCCCGCACCGTTGTCCCGGCGCCCGGATTCCCGCCCAGGCCGTCGCCGCCGTCCTGGTGACCGAGGCCGTGCCCGGTCGTTGAACCCGGGTGAGCGCCTCGACCGGGGTGCGCGGCGATGCCCTGCTTCACACCGCTCGGCACGTACACCCCCACGGCACCGAGCCCGTAGGGCACCGCCGATCGGGGCGGCCGGGCTGTACACACCGGCCGCCCCGACTGCCGCCCCGAGCCGGAAGACGCCGCTACCCGTGGGTCGCATGGGCCGCCTGGTTCCGCAGACCGGCACGTGGACCGTCCATGCCGGGGACCCGGGGCCTGCGCAGTTCCAATGGTCCGAGGGCATCGAGGTCGGGTTGTGCGGTGTCGTGGCGGTGGCGGTGGGTAGCCGCCCGGTGCGAGAAGACCAGCCCGACACCATCCTGGGACTGCCTCATGGGACCAGCCTTCGCGACCGGATACCGTGCGTGCCTGCCGTTCCCGCCGCGGCCGGACATGCCCGTCACCTTGGGGTTGGACTTCATCCGGCGCACCTTGGCCGGGTGGGGTCTGCTCGGTCACGGGCCCCGGCGTGGTCTGCTCGACGACGTTCTCCAGGTCACCACCGAACTGCTCGCCAATGCCTGCGTCTACGGCCGCGGCATCCGTGAGCTGGTCCTTGAGCACCGCCTGGGAGTGCTGCGGGTCGAGGTCAGTGACCACAGTCCGGCTCCGCCCCACCGCCGCACCCCGACGTTCGGGTACCCGGGCGGCTACGGGCTTCTCGTCGTCGAACGCCTGGCCACCTGCTGGGGCACCACCGCCGACACCGCCGGCAAGAGGGTGTGGGCCGAGCTGTTGACCACCCACCCGAGGTGGTGCTGACTCTCGACCGCCGACGTTCCCGCCGTAGCCAGGCCGAGACCGCCATCGGGCCGACATCACCCCGCAGCGGGGCGTCCGTGGCCGCGTCGGCGGCGCCGGGAGTGCGCGTGAGCGCCCCGCTCCCGCACGCTGGAGGCGTCGGCCCGCACCCGAACCCCGAGCGGGCGCGGGCCGGCCCTGCTGCAGCAGATGCACCACGACCCACCGCCGGGGGCGGGATCGCCCGCGGGTACGAGCCGGCCGGCCGACCGGAGACCGGCCGATCCATGGACCGCCACCAGCCATCCAGGCATCCTGTCCAGGCCGTATGCGGGTGCCGGCGCGGTGCCGATCCGCACCACGGCCGCCGACGCGGTCAGCGCGCCCGCCCGTCCGATCGCCCAGGCGGAGGGTGGGGCGCGACGGCCCGGTCGACGGGCGTGCCGGAGTTGGAACCGGGCTCGGCGGTGGAGGTGTGGGGAGGCGGGTGGCTGGGCAGCCGCCGGGGCTGCCGAGAGAACACGGCTGCCTTCCCAGGAGGTTCGTCATGATCATCAAGAAGCTGCACGATGCCGGTGTGAAGTCCGAGCACGCCTACCTGGCGGGGATGGCGTCGATCGGGTTGTCGTTCGCGTCGTGGATGGTGTCGGTGAAAGCCGAGCAGGCCGGCCTGGACCGGGCCGACCGGTGGGGCATCTTCGTCGGGGAGTGGGCGCCGACGTTCTTCTGCGTGGGCCTGGCCCTGTCGCAGTACGAACGCGAGCCGAACCCCGTCTACGCCAACGACCCCCGCCTGACCACGACGTCCTGACCGCCGCACCCGGTGGCCTGTCGCCCGTCGGCGGCAGGGACGTGGTCGGCATGGTGACCGCGATGCGGGGCAGAGGGATCAACACCTCGCTCGTCGATCCATGGGAGGCATGGATGACCGTGTCGATGCTGTTGCTGCTGGGCCCGCTCGCACTGGCGATGGTCGTGGCCGCGACCGCACCCTCCACCGCCCACCGCAGCCGACCGCGCGGGGCCACGACGACGGCCGGGAGAAACAGCCGGCGAGCCCGTCACGCCCGCACCCGCAGCTGAGCCCGGCACGCCAGGCCGGGCACAGCAGTGCCACCAACGGCTGCGCCGGGGGACCGGAACCGGTCCCCCGGCGCGAGACCGGCTGGAACTGGCCCCACCGTCGCCGTAGCGACGGACCGGGCAGGCAACCACACGCAACACCCCCCGCTTCTTTCGCTCCCGCAAACGCACTGGTGCAAGCCCCCACCGCGGCGGCCTAGAGTGGTCATGCCACGGAAGAACGGCACCGCGAGGGGAGCGCTGCGATCGACGACACCGGTGTCTTCACGGTCACGGCCCGCGACAGTCCCGCCGGGCCGGTGCTGGCGTGTGCCGGGGAGCTGGACATGGACCAGGTCCCGGTCTTCAACCACGCCGCGCACCGCGCCCTGGCTGCCCGGCCGGTACCGCCGATGCTGCTACTGGACCTGCACGAGGTGACGTTCATCGACTCGTCCGGACTCAACGCGCTGCTGCTGACCCGGATCCAGGCCGACCGCCAAGGCACCACCGTGCACCTCACCCGGCCCTCGGACCAGGTGGCGCGGCTGCTGGAACTCACCGGGGCCGACCAGGTGTTCCCCGTCGACCCGGAGGTGCCCTCACCCCGGTCATCTCGTTGACCTCGCCGGGCGCACCGAAGGCGCCGCCGTCTGCCAGGAACGTCGGGAGGCTGCCCCCGGGGGCAACCTCCCGGCGCTTCCTCAACCGCCTTCGCAGGCTACAACCGGACCCCAGGAGTACCTCAGCCCGCGCCCACTCGTTGAGCAGCGCCGACGTCACCTGCAGGTCCGCCCGCACTTCCGGCCCGGGTCTACGCACTGCAAGACGCACTTCAGGGCTGCACCGCCGGGTCGGCGCCCTGACGGCTCGGCCCGCACCGCACAAGTGCCGTGCCACGGCGATACGGTAGCTTCGCGGTGGGGTGGTGGGGATGTGCAGTGGTGAACTGGGGGCGCCTTGATCGACGGACCTGATAGGAGCGGTCAGCGAGACTCTGAGCCGCGAGCGGACCTGGTGCGGCGCTCGGCACCGCTTCTGCCCGCCGGCAGCGAGATCCGGCAGGTGTTCATCTGCCAGAGCGGTGGTGAGTTCGGGGCCGCAGTCGGCTGCCTCGCCCCGGCTGCGCCTCGGCGCTGGTGGCAACGGCGCCGACGGTGACGCGGCCGTCGGAGCATTTTGAAGGCTCGACAGGCCTTCCGGCGACCCGGCTGACGGTCTTCAGTAAACGAAGGTTGCTCAAAAACCTCAGGGCCGGCTCATGCTTGGGTCTCGTTCCCCAGGCGGCTCAGTGTTTGCATGGCCTCCCGCTCTATACGCGAGAGATCACCGAGGACCGAGCCGGCCTGGACGAGGCACTGCGCACTACCCGATTCACCAGCCTTCTTGATCAGCGCTGCTACTTCCTTGATCGGGAGTTACACCGTTCTTTTTACAGACCCGTAGCCGGAGCTGGCGTCCACGTGTATGGGAGCCAGCAGCCCCATGTCGTCGTAGTGCCGTAGCTGCTTCACGCTGAGGCGGCACAGGCGGGCGAAGCGCCCGATGGTGAGGAGTTCGTCGTGCACGCCATCATGGTGGACTCTCCTACGGTGGGAGAGTCCAGCGCGGTGAACGCCGCGAGGTGGGCGCGGTGTGCTCCTCGTCGGCCGCCAGGTCGGCCAGCACCTTGGCGCGACGGCCGATCAGCATCTCTGATCACCGATAGCAGAGCGGGCCACTAGGCTGCGGGTTTCCGGAATGATCACTGTTACCTCACAGAAGTGGCTCCCGATGCCCACCACCGCTGGCCCGCTCACGGCCAAAGAGCGTCTGAACCCCCAGGAGATGGTGGTACTGCACCGCGTCTTCCGCCGCGAGATACCGCTTCTGGCCGACCTGTTCGAAGCCGCCGCTCCGGGCGACCGGCGGCGCATCGCCGTGCTCGCTGACCACCTCGACCTGGTCCTCGGTGCCCTGGCCGAGCACCACGAGGGCGAGGACGACCTGCTGTGGCCCAAGCTGCGCGAGCGTGCCGCCCCTGGCGACAGCGTCGTCGCACGGATGGCCGACCAGCACGAGGCCATCGCTGACGCGCTGGCCGCGGTCACCGAGCTTTCGCACCGCTGGCGCGCCCGGGCCGACCGCGATACAGCCTTGTGCCTCGCCGAAGCCCTGCGCGCACTGGACCGGCACGCCGCCGCCCACATGGACGACGAGGAAGAACTCCTCCTGCCCCTGATGGCCGACCACATCACGCCCCGCGAATGGAGTGAGGTCGGCGAACGCGGGCGCCGCAGCGTCCCCAAAACCAAGCTCCTGATCTTCCTCGGCGCGATCCTGGAGGACACCACCGCCCAGGAACGGCAGCTGTTCCTCTCGCAGATGCCCGCCCCCGCCCGCCTCCTGTGGCACACCCTCGGCACCCGTCTCTATGAGCGCACCATCACCCGTGTCCGCCGAAGCGCCACCGCGGTCCGCCGGGCGTAACCCCTGGTCCCATGTGTGCGAGGGCGGAGTCGGAGTCCCACGGCTTCCTCACGGTTCGTGCCGTCCTCCTGCGGCGCGGTCGGTACGCCCCTGCGGCCGCGGCACTCGCCGGTGCCCCGATCGGCCTGGTCTCGCTGGTTATGACCATTCACGCGCTGTGGAGCCCGTATTCCAGGGACGAGGCCAGGGCTGAACTCGGGGTGCTCGCGGCGGTTGCCGTGGTCGTGGTGGTCACCGTAGTCGTGGTGGAGAGCCGCTGGTGTCCGACCGCACCTGAGGGCAGGCCGCCAACGGCCGGTTGATCACCCCTGCCGGGCAAGGGGCACACCCCCAGACCTGCGTCGGTCAGGCCGCCCGACCGGCGTCGTCCAGCCGGATGCGGCGTTGCGTAGCGCGGCCAGTTCCTCCAGGGCTGGGACCGGTGGCGGGTCGTTTCCTGGACGGCCGGGCTGGCTCTCCTGGCGGTCGCCCTGCTGCCGCCCGAGCATCCATCCCCAGGTCGTCAGCGAGATCCGGTAGATCCGTGCGGAGGACTTCGTGTGCCCGCGCCGGTGAGGTACCGCTCGACCGCCGCGGTGTATGACGAGGGCGGGGCGGACAGGGCACCACCCGGGCGCGCGGCACACGCGACGGTATTTACCGCGACAGGCCCTGGGGTGGCGCGGTTGCCAGTCGTGCCGCTGGTGGTAGTGGTGCGTGCCGAGGGCAGGCTTCGAACGCCTGGATCACCAGCCCTGAAAAGCGTCGCGCGGCCTTGACCTGGGTGGCGGTCGATGCGGCGCGGATCCCCTTGTTGGCCATGAGTATGAGAATCAGGTCGTCCAGGACGAAGTCGGACCGCAGGTGCCCTGCTTCCTTGGCTCGCTGGGCCAGTTCGGCGACTGCTTTCACCGTGTACTCACGGCCCGCGGCTACATCCTTCACCCCCGGGTAGGCCGACAGGAAGGCTTCGGTGAAGCCCCGATCGCGGGCGTGCAGCTCACAGATCTTCTCGATCACCAGGCACAGGCCGCGCCACGGATCAGGATCTGTGCACCCCTCGTCGACGATGGCGCGGCATGCCTGCAGTTGGTCCGCGAAGGCATCGGCGACCAGCATCTGCTTGGTCGGGAAGTGACGGTACAAGGTGGCAGGTCCCACCCCGGCACGCCGCGCGACCTCACGCATCGGCACGTCCAGGCCATCGGCGGAGAACAGAGCTCGGGCTGCGTCGAGGATGCGTTCGCGATTGTCCAGCGCGTCGGAACGCAACGTATGAGGCAAACGGTCGGTCACCACTCTCACTTTACCCAAGCGGACGGGGGCGTCCGTTACCGTCCGAGACGTAGAAGCTCTCGCGCTGGAGCAGTCCGAAGACCTGGAGACCACATTGAAGGCAATCTCGATCCAGACGTTCGGAAGTCCTGACGGTCTGGCTGTTGTCGACCTGCCGGTACCCGCACCTGCTGCCGGGCAGGTGCTGATCGCCACCGAGGCGGTGGGCGTCGGTGGTGTCGACACCGTGATCCGAAGCGGGGCTCTGGCCGCCTACGGCTTCAAGGAGGGCCACATCCCGGGTAGCGAGGTGGCGGGCACCGTGACCGCGGTCGGTGACGGCGTCGACGTGTCGTGGATCGGTCGGCGCGTGTGGGGCTTCACCGGCACCGGCGGAGGCTACGTCGAACAGGCCGTCGCGCCGGTCGAGCAGATTCTTCCCCTGCCCGACTGCCTGTCGGCCGCCGCCGCGGTGACGCTCGGCAGCGCCGGTGCGGTGGCCCACTTCGGGCTCGGTCACGCCCATTTCGCTCCCGGCGAGACGGTCTTGGTGCGTGGCGCGGCCGGCAGTATCGGGATCATGGCAGTGCAGCTCGCGGCTCGCGGTGGTGCCGCCGCGGTGGCGGTCACGACATCGTCATCCGAGCGCGGCGAGCGGCTGCGCCGTCTCGGCGCGACCCACGTGCTGGACCGCTCCGGCGGCGGAAGGGAAGCGGCTCCCGCGGGCTATGACGTCATCATCGACGTTGTGGCCGGTGAGGACATGCCGTCGTTCTTCGACCGGCTCAACCCGAACGGCCGCATGGTGGCCGTGGGCGCTGTCGCAGGTCAGCCGCCCGCGGACTTCGGTACGAAGATCATGACGGCGTTCCAGAAGTCGATGTCCTTCGCCGCTTTCAGTGCAGCTACCGTCACCCCAGCCGACCTGAGTGCCGTACGCAGCGAGCACTTCGGCGCAGCCAGCCGTGGTGAGATCGAAGCAGTGGTGCACGAACTGCTGCCGTTGGACGAAGCTGTGCTGGCACACCAGAAGATGGACGCAGGTGAAGTCTTCGGCAGGATCGTGCTGACACCGTAGCCTCCGCGCTCTCTCCTCCGTGGGGCGCCTGGGGCATCCATGGGTCGGGGTGCCGCCACGCGAAACGCCAGCGCAGCCCTCTCGCGGTGCTGTACAGGCGCAGGTTCATACGTTCTCCACAGTGGATCCCGCGGTCTGGTCGGCCGGGGCCCGGGCCCTGGTACGGAGGCCACGGCGAGGTTGAGGCGGGCGCCCATGTCGAGGTTCACCTCACCGTAGGGCCGGACATGGGCCCAGAACAGCGGGGTCAGGCCGCGCCGGTCGGCAGGCATGAGGAGGCTCGCCCACTCCGGTTCGCCGAGGATGTCCCGGAAGCATCAGGGTGTTCACGTAGACCAGGGCCGATTGCAGAATCCGCAGGCACAGCACGAACATCTCCTGCTCGTCGCGCCGGTTCGAGGCGAGCCCCCCTTTGCCGTACGGGGTCACGGAGTGGCGCCGTTGGAGGACTCCATGACGTTCAGGCCCTCCTCGATCTCCTACTGAAGGTCCCGAAGCCGCAGATACTGGCCTCGGCGCTTCGAGGTGATGGCGGTGGGAGGCCGAGGGAGAGTCCGGCCCCGGCGAGGAAGCCGTCGAGGACGTCAGCTCGGTACCGCAGCCGCGTGAGACGGTTGCGGACGAGGGCTTCGAGTCGGCCGAGCGCGACGTCGGCGAGGTTCGCGAGACTGCGTTTGACGTGGGCCCACAGGTACCCGGCGGCGTTCAGCCCGGGCGAGTACGCGGGCAGGACGAACACCGTCAGCCAGTTCCGCGTGATCCGAGGCTACGGGCACAGCGAGCCAGGCGAGTTGGTCCACGTCGACGTCAGGAAGCTCGGCAACATCCCCGACGGCGGCGGCCGCCACGAGACGTCCCCTTCCGGCTCCACACCTGCAATCACCACTGCGGACACACCACACTCGCAGGCAAACCACCCGCCGGCCGCGTCCCCAACCTCACGAGTCGATCTGGACAACGCCCGGCACGCCCGCGGCCGGACGGTGCGGGCGAGAAACGCTCACGGCCGGGCGCGGATGTCGTCCGCATCGACGGGAAGCCCGCCCGGGTACGCGCCAGCGTCTCGGGCTGGGCGCCACCGTCGCCGTCACACGGGCCGTTCCGGCGGCGGCCGTTGACGGCGGCCGCATCAGGTGGTCACCTCCAGGTAGGCGTCGCGGACGTACGAGGGGATCCGTCCGCGGTCGTTCACGACCATGCCGTGGGCGTCGGCCCATCGGCGTATCGCCTCGTCCTCCGGGCGGGGTTCGTCACGCTTGAGGGACCGGGCGGGCGCGCCGGGGCCACTCCAGTCTCCGGTGCTGACTCCTTCCAGCAGATCCGCAGCCCGGTGGAAGAAGGCGGGCAGCGAGGCGAACACCCCTTCCTCGGGCATGTACACCTCGGCCCACGTTCCGATCGTCCCGTTGGCCGTGTCCAGGAACGTTCCGTAGAGGCCGTCGCGCTCAGCGGCGATCGGCAGCCACTCCGGGCGCCAGAGTGGGCAGTCGGGATCTTCGGACGGTTCCGCCCGCTCCATGGCCGACTGCCAGAGGTAGACCCGCTGGATGTCCTCCAGGCCGAGCAGGATGTGCCCACCGGGCACGGGCACGTCGCACCCCCGCCGCACCAGGGAATCCTGGCGATCGGTGCGTTCGTCGGCATCCACGTCATTCGCCAGGAGCCATTGCCGTACCTGCGCCGGCAGCTCCAGGCCCATGCGCAGTTCGGCCCGGTCGATGGCCTCCTGACTCCCCGGACCGCCGAGGGTGGCGAAGACCCCGGGGTCGTTCCGTTCCAGCCATGTGGTCACCCGGGCCCATGCCTCCCGAACGTCTCCTGCCTGGCTCGTCGGAGTGCCTTTCGTGTGCGACGGCTGTTGGACCCTCATGGGAGAACCGTAGGCGTGGCTACCGACAAGCGTGCTCCCGTCTGCGAACGGTTCGCCCGCCAGGAGGCGGATGGCACGCGGGTAGGGCTGCTGGAGTGCGTGCGGGTCCACGACGACGCGGTGGGCCGGGTCGAGCGGGGTGTCGCAGTGTCGCAGCCGTCGACCAGAGCCCCGGCGCTTCCCGGCGCTTCCCGGCGCTACTCCCTGGGGAGTAGCCCAACCGCCTCCACCGGTACGACGCCGTCGCACGGCAGTTCCGGGTTTGCTGGGCGGAGCCGCGGCGGCGGGTAGGGCGACTTTCGTCGGCGTGGGCGTTCCTGTGTGGTCGGACTCGGAATGAGGGGGACATGGACAGCAGAGATCCACGCCGGGGGTGGCGACCGGGCGGGCCGGTCTTCGTGGTCGGCTTCATCGCCAGCCTGGTCCTGGGGGCGGTGCTGGCCAGGGGCTCCGTTTTCCTGCCCACCGCCACAGCGGGCCAGTTGAGGGGCTACTACGACCACAGCGCCACGGCGGTCGAGGTGTCCTCGCTGCTCCAACTGGTCGCCGCCGCAGGACTGCTCAGGTTCGGCCTCGGGGCATCCGCCGCCGTGGGCGCCGACCGTCGGGCGCGGTGTACGACGTGGCTCGCAGCCGGCGCCTTCGCGGTGTCGAGCGCGCTGGCGCTGGCCCTGACGGCGGTCGCGGCCCGTGCGGGCGACGGCACCCTTCTCGTCCTGGCGCGGCTCACGCTCGCGGTGGGCGGCCCGGTCCACCTGACCGGGCTCGCCGGGCTGCTGTGGCACGTCTCGCGGCGCGCGCTCGCCCAAGGGCGCGGGCCACGGTGGCCGGCCCTCTTCGGCGTCGCCGTCGGCCCCCTGCTGCTGCTCTCCCTGGTCTCGATACCGGTGCCGGCGGTGACCCGCGCGGAGCCGCTGTGGCGGTTGCTCGCCGCGGTGTGGATCACCGGCGTCAGCGCGGCCGGGCTCGATCGGACCGCTCCCGGTGCCGCCGGCGCTGTACCGCCTCGCACCGGGACGGACTCCTCGGCCACCGGTTGACGTCTTGTCGGCGCGTCAGGCGCCGGGGGCAGCTGACGGCGTCTCAACGGCGCGCGGCGTCAGCCGCGGACCATGGCCGTGCGGGCGCCCTCGCTCCGAAGCACACCCGGGGGTGCCGGGTCGGACTCCCCACCTCGACTTACCTTCGGGGGCCCCGGTCTGGTGGTGGTTGTGGTGGGTGGTGGGGGCGTTGGTCGGTGTGTCCGGTCGCTGCGCTGGGCTGTTTCTTCCTGGCGTCCGGCTGGTGCCGGCCGCTCATGTGGGTGGGGTGAGGCGGGCGCCGGTCCCGTGGCGGTCAGGCGGGTTCTGGGGGTGGTGGTCACAGGAGGCGTGGCCGGTGGTGGTCCAGGTGGCGTCGCTGGCTTTCAGCGTTTCGCCCACCAGGCGGTGACGCCGCTGGTGCCGGCCGCGATGGCGGTGATCAGCCATACCGGGAGGCGTTGGATGGTCAAGTGGAGTCCGCCGATGCGCAGTTCGAACTGTGGCCGGTTCGGTTTCTGAGTCATGCCGAGAACGGTAGGCACGTTCATCGGACGTGTCGGGGCAGGGGTGGGGGGCGAAAAACCCGCTTCCTGGTGCTCCTGTTGATTCGACAGCCGGGATGGCCGCCGTCCTCTTCGGGCTCGTCGCGCCAGGTCAGGGCACGGTTTCCATGCCGGAAGGAGGTGGCCCGGCCGATGCGGATTCGCTCGGAGAAGCCGTGTTCGGGGCTCCGGCGTCCACCAGGAACGGCATGTCGTTGGTGACGACCTCGGCGGCGGCACCGCCAGCCGTCCAGCGCGCTTCCCATGCTCCGGTCGTCGGCGGGGGCAGGTGCAGGTTCGCGCAAGGCAGCGAACGGGGCTGACGGGTCGCTGCCGTTCCGTCCGCCGGCCCGGGCACTGCTCGGCCGTCGTCGCGCCCCGCTGCCCGGTGCCGTGTCGCTGCGCTCGGCCGGGCCCTGATAGGTCGCCGTTCCGCCAGCCGTCCGTCCACCTCCAGGTGCCCCGCCAACCCGGGCGGCCTCTGCTGGTCCTGCCACGAGAAGGAGCAACACGGCGCGAGCGGGAGCGGCAGGCTGAGGCCCAGGCACGGCTGGAGGCGGCCCGCGCGGCCAACGCGAAGCTGCGCCCGTGCTGGACGTGCCGGGGCTCGATCGGCGGGAAGGCGGGCTCGTTCCTGGAGTTGAAGGAGAAGGCCGGCCCCGACCGGCTGGAGTGCCCGCACTTTGCCATCGAGAAGGCCGGCCTTCTCGACGGCCTGGTCCTGGTAGGTGCTCGGTGGCCTGGTGGTGGGTGCGGGGTGCGACGCGGTGCTGCGCCGGTGTGCAACGCGGGGCCGTATTGCGGGTCTGACCAGGCATTATGTGGCGGGAGCAGGGGCGGGCGTGTTGCAGTGCCGTGCTGCACCCGCTGCCCAGTCCGCCGGCCTCGGCGGGTTCCCGCTGCTCGCCCGCGCCGCCCCGCCCGGCGCCGTGCCCTGCTGCTGCGCCCCTGGTCGTCGACGTCCTGCGACCGCCAGGCCGTCCCGCTGCGCCCGTCTCGGCCGTCCGTGCCCGCCCTGGCCGCCCGGCGCCGCGCTCCGTCCCGCTGCGCCCGGTGGGCCGCCGTCCAGGCGGCGCCTGTTGGAGGCCCTGGCAGCCGTCGTGGCCATCTCTTGGTCTCTGGGCGGCCCGGCGGCCTCCGTGTCTGTCCCGGACGGTCCGTCCGGGACAGGCCTGGTCAGCTGAAGATGACCGCGCGGAACTTCATGGCCGTTCCGCCGCGGCCGAGGAGCGGGCGCAGGGTGTACCGGGTGTCACCGCTGCAGTTCTCGGTGGGGAACACGGTCGCCGTGGAGGCGGTCGCGTTGAGCGGGTCGTACGCGGGCTGGGAGGTGCCGGGGCCGGCCACCTGCGGGATGGTGATGCACGTGCCGCTCTCCGGCTCGATCTCACGGACCTGCACGCGTTCAGCCACTTGATCATTCTGCGTTGGCTGCGTTTCGGCCGCGGCCGCCGCCGCCCGATGGCGTGTTCGTCAGCCGGCTCGCAGTGCTCAAAAAGATCTTCGCGGTCCGGTGCAACCTTTCCAGGGGCGGTGACAACTGGGTGGTGTCCGGACAGGTGGTCCGGTCAGAGGCAACGGCTGAAAGAGAGCATCGACATGTTCCCTCGCCCATCTACCAAGAGCCGACGGAGAAAGAGAGGTTCCACGCTGCGTTCCCGGTACCTGAAGACCCGCCTGCTCGGCGTCGCCGCCGCGCTCGGCATCGCGGTCAGCGTGAGCCTGCCGGCCGCCCCCCAGGCCGCCGTCGCCTCGCTGACCCAGATCAGCAACTTCGGCACCAACCCGACCGGCCTGCAGATGAACCTGTACGTGCCGAACAACGTCAAGGCCAACCCGCCGATCCTGCTCGCCCTGCACGGGTGTCAGGGCTCCGGGCCCTACCTGTACCAGAGCCAGGACTTCGCATCGCTGGCCGACCAGTACGGGTTCCTCGTCATCTACCCGTCGACCCCCGGCGCAGCCTGCTGGGACGTCTCCTCCGACCAGGCGCTGACCCGCAACGGCGGCAGTGACCCGGTCGGGCTGATGTCGATGATCACCTACACCGAGCAGCACTACGGCGGCAACCCCAACGCCGTGTTCGTGACCGGGCAGTCGTCCGGCGGCATGATGACCAACGTGATGCTCGCCGACTACCCCGACGTGTTCAAGGCGGGCGCCGCGTTCATGGGAGTGCCCTACCACTGCTTCGCCACCGGCACGGTGCGCGGCTGGAACGGGCCCTGCGGCAGCGGGCAGGTCAACAAGACCCCGCAGCAGTGGGGCGACCTGGTGCGGGGCACCGCGTACCCCGGCTACACCGGCCCGCGGCCGCGCATGCAGCTGTGGCACGGGACCAACGACACCACCGTGAACTACAACAACCTCGCCGAAGAGATCAAGCAGTGGACCGACGTCCTCGGGGTGAGCCAGAACCCGTCGTCCACCGACACCCCCGCGGCCAACTGGACCCGCACCCGGTACAACAACGGCGCCGGCACCACCCAGGTCGAGGCGTACAGCATCTCTGGCGCCGGCCACGAACTGCCCGTCAAGGGCACCGCGATGGCCGCCGACGCCATCCACTTCATGGGCCTGGACGGCACCCCCTCCGCCGGCGGCAACACCGGCGCGCTGCACGCGGTGGGTGCGGGCAAGTGCCTGGACGACCCGAACTCGACCACCACGCTGGGCACCCAGCAGCAGATCTACAGCTGCACCGGCGCCGCGAACCAGACCTGGACCCGAACGGCGTCGAAGCAGCTGACGGTGACCGTGGGCGGCAGCGTGCTGTGCCTGGACGCCAACGCCATGGGCACCGTCAACGGCACCAAGGCGATCGTCTGGTCCTGCAACGGCCAGGCCAACCAGCAGTGGAACATCAACTCCAACGGCACGATCACGGGCGTCCAGTCCGGCCTGTGCCTGGATGTGACCGGAGCTTCCACCGCCAACGGCGCCTTGGCTGAACTCTGGTCGTGCCACGGCGGCGGCAACCAGCGGTGGACTCTCGGATAGTCGCGCTCCGGGGTGCGACGGCCGGCAAGCACCTCGCCTTCATGAGGAGTTCGGCCAGGCCGACGCTGCCGGGGTCGCCGTTCTCGGTCGGCATGGTGAACAGGCCGCCGGGGGCCCCGTCGATTTCGGGCTGCCCCTTGGTGCTGACGGAGACCGGGGTGCCGCCCTTCTTCTGCAGGTGGGCGACGATCTGCTCGCCCTGAGACTGGGTCTTGAGCCAGGTGCCTGCAGTGTCGTGCCGTCGCCCCTCACCGCGGTCACCCCGGCCTTGACGCCGTTGCCGCTGCCGGTGCAATGGAGTTCACCCGATGGTGGCTACCTTCCCCACGGAAGGTGTTTGCACCGTCGATCGCCGGAAAACTCGCCCCTCACTCTGATTCCGAGGTTCGTGTTCCGCGCCGGATCGGGGGCGGATTCCCTGGTGGGCCGGCGAGGCATGGGGTTGATCATCGCGACGTGGGTCGCGACCTCGGAGTCGGCGGGGAGGGCTTCGTAGGTCGCGGGCGAGGCGGCGGTGATTCTGGCCCAGCCTCCTGGCTGGGGCGGTGCAGGCGGTTGGCGCGGGACTGCGAACGCAAGGCCGCGCACGCCGAAGCCGTGATCAAGTTCGCGATGATCAACCTCATGACCGCCCGCCTCGCCGGCGGGAAGAGGTAGCCGGATGTCCCGGTGCGGGACTTCCGTAGCACTGAGGTGCGAAGGGCTGGGGCGGTGATCTGTCGTTCGATGAGGGCGGCGAGCTTGGGCGGGATGAGGACAGGGTGCTGATTTGTCGTCAGGCAGGCATCCTCGCCGTCCCGGCTGAAGCGGTCGGTCGTGAGCTGGACGATGCGGGTGGCGGGCAGGGCATAGAGGCAGGTCAGGGCGCCGATGATGCGGTGCAGGCACTGGGTCGGGCGGAGGCGTTCGTCATCGAGATCCAGCAGATCATGCACGACCTGAGGGTGGCCATCGGTGACGCGCAAGAGGAATGAGCCCGCTTCCGGACAAACCGGGTAGGGCAGGGTCCCTTGACCGGCCGGGCCCGGGAGAACGCATCCCGCAACGCCCGTCGTGCGGATTCGGCTCGCTGCTGGTCGGAAGACGCGGCGGCAGGGCGGACTCCTATACCTAGCCCTCGTAGCGTCCGAGCGCGACGGGGCACGGATCGTCTCGGTCAGTTCGTCGGCACACATGCGTTCCGGCATCGACTTCGACGACCTCCACTTCGAGCGGCGCGGCTACGATCCGCAGACTGCCTATGCCCAGTCGAAGGCGGCGAACTCCCTGTTCGCCGTCGAGGCGACCCGCCTGTGGGCGCCCCACGGCATCGTCGCCAACGCGGTGAACCCCGGCGGCGTCCGCGACGGGCCTGCAGCGGAACTTCACCGCGCAACAGAGGCAGTCGCTCGATGCGGCCGAGGCGGCCGGCGTCTTCACGTACAAGACGGTCCAGCAGGGAGCCGCCACCACCGTCGTCGCGGCCGTGGCCCGGAGTTCGCCCACTCCGGAGGCCACTGCCTCGATGACGCGCAAGAGGCCTACACCGTGCCGAACGACGCCGATCTCGCCCAACACCCGCACAGTGTCAAGGAATGGGCGCTCGATCCCGCCATCGCCGAGCGCCTCCGGGCGGTCTCGACCGACCTGCTCCGCGCCTGACCCCCCCGACGCCGCCCCCCGGCGCCCGGTCCTCCCGGGCGGTGGAGGCGGCAGTCCGGCGTCGCCGCTCCGGGACGCATCGCGTGGCCGGCGTCCCGCTCGCGCCGACCCGGCGGCGCGGGAACCGGTGGGGCGGCGGTTGGCCGGCGCCGCGGGGACCACCGCCCGGTGGATTCCGCCGCACCCGGCCGGGCCCGCGGCTACCAGCGGCCGTGCACCTGCTGCCGGATGCGGCGGTCGTACAGCTCCCGGACGGCGTCGAGCGTGGCCGGCGGCAGCAGCGGCAGTGCGGCGGCCGCGGCGTTGGCCCGTGCCTGCGCCACATTGCGGGCACCGGGGATCACCGTCGTCACCCCGGGCTGCTGAACGACCCACTGCAGCGCCGTCTGCGCAGGGGTCGCGCCCTCGGGCGCGAGGGCGGCGAACTCCCTTGCCGCCTCGACACCCGTCGCGAAGTCCACGCCGGAGAAGGTCTCGCCCTGGTCGAAGGCCTCGCCGTGACGGTTGTAGGTGCGGTGGTCGTCCGGGGCGAAGACGGTCCGTTCGCTGTAGCGGCCCGAGAGCAGCCCCGAGGCGAGCGGTACCCGAGCCAGGATCGCCACCCCGGCCGCCTCGGCGGCGGGCAGCACACGCTCCAGCGGCTTGAGCCGGAACGCGTTCAGGATGATCTGCACGCTCGCGACGCCCGGGCGCGCGATCGCGGTCAGCGCCTCCGCGCACGACTCCACGCTCACCCCGTAGGCGGCGATCCGCTCCTCCGCCACCAGGGTGTCCAGGGCGTCGAACACCTCGTCCGAGGAGTAGACGGGCGTCGGCGGGCAGTGCAGTTGCACCAGGTCCAGCTGCTCCACGCCCAGGTTGTCCCGGGAACGGTCGGCCCAGGCACGGAAGTTGGCGAGGCGGTAGTTCTCGGGGAGCTGCTCGGCCCGGCGGCCGAACTTGGTGGCGACGAACACCTCCGCGTCCGGGCGCTCCTTCAGGAAACGGCCGATCAGCCGCTCGCTGCGGCCGTCGCCGTAGACGTCGGCGGTGTCGAAGAGCGTCACACCCTCCTCGACGGAGGCATCCAGCACGGCCAGGGCGTCCTCCTCCCGCACGTCTCCCCAGTCAGCACCGAGCTGCCAGGTGCCGAGTCCGATGATCGAGACGAGACGGCCGGTACGGCCGAGTACACGCTGTTCCATGGCGCGAGCCTCTCACGTCACGTCGACCGACGCCTGCCCCGGCATACCGGCCCTGGCGGTCGATGCCGCGCTCGCGACGAATGAGCACGCGCCCCCACCAGTACGGGAGTCGGGCAGGGCCCGTCCCCTCGTGGGGGCGCCCTCGACGTCCGGGGGCTCAGGCCGGGGGCAGGCCGAGCACGGTGCGGCTCTCGCCCACCAGCCGGAGCGATCCCAGCACCACGATCAGGCCGCCGTGGCCCACCAGGCCGGCCGCCCGGCGCAGCGCGGTGCCGGTGTCGGGGGCGGTGACGGCGCCCGCGCGCCGGGCGGGGTGCAGTCGGCCGTGCAGTGCGGCGGGATCGGCGGCGTCGGGTGAGCCGGTGCGGGTGAGGACCAGCGGCCATGGCCGGGGGAGCAGGGCGAGCATTCCGGGCGCGTCCTTGCCGTGCATGGCGGCGAAGACGACGGCGGCCGGCGGGGTGCGGGTGCTGCCGGCCGCTGCGGCGATGCGTTCGATCTCGGGTGTCACGGTGGCCACGCTCTGCGGGTTGTGGGCTCCGTCCAGCAGGACCCGGCCGTGCCAGCCGTCCAGCCGCGCATCAGTGAGCAGTTCGAGTCGGCCGGGCCAGCGGGTGGCGGCCAGTGCCGGGCGCAGGAGTTCGTCCGTCGGGGTGTGGGCGTGGCCGCGCTCGGCGAGCGCGGCCGCCGTGGCGAGGCCGAGGGCGAGGTTGTGGTGCTGGTGGGTGCCCGGCAGCGGGCAGGGCAGGGCGCGGTGCTCGCCGCGCGGCGTTGCGACGTCGAGCACGACCGCGCCGGCCGTGGCGCCGGGACGGGCGGTGCAGTGGATCTGCCGGCCGAGTTGCCAGAGTGTCAGTCCGGTGCGGCTGGCCAGGACTTCTTCGACGGCCGCCTGGGCCTCGGGGTGCAGGCGCCCGAGGACGACGTGTTCGCCGTCGCGCACCGCGCCGGCCTTGGCCGTGGCGATCCGGGCCAGGGTGTCGCCGAGCAGGTCGGTGTGGTCCAGCCCGACGCCGGTGATCACCTTGACGTCGAGGTCCAGGGCCCGGACCGCGGCCCCGCGTCCGCCGATGGACGCCTCGGCGACGACCCGGGTGACGCAGGCCCGTCGGAAGTGGACGGCGGCGACCGCGGTGCACATGCCGGCGGCGGACAGCGGCAGGTCGTGCTCCTCGATCGCCGCCACCACCTCGGTGCAGGCCGCCGCGTACTCGGCCCGGCTGACCGGCCGGCCGTCGACCCGGACCCGCTCCCGCGGCTCCTGCAGGTGCGGGCTCGGCAGGCTGCCCACTCGCTGGCCGGTCGCGGACAGCGCCGCGACCGCGAAGGCGGCGGTGGAGCCCTTGCCGTTGGTCCCGACCACCATGGCTCCGCGTAGCCCGTCCTGCGGGTGGCCGAGTGCCGTCAGCAGCGCGGACAGGTTGCCGCGCCTCGCGTCGCGCTCCGCCGACGGCATCCGGTGCAGCCCGGCGAGGATGTCCGCGCACTGCTGGTAGTCCATGAGGCGTAATGCTGTCACCGGGAACGAAGCGGATGGCCGAAGGCGGTGCACTCGATCGGGTGAAACCCGCAGGCGGGCGTTCGGCGAGGGCGTGCGCCGCGCGAAGGAGGGCGGGCTCCGCGGGGAACAGGGAGCGGATGACGGGGCCCGGTGGTGGGCGGCTCGGAACGGTCGTTCGCCCGGGCGGTGCCGGCGGGGTGGGAGTGGGGTGAGGGCCTGGGCCTGCGCGGGTACGCGGGCCCAGGCCCTCGTGGGGCATGCAGGACGGCATGGCGGCTGCGAGCGCGCACACCGCAACCAGCGGCATCCGCTCGCCCGGCGCGAGGTCGGGCAAGGTGCCGGTACAGGTGGCGCCGAGCAGCACGTCCGCGCCAAGCGCGTAGCGCAGCTCCTCGGCCAGCTGGCCGTCACCGCCGGGGACCACCTCCTGGTGGCTGGCCCGCTCGATCCCTGCGGCCGCGCGTTCCGGGGCCAGGGCGTGGCGCTCGTCCTCCTGGCGGCTGCTGAGCGAGCGCACCCACGCGGCCGCGGCCTCCCCGGCGTCGCGGCCCCCCCGGTGGAGCGCGGCCAGCTGGACGGGGTCGAGCGCCTGGCCGTCGGACCCGGAGGCGGGCTGGTCCTCGGCACGGTCGGTCAGGGAGGGCAGCGGCAGCCAGGACAGCGGAGGGGTCGTCATACCGGTGCAACCGCCCGCCGGACCGGACGGTCACGGGTGCAGCAAGGCCACCCATGCTGTACCCGGGCGTGCTGCCGCTCCCCCGTGTAGCAAGGTCACCCTTGCTGCACCACCAGAGCAGCGACCGGCGTGCAGCAAGGGTGACCTTGTTACATGACTCGCGGGCTGGCACCGCGCCGCCGGTTGCGACTGCGACCTGCAGGGCAATCGTGCCGCCCTGACTGCGACAGTCGTCGCAGTGCGCCGGAGGGCGCTGTACACCGTGTCGGCGTTCGTGATGAACCCGAGGTGTTTGACCTTGTTGCGGGGTCCTTCAGGGTCGACTCGTGGCTGCGGTGTCGAGGCTGCGGACCGTCACCGGACGCAGGTCGCGTGGGGTCGGAGTTGGCCGCGTGCACGACCATGAGATCCGCTGATCCGGCTGCTCGACCACAACGGCGATGTCGACCGCCCCACCCTGCGCCCGGGTCTGGCCGGACCGCACCTTGGGGGCTCAGAATTCCTTGGTCATGAAGACGCGGCTGATGCCGGCCGGCGCGCACGGCACTTTGCCCAGGCAGCGCCAGCCGTTGCGCTTGTAGAACCCGGGTACCTGGAAGCTGATGGTGTACAGGACGGCGGCCCGGCACCCTCGCGCCCGCCCCTCCCTCTCGGCCCGGCGCGGGATCTCGCTGCCCAGGCCCGAGCCACACAGCTCGGGCGGCAGGTGGAAGACGGCGGGACCCGATGGGCGCGCTGCGACGGGAGCTCCTTGAGGAGCTCGGTCCCGACCTGGCGGTGCTGCCCGCGCCGCCACAGCTGCGCTTCGTCCAAGACCGAGCGGCCGGGCGAGACCACGCCGTTCCGGCGCCGGCGGGCTTGGTGGTCAGAAGCCGATTGCTGGGTAGACCGAGAGCGCGGTGCCGTCGGCGTCGGGGCTTCCGATGCCCATGTAGGTGTTGACGATGAGCGGGGCGAGTGTCGGGGGGCTGGGCAGATCCTGGCCGGTGGCGGCGTTGAGGGCCACTGGGCCCCTTTGGGTCGTGCCGTAGACGACGCCGTGCCATGCGGTGGTCACGCGGGGAGCGACCCGGGTCTTGGCGTCATCGGGCAGGCGCCACAGGGTCTTCCCGCTGGCCGTGTCGAAGGCGAAGGCCATGTCCTTGTCCGCGCAGACGGTCACCGATCGCTCGTCGTAGGCGCAGCCGAAAGGCGTCGAGCCGCCGCTGAACTCAAAGATCTGCTTGCCGGTCGTGCTGTCGAGGATCCAGGCGGAACTCTTGAAACCGACGAAGCTGCGCCCCTGGATTGCTACCCGGTTGGGTCCGGCCGGGGTGAGGGTCGTGTCGAGCAGGTCGTAGGTCTGCTCAGCGGTCCAGGCGGCGCTTCCGTCCGCGATCTTCAAAGCCGACACCTGGTGCTTGGTGTACTCCGGCGAGACGAGACCGACGACCTGGTCGTCGGTGAGCTGGGCGCCGGTGAAGTTCTTCTGGGTCCAGAGGACCTTCTTCGTGGCGAGATCCACGGCCCAGACGAGGCCTTGGTCCGCGTCGGCCCCGGCGATGACCGCGGTCGTGCCGCGGACCCCGAGCACCGTGAGGGACCTGATGCCGGTGTGGTCCTGCGGGAGGTCGATCGGGATGGTCCAGGAGTCCGAGCCCTTTGAGGCGGACAGGGCGACCAGTTCGACAGCGGTGCGGTCCACGGATGTGCCCTGGCCCTGGATGACCATCCGGACCGCGGTCAGGACCATCCGCTGGCCGCCGGCCTGCGCGAGGACCGGCGGCGAGTGCAGGTTGCCGCCGTGCGTGGAGTTCGCAATGCCAACCATCTTGTGTCCATACAGGGCGTCAGCCTCAAGGCCGTAGTTGCCGGCGATGTAGTAGACCGTGCCATCGAGGAGGACGTCGGTGGCGTGCACTTCGTCCGGCAAGGTGCTGATTCCTTGCCCTGGGAGAACTTGGTCGGCGGGTCGTAGCCCTTGAACGTCGGCGACAACATCGACGGTGTGGCGGGCGATGCGGCAGACACCCCGCCAACTGGCGTACCCCCAGCGTCTCCTGTGGCCCCGCCCGTGCAGCCCGTCACCAGCACGACAGCGGCGGCAGTCACCGCGAGGTACGTGGGTATTCTCCGCGTCGTCATGTGTGAACCCCCCTCATCCACCCCGCAGACGTGGCGCCGGAGGGCAGTGATCACTCTATCGCGCTGGGTGAGGGTCCACAGGCCCGCTTCCTGGGCAGTAGGCGGTGCTGGCAGTCTGCCGTGCCGACGATGGGAGGGTTCCCGACGTAGGCCGACTCGGACATACTCGATGGTCCGGCCGCATGTGGCCGGCCGGGCCATCGCCGGGTGTGCGTCCTGGAGCCGGTTCTCAGCCCATGGCGTCGAGCGTGGACCGGTCGAACTGGACGACCGGTTCCGTGCTCAGGTGCCCCTGCCATGTCCCGAAGAGAACGCGCAGGTTGGCGAGCCGCCCGGGGACGCCCTCAGCCGAGGAAGGCGAGGACGCGCTTGCTCACTTCGTCGGGCGCCTCGACGAAGGGGAAGTGGCCCACGCCCGGGAGCAGGACGCCGTCCGAGCCCGCCGGCAGGGTCCGGAGCAGGTCCGCCAAGGACTCCTCGTCCATCACCGGATCCTCGCTCCCGTGGAGGTAGAGGGTGGGCTGGGTCGGTAGTTCGGCGAGGAGCGGGCCCATCTCCCACCGGTCGGTGCCGAAGGTCGCGGCCGGGAAGTTCTGGCGGTAGAGGCCGAGTCCCGAGCGCAGGTTCTCCGGTGCGCGCAGGGCGTTCTTGCCGGCCCCGCGGAACTCGGTGGTGTCCAGCCCCGGGTCTGCGGAGCCGCTCCAGTGCTGCCAGAGCCAGTCCAGGTAGGCGAAGTCGTCGACCGGGACGAGCTGGTCGGCGACGCCCATCTGGAAGAAGTAGAAGTGGCTGTTCTTGTGGATCTGCACGGGGTCGGCGGCCTTGCGCTCGTAGAAGCGCAGCGGCGGGACGTCGGCCACCACGATCTTCGACCAGCGCTGCGGCGCGTGCACCGAGGCGCCCCAGGTGGTGAACCCACCCCAGTCGTGCCCGATCAGGACGGCGTTCCCGTCGCCGCCCAGCGCCTCGTGCAGGGCGTTGGCGTCGGCGATCAGGTCGGCCATCCGCATGCTGCCGTCCGCCGGGACGGCGCTCGGCGCGAAGCCGCGCATGTACGGGGCGACGGCCCGGTAGCCGGCGGCGGCGAGGGCCGGCATCAGGTGGCGGAACATGTCCGGGGTTTCCGGAAAGCCGTGCAGCAGCAGGGCCAGCGGCCCCTCCCCCTGCTCCACGTAGGCGAAGTCGATGCCGTTCGCGGTGATGCGCTGGACGTCCATGCGTTCCTGGGTTCCCTTCCCCTGTGGGGCCCTGGCCCGCTCCGGGGGCGGGTAGGCCGGGGCGTCGCCCGCCCCGGCTCTCGGCTGGAACGAACGCTCTAGTGGGGTCACCGTAGCACGCACTAGAACGAACGCTCTATCCACGACGTCGGCCGGACGTTCGCCCGACGTTCGGGCCCGGCCGCCCCGCTCGGCAATTGGGTGTCGCTCGTCCGTTCGGGGCTGGTAGCGTCCTCGCCGTGGCAAAGCTGAACCAGATCATCGCCGTCGAAAAGGGCGTCAAGTCCAAGTCCTTCCAGGACCTGACGCAGGCCCACCAGGACCTGCAGAAGCCCGCGTTGCTGGCCGGGATCTCCCGCACCTACCAGCCCAAGGACGAGGAGGGCGAGCAGCTGCCGCCGGAGTCGACCCGGGTGCAGCTGAAGGCCGAGGACATCCTGCGGTCCACCGCGACCACCCTCACCCGGCTCTTCGACGTGACGGCCACCAAGGACTGGGCCAACGTCGGCGCCAGCGCCGACGTGGTGGTGGACGGTCAGGTGCTCCTCGCCAAGGTGCCGGTGCCGTACCTGCTGTTCCTGGAGAAGCAGCTCACCGACCTCTTCACCTTCGTGAAGAAGCTCCCGGTGCTGGACGCCTCCGAGTCGTGGAGCCTCGACCCGTCGACGGACTCCTGGAAGACCGAGCCGGTGCGCACCATCCGGACCAAGAAGGTGCCGCGCAACCACGTCAAGGCCGAGGCCACCGAGAAGCACCCGGCCCAGGTCGAGGTCTACTACGAGGACATCGCGGTCGGCTACTGGACCACGGTCAAGTTCTCCGGCGCACTGCCGGCCCGCCGGGTGAACGAACTCGCCGAGCGCGTGGAGAAGCTCCAGCAGGCCGTCAAGTTCGCCCGCGAGGAGGCCAACGCGGTCGAGGTCACCGACCAGCGGGTGGGTGACGCCGTCTTCGGCTACCTGTTCCGGTAGCCTCACGATCGCCCGCCCGGGGAGCCGGGCGGGTGCGCCGGGCGTCACCCTCCGCGGAGCCGGACGGGTGCGCTGCACGGCGCGCAAAGCTGACACTGATCAGTGAAGCTGACCGAGGGGTCACAGTGGGGGTTCGAATCCCTCCCCCGGCACCACCGGCCGGGGTAGCCCAAGCGGCAGAGGCAGCCCCCTTAATCTCAGACTCTCGCTCCAGTCTCAGCATTCGCCGCCGAACACCGGATCGACCGGGTGTGGACGAATATCGACGAATGCGGGTTCAAGTCCCGTCTGTGCCGCTCCGTGGCACGGTAGTTCAAAGGTAGAACGCGTCGATTTCAATCTGATCCACGGCCCTTAAACGTGTCGGTGTGCGCAATTGGGCGGCAAACAGGGGCCCGGGAGCTGGCTACGCTCCCGGGTCCTCTCGCATGCGCGGGCACCGTATGACGGGCGCTTGACGGGCTGTCACATACAGTCGGCTGCGGCGGTCGGCGGCCGACCGCGTCCCCGTGCTGTGCGGCCGACATCAGGAGCCCTCCATGTCCACGCCCGTCTACCGCTACAAGCTCACCGTCGCCGGGCAGGACCACCTGTTCGGCGACCTCTCCGGTAGGCTCCGCTCATGTCCGAGTCAGCCCCTGATCCTCGCCTGCGGTCCTTGATCAACCAGCTCCAGCCAGGACTGGTGAGAAGGGTGAAGGTCATCGGGTTCGACGGTTCGGATGTCCTCGTGAGTCTCGGGAATGCCGAAGGGGAGGGCAGCGAGATCGGGCGGATCCCCTGGCATGAGGCGTCGATGCGCCGGGTGGATCACCCGTCAGAGATCTTCGAGGTCGGCCAGGAGATCGATGCCGAAGAGATCGGACGTTGGGGCGAGGGCCAGCTCCATGTCTCCGCCAGGGCGTGCGAGGACCCAGCCTTGCGGTCCTTTGTCCTCGGAATTGAACGAGGACAGGTAGTCACCGGAACCGTCTCCGAAGTTCACAACTTCGGGGTCTTCGTTCACCTCGATGGCGAGCCCGAAGGATCGTGCACCGGGTTCATTCGCGTGCCGGATCTGACGTGGTCCCGAATCAGCCATGCCGCTGAGGTCGTCCAAGCCGGCCAGCGCGTCAGAGCCGAAGTGATCAACGCTGAGACGCGCTCCGGACAGGTCGCCATCTCTCTGAAGGCCCTGCAGGAAGACCCTCTCGTCCAGTTCGCTGATCAAGTGGGCCAAGTCCTTCAAGGGCCGATCACCAAGGTCATCCCTTTCGGCGTGTTCGTCCAACTTGCCGCAGGCGTCGAGGGATTCCTCCACCTCTCGGAGCTGACCGATGAGCCAGTTGAGACCCCTGATGAGATCGTCGGCGAAGGCGAGGTGATCACGGTGAAGGTTGCTGAGGTCGACCTCCAGCGTCATCGGGTGAGGCTGTGTGCCGCTGCGGAAGGAAGCGACCGGTAGGTCGCTTCGACCTCACTCGTCGAGAACTTCCGCGTCCGAGGGGATCTAGGGGAAGCTGGCCCAGCGGGGTTCCGAGGGGCGGTTCAGGTCGAAGGCCAGGACCGCGTCGATGAAGTCCTGCGGGGGCTGGTAGCCGTGGTCCAGCACGTAGTGTCCGACAAGGAGTGGGGCGGCGAAGGCGGCCCCTTGCTGTGCTGGCACGCGGATTTCGCCGTTCCCGATGCAAGCGCGGACGTGGCCGGGCCGCCGCCAGGTCTGCTCGTCCGCCGGGGGGTTGTCCGGGCAGAGGTCGCAGTCGTGATAGCCGAGGCACTCGTTGACGGCCTGGACCGCAAGGATGGCCTGCAGCTTCTCGGCGAAGGCCGCCGGGACGGGGCCGGCGGTCCAGGGCTCTTTCGCGTCGAGCCAGCCGATGTTGATCCGCTCGTAAGGGGCCTTGAAGCTGACGAATCGGTAACCGGTCGTCCTGTCGGTGAAGGTGTCCCGGTCGCTGGCCGAGTAGCTGTAGGGCGTGAGGTCTGGATAGAACACCAGTGCCTGATGTCACCGTCGTCGTTCAGGCAGGCGGGCGACCTTGGTCGCTTCTTCGAGAGCGCTGCCGAGGCGGGTGTTGTCGAGGGCCAGGCGCTGGATCTGGGCCGCGGCGAATCGGAGGTTCTCGGTCAGTGACCGGTTGGCCCGGCGGAGCTTGGCGTTCCTTGCGACGAGGACGTCGTAGGGATTCGACCGGGCGTCGGTCCTCGTGGGGACGGGCGGGCTGGTGCGGAGAGTGGAGATCTCCTTGGCGAGCTCGGGGAAGTGCCGGCGGAAGGTGGTGATGCTCAGGCCGAGCTTGGTAGCGAGGGCGAGGACGCTGGGGCGGTTGCCGTTGTCCCGGCACTCGCTCAGGTACTGGTCCATGACCCGGCGGACGCGGGCCTCGACGGGGATGTCGGCGGGGTGTGTCACGCGGTCTCCCGGGTGGTGCTGTTCCGTCGGAGGAACGCGGTGGTCTCCGCGCGGCGGGCGTCCAGCCGGTGTCGCAGCAGTGGCGGCAGGGGCGGGCGGGAGGTGAGCCGGCGGTCGATGCGGTCGATCTCGCGCTGCCAGGTGGCCGTGTTCTCTGGGGTGAGAGCGACGTTTCGGCAGGCCAGGGGCTTGCAGCCGCTGTGGTCGGGGAGGTCCTCGCTGCGGCGATGGCGGGCTCTCTCGCAGAGGGCCTTGTTGTGGTCGTGGACGCAGGTGACGTACTCGCCGGGATAGACCGTCGGGTCGTGACGTGACATCAGCCGCCGCAGGCGGTTCTGGTCCAGGACGGTCTTGCCCTGGAAGCGGGCGTGGGCGCCGAACGCCTCCAGCCGACGGACGGCTTCCTCGGCGGCGGGGCCGGTGAGGTCGGTGTGCTCGTGCGCGTCGATCGCGGCCATGAGGCGTTCGCCGCGGGCGAGGGCCTGTTCGCTCTACACTTCCGCGCGGAAGCCGGACTCGCTGGTGCCCGCGTAGCCTTTGAAGACCTGGATGCAGTGGTGCCGGAATGCCAGGGCCCCGGCGATCACGCCGCCGGGGCGGGCCCCTGAGAGTGGTCGTGGCGAGCCGCAGCGTCGCCATGGCAGCCGCGGACCCGGCCGCTCGGCAGCGGGGCCCGCCCGCCAGGCGGCAGGAGGCGATCAGCAGCTGGGGGTCTGGTGCGCGGTTGGTGTGGCTGCGCTGGAGCGGCCACGACGGCATCCGCACCCTTCACCACGGCGCCGGACTTGCCCGCGGCTGGGTGGAAGGACTGGGCGGCTGGGGGCCCTGGTCGAGGGCCGGATCGTGCGCAGCGCTCGCCGGGGCCTCGCCGCGCCGAAGCCCGTCGTGCACGCCGAGGTGTGGGCGGCCGGCGTGACGCTGCACGCCGCGGTTGAGGCCAAGGACGGCCTGACCGATCTCACCGTCGGCACCGACACCGACGCCTGGCCTCCGGGTTCGGCCGCGCCTCGGCGTGCCGACGACCGTCGGCTGTCAGATGTGGTCGGTCAGCGGCTTGAGGTGGTTCACGGCGCTGGAGAAGTCGTCCTGCAGCTGGTCGTAGGCATCGGCGTCACCGGCGGTCACCGCGTCGCAGAGCTTGGCGGCCTTCTGCAGGTCGCCGAGGGCCTGACCCCACTCTGCGGGAGAGCCCGCTTCCGGCTGCTGGCCGTTGACCGTCTTGGCCATGGTCGTGCAGGCCTTGCCCACCGTCGCGGTGTCCCCGTGTGCGCTCATGATGGTTGCGGCCATGGGGATGAAGGCACTGGTCACGGCGCTGTACTGCGGGGAGTTCAGCGCCCAGACCCGCGCGGGGCTGTCACTGGCGCTGGGGCTCGCGACGGTGCTCGCCGTGGTCGAAGCAGCCGGAGCAGCCGGAGCGGAGGCGGAGGTGGAGGCGGTGGCCGGGGCGGCCACCGCCTTGCTGCCTGCGGGGGTGCTGCTCGCACAGCCCGCCAGGGCGGCGGCGGTCACGAGCAGGCAGGTTGCGGCGGCGCGGCGCATGGGTGTCCTTCGAGTCGTTGGGTGATGAACCGAGACCGTACTCCGCCGCCGCGCCCGCCGATCAGCAGGGGGGTCAGCCGACCGCGGCGAACGCCACGCTGCGCCAGTGCTGGACGTGCCGGGGCTCCATCGGCGGGGAGGAGGGCTCGCTGCTGGAGCTGACTGGGACCCTGGGCCAGGGCATCGAGCACGGCTACCTCGCCGATCCCAGGAGCTCGGTGATCGACATTGTCCAGGCCGTCGGGCGGGCGCTGCGCCAGTCCTATCGGCAGGGCAAGCTGTCCTGGGTGATCATCCCGGTCTACCTCCCGACGCCTCTGGTCGCCGACGAGACGGCGGGCGAGCAGCCGCCGGCCCCGGTGGAGTCGCCGATCGACTGGCTGCGGATCGACGCCCGCCGGCACGCGGCGTGGATCCTGCAGACGGTGAAGCTGCGCGCGTTCAACCCGCGGGCGAGTGAGTGGCAGCGCATGCACGCCGTCGCCGCCAGGTTCCACCTGGAACACGGCCACCTGGACCCCACCGACAAGACATGGATGCGCCGTCAGCGCAAGGCCGAGGCCCTCGGCGCCGACCAAGCGCCGAAGCTGGACGTGCTGGACGAGTTGTGGCGGCTGTAGCCGGACTGGAACCGCTCCTACCGCGGCCTGCTCGCCTACCTCGCCGTCGGCGGCACCTTGGACGGCCCCGCCAACCGCACCGGCCTCGGCGACGACCCCGCGTTCCGCCCCGGCGCGTGGCTGCGCAAGCAGGACAAGGCCCGCACCGACGGCAAGCTGACCGAGCAGCAGACCGCCCTCCTGGACGCGCTCACCCGGCACGCCACGACCGTGACGGGCTGACTCGTCGCACTCACCGTCCAGGCCAGCTCCGGTCAAGGCCGCCCGTTCCCCGGAGGAGACGATTCACCCCCACCCAACACATGAGCCGAAGGCGTCCCGGCACGCGCAGTGGACCTGTTCATGACGCGACGGTGGCCACGAGCTCTTCGAGGACGACACCGCGGTCGATGCCAACCCACCACTACGAACAGGGGCGACGGCCCCAAGATCGGCTGGCACGGACGCGCCGAGTGCGGCACCTGCCCACCGACTGACCGAAACACACGACGGAAAGGGACACCCGTGGACGAAGACCAGCACGACGAACGCTTCCCCCTCGTCCTCTACCGGCACGACGGCGGCGAGCTGATGATGCCCGCCGGCCACGTGACCGCCCTGCTGCGCCACATCGCCGAGACCTTTCGGCTGTGGAGGGTACGCGGCCAGGTACGGATGGACCTGGAGACCACCGCCCGGCTGTACGACGCGCTGGTGCGCTACGCCGCCGACCTCGACGCAGGCATCGTCGACGCGCACAGCCCGGCCGCAGATCCGGCGACGGACCGGGCACAGGCGGACGAACTCGCCCGGTACCTGGCCGAGGTGACCGGCGCCTACCTCGCGGCCGACGAGCCCTCCGCCGGCTGATGACCCGCTTCCCGTACCCGACTCCCGCAGACCCCGCGCGATGACCGCCCCGACCCGGCGCGAGCAGGTGGCCGCGCTGGTCTCCACCCGGGCGATCTCGGTGGGAGGACCGCGTGCTCCAGGCGAAGCTCTACCTGGTGAAGGACCGCGCTGCGTGAGTGGTCGCGACAGAATCCGCGACACGGACTGACCGGCCGGCCCTGCTGGAACGCATGGTCGGCCGGTGGCCGCCGGTGCCGGGGATACGGCCGCGCTCGGGCCGCCCCTTGGGCGGTGGCCGGCTGGGGTCTACTGGCAGAACTCGTCGAATACGCCGGTGAGGTCGGGGGCCACCGCGCTGGCCGGCGGTGGCGCGTCAGGCTCCGTCGAAGGCCGTGACGCCGGTGGTGGTGCCGAGCAGGATCCGGCTGCCGGTCAGCACCGGGGAGGCGAAGTGCGGGAGCGGGTCGGTGGCGGTCTGCTGGAGGATCCGGCCGGTGGCCGGATCGAGGGCGTAGAGCCGCCCGCGCCCGTAGTCGGCGACCCAGACCGCGCCGCCGCCGATGACCGGCGAGCCGGCGGCGCCCAGGGGTACCCGCCAGCCGGAGTTCAGCGAGCCGTCGTCGGCGACGGTGAGCTGGGCGAGCGCGGTGTCGCACGGGACGTACACCGTGCTGCCGGCCACGGCCGCGCCGCCGTACGCCGGGCAGAGCGGGGCCTCGGCGAGCCGGCCGCCGATGCCGCCGAGGTGCTCGGCGTCCAAGGCGTAGGCCGTGCCGCGCTTGCCGACGGCGAGCACGAAGCGGCCCACCCGCACCGGGGCGAGCGCGCCGAGGTCGAGGTCGTCGGCGTTGTCGGCGGCCCAGTCGACGGGGGCGAAGAAGTCGGTGCGCTCCAGCCGCGGGGAGAGCGCGAGCACCGAGTCGGAACCGTCGTACGGGCCGCCGGTGGCCGCGCCGTTGCCCACCGAGACGTACAGCTGCTCCCGGTCCACCACCGGTCCGCCGGAGGCCCAGCTGCCGCCCTGGCGGGTGGTCGGCACTGCGTAGGACAGGATCGGGCCGCCACCCGTGACGGGGACCGACAGCACGCTGCCGACGTAGTTGCCGCAGTCGCCGAACAGACCGCCGTACGCGATCACCACCCGGCCCTGCCACAGCGCGAGGGCCGAGCGCTGCTGGTGGGCGATCGGGTCGCCGCGCGGCGGCTCGACCTCCCGCTGGAGCCGCAGCTCGCCGGTCACCGCGTCCAGCCCCGCGAGCAGGTGCCGGCCGCCGGTGAGCTCGGCGACGGCGAGTAGCAGGCCGGTGGCCGGGTCGTACACGGGCGTGCCGGTGATGCCGAGCGGGTCGATGTTGCCGCACGGCAGCTCGGCGGACCGGGCGGGCTCACCCAGGTGGCGGCTCCACAGCACCGCGCCGGTTGCCAGGGCGAGGGCGTACACGGTGTTGTTCTGGGTGGCCGCCAGCACCCGGTCACCGACCACCAGCGGCTGGCCGTAGACCGCGCCGTCCAGCCGGGCCGACCAGGCCCGGCTCAGCGGCCCGGCCGGCGGTACGCCGGGGGCGACGCCGGTGTGCAGCGGGTCGCGGTGGTACATCGGCCAGTCGCCGTCGCGCAGTTGGGTGGGCGTACCGGCGGTACCGGACGGGACCAGCACGGTGGGGACCACCGGCCCGGGGTGTCCGCCGGACGCGCAGCCCGGGAGCAGGGCCAGCAGCGCGACGAGGACGGGCCAACGAGGCATGGTCCGACACTGCCCGGCCCGCGCGCCGGTCGTGGGGATATGTCACCTGTCCGAGGGCGTGTCCTTGGTTCGGCGCGCCTTCCGCAGCCCTGCCGATTCCGTCACCCGAGCGAGCGCACCGGCGCTTGCAGTTCCGCCTGCAGTGTCATCGGCTGGCTGCGCGTCGTCTGGGCCAGGACGTCGCTGTAGGGCTGCTTGGTCGCCACGATCATGGCGGTCAGTGAGGCGAGAGCGGTGCACCGCTTCAGCCCCGCCGTAGTGAAGTTCCTCGTGGTCGACGTGACCGACATGACAGCCCTCGCCGAATCCGCCCGCGTCCTTGGGATGACCGTCAACCACCACCTCGACGAGGCGATCATCGGCCTCGCCCCGGGGATCACCAACAAGTGGGAAGCCCTCACCTCTCTCGGCATCGACCAGTACAACGCCTTCGGCAACGACATCAACGACCTTGACCTGCTGCGCAACGCACAGCACTCCGTCCGCGTCGGCACCCACCCCGGCCTGGACGACGTCGCCCACGTCACCGCCGCCCCCGATCCGGAAGCCGTCGCCGCAGAGATCTCCCGGCTTGCCGCAGCGGCGCCCGCAGACTGAGGAGTGCGCACCGACGTCAACGGCTCCGTCCGAGGTGATCCACCGCTGCCGGAGCGACTGCCCGCAATGGACGGCCCACGTAACGGTGAGTTCGATACCCCCGGCCTTGGCTGGGGCGTCTTGTGTCGCCGGGGCGCTGCGCTCGTTGAGCACCGGGTGGGCGTCCTGGCCAGGGTGCTTCCGCTGGTGCCTCGTCCGGTACGTACCCCCACGGCAGCGGGACGGTATGGCACCGCTGCCCGGGTCGGCCGGCTGCCTGGACGGGCGGGCCGACCCGTCCAGGTAAGGACATCTCCCAAGTCCCGCGCGGGCACCGGCGCGACGGGCATCCTGGACGCCGTGACCATCCGGCCCCGGGTTTGGCTGGGTGATGCGTCGTTGAACCCGGGCATGGATGAGTTCGGGTTCCTCCGGGTGGAGGTGTGCCGGAGCTGGGTGCCGGTTTGCTTGGCTGCGCGGAGTGCGCGCGGACGTTGCTGGTGTTCCGCGTGCTGGCCGGGCCAGGAGTGTCGGCGGCGCCGAGAGCGCGTCCGGCCTGCGGCACGTTCACGAGCGATGCCGCCGCCGTGGTCGACGTTCCCGGGGTGGTTGACCTGCCCCCGCTCGGCGGCCCGGCTCGGCCCACCGGACATAGTTCGGTACGGGGGCCGGCGCAGGATTCGGTCCGGGGTTCGGTTCGGCGCCCGGCTCTGGTCCCGCTTGCCCGGCTGTTGGTGCTGCTCGTCGGGGGTGCCGGGCCAGACGCAAAGTCCGCCGGCGCGGTGCGGGTGCGGGTCGAGGCGGACCGCGTGGTGTTCCGGCAGTGGCCTGGAGGAGGTGGTCTGCGGCGTGGACCGCGCGGGTGCGCTGAGCGGCAGCGGACCGGCGCCCCTCATCCACGCACCGCTTCCCACACCGCCGACAGCGATGCTCGCCCGCTGTTGGAGCGCTGCCGGACGGCATGCTCGCGGCCGAAAAACTCGCAGGTCAAAGCCCTGGCCATGGGCTGATCGACGGGTTTGGCATTCCCGGCACGGCGGCCCCACCACAGCACCACCGGGCCGCCGAGCAGAGCAGCCGCGCCTCCCGTCGGCGCTGCTGGCCTCCCACCGGCCGGGCCCGCGTGGAACGCACCCCCTCGTTCCCTGGCCCGGGCCGCCTGCGCCTCAACACCTCTGGACGGCTTCGGCCGTCCCACCCGGGATGCGCACAGTGAACCCGCTCCTGCGGCGACGCGGGTCGGGCGGATCCACCGCGCGACACGCCCCCGGCACGCGGTGGGCGTGCCGACGTGGCACGCACAGCGGTGTGCATGCCACGTCGTGTTTCCCCGGGGTTCGTGCGGGACCTACCAGCGGTACCAGCGGCTCCGGTTGCCCGATGCGCCGGTGCCACGGGCCACGAAGCCCAGCAGCCAGACCACCAGGACCACGATCGCCACCCACCACAGGGCCTTCAGCGCGAAGCCGGCACCGAACAGGAGCAGAGCCAGCAGCAGTACCAGCAAAAGGGGAACCATGTCGACCTCCGTAGTCAGCGTCAGCGAACCGGTTGCCCCGCTCCACGGCACATATTCGCAGGAATGTTCCCGCCGGACGGGGGCAGTCGGCGGACCGATGACGTTCCGACGAAGCGGAGGCCGCGATGAGTGCCAGTGACAAGATCGAGAACACCGCCGACAAGGCCAAGGGCGCGGTCAAGGAAGGCGTCGGCAAGGTGACCGGCAACGAGCGCCTGCAAGCCGAGGGCAAGGCCGACAAGGCCAAGGGCGACATCAAGCAGGCGGGCGAACACGTCAAGGACGCCTTCAAGGACTGACCCTTCACGGTCTGCGGCGGGGGGGGGGCCCCCCCCCCCCGGGGGGGGCCCCCCCCCCCCGCCGCAGTCGTGACGGCTGGCCCGGCGCGTGGCCGGGGAGTGGCAGGCCATGGGACCCGAACGGCCGGGCGTGGTGACGGGTCTTGCCTGCGTCGATACCCACCCAGATGGCGGTCGCTCGGTTCCTCCGTGCGTCGACGGATCGGAACAGGTCGCGTACCGACGCCTGCTCGCCTACCTCCCCGCCGGCGGAACCCTGGGCGGCCCCGCCAACCTCGCACCGGTTTCGGCGATGATCCGGCGTTCGGGCCCGGCGCGTGGCTGTGCAAACATGGCAAGGCCCTCACCGACGGGACACTCCCCGAGCGGCAGGCCGCGCTTCCGGACGCCCTCCACCCAGGCGCCGAGACCGCCACCGGCGGCCCCGGCCCGCAGGCCCCGCAAACATCGAAATGGGGCGGCTTCGCTGTGTGGGGTCCGCCGGCGCCGGAACTGGACGCCGCCCACCGACCGCGGCCTGGCAAGCTCGACCGCGACTGCGGCCTCGGCGACGGCCTGGTCCACCTCACCTGGATGGGCGCACCGGCGTCCAAGCCCTCGAACAGCGCGGCCGCCTGGACGGCAGGACCGACATCCAGGACGAGCCCGGCACGTGGACCGCCCACATTGGCAGCCGCCCCCTCAACAACGGCGTCAACGACCCGGACGGCGTGGCCCAGCAGCGCTTCTCCACCCCCGGTCACCAGCTGACACTCGGCCAGGCCCACCAATCAACGACGTCCTGCGGCAGAAGCACTGCTGACCTCGCTCAGGCCGAGTGCCGATGCTCGGACGATTGCCCGGGCAGCGGCACTGCGCGGACCCATTCCTCGGCCGCCGCCCGGCGCGCGTCGGTCGTGGTCGGGAGGGACCACGGCGGGGCGCCGGCCCGTTCAGTCAGCGCCGCGTGCGGTAGTAGTCGCGCCAGACGAGCCGGTAGACCCGGGTCCAACGGGGGACGGACCGGATGCCGGGGATGAACGGCACCAGGATCAGGGCGAGGCTGAGCACGGCCATGATGGCCCCGATCTCGGCATCGGCGCTCTTCGAGCTCTTGAACGGGTCGATCTGGTACCAGAAGGTGTAGAGCCACAGCCACGCCTGCCCGGGGTAGCTCCCGGTCTCGTTCATCATCCCCCACTGGGCGCCGGTCAGGTGGTGTTCGGTGGCCCGGTCCGACAGGTACGAGCCGTCGGCGAGGAAGAGCATCGGCTTGGTGTAGGCAGTCTGGTAGAAACGGCCCGGTGACAGCAACTGCCCGTCGAGTGAGCCCGCCCGGGCGAGCGTCAGCAGGCGGGCGGTCAGTACCGGCACCGGGCCGTAGTCGCCAGGGGCTGCCTTGGCCGGATCACCGTCGGGTGCCTTGTTCAGGGCGTCCGCGTAGGCCGAGCCCCAGGACTGCTGCTGGTCGGCGGACGCGGCGTTCCACCGGGCGAGCGCGGCCGTGACCTCCGGCTGCTCCGGGGCCTGTCGCAGGGGTCGCAGCACGAAGTCCTCGGCCGGGTCGACGGGGATGCGGACCCCGGCGGCCCGCTGCAGGCTGAGCGGACCGATCTTCTGGCCGGCCCCCGGAGTGTGGTTGTAGGGCGGGCCGTACTGCGCGGAGGTGCTGGTGCCGGCGAGTTCGGCCACAGCCGTCGCGGTGAAGTCGTTCGGGGCAGCGGTGGACCAGGACGCCAGGGTGGTCGGTGGCACGTTCGGGGAGGAGAACAAACCCGCCAGTCCCGCACTGAGCAAGGCGGTGACAGCCAACGCGATCGTGAACTCCTTGACAAGGTCGTAGCGGCGGGTGGGGAAGGCGTCCGACTCGGGCACCTGGGCGGACTTCACCGCCCGTCCCCGAGTGCGGTGGCACCGATCGGCGGCACGATGCCGCGCATGCGGACGAGCAGGATGTGCCAGACGGACAGCAGCCCGATCGCGAGCGGGAGCAGGAGGATGTGCCACATCAGCATCTGGCCGAAGTCGAAGACGTTGAACCAGGCGCCGATGCCGGTCGCGTTGAGCGCGTCTTTGGCCTGCCCGGAGATCCACTGGGAGTCGAAGTTCTGCTGGACCAGGTAGCCGGTGAAAGCCGTGGCGAGCGAGACCAGGAAGGTCACAGCGCCGGTCATCCAGGTCAGGGCCCGACGGCCGCGCCAGGCGGCCATGAAGAACTTGCCCCACAGGTGGATCACCATGACGGCCATAAACAGCTCCACGCTCCACAGGTGGACGCTGTTGACGTACCTACCGACACCCGAGACGTGCCACCAGCCGGGGCCCATCAGCGCGAGCACACCGCCGGAGACCAGGACCACCACCAGCGCCGACACGGTGAGCACACCGAAGACGTAGATCCACGACGCCATGTAGGCCGGCTGGGTCTCAGGGATGAGCTTCTCGGGCGGCAGCCTCCGCAGGGCATACCGCCGCACCGCCCCGGTCCAGCTACTCCTCATCACGCCGCCCCCGCGGGAAGGGCAGCAGCAGTGCGGCGACGAAGAGCGTCACCATCAGGCACATGACCACCAGGTTCGCCGCGGAGATCTGGACCACTCCCCAGTGCAGGTAGTGACCCGGGTGGTTGAGGTCGACGGGCGCCGCGAAGGCGCCCGTCATCGGCGCTGCTGTCATCGCCGTTCCCTTCCGGCCGCTGAACAAGATCTGGCGTCAGCCTGACGCGGCTGGTGCGCGCCGGCACGCGCAGTGGTCTGAACGCGCGAGGATCGGCGCCGCACGGGGGATTCGGTCGGCAGGCCCTGCCGACCGTGGTGGAGGCGGCCCGGCTCCTGGAGTGAGGTTCCCCCGAGGTGCGGAGGTTGCCGTAGATGGCCTGTGGAGTTCTTCGGTGCCGAGCCGGTGGAGTATCCCGATGCCGGCGCCTACCAAGCGGCCCGACGAGCCCTCCGCCGGCCGATGACCCCCCTTCCCGTCCCCGACTCCCGGAGGCCCCGCGCGATGACCGGCATCACCCGCCCCGACCCGAACCCCACCGCGACCGACTGGCTGGAGCTGGCCCCGAACAGCATCCGGCCCGCTCCCGCCGACCGGGACCTGGGCCGCCCGATCCTCGACTCCCCACTGGTGCGCGGTTCGGTGTGGCTGCGCTGGAGCGGCCATGACGGCATCCGCACCCTCCACCACGGCGCCGGACTGGCCCGCGGCTGGACGGAGCGAGACGTCGACGGCCTGGACGGCTGGGTGGCCCTGGTGGAGGGCCGGGTCGTCCACAGCGTCCGCCCGGACGGCCCGCCGGAGCCGGTCGTGCACGCCGAGGCGTGGGAGGCCGGCGCGACGCTGCACGCCGCCCTCGCCCAACATCCAGCCCCCACTCACTTGACCCAGGACGAGGACGAGCCCGACAGCCAGGAGCACGCTCTGCTCGGCGACCTCCTCAGCCGGGTCCGCCGCCGGGCCGCCGGGATGACCCTGGAGAACATCCAGCACGCCCTGGAACCAGCCCGGTTCGAGGAACGCTGCGCCGACCGGTACGCCGACGCCGGACACGAGAGCGCCTACACCACCGCCGCCACCACCCTCGCCGAGTGGCAGCGCATCCACGACCACACCGCCACCACCCGCGCCGAACGCTACGACCCCGACCACGACACCGCCCTCCAGCACGCGCTGCGCCGCGCGCACCACCGCCAGGACGTCGCCGCGTGCGCCCGCGAAGCCGCCCTCCGCGCCCGCCGGAGCACCGACGCCGCCCACCGCTCCCTCGCGGCGAAGCGCCTCCGTGAACGTTGAGTAGGCGCCCCGGTAGCCGAGCTGGACCACTTCATCGAACAGCGCGGACGCCCACAAGTGCGGGGCGTCACAGAGGCGTTGGCGGCAGTAGTCCAGGAACGGCACGAAGGCGTCAGGGGGCTGGCGACGTTGCTGCGGGATCCGCTCGCCGTTCAGGTAGGCCCGGATCGTCTTGCGGTCCCGGCCCAGATGGCGGGCGATCGCCGAAATCGTCCATCCCTGACGGCTCAGAGCGTGCGCGTCGAGGTCTTCTTCCACCGTGAGCACCAGCCCCTCCGACGAGGCCCAACCGTTGGCCACGCAGGCTTGCCGCAGCCCACCCCAGCTATCCAGACACGCCGGACAAGATCACCCAAAGGGTGGGGAACTCAGCCCAGCATGTTTGGCCCCACCCCCAGTACCACCTGGCGAACTTCAAGTAGCGCCATCACCCCTGGCCCCGACGATCGAACTCCTGGAGCAGACCGCCGAAGCCTGGTCGCTGAAGGGCGGGCGCCGGGGCCTGGCGGTGGCAGCCTGCTCACGGGAGGAAGCACTGGAGAGCGCGGAAGCCGGCGGCCGGATCCGCGCCCAGGTGTCGACGCAGGCCGCGCGGATCGCCGACCTGGGCGCCTCCGCGAAGCGCCAAGGACGGCTTGGCCGACCTCGGCGCCGACACCGACGGTGCCGACCGCGAGGGCGCGGAGCGGCTGCCCGCGTTGTGCTCGATGGACGACGAGGCCATCTACGGCCCCACCGTCTACACCTGGACGCTCGGCCAGGGCATTGAACACGGCTACCTCGCCGACTACCGCGTCCTCGTCCCCGTCGTCACCGACGAAGACCTACGCGACCTCCTCAACCTCCCCGCCGTCGCCGACCTGCGCACCCAACGCACCAACGAAGACCTGCTGCGCCTCGCGTTGCAGGTCGCGGTGCTGCGGGCGGTTGCCGATCTGGACCTGCGCCGCGTGCGCCCCTCGGCCTGGGCGTGTCAGGCCTCGGACAGGCAACCCCAGTTGGAAAGCTTTGTGTGCGACGGTTCTGGGTTTGCTGCGGTCGCCGGTCACAGCTTGCCCGACTGGAACCGCCGCACGACTCCACCTCCGCCAGTTGCCTGAGACCCACGCACGCACAGCGCGAGACGAGGTGAGCCGTCGGGAAACCAAGGTGGGACAACCGAGGAGGGTGGCATGGCGATCGATCGGACGCAGGCCTACATGCTGCGTAACAAGAGCAGCGGCCTGTACCTGTGCACTTCGAACCTCGATAAGAACTCGCAGATGATGACCCAGTGGAAACGCGAGGAGAGCGGGTCCGCGAGGGCGGCGGAGACCTGGCTGCTCATGCCGATGGGAAACAAGAAGTACCTTCTCGCCCAGAAGTCGAGCGGCCTGCTTGCCACGCCCAACAATGGCTCGTCGAACCCGGACCAGGTCAACACCTACCGCGCTGACAGCAGCCAGATGGCCAGTCAGATCTGGATCGCCCAGGAGCGGGACGGATCGATCGCGTTGCAGAACGAGAACGGCGGCCTTTACCTGACGCCCAACAACTTCAGCCGGGAGCCGGATCAGGTTAACACCTGACGTGAGGAGACCGGGGAGTACCGCGACAGCCAGGAGTGGGTGCTGGAGCCGGTCGAGACCCTCACGGCGGTCTCCGAGGCTCTGAAGAGCACGGTGCACGACAACATCGGCGATGTCGAACGGCTGACCGGTTTCGCCGACCCCAGGAAGAGCAAGACCGACCCTGTCCTGGTGGGAATGGTCCTGCTTCCCTTTGCCGCGATCCAGGACTCCAGCCGTAGTTTCGAGTGGCAGGCCAATCACAGCCCCCCGCCGTGGGGCGGTCACCGCAATTACCACCGGATACGGTCTTCGGTGTAACTCCCGATCAAGGAAGAACACCTGATGAGCGACGTGATCGTCTCTGCCGAGGCGGTTGCGGGTGAGGTAGAGGCCGACGGTGTCGATGCGGTGGTGGTCGGGGGTGTCGAGGAGGAGGTAGCCGAGGGCCGCCACCCTGGCCACCTGGCCCGTCGCTTCCTCTTCCACGACGACACCGAGCAGGCGCTGCGCGCTGCTGAGCCGGCGGTCCGCCGGCACGACGGTCCCCCCGACCGATGATCCGAACGGTTGCCTCTTGGCGCCACGGGTGCTGCGCCGGGCGCGGCTGGGGATGCTTCGCGCCGGTGACAACTGTCGGAAGGATCTTCATGCTGCAGCACCTGTTCGCGAACCTGGCACGGATGGCGACCGTCTCGGCTCTCACACTGGCGACCAGCGTCGGCGCGGCCGGGGTGGCCGGCGCCGCCTCGCCGGAGGACAACCCCATTGAGGTGCGCCTCGGCGCCTCGGGCCTACAGGCGCCGGACACCGCCAAGGGCGGCCTGGTCAGCTTCCGGGTCAAGACCGACGACCCGAACGGCCGACAGCTCCAGCTGCTGCGCCCGCACGACGGCGTGACGGCCGAGCAGGTCTACCAGGACCTCGCCAAGGCCGTGAACCCCGCCCCGCACACCGCACGCGAGGGCATCCGGGCCGTGAACAACGAGGCGGACCTACTGGGCGGGGCGCTGGTCACCCCGCAGGTGCACGAGCAGTTCACCGAGGAGATCGGCCCCGGCCCCGTCTACCTGCTGGACCTCACCGCGTTGCGCGAAGACCCGACCCACCCGGTGTCCAAGCGCCTGGACCTGGTCGGCACCAACGGACAGAACGCCAACCAGGCCCGCTTCGACGACGGCATCGTGATCGAGCACGACCAGCGCTTCCAGACCCTGGACGTCGACCACGCGCACCTGGCCTACCTGGTGCACAACCAGTCCTCGCAGATCCACGAGATGGAGCTGCGGCCGATCGGTGCGGACACCACCGAGGACCAGATCGACCAGTACCTGCGCAAGGTCCAGCTGGGACGCCCCGCCCAGTCGCCGTTCACCGGCCCGGCCACCGGCCTCGGTGCCATGTCCGGCGACCACCAGGCCTCGGTCCAGGCGCACGGCCTCACGCCCGGGCGCTACGTACTGCTGTGCATGCTGCCCGACGAGCGGACCGGGGTCCCGCACGCCGAGCTGGGCATGCGCGAGATCGTCACCCTGAAGTGACCGGGCTTCGGTGAGCTTCTGAACTCCCCTGCCGCAACAGCCGTGCAGGGACCGTTCCGGCAGGCGCCCTGCTGCGCCGGGCCTTCCCCGGACGATCTGTTGCTCGCGGACCTCACCACCCCGACGTGGGCCGTGACCACGGGCGTCCCGTCGCGTATCCAGGTCGAGGCGAAGGACGCCCTGGTCGCCCGCCTCGGCTGCTCCCCGGACCGCGGGGACGCCGTCGTCCAGGCGATGTGAGCGGAGCAGACGGCACTGTCCGCCGTGCACTCCCCGGCTGGCCGCACCCCAAGGGCTTTCTGGGCGGTGTCCACCGCCAGGACACCTTCAACCGGCATCTGAGCGCTCACAAGGCGTCCCCCGACACCTACCGCAGCGCGTTCGCCTTCGCCGCGCTCCTGAACACCCAGGCGCTGCTGCGCCTGGTGGACCGCTACCTGTACGTCTGAGCGTTCGTACTCCGCCTGGGACTGCTGGCCGAGCACGGCCCGCTCGGCCCCGTCTGGTGGGGCTACGGCCGCCCCGGACGGCACGCCCTGCTCGACGCCCTGGAGAACCCGAACAACCGCGCCGCCTACAACCAGCGCCAGAAGGCCCGGGAGAAGAAGGCCCGCCGGGAGCACCGCGAACAAGATGACGTTACGTCACTCGCGTGGGTGTTAATGGGCAGACGTCGGTATGCCGATGCGCCATTGGGGCGACAGCATCACCAATCGTTACGGATGGCTACGAATTGTGATCATCACTGGTGGCTGTGCCGTTGGCGTCCCGGAACTTTGTCGCAAAAGGCACCGCCATGACTTCTTCGCGCCCGTCTTCCGCCTGTCCGGACTCCCAATCCGCCGCGCCTGTGGACCGCTCGGCCGCTACGGACCGTCAACGCGCCAGCCTTCCGCCCACCAGGCGAGTCCCCCGCGCGCTGCCGGCAACCGTCATGCTCGCTTCACTCCTGGCGACCTCCGCGTTTGCGGCCCCTGCCGTCGCCGCCGGCCCAGTTCACCGGCAGACCGCGCGCCAGGCCGGCACACTGCCGCACTTCTCCACCTTCCCCACCGCCTTCGTGGCTTCCCTCGCCAACCCGGACGCCGACCCGCCTGGTGCGAACGACTGGAGCTGCAGGCCCCCCGCCGCACACCCCCGTCCGGTAGTGCTCGTCCACGGCACGTGGGAGAACGCCTTCGACAACTGGAACGAGCTCGCCCCCGAGCTTCAGGCGGACGGCTACTGCGTCTTCGCCCCCAACCTCGGCGGCCGGCCCGGCGAAGTCCTCAAGGGCAAAGCCCACATCCCCGACTCCTCCGCGCAACTCGCCGCCTACGCCGACCGCGTTCTGGCGGCCACCGGCGCCAACCAGGTTGACCTGGTCGGCCACTCCCAGGGCGGCGGCGTGCTGCCCCGCTGGTACCTGAAGAACGACGGCGGCGCCGACCGCGACAACCCCGCCAACAGCCGCGTCCACCAGCTGATCGGCATCTCGCCCAGCAACCACGGCACCAACCTCGACGGCCTGGTCTACCTCGCCAAGGCGCTCGGCTTGCTCTACCCCATCGGGCAGTTCGGCGGCCAGGCCCTCGCCGACCAGGTCGAAGACTCCGAGGTCAACAGAGCCCTGGACGAAGGCGGCGACACTATGCCGGGCGTCTCCTGCACCACCATCGTCACCAGATACGACGAGGTCGTCACCCCCTACGACCACCAGTACCTCAAGCCCGGACCCGACGCCCCCGTGGACAACATCACCCTCCAGGACGTCTGCGCCCTCGACCACAGCAACCACATCGGCAGCTCCTACGACCCCATCGCCCTGCGCCTGGTCCGCAACGCCCTCGACCCCACCACCGCTCAGCAGCCTGACTGCCTGTTCATCCCGCCCGTCTTCAGCTGAACATCCCGCCCCAACGCCTCAGGAGGCAATGATGCAACGACACCGCACCCTCATCCGGACCGCATCTGAAGCTCCACCCTGGGGCTGGACACCTCGACCCCACCGACCGCGAGAAGCACGGTGAGCTGATCTCCTGGCTCGACCGGCAGCGCTACCTGAACGGCCAAGGACTACTCGACGCTGCGCGCGTCTCGGAGCTGGACGCGCTCGGCATGGTCTGGTCCAAGCACGCAGGCGCCTGGGACCGCGGCTACGCCTGCGCCCGCGCGTGGGCCGCCCACCACGGTCACCTCGCGATCCCGGCGACGGAGAAGCTGGACGGCTACGCGGTCGGCGCCTGGATGCGCCGCCAGCGCAAGGCCGAGAACCTCGGCGCCGACCAGGCGGCGAAGCTGGACGCGCTGGACGAGTTGTGGCGGCTGGAGCCGGACTGGAACCGCTCTTACCGCCGCCTGCTCGCCTACCTCGCCGCCGGCGGCACCTTGGACGGCCCCGCGAACCGCACCGGCGGCGAGGCGGATCCGGCGTTTAGGCCCGGCACATGGCTGCGCAAGCAGGACAAGGCGCCGAGCGGGTGCCAGACCGGCGCGGCCGTCCGCGCTGGACCAGGTCCTCGACCCGGGCGGCGCCGGCCGGGACGGGGGCCAGCATCGCGGAGACGGCCCCCCTGGGTGGTTAGACGCAGCTCCGCCACTGCCGAGCGCACCCCGGCCGCGCCGGTGCCGCCCAGGACCACCAGCAGCCGCGGCACCGTGGCGTGCTGCACCCGGTTTAGGCTGTCACTGGAGTACGGAGGCCGCATCATCGCTCTTGGCCTGGTAGACGGTCACGATTGAGGCGACCGCGTCTACTTCGACCGGTCCGGTGATCCTCAGCCAGACCAGTTCGGGCAGGTCCGCGGAGCGATCGAGTCGACCGACGGCCTCGGCGGCCCAGGCCAGCGGAAGCCTCGGCAGGTGGATCAGGGAAATCCCGTCGATGAAGACGGGGTCCAGACCGGGTTCCCACGGGCGGACCGAGTGGAGATCGGACAGCGAGACGACCACATCGGGCTTTTGAGGCCCCTCGCGCAGCCACACGTCGAGCGTGTGGCCCCTGCGGTCCTCGCCGGACATGTCCAAGGAGATGCGCTCGATGAAGTAGCCGGCGCAGGAATCCAGCGTCAGCGCCGCATTCGTACATCGGTTCTTGAAAGCGCTGGCGGCCCCGGGCTCGTCGACCACGGCACCAGACTACGGTGGGTGGGACGGCCCGGGCCCGGCCCGCCCTGCCATCGCTGACCTCCACGTCCTGCGCCTTGTCGCCAATCCTCGGCCCGGTCTCTGCCGTCGTCCCCGACCCGCTGCGCCCCCGGCCTTACCCGCCCCGCCGCCCGGGGGCTCACCGCGCGATTGCCCTTCTCGATATCTACCCTGCTCACCGCGCTGCGCCGCGGCGCGCCAGGGAGCCGTCAATCCCGAGGTGGCGCCTGGCCGGGTCGGTCATCGTGGTCGGTACGGCAACGGCTGGCCGGGTTACCGAGCCGGAGCCGCCCGGAGCTGCCTGGAGCCGGCCGTTGGCCGCGTCCGCGGATTCACTACCAAGGCTGCTTCGACCAGTCTCCCCGAAAGCGATAGGAGCGGCCGTCACCGGCCTGCTTCGTCCCGCCGGGCACGACGTCCTCGTGGTAGGGGTACTGTTCCGTCACCGCCGCCAGCAGGAACTCCAGGAAGCCGCCCTCGAACAGGTCCCACTCCCGCATCGAGTGGAACTTGGCGGCGACGGGCCACCGGTCCGGGGCCGGGCCCCGCGTCAGCCAGAAGAAGTGGTCGGAGTTGGAGTTGTTGCCCCACTTCAAAAGCCCGCCCTCGGCCGGGAACAGCGGATGGGGGCACTCGTCGTAGTCCCCGTCCCGATAGCACTCGGCCAGCCAGGCACAGTATCCGTAGGGCTCCGTCGTGCAGTACAGGAATCCCTCGAAGCCGAGCGGCTGCCCGGTGTCAGGACTGGGCGCCGCCGACGGTGCGTAGATGTGCAGCTCGTCTCGGATACTGACCATCCCGTACCGGTCGATGAACGCCCGGTAGTCCGCGGGCAGTTGGAAACCGAGCGCCTTGGGCCCCTGCTCCTACGGGACCGGGACCACCCCGCCCGCGGGCGGCGGCCCGATCACCTCACCGAGCCGGTCCAGCATCTCCTCGATGTCCACGTCCACTCCCGCCAGCCGCCCGTTCCCGCCGGAGGGTATCGGCTTCCAGTGACAGGGAAGGGGGGCCGGCCCCGCGAGCTCCTGGCACCCGAGCTGTGGAGGGCTTCCAGGCCCAGGCACCGTTCGCAGTGACGCGGCGGACCATCCCGGCGGGCATCGGGCTGATGCGGTGCCTGTGCCTGCACGTACTGGTGTGTCTCATGGCGGGTGTGACCTGCTGGCAGTTTGGGATGGTTGTTTGGGAGGTTTGGGGGCTTTGCCGGGTTCTGGTTGGACCAGTGCGGCGTGGTGGGGGGTCTGGGCCTTGGCGGTTCTGTGGGTGTGGGGCGGGGCTCGTCTTGGTTGCTGTCGGTGTTCGCCCTGGGCATGCCATACGACTGGAGGGGGTGGGTGTCGTGGATGGGGAATGAGCGGGCTTTTCCGGGGGTTCCCCGGGGCGTTTTAGCCGTGCATTTCGGTGAGTTTCCGTCGGGGTTTCGGCCGGGGGTATTTGGCTGATTTTTCTGCCTGCGTTTTCCATGCCCCGGGGTGGTGCGCGTCACGGGCAATGGGGTGTGACGCGCACCGGGTGGTGATCCTGTCACGGCCGACGTGGGCGGCTTGTTCGGGGGGCGACGGTCGGCGTCCTGCTCGCCGCCGTCCTGGTCACGGGCCACCCGCTGGTCCGGTTCCGTCCTGCTCGGTGTCGTGCTGCTCGCTGCCGTCCGGTCTGGCCGCGTGGGGCGGTGTGTTCCAGAAATCTGGAACGCGGGGGATCCCCCGGCCGCCTGGCTGTCGGCCTGCCAGCCGGTCTGCCAGGACCGCCCACCCCAGTGGTCCTGGCCGCGCTGGTCGTTGTCCTGGGCCCGGTCCGCCGGCCTTTCACTGCCCGCTGCTCGCGGCTGTGCCGACGTTGGCCTGGGGGCGGCTCGCGCGTCCCATCGTGCTGACGTCCGGGCCGCCGTCCGTCCTGGCGGCTGTGCGGGTCGCTTGGGTCGCTGCTCCTGGTCGTTGGTGGCCGGCCATGAGCCGGCTGTCCCGTGTCCGCCTCGCCGCCGTCCTGCCCGCCGGCCTTGGTGATCGTCCTGGTCGACGTCGTGCTGCGTCCCGCCCCGCCCCACCGTGCGGAGCCGAGCTGCCTTGTCAGAGCAAGGGCATACGTTGGCGCTGAAGGACGGAGTCGCCGAGAAAGGGGGCCAGGATGGCGCTGACGTTGGATGAAGCCGTGGCGCAGCTTGGTCACCGGCTCTCTCCCAAGCGGCGTTCCGCCGCGTCGCGCTTGCGCCGGCTTGCCGACCCGGCTGCGGGCCCAGCGCTGCTGGAAGCCCTCCGGCGGGAGGTTCGTGACGCCCGCACATGGGAGACCCAGTACCAGATCGTCATGGCCCTCGGCATGTGCGGCCACCGGCCCGCCCTCGGTCTACTCCGTGAACTCGCCCAGCACCCCTTCGAGGCCACCATGGTGTACGTCGCGCTCGGCGAGGCCATTGTCCGGCTGAGCCCGCCTGAAGGCACAGCCGATTCACTGCTCTGGTGTCTGGGCGCCGGCACTCCGATGCTCGCCGACGGCGCCCTGCGCGCCGTCGCCATGCAGCGACTCCCTTTGGATGCGGCCACGATCGGCCATGTCCTCGACTTCCTTGGCCCCCTGGATCCTCACGACGGCCTCCGATTCTGGGCTGCGGCAGCCGCAGCGGGATGGACGGGCCCTCGCGTCCGAGAGTTCCTCCAGGAGTGCGCAGCCAGCCCCCGGGCCGACGTGGCCAACGCGGCCGCCTCATCCCTACAGGGCAAGTACCAGACCTACTCCCTCCTGTAGCGAGCCACCCCTGAGTCCACCAGTCAGGATCGCCCGGCAACGGACACAGGCCATCTGTTGTTCCAGCCGGCCGTCGGCCTGTGGTGGGGGATGCCTCGCGCGTGGCATGGAGCCGAGGCGGCCGCCTCGCCGCGGCCGCCCGCCAAGCCGTCCCAATGCCGCCCTCGGCGCCGTCCTGGCATAGGGGCCGGAGTGCGGGTGTGGCTGGCCGTCAGGCCGCCGTCCAGGAGGTGGTACACCGCCTCGGGAGAGGCCTCGGGGGGTGGGGCTGCGCCCCGCCCTCTCGGCCCCGCTGCGCTCCGCCTGCACCGTGCCGTCTCGGCGCACCCCGCGCCGCCCATCGTTCCGGCGCCGCAGGTTCGGCCAGCACCTGCTCGGGTGGCAGGCGCTGCCGGACAACTTCGACCGAGAGGCTGGCAGGCCCCTTCCCCGGCCTCTCCTGGCTCGTCTTGGCCGGTGGGCATGGAGCTGCCGCCTCCGGAGTGGTCTGCCTGCGCGACCTCACCGCCCCGACTGCGGCCGGGCCTGTTCCTCGAAGGCCTACCGGCGCCGGCGGGCCGAGCACCACCAGGACGCCGTCGCCGACGCTCTTGTTACCTCGCGCGTCGAAATCCCGGCTGGCTCTGTCTGCGAGAACGAGAGCGGATGTACACCGGTTTGGGAGGCAGCCGACGTCCGCGAGGGATTCGAAATGTTCACGGGTTTCGAGAGCAGCGCCGCCATGGAGAGTTTGCTGCCGGGGGTGCTCGCTGGACGAGGCCGTCAGTTGTCTAGGGTCGCGTTCCATGACGAGGACCACGCCCCCGCGCCCGCTCGATGTCGAGGTGCTCTTCCCGGAACTGGCCGCCTACCGTGGTACGACGACGCGCCTGCACCCGCGGCCGGGCAGCCCGACGGTGTCGGGCAGTTCGGTGGGCGGTCCGATGCTGTGGCCGGCGAACGAACCGTGGCCGGTGTGCAGTGAGGCCCACGACCGCGGGCGGGGGCACCGGCCGGCCGACATCCACCGCTACCGGCGGGTCTTGTCTGCCGCATGGGCCCGGGAAGAGAACCCGGGCCCCACGGACGAGGAGCGCAAGTTGCTTGGTGAGCTGCGCCGGGAACACCGGTTTCCCGAGGTGTCGGAGACGGACCCGCTGCCGATGCCGTCCGGCTGTTCGGCCGGGGGTTCGGTTCGTGGTTCGCTGCAGAGGCCGGGTGGGGTTCGGTCTGTCGGGACGGTGCGGTTGTCCAGCGCTGGGCCCGGCTGCCCGCCCGGTCCTACAGTGGTGCATGCCCCGCGACGCCGTGGGGCGACGCCGGGGGGAATCGCATGACATGGAAACGTTCGCTGCGCCTGGCTGCCCTGGGGGCGGCTGTGGGGGTCCTGTTGCCGGTGGCCGGGTCCGCGAGCGGACTGTCGCAGGCCCAGGACGACGCCATGTCGCCTGCGGCCCGGACCTACCTGACGATGACGCTGGACCTGATGGAGCAGCACTCCGTCCTGCGCCACCACGTGGACTGGGCCCTACTGCGACGGCGGGCGCTGGACCAGGCGCACGGAGCGCGGACGGCGTCCGACACGTACGGGGTCATCGCCTGGGCGCTGAACTCCCTGGGCGACGGACACAGCTTCTTCCTCAATCCGCAACAGTCCGGGGCGAGGTACGGAACCACCACGTTATCTTTCGAGGGCCTGATGGGCCGCGCTCTGGACGACGGCCTCGGCTACGTCTCGCTGCCGCAGGTCCAGGGCACTCAGCAGACCTACGACGCATATGTGCGACAGGGCCGGGCGGCAGTTGCGACGGCCGACGGCGCCGGCGCCTGCGGCTGGATCGTGGACCTGCGCGACGACCGCGGAGGGAGCTTGCGGCCGATGCTGGCAGTCGTGGGGCCGGTACTGGGCGACGGACCGGCGGGGGGCTTGGTGGACGCCGACGGCAACCGCTCGACGTGGTCCATCCAGCACGGCAACGCCTACGCGGACGGCGAGCCCGTGGGCTGGACGGACAGCGAACCGATCACCCGCAGCGCCGCGCCTGTGGCCGTGTTGACCGGCCACCGGACCGGCAGTTCCGGCGAGGCGGTCGCGGTCGCCTTCCGCGGCCGTGCCGACACCCGCTTCTTCGGTGAGCCGACCTACGGCGTTCCCACCGGGAACATGGTTTACCACCTGTCCGACGGAGCGGTCATGGTCCTTACCAGCGCCGATGACGTCGACCGCGCCGGCCGCACGTACGACGCTCCGATCCCTCCTGACGAAGAGGTGGTCAACGAGCCCACCGCGGCCGTGGGCGGCGGTCGGGACCGGGTGCTGGCGGCCGCCCGGGCGTGGCTGCACCAGCAGCCGGGCTGCCAGCGGAGCCGGGGGAGTCAGGCAGGGTAGCTCGGGGCTGGGCGGGCACGCGTGGACGGGTTCGAGTTCGGCCGGTGCGCGCGGACGTTGCCGATGTCCCGGGCGCCGGCCGGTCTGGGGCGTGTCGCCGCCGTCGGACGTGGCAGGCGCCGCTGTTCGGCTGGGGGTTCGGTTCGTGGTTCGGTTCGGCGACCCGCCGCCCGTCCCGCTTGCTGCCTGTTTGTGCTGCTCACCGGGGGTGCCCGGCCGAATTCCCCACCTCGACTTACCGTCCTGGGCCCCTGCCTAATCGTTGTGGTGGGTGGTGGGGGCGTTGGTCGGTGTGTCCGGTCGCTGCGCTGGGCTTTTTCTTCCTGGCGTCCGGCTGGTGTCGGCCGCGTTGGTGGGTGGGGCCGGGGCGCTCCTGGTCCCTCGACTGCGCCAAGAACACCATCACCGGCGCGGATCTCCGGGTCGGTTCACGACGCCGACGAGACGTGGGCCAGGGCCTCCTGCGCCGCCCAGGTGCCGGGGTGGCCGTCTCCGAAGTGTTCGCGCCAGTCGGCGGTGTTGGCGGTGAGCCGCTTCAGTGCGTCGGCGGTCCGGCCCTCCGCGGCGAGGACCCGGCCGTGGAGGGTGCCGACCTCCAACGCGCGGTGGTGATAAGGGCCGAGGATGCGACCGCAGGTAGCGAGGGCCTCGTGGACGGGGGCCGTAGCGTCCCGGCCCAGGCCGAGCAACGCGGTCGCCGTGACGAGGTGAAGTGCCGCCGCGAGTTCCTCTTCGGTGCCGAGATTTCCTGGGAGGAGGTCGGTGCTCGACCGGAGCACCGACAGGGCTTCGTCGTACCGGTCCTGCGCGTTCAGGGCCCGGGCCAGGCCCAGCCGGGCCGTCAGGAGGAACCGGGCGTCCATGCCCTTGGCCGACTCCGCGAACTCGACGGCGGTACGTGCTTCAGTTTCCGCCTCGACGGCCCGGCCGTTCATGACGAGTGCCAGCACGAGGGCGTTGAGCACCGCGAGCCCCAGCGGCACGCGGTGCTGCGTGGCGGACGCGACGTCGATCAGTATCCGGCATTCCTCCTCGGCTTCCTCGTACCGGCCGAGATAGACGAGGGTCTGGGCTCGATCGGACCGAGCCTTGAGCGCGCCGATGCTGCGGCCACCCGAACTGGCGGCCACGTCTGCGGCGATCGCGCCCCACTCCGCCACCGCCTCGGAGTGGCGGCCCAGGACGTTGAGCACCCGCGCGTGGAAGTCCCTGGCTGCGTGGCGAAGGCGCTCATCGTCGTGGCGGCCCGCGAGTTCCAGAGCCGCGGCCGCCTCCGTCTGGGCTTCCTCGGCCCGGCCGGTGTTCAGGCAGACCTGGCCGATCAGCAGCCGGGCCTGGCACGCGGTCATCAGCGGGCCTGCTCCGTCGCCGACCAGCCTCAGTACCTCACGTCCCTCGGCCTCCGCCTCGTCGTGACGTTGGAGACGACGCAGCACGTTCGCCCGAACCACTCGGCTCTCCAGAGTGTCTGCGGCGTCGGAGCCGAGCGTGGCCGACCGGATGTCGACCGCCTTGCCGATCACGGGCTCGGCATCCCGCGCACGTCCCTGATTCAGTAGGCGAAGTGCCTCCTGGTGCAGCTCCCATGTCTTGCGCGCCCGCCACTTCTGCACGAACCCCATGTCGTCCTCCCCCGTCGCCACCTGCGGTCGGCCGATGGTAGCGGGACGTGTGGGACGTGCGTGAAACCAGGTGTCTGAAGCTGCGGGGCCCTCGCCGAGAACACCAGACGCCGGTGAACGTGCCCAGCTCCAGATCGGTCGTGGATACCTGCAACCTGGTCGGCCACAGTGCTCGCAGCCAAGCGCCGCATCGTGTCGGCGACGGTTAGTCATGTCAGCACGGAAAGTGATCCAGAACCTGAAACGAGGACCACGGACAGCGGATCAAAAGCGGGTCATTCTGATGTGCTCCCGGGGCAGCCGTCGGCGGGTTCGCAGGCGGGCTGGGCGGCGCGGTCACCGGGCTCTTCAAGTGCTGATCGTCCTCACGCAACAGTGGACGAGACCGGTCGCGCAGAGTGGTTTGCCATGGGCGTCACCGGCTTGGCGTTGGCTGGAGCCGCCCACACCGTGAAAGGGGCGGCACACATAGCTCGGGCGGCTTGAAGTCGCAGGCGGAGACGGGGGGCGATCGGTCGGGCGGCGTCGGCCTCCAGGTGGACAGCGTGCCGGGAGGCTGGATCCTCGTCAGTGCCCTCGTCCTGGCGAGCGGGGCCATTCACCGCGCCGTGGCCGACGGCAGAGCGATGGTGAATGAGGTCCTCGACGTCACGGCCCGGCCCGCGACCTGACGCAGGCCGGGCCGCACGCGGGCCGCTTCAGTCCACCTGTTTGGTCGTGCCCGCGCACAAGGCCCAGATGACGAAGGCGTTGATCGTGATGAGAACGATCGCCCGGAACGGGTAGTGGGGCAGCCACAGGAAGTTGGCGATCATCCCGAGTCCGGCGACGACGACGCCGACGGCGCGCGCCCACGCCGCGCCGCTGAACAGGGCCGTCCCGGCCAGAACCAGGATTATTCCGAGGATCAGGTGGATCCAGCCCCAGCCCGTGGTGCTCCACGAGTACGTGTAGTGGCGGGTGACCACCACCAGATCGTCGTTCGCGATGGCGGCGATTCCCTCCAGGACCGCCATGATGCCGCCGAAGAGCAGCATGATCGCGGCGAAGGTGGTCCACCCGCCCGCGAAGGCCCGCTCGACGGTCTGGGGCCTGCGGTCAGTCCCCGTGGCGCTGCCAGCCATGACCTGGACTCCTTCCGAAACAACCGTGTCACCCGGTGGGTGACCTGCTCGGAGACTCCGCTTCCAGGCTGCCATGCACCTGCACCGCCCCGCGAGGGCAAGTCGTCCGCCTCGGGAGTCCCATCGCCTCCCGCACACCACATCCGGCCTCGACATCCCCGCGATCCTTGCGCCGGGAACGGGCCGTCCTGTCCGGGGTGGCACTGGCGCCGATATGCCTCCATCGTGCGCCCGGTTGCAGACACCGGCGCGAGTCGAGGGATGGAAACGCCGGTCGCTGACGATGCCGCACGTACAGTACGCAGTGGTGCGGCCGAGCAGAGGCCGACCGCCCCATCGCCGTCATCGCGAGCTCCTCATGGGGGTCTCCCGTTCGGTGGTCGCGAAGGGGCATCGTCGCCGGCGGACGAGCCATCGGTCTGCTCCTGCTGCGAGGAGACCCTGATGAACCCGTGGGCACTGGCCACGGCGGGCTTGGTGGTGGCGGTCTATGCGGCGGTCTCCCGTCGTCTGTCCACGACGCCGTTCTCCGGGCCACTGGTGTTCGTCGCGGGGGGTTTGGCGGTCGGACCGCTCGGCCTGCACCTCACCGATCTGGCCGCGGACCCGGAAACCGTGCGAGGTCTGCTGGAGATCGCACTGTCGCTGGTGCTCTTCACCGACGCCGCAGCCATCCGCAGCCGCCAACTGCGCGTCGAATGCTTCCTGACGCTGCGGCTTCTGACGATCGGGCTGCCGCTGACCATAGCGGCGGGATGGCTGTTGGCCTGGCCGATGCTGCCCGGTCTGACCGTATGGGAATGCGCCCTGGTCGGCATCATCCTGGCCCCCACCGATGCCGCTCTGGGCCAACAGGCGGTTGCCGACAGACGGGTCCCCGCCCTCGTCCGCCACGGCCTGAGCGTGGAGTCGGGTCTGAACGACGGGCTCGTCCTACCGTTCTTCCTCCTCGCCCTGGCAGCTGCGGGTGGCAGCCACGGAGAGCAGCACGGACCGCTGGAGACGTTCCTGCGGGCGCTCCTGCTCAGCGGCGCGATCGGCTGCACGGCGGGCTACCTGAGCGCCCGCGTGCTGCGCTCGTCGACTGCTCGCGGATGGAACACCCGCGGCTGGCGGCAGTTGCTGACCATCGCGGTCCCTGCCATCGCCTACCCGCTGTCCGCCGAGGCGCAGGGAAGTGGCTTCATCGCCGTGTGGGTGGCCGGCCTGACGTTCGGCGCGTTCCTGCCGATCGAGCCCCCCGGCCAGGAAGCCCCGGTCTCCTCCGGAACCGAGGTCAGTCCTGTCACCGAGTTCGCCGAACGCCTGGGGCTCCTGCTGTCCCTGCTGAGCTTCTTCGTGTTCGGAGCGGTGATCCTGGGGCCCGCGCTGCAGGATCTGACCTGGCAGATACTCGTCTACGCCGTGCTCAGCCTGACCGCCGCCCGGATGCTGCCGGTCGCCGTCGCACTGGTCGGAACCGGCCTGAGCCCGGTCACGGTCACGTACGTCGGCTGGTTCGGCCCCCGCGGGCTGGCATCCCTGGTGTTCGGACTGATCGTGTACGCAGAACACTTTCCGAAGGTGGACCTGCTGACCCATGTGGTGGCCCTGACCGTGGGCATGAGCGTCCTGGTGCACGGTGCCTCGGCCGCCTTCCTGGGATCCCGCTACGGCGCCTGGTACGCCACAAGGCGGGACGCTGGGGCCGAGTTGCGAGAGCAGATGAGCGTACCCGAAGGCAGTATCGCGGTTCCCCGGGGCGGCCAGGACTTCTCGTAGCCGCGGCCACCCCCTTTTGCTGTTCGGGCACTCGGCACCACCACTCGCCGGTCGGGGGCTAGCTCCGAACCCCGCCAGCGTCTGAGTCCGGCGGAGGTGCAAGGCGAAGCAGGATCGCCGGGAACGATCAGGCCCGGCGGGCTCCGTACCCCCGCACCCCCGGGCCGCCAGGCCCGCCGAGGCCCGCAGGACCCGCTGGCGCTCGTCCGCCACTGGAGCCGCGCCTTACCGGTGCTGTCAGCGGCGGTGCTGGGCGTGCCGGTCCCGGCCGTGGCGTACGGCTTCCTTTTTCGCGAGCTCCGGGCCCTGACCTCCAACGATGTGCCCAAGGGGTCGGCTTCATGAACTGGCTTGGTGGGCAGGGCTCGTGTTCGTGGTGTCCGGAGTGCTGGTCGCCCTGACCATCTTCTACCTGCCGGGCAGCGGTGGTCACGGTCGGGTCGAAAGGAGCAAGACCGGCGGCTCGCCGCCGAATTTCACGGCGAAGCCTCCTCACCCGCCAAGGACGACTCGGGTTTCGCCCGCGGCGTGGTGAGTTGGTCGGTGAGACGTTCCTCGAATCGGCCGAGGAGGAGAACTGCGCCCAAGAGGGCGGGTGGCATGAACAGCATGAGCGCGAGCATGTGAACCTCCCGAAGGGAGCGGTCACGAATCGTTCGACGCGTTGATCAATCCGTGTACAGGCTATGCCCCGCAGCCGACTTCGGCACCTTCCCCGGCGACCGCCGCAGCGCTGGCAGCCGCGACCGGAGCCGGGCCGCGAGGGCGAGCACAGCCTCGGTGCCGCAGGCGGTGTATTCGTCGCATCCGGCCGGGGTCACCACACCGGAGCGCGACCGGGCCCGCCGCGCTCACAAGCACGCGGGACGGGCGAGTGCCGTCTCCGCGCAGGTGCAGCGCGGGGCCTCGGCATGTACCTCCCGGTGCCCAGCCGCATGCGCGCAGCGGAAGCATCGCCTCCATGGGGAGGGGCGGCGGCGGCCATGGGGCCTGTGCTGTCGCCGGGCCGATGGGAGGGAGCTGCATCAGAATGGAAGTCGTCTCCGCTGTTCTCACCGGTGCGGGAGGCACTTGTGAAGGATCTTGAGTTCGAGCAGAAGCGCATGTTGTCGCGGGCCGAGGCCGCCGATCAGCTCGACGCGCTGGCGGCGGCCCTCAGGCGCGGTGGCCAGGCCGAGCTGGATCTTGGGCCCGGAAAGCTGACGTTGCGGATTCCGGAGGAACTCCGGACCGAGATCGAGGTCGAGCTGGAGGACGGCGAGATCGAGCTGGAAATTGAGCTGTCATGGCGCACGGGACAGCCAGACCGGCCAGACGCCGAAAGCTGACCGCCAGGAGGTGTCACTTCGGCCGAGTCCTTTCCGGGCTTCCGGCTTGACCATCCGTGGACCGGGCCGACGACTGTACTCAAGTCCTGGACCGAATACGGCGGCACCGGCTCGGCCCGTTGCCGGCAGCTGTACGTGATCTCAGCACCCTATCCTTGGCGATCTGGGCCAGCGGTGAGGCGAGGGATCAGCGCCGGTCCCGGCGGTCTTCCCGGTCTTCCCGGTCTTCCCGGTCGTCCCGGCGGTCCTTGCGCCGGTCGCTGCGGCGACCGACCCCGTGGGCGACGACAGCGGCCGTGCCCACGACAGCTGCTGTGCGAGCGACGGGGGCGTCGATGACGACCTCGACCCCGTCGCAGCCGGCGCCTCTCCCGCGCCAAGGCCCTGGGAGCGCCACTGGGCACGCTGGACACGCAGCGCCCACCTGCTGTCCCCGCACCTCCCCGACTGCCCGCACCGGCGGCGCAGCGGCCCGCACCGCAGGCGCCCGTGCCCGGCATCCCCGCCCCGGCCCGAGTGCGGGAGGAGCCGTGCTGCCGGGTGCGCACCGAACGGTTCGTCACCCTCGGCGGCACGGTCTTCGTGATCTACCGCCATCAGCCCGCCTGCCCGCGCTGGACCATTCCCGCCACAACCTGAATCCCGGGGCGGGGCCTCCGGCCCGGCAGGCGCCGGTGTCGTGCCGTGGCCCGTCGTCTGGGCCGGCGGCGCGGCGCTCGTGCGACGGCTGACCCGTCACTGCCCGTGGGGAACGGGTGGTGACGGGTCGGGTGATGCGGGAAGCCAGTCCGGGGATGCCTCTCGCGTGCCCGGCGAGGTTGTCGAGGGGTGTCCGCCCGTGTCTGGTGTTTACCCCTCGGCGACGGCTTCGAGTGGGCTGAGGGAGGCTGCCCGGCGTGCGGGAACGGCGGCCGCGACCGCGCCAATCACCAGGGAGGCCAGGCAGACGAGGGCTAGCGTTCCCCAGGGCAGCACGAGGGTGTACTGCTTCATCGCGCCACCTGTCAGTGCCCCGACCGCCCAGGCGCCGAACAGTCCGCCCGCCAGGCCCAGCAGCGTGCCGAATGCGGCGACCGTCACGGCCTCCAGGCGGATCATCTGGCGGACGCCGGGGCGGTCCATGCCGAGGGCCCGCAGCGCGCCGATCTCACGCGTTCGCTCGGTGACCGACATGGCCAGGGTGTTCACGATGCCGAGTGCCGAGATCACGACGCCGATGGAGAGGAGCCCGTACATCAGGGTCAGCAAATCGCTCATCGTCCCCGCGGCCTCGCGAACCAGCGCGGTGCGGTCCTGTACCTTCAGCAGCGGGTTGTTGCCCACCGCCGTCCGCAGCGCGCCTTCGGAAACACTGTCTCCCCGCACCAGAATCCGCTGGACGGAGTCCGGCTTGAAGCTGTTTCGCTGGACCTCGTCGCGGGCGCCGACCGCGTCGCGAGCGGTGGGGTTGTCCTGGTAGACGCCCACAACGGTGTACTTGGTGAACCCCTCGCCCCGGCCCATCCGGGCGTTGACCTGGCCGCCCGCGCCGACCCCGGTCTCCCGGGCGACGTTGCTGGAGATTGCGATCCGGCCGGGCCCGAGTTCCTTGAGCGAGCCGCTCAGGAAGTCGAGCTTCATGGTCTGATCGACGGAGGCCCGATCGACGCCGGAGATCTCCCGCACCTTGCCGCCGATGACCGCCGTGGAGTCCGCGACCGCGCTCGCCGTCCGCACGCCGGGTGTACCGGCTACCCGCTGGACGGCCGCCGGGTCGATGCCCGTCATGGTGTTGCCGGTGCTGATCACGTAGTCGGCCCCGAGCCCGTCCGCTGCCTGCCGGTCCAGCGCCTGCCCGGTCGAGCTGCCGATCGTGGCGAGCCCGCTGACCAGCGCCGTGCTGATCAGCAGCGTCGCGGCGGTCGCCGCCGTACGCCTTGGGTCGCGCAGCGCGTTCTGCTGGGCGAGGCGGCCGGCGATGCCGAAGCGGCGGGTGAGGCACCCGGTCAGCCGGATCACCGGCGGCGCGACCACCGGCGCCAGCAGGATCAGGGCCGCCACCAGGACACCGCAGCCGAGCATCGCGCTGTGCAGGTTCTCCTCCGAGGCGTCCTTCGCCGAGCCCGCGAGCGAGGCCAGCAGGCCCACGCCGAGCAGCAGCAGCCCCACCCCGGTTCCCGTCCGCAGCCGCGAGCGCACAGCGGGCCGGGTCGCCGAACGTAGCGCCTCGATCGGCGCGATCCGCGCAGCCCGGCGCGACGGCAGCCAGGCGGCCAGCACCGTCACCCCCACCCCGACGAACAGTGCCGCGGCCACCGGCCGGGCTCCGATCACCAGCGGGCCCCGCGGCAACTGGTTCCCGCCGCCGCTCAGCAGGTCCGGCAGGACGGAGGCGATGCCAAGCCCGAGCGCAAACCCCAGCACCGACGCCACGACACCAACCACTACGGCTTCGGCCAGCAGCGAGCGCACCACCTGGCGCCGGGTCGCGCCGACCGCCCGCAGCAGCGCGATCTCCCGGGTGCGCCGGGACACCAGCATGGTGAAGGTGTTGACCACCAGGAACGAGCCGATGAACAGCGACACCCCCGCGAAGACCATCGGCATCTTCTGGTAGCTGCGGGTCAACGTGCCGACGTAGATGGCCTGCTGGTCGGCCTGTGCCTGCCCGGTGGTGGCCTCGGCCTGGTCGGCCGGGAGCATTCCTTCAATCCGCTGGGCCAGCTCGTACTGACTGGTCCCCGGCCCGGCGGACACGTCAATGCTGGTGTAGTGCCCGGCAGTCGCGAACAGCTTCTGAGCTGCCGCCCGGTCGAAGAGAGTGAGCGTGCCACCGGCCGTGACCCGGGTGTCCTGGGTCGTCACGATGCCGACCAGGCGCGCGGTGAGCGCGGGACCGTCCGTGGCCAGGGTGACCGTGTCGCCCAGGTGGAAACCGCCGGCCGCCGCCGTGCCCCGGTCGACGGCGATCTCGCCCTCGGCGGCCGGAGCGTGGCCCTCGGCCAAGGGGTAGCGCGCCGGGTCGAACGAGGCCGCGAGGTTCATCCCCTGCTTTGCTCGCAGCGGCGTGCCGTCTGCCGCGTTCAGCACCGCGCTGCCGTCGACAGACGGCCGTACCGCCGCCACCCCGGGCACACCGGCGAGCCGGCGCGCGAGCGCGTCCGTCAGCACGCTCGGCCGGCCAGGGGCGGAGGGTGACTCCTTCGCGGAGACGCTCACCGCGACATCGGTGAAGTTCCTCGACGCGGCGGCCCGCTGGGCCGCGGCGGTGGAGTCCGCGAAGACGAGGGTGCCGGAGACGAATGCGACACCGAGGCAGACCGCGAGGACGGTCATCAGCAGGCGCGCCTTGTGCGCCAGCACGTTGCGCAGGGCTGTGGTCAGCATGAACAGCTTTCGGAAGTAGGAGAAGAGACGGATTCAGCCGGCGAAGGACTTCATGACGTCCAGCACCCGGTCCGGCGTGGGGTGCGCCATCTCGCCGACCAACTGCCCATCGGCAAGGAACACCACCCGGTCCGCGTACCCGGCGGCCATAGGGTCGTGGGTGACCATGACCACCGTCTGCCCCAGCTCCCGTACGGAGTCCCGCAGGAAGCCGAGTACCTCGCCCCCGGCGCGGGAGTCGAGGTTGCCGGTCGGCTCGTCACCGAACACGATCGCGGGGCGGGCGACCAGCGCCCGGGCGACCGCGACGCGCTGCTGTTGCCCGCCGGACAGCTCGGCCGGACGGTGGCCGAGGCGTTGGGTGAGGCCGACCATCGACACCACCCGGTCCAGCCACTGCCGATCGGGCTTGCGCCCGGCCAGCGACAGCGGGAGTGTGATGTTCTCCAGCGCGGTCAGCGTCGGCAGCAGGTTGAAGGCCTGGAAGATGAAGCCGATCCGGTCCCGCCGCAGTCGGGTGAGCTGCCGGTCACCCAGGCCGCCCAGCTCCGTCGTCCCGATCCGTACGGACCCCGAGGTGGGGGTGTCCAGCCCGGCCGCGCAGTGCATCAGGGTGGACTTGCCGCATCCGGACGGGCCCATGATCGCGGTGAACTCTCCCTCCCGGAAGGAGACGCTGACCCGGTCCAGCGCCGTCACCCGGGTGTCGCCGCTGCCGTAGACCTTCGTCAGGTCGGCGGTGGCGGCGGCGATCCCGGGAGCCGTCTGCTGGGCGAGGAGGTTGGCGATCATGTGGGGGCTCCTGTCCGACGTGCGAATCACTGCACTTCGAAGGGTGTCCAACCCACGTATCAGCTCCCCGGCCCGGCGTGTATCAGTGCTCGCTCCGTTGTGCAGCAGTTCTGTAGCGCCTACGACAGGCCCCCTCGGCCGCAGCATCGCCGAGGGGGCCTGTTCCGTCGTGCGTCCACCGGCGCCCGGACCTCGCCACCACCGACCGGGCCAGCATGCCGACCGCCAGGATCGTCCCGTCGATGAACAGCCCGATCACGCCGAGCACCCCGGCGGGCTACCCCGTCTCCCCCGCCGCCGAGTTCGCGGCGAAGGCACCGACGATCAGCAGCACGGACGTGACCACGGCGAGCGTGCCGAAGCCCCACGCTCCCCTGACCGGGGCGGCCTCGCCCCGGCTCGGTCGAACAGCAGCTGCGGTGTCGGAGCTGCTCACGGTTGTCTCCTCTTCTGGGTGCGAATCGACTGCACTTCGAAGGGTGCCCGGGCAACGTACCGGTCGCCGTCGCCAGCGCGTATCAACGCCCGCTCCGCTTCGCAGCAGCCCGGTAGCAGTCGGGCGCTCAGCCCGGCAGCCGCAAGGTGGCCACCGCCCCGCCGTCCTCCGCATTGCCGAAGCTCAACTCCGCGCCCAGCACCCGCGCCTGCCCCACCGCGATGGTCAGCCCCAGACCATGCCCGGTGCCCCGCTCGGCGGCACCCGTCCGGAACCGGCGCGGGCCCTCCCGCAAAAGCTCCGCGGGGAAGCCGGGGCCGTGGTCGCGCACGACGACCGTACGGCCCTCGACACGGACCAGCACCGGAGCGGCCCCGTGCCGGTGGGCGTTCACCACGAGGTTCCCGACGATCCGCTCCAGCCGCCGCGGATCGGTCTCCACCGATTCCGCATCCTTCACCCAGACCTCGGCCTCGAAGCCGGTACACGCCACCGCCTCCCGGACGACCTCCCCCAGCGGCACCCGGGCCCGCAGGGGCTGCTCCGCCCCGGCGTCCAACCGCGAGATCTCCAACAGGTCCTCGACCAGCCCTCGCAGGTCCCGCACCCGCGCCCGGATCAGGTCCTCCATCTCCCCGTCCGGCAACAGGTCGACGGCCGCCAGCAGCCCGCCCACCGGGGTGCGCAGCTCATGCGCCACGTCCGCCGTGAACTGCCGTTCGGTACGTAGCCGTTGGCCGAGGCTGTCAGCCATTGCATCCACCGTTGCCGCGATCTCCGCCACCTCGTCGCGCCCCTTGGTCGGCCCGGTGCGGGCGTCGAGGTCCCCGGAGGAGATCCGCCCCGCCGTCTCGGCGACCCGCCCCAGCCGGCGGGCGAGCAGGGAGGCCCCGTAGCCGGCCAGTGGTGCGGCGACCGCGAGGGCGAGCAGCGAGGCGACCGCCATTGCAACGTCCAGTCTGGGCAGGTTGGACAGCTCCGGGCCCATGTTGACCTGGACGGCCAGCACCGGGCTGCCCGGCCCACCGGTCCGCTGCGCTGCCCAGTAGCTCGGGCCGACGTTGCCCGCCACCCGCCCGTCGTACGCGGTGTGCCGGTCGCCGTCGGCCGGGTGCCGCAGTCCGGCGGGCAGCTCCGCCGGGTCCAGCTCGGCGCCTTCCACCAGCGCGCCGGTGCGCCGGTAGACGTCCATCGCCGAGTACACCGCGTTGAAGGCCCGTGCCTCGGCCCGGCCCCGGACGTCCTGCGCGGTCCACAGGTGCACCATCACCCCGACCGCCGCCGCGACCAGGCAGGCAGTGGCGGCGGCCAGCGCGGCGATCTTCCAGCGCAGCGATGCCCGGCGCCGCCAGAAGTCGCGCACGCTCAGCGCCTGAGCTTGTAGCCGAAGCCGCGCACGGTCTCGATCCGGTCCCGGCCAAGCTTGCGACGCAGCCGCTGCACACACAGATCGACGACCCGGCTGTCGCCGTCCCAGCCGTACTCCCAGACGTTACGCAGCAGGGTGTGCCGCTCCAGCACCACACCCGGGTGGGCGGCAAACTCCAGCAGCAGCTTCAGCTCGGTCGGCGTCAGCGCCACCGGCTCCCCGCCGACGGACACGACCATGCCGGCGGTGTCGACGGCCAGGTCCCCGAACACCAGAACGCCCCCCTCCGGCGCCCCGGACGAGGGCGCCGGAGCGGGCGCGTACGTCGCCCGCCGCAGCAGGGAGCGGATGCGGGCCACCAGCACGTAGGTGTCCACCGGCTTGACCACGTAGTCATCCGCCCCGGCCTCCAGCCCGGCGACGACATCGAGCCCGTCGCCGCGCGCGGACATCATCAGCACCGGCACCAGGCTGCTCTCCCGGACCCTGCGGCACAGGCCGATCCCGTCCAGGCCGGGCAGCATCACGTCCAGGATCAGCAGGTCGAACACCTCGTCCCGGAACAGCTCCAGCCCGGTGAGGCCGTCCGCCGCTGCCGTCATCTCGTAGCCGTAGCGCCCCAGCGCAACGGTGAAGGAGCCGCGCATCAGGTCGTCGTCCTCCACCAGCAGCACACGGACGGGGTGCGGGGATGCCTCGGGCGAGGTGGGGGAGGACAAGGACGGACGACTCCTGTTCGACTGCCGGGGCCCGGCTGCGGGCACAACCGGTGACCCGCTTTAAACAATACGACAGACCTCGAACACGACCCCCGCCCGCCGCTCCTAGATGTCTGACAGCCCTTTCACCACTGAATGCCCAGGTCCAATCACCTACGCCTCCCGCAACCGCAACCCTCGCCTGTGGTGGGTGGGCCAACGTCTCCATCAGCCGGATGCCTGGTTCACCATCCAACGAGCCGGCTTGCCCGGCTACCCTCCCGCCTTGATCGCCATCCGGCAGCACACCGGTCTGGCCGACGAGATGTGGCGAGAGATCACCCCGCTGCTCACCGAGGAGGGAATCACCGAGGACACCGGTCCGACCGCCCTGCCGACCCTCCAGGCCACCGGCCGCCTGGGCGCACGTCAGCTACCGGCCACGGCAGCGTCGTACAGAGGATCTGTCCCGGTTGATGCCGGTTCAGATGGCTGGGAGGCTCATGAGTCAACCCCGTCGCCGCGACCGCTCCCTCATCTGCCCACCACAGTCGACGCCGGCGCCCTGCCACGGGCCGGGCCGGGAAGGACGTCCACCGGCCGCGGCATGCCCGGGCCCGTTGCTGAACACGCGGCCGCCGCGTGGCAGGACCGCCTCGCGCCTCTTGCGCCTGCCGTCAGGGGGTGGCCGGGCGTCTTTCCTGCCGGGTGCGGCGCTCGGCCGTGCCGAGCGTGAGCAGGCGTTATGCGGCTGGAAGCCGGGGGTGGGTTGTTGCAGTGCCGTGTTGCACTGGTTCGGGCCGATTCACCGGCCTCGGCGGTTCCCCGCCGCCTGCCCGCGCCGCCCGGTGCCGTGCCCCGCTGTGACGCCGTCCCGGCTTGGGATCGGGGCGTTCCCTCCTCGGGTCATCGGTGGGACGCCCGGCCGCCTGGCGCCGGTCCGTGCACGAGCGAACGAACTCGCCCGTTAACTGGCCGAGTTGCCCGTCGCCTACCTCGCGGCCGACGAACCCGCCGCCCAAGTCCCGCCGGCTGATGACCCCGCTTGCCGTCCCCGACTCCCGGAGGCCTCGCGCGCTGACCGACATCACCTGCCCCGACCCGAACCCCACCGCGCCCGGGCGGCTGGAGCTGGCTCCGCGCCGCAGCCGGCCCGCGCCCGTAGACCGGGACCTGGGCCGCCCCATCCTCGACTTCCCGCTGGTGCCCGGGGCGGTGTGGCTGCGCTGGGGCGTCGATGACGGCATCCGCACCCTCGCGACGTCCTGGTATGCGTGCGGCAGCCGGGACCAACCCGGGCGAGGCCGAGTCCGTACTCGGCCGGGCCGGGCGGGTGTCAGCTCCAGACCTGTCGCTCCTGGCTGCGGGGGTCGTCGACCTGGGACCATTCGGCGTTGATGCGCATCGTGGCCCGGCGTTCGGTGTCGTACCGGTCCCAGCCGGGATCACCGGTGGAGGCGAACCGGACCCAGGTCCCGTGCATGCGGGCCGCGAGGTCCGTGGGGGGCTCGTCGGGGCCGAGCATGGCGGCGGGGCCCCGCAGTTGCGGGAGATGCGCCAGATCGAAGACGAAGGGCAGTTCGACCGCATGCGTGGCGCCGAGTTCTCCGTTCAGGGCGTGCGAGCGCCAGGCGAACTCGTAGGCGAAGGTGGTGGATCCGGGCTGCGTGGCGTGGGCGTCGGCAAGGGCCCTGCTACCCGCCGAACCGCCGGCTGGAGGCGGCTGGGTACCTGTACAAGCAGCTGCGGTGGGTGGACGCCGAGCGGGAGCTTCGCGCTATCCGGGAGGTCGCTACGGACGGGGCGGGCTCGCTGGTCTGATCTTCACGCACCCTTCTGGCGCAGGCGCTCCGCATGCAGGGGCCGTCTGCAGGAGGCGGAGAGCGAGGCCAGGTCCGCAATCGCCGCCCAGCCGGTTCCGGGCAGGCTCGAGAGGTGCGACGGACACGACGTACCGGCCTTGGTCCTCGGTGACCCCGCCACCACTAGGAGGCGGCCGACCTACTGGCCGCCACCGCCGCAGCACGCGCCCGCATCACATCCTTACACGAAATCGAGTCTCCACTGAACCCAGGGCGGTTCAGGTGGCCGCACCCCTGTTTCGGTCGAGATGGTGGGGCTGGAGGGCCAGGATCCGGGGGAACGGGTTGGAAGGCTTCGGCGGGGCGGGTTGTCCCTGGGGGACGGCTGTGCGCTTCTGGGTGTCGTCGAGAACCTCTACTGGTTCGCGAGTGCGACGGCCCGGCGGAGGTCTTGGACGTAGCGCAGCGGCTGCTCCCAGGCCGCGAAGTGACCGCCGTCCTGGTGCTCGACGAACTCGTGCACGTTGACGAACCGGGACACGAAGCTGCGAGGTGCGGGCTTGGTGTCGTGGGCGAAGGCGCTCACGACGGTCGGCGTCGCCACGTACGGTGCCGGCGGCGCGAGTTCGGAGTACGGCGCGAACGACGTTCCGATCGTGTTCGTGAACCAGTAGGCGCTGGTCCAGGTGAGCAGGTCCTCCTCCTCGAACGGGACGTGGGACCAGCTGTGCAGCTTCTCGACGATCCAGGCCGCCAGCCCTGCCGGGGAATCCGCCAGCGCCGGTGCGAGGGTGTGCGGTTTGGTGGACTGCTCGGCGATGTACCCCCCTTCGGCGCGCTGCCACGCTGCTGCGGTGTCGAGGTAGGCGAGCTCCTCGGCGCCCAGGGACGACCGGTCCGCGAAGACCGTGTGGAGCGGCGAGATGTTCGTCAGGTGCAGGGCCGGGACCCGGTCCGGGTGCGTCGCGGCGAGGTGTTCGGCGACGTCCGCGCCGACATCGCCGCCGGAGACGACGTAGCGCTGGTATCCGAGCGCCTTGACCGCGTCGGCCACCAGCGACGCCATCGCGGCGGTCGTCATCCCGGGCCGGGCCCGACCGTCCGAGAAGGGGAAGCCCGGGAGGGCGGGGACGACGACGTTCAGGTCCGTGAGCAGGGGGAGCAGCCGCTCGAAGCGGAGTACCGAGTCGGGCCAGCCGTGCAGCAGGACCACCGCCGGGGCGTCGGCGTTCGCGCGCTGGTGCACGAGGTTGAGCGTGCGGTTGCCGGGGCCGGCGCTGTCCCATGGCAGGGAGAGGATGCGGGCCTCATGGGCCCGCCAGTCGAAGCGCTCGCGCCACGAGTCGAGCAGGTGGGCGAGGAAGTCCGCGTCCGTACCCCGTTTCCATCCGAGTCCGCTGGCCAGGGGCGGCCGTCGAGTCGCGGCCAGGCGACGGCGCAGGTCGTCCAGTTCGGAATCGGTCACGGGGGTGAACGGAAGAGGCATGTGTACAACCATACACATGATGTGTATCGCGGTACACATGCTCGGGCCGCCGATATCCTGACGGAATGGAAACCGCGACGCCCCAGCCCAAAGACGCTTCGCGGACCCGTGAACGGATCCTCGTGGCCGCACGGCGCGAGTTCGCCCGCGCCGGGTTCGCCCGCACGACGGTCCGCGCCATCGCCACCGCCGCCCAGGTCTCCCCGAACCTGATCACCCGCTACTTCGGTGGCAAGGACGGCCTCTTCGTCGCCGCCACCGAAGTCCACCTCGCCCTCGACCGCATGTTCGACGGCCCGCGGCACTCCCTGGGACGGCGGATGGCCCACGGCATCGTCGACCGGTGGACCGGCATGGAAGGCGAGGACCCGCTCCTCGTCCTGCTGCGCGCCGCCGGCGAACGTGGCGAGGCAGCCGAGACGCTGGCGACGTTCCTCGACCGGGAATCACTTGAGCCCTTGCGCCGACAACTGCTCGGCTACGGGATGACGGAGGAGGAAGCCCTCGCGCGCGCCCGGGCGATCGACGCCTTCGTCCTCGGCATCTCCGCCCGCCTGCGGGTGCTGCGTGACGACCTCGGCGACAGCGCGGCACTGGAACACTGGATCGCCGGCACCATCCAACGGCTCGTCGACGCACCCTAGAGCCGCCCGCCCAGCCCGCCCCGCCCGCCCCGCCCGCGTCATCGCCCCGTTGCCCCATCGCTACGCCCCCGCTGCCGGAGCGTGCGGGGTGCGCTCGGCGGCCCCGGACACATGGCCGGAGGCGTCCCGGCCCGGCTCCCAGAGCCGACCGTCACCGGGCGCACAGCCGGTCCAGGGCCGCGCGGCCCTCCTCGTCGGCGGCACGGTAGACCAGCAGGCGCAGTTCCGGGTCCTGGAGCGGCAGCAGGATTTCGAAGGTCCCCGGGTGGGTTTTGGTGGTGGGTGCGCTGTTCCTGGTCAGGTCGTACGCCCTTTTCGCGGGCTCCGGAATTTGAGGGCGCCGTCCGGCTGTGTCACCGGGGCAGGTGGCGGGCGCGGTCCAGGGCCGATGCCAGGGACGATCCGACGCGGCCGGTCGCGGGGAAGACGTTGTCCGGGCCGAGCTCGGCGAGTGCGCCGGTGCGCTCCAGCTGGTCGTACACGCGTTTGCCGACGCCGGCGAGTATCAGGGCGCATCCGGCGTCTTCGAGTTCCGCGTGGTAACGCAGGAGCGTGTGGATGAAGGTGCTGCCCAGGTCCTCCTTGCCACGCAGGCGCACGACGACGACGGCACCGGCTGACTCGGGCGCCGTTCGGGGCAGCTGATCCTCGACGACCTGCGCGGACGCGAAGAACAGGCTTCCGTATGCCGTGAGCACCACGACTTCCCCACCGGGCAGGATGTCCGGGACGGGCTGCTCGAGGGGGTAGGGGGACTCCTCGTCGAAGGTCCAGCGAATGAGGGTCACCTTGTTCGACTGGTTGACGACGAAGAGCACGACGGAGATCGCGACACCCGCCAGCACGGCGTACTGCAGGGGGATCACCAGGGTCAGCGCGAACGTCGTCGCCATGACCGTTGCTTGCGTGGCTCCGGTGCGCCAGACCATGCGGACCTGGTCCGGTTTGAAGGTGCGCACGCCGACCAGCACCAAGATGGCGGCCAGGGACGGCATCGCGATGTAGCCGACGACGTCGGCCAGTGTCAGGACGACGATGGCCATCACCGCCGCCGCGACGATGTTCGCCGTGCGGCTGCGGGCACCTGCCGTGCGCACCAGTGCGGTCGCCGACATGGAACCCGCGACCGGCATGCCCCGGAGCAGCCCCGCCGCGATGTTGCTGATGCCCTGGCCCCGGAAGTCCTTGGACGTGTCGGGGTAGGTGCCGTCCGGGTTGGGCACCGACTGGCTGATCGCCGCGCCCTGGACGAGGCCGACGAAGGCGAGCGCGAGCGCGGGGACGGCGAGCGGCGCCGCGAGCGACAGGGAGGGCGCCTGAAGGCCGGGCAGTGCCCGTGGGATCTCGGCGATGGTGCGGACCTGGGGGACGTCGCTCCAGCCGGCGGCCCAGACGAGGACCGAGGCCGGAACGACCGCGACGAGGAGAGCCAGTGGGCCGAGCCGGGTGCGTTCCAGCGCCAGCACCAGCACCAGCGTCACCAGGGCGGTGAGGAGTACGGTCAGGTTCCAGTCGGGGACGTGCAGGAGCGTGTCGCCCAGGCGCGCGACGCGGGCGCCGTGGTGGCTGCGGTAGCCGGTGAAGTTGGGGAGCTGGCCCAGCACGATGTTCACGGCGATGGCGTTGATGAAGCCGGTGAGGACCGCGTGGGGCACGAAGCGGACCAGTCGTCCCAGTTTGAGGAGGCCGGCCAGCATCATGACGGCGCCGGTGAGCAGTCCGAGTGTGGTCAGGGCGGCAGCGGAGTCGTGTGGTGCGCGTACCCGGGGGATGTCGGCGATCAGGACGGCCATCGCGCCGGTGCCCTGGACGCACATGTAGGAGGAACCGGTCGTCAGCGCGCCGGTGAAGGTGCCGACGAGGTATCCGTAGAGCCCCGCCAGCGGGTTCAGCCCGGCGAGCAGGCCCGCGGCGAGCCCGTCGGGGACGCTGACGAGGCCCAGCACGGTGCCGGCGGTCGCGTCGTGGCGGGCCGTGCGGCGGCCGGGCCACTTCACTGCCGGGCCCCGCGCGGGAGGGGCCCCCGCGGCCGCGGTTCGAGGGCCGTAGCAGTCCCTACGGCCGGGCGTGTCTTTCGCACCCGCGCGGCGTCGTGGAAGAGGGTCAGCGCCAGCGCCGTCTCGCCGGCGGCCTTGACCCACAGGAGCTCCCCGGCGGCGGTGGAGTGCGCGGCGAAACCGAATACGGCACCGGTGACGAGGTAAGCCAGTGGCGCCGCCATGTGCGCGCGGCCGAGGAGCGTTGCCGTGGCGGCGTATCCCGGTACGAGTACGGCGAAGACGACCGCTGCTGACTCCACGGCGCACTGCCCTTGGTCACGGCGTGACGATGGCGAAGTCCGGGGCCGGGGCGTCGAGGGACGCGAGCAGGCGCCCGATCGCGTTCCGGTCGCCGTCCACGGCGATGCCGGCGGCGAGAGCGGCGGGATCCGTGCCGGCGGTGGCGGTGGCGATGGCGGGAAGCGCTGCGGCCGGTACGGCGATGACGGCGTCGGCGGGGGTGTTCTGCGGCGCGGTGGTGTAGGTGAGTACGCCGTTGCGCAGCACCAGGCGGTAGCGGGCGCCGGTGTCGGTCAGGTCGAGGTCGACTGTGAGCTGTTCGTTCCAGCACCGGGGGCCGTTCACGCGGACCGCGAGGGCGTCCATCACCTGTTCCGGTGTGAGCTGGGCGAGTACCTCGGGGGTGACGGGGGAGACGGGGGTGCCGAAGCCGCCGTGGCGCAGCTCGTACGCTCCGGAGAGGTAGGCGCAGCGCCAGGTGCCGTTCTCGGCGCCGTAGCCGAGCTGCTCGTAGGTGTCGGCGAGCAGTTCTCTGGCGGCGGCGTGGTCCGGTTGTGCGAACAGTACGTGGTTGAGCACTTCGGCGACCCAGCGGAAGTCGCCGGCGGCGTAGGAGGTTCTCGCCTTGTCGAGGACCGCGTCGGCTCCGCCCATGTACTCCAGGTACCGGTGGGCCGCCTCGACCGGCGGGTGGGGCCACAGGTGGGCGGGGTTGCCGTCGTACCAGCCCATGTAGCGCTGGTAGATCGCCTTGACGTTGTGGCTCACCGATCCGTAGTAGCCGTGGGCGTGCCAGGCGTCCCGGAGGGCGGGCGGCAGTTCGATCGCCTCCGCGATCTCGGGGCCGGTCATGCCCTGGTTGATCATCCGCAGTGTCTGGTCGTGCAGGTAGGCGTAGAGGTCGCGTTGCAGTGCCAGGAATTCCACGGTCCGCTCCCGGCCCCAGGTCGGCCAGTGGTGGGAGGCGAACACGACGTCGAGATCCGCGCCGAACAGACCGATCGCCGCGGTCAGGTAGCCGGCCCAGACGTGCGGGTCGCGGACCGGAGCGCCGCGGATGGTGAGGATGTTGTGCAGCACGTGGGTCGCGTTCTCGGCGGTGCACAGCGCACGCAGGTCCGGGAAGTAGACGTGCATCTCGGCCGGGGCCTCGCTGTCCGGTGCCATCTGGAACACCATCCGTACGCCGTCGACGACCTCCTCCTGCCCGGTCGTTGAGACGGAGAGCGTCGGCGGGATGACGGTGAAGGTGCCGGTGGAAGTGGTCTGGCCGAGCCCCGTCCCGACCTGCCCCTGCGGTCCGCGCGGAAGTGCGGCTCCGTACATGTACCCGGCCCGGCGGGCCATCGCGGTGCCCGCGAAGACGTTCTCGCTCACCGCGTGCTCGATGAACCCTTCCGGCGCCACGACCGGCACGCGCCCGGCGGCGACGTCCTCCTGCGACACCACGCCGCGGACACCGCCGAAGTGGTCGGCGTGGCTGTGGGTGTAGACCACCCCGGTCACCGGGCGATCGCCGCGGTGGCGGCGGTACAGGCCGAGCGCGGCGCCGGCCGTCTCCGCGGAGATCAGCGGGTCCATCACGATGACGCCGCGCTCGCCCTCGATGAAGCTCACGTTGGACAGGTCCAGGCCTCGGACCTGGTAGATCCCGGGGATGACCTCGAAGAGGCCGTGGATTGCCGTCAGGGTCGACTGGCGCCACAGGCTCGGGTTCACCGTTGCCGGGGCGTCACCGGTGAGGAACGCGTAGGAGTCGTTGTCCCAGACCACTCGGCCCGCGGCGTCCTTCACGATCGCTGGCTCCAGCGCGCCGAGGAATCCCCGATGGGCGTCGGCGAAGTCCTGATCGTCCCCCATGGGCAGCGACTTCAGCAGTTCCTCGTGCGCCACGAGGACCGGCTCGGTTGTCGGCTTGGGCGTCGTATCCATCGCTCATTCCTCCCTGCGGATCGACGACGCGCCCGCCGTTCCGGGAAAGACGACGGTTTCTCTCAGTTACGCAGGTGCCTGGACTCGCGCCGGTTCATCGGCCAGCCGATGACCGCGCCGACAGGCGACGTGACCACCAAAATGAGCCACAGCGGTGCCATGACCGTGGAGAACCACAAGCGGACACTCACTTCGGTGGTGTTCACGGCAACGAACCAGATGGTGATCGCCGCGAGCAGTACCGCGACTGCAGCTCGGAGAAGGGGAACCTTTGCACGAAGGCGCCGTCGGGACCCTTGTGTCTGCCATAAGGACCATCTTGCTCCGCCCCGTCATACACCGCTCGGCAGCGCCGACCAGCTCGGCCCGCTGATCGGTCCGGCCGTCACCGCGGACTGGCCCGAGACCATGGCCGCCCTGGTCGAACTGGCACAGGACTGATGGCCCTCAGCCCCGGCGACAGCCCCAAATTCCTGCTCTGGCATGCCACGCTGCGCTGGCAGCGTCGACATCGCCGCGGCGCTCGCGGGGTAGGGGCGGGGGCGCAACGCCGCCTCCTTGTGCTCCTGTTGGTTCGACACCCGGGACGGCCGCCGTCCCCTTCGTGCTCGTCGCGCCAGGTCAGGGCACGGCTTCCATGTTGGTGGCCCGGCCGGTGCGGATTCGCTCGGAGACGCCGTGTTCGAGGCTCCGGCGTCCACCAGGAACGGCATGTCGTTGGTGACGACCGCGGCGGTGGCCCCGCCACCCGTCCAGCGCGCTTCCCATGCCCCGATCGTCGGCGGGGGCAGGTGCAGGCCTCGCACACGGCAGCAAACGGGGGTGTGACCTGCGGGCGCCTGGGTGGGGTGGTTTGTTGGTTTTGGGAATTTTGGGGGTTGTTCAGGGGCCGTTGTTGGCGTGGCTCCGGTGCGGTGTTCCGGGGTTCGGATGGTTGGGGTGGGGTGAGTTTTGGTTGCTGCGTGTGTTCGCCGTGGGCGTGCCATGCGATTCTTGGTGGGGTGTCGGTGGGTGGGGGTCGGCGTGTTTTGCGGCGGGTTCCTGGATTAGTTTCCCTGTGGGATTTTCGGTGTTTTCCTGGCTGGTTTTGCGGGGGTGTTCCCACCACCGTCGAACTTCCCGATAAGGGGCCACTCCTTTTTTAGCAGTGAATTCGCCTCATTGCGGCTGAGTGAATTCACGTCTCTCCCCCGAAGGCTTGTCGGGCAGGAAGCGGCGCTAGGGGTCTTTTCGGTGTGGGTGTCAGTTCGGGAGGGTGCAGGCCGCTCTTTATCGGCCCCAGGGCTGGGCGCCCGGGGCGAAGCCGGCGAAGGTGCCGGGTCGTACGACGGGGTGGAGACCAGGGCCAGGACCTGGCCGGTCTCATGACTTCCAAGACGTCGGCCGGGACGGTTCGCTGTCCCGGCCGACGCCTTGTGGTCGGTGGTCAGCTGTCGGTGGACGGGGTGGCCAGGCCGTTGGGCCGCCGGACCCGAGCGGGCGGCGGGCGCTCGGTGCTTGTTTCAGGGCGGTCGGCGCGGTCCGTCGACCGGCTATTTGCCGGGGGAGGTCCCCTCGTTCTTGTTGGCCGGCCGGACGGCCATGACGACGGCGTGACCGTTGCCGAGGATGTCGTAGATGAGGCCGCCGTAGCCGGGGGGTACGGTGCCGGCCGGGTTGGCGGGCGGGTAGAAGTCGGAGGCGGCCAGGAGCTTGCCGGTACGGGTGTCGCGCCACTGGATCTGGTCCATGTAGTTGGCGCCGACGGGCCCGTAGTTGTACTTGGTGGGGTCTGTCTCGGTGCTCGAGTGGGCGTTGGCGTTGACGAACACCCGTTTGTCGGCCGGGCCGATGAGGGTGATGTAGCTGTTGCTGCGCTGATTGACCTTCCACGCCAGGGACATGCGGCCGTCGCGGAAGTCGATGGCGGAGGCAGTGCCGAGGCCGAAGTCCATGACGTAGACGCGGTTGTTGGCCGCGTCCGCGGAGACCTTGGCGTAGTAGTAGCTCACCTGACCGGGTTTCATGGTCGGGGTGGGGTCCAGGTGTGTCATGCGTGTGGAGTTGCCCTGGTGGATGGCGTACACGCTCATGGGTACGTTGGAGGGTGTGCCGTTGTTGGAGAAGACCACCCAGTCACCCATGATGACCGGAGCGCCGGCCGGGGTCTGGCCGGGCTTGGTGTAGGTGACCGGTCCCCAGGTGGTGTCCTGCTTGATGGTGTGCCCGTTCCAGACGTAGCGGTAGATCTGGGTAGGGGTGGTGACGTAGGCGTAGTCGTGCCCCTTGTAGTGGCTGGTGGTCACCCGGCCCAGAACGTTGCCCTTCAGTTCCAGCCAACTGAGCACCTTGAAGGTCTTCGGGTCGACGGTGCCGATGATCGACGGTTTGGCCGAGCTCGGGGCGCCGGGGCATTTGTACGCGGCAGCGCTGTATCCGTTGAGCGGGCAGCCGGCGGGCCGGTTCATCGACCTGATGACGATCGTGCCGTCGGAGAAGGCGTCTATGCCGTTGAAGGCGCTGTCGTTGACGGGGCTGCTGCCGGTGGGCATGTCCTGTTTGAGCAGGATCTTGCCGGTGGTGCCGTCGAGTTTGTGCAGGGTGTGGTCGGAGATGGCCACGAGGTTGCCGTCGGCCATGACGTCGACCGCGCCGGAGACGTGCAGTTCGTTGTTCTTCCGGGCGTCCGACAGGGGGGTGCGCCAGATCTGCCTCATCGTGCCGGGCTGGACCTTGGCGATGAAAGTCTGCAGCGCGGGCGGGTTCATGTCGCCGTTGCCGCCGAAATAGACGTACATGTCGTTCGTGCCGCGCGTGGCGATGTCGAACTGCGAGTAGTAGACGTTGTCCGTGGTCGCGTGGGCCTCGACCACGTTGGGCCCGGTCATCGAGCCGGGGAACTGCGCGCACGGGTGCAGGCTGGTGCGTGCGGAGTCGTAGTGCTCGAACGGTACGAGCGTGCGGTACCAGGGCGGGTTCTGCTGCCCGGCCGCACAGGCGGCTTCCTGCTGGGCGATGGCCGCCGTGCCGATGGGCGGGTTGCCCATGGACGGATTCTGGGGATCCGGGGAAGACGACGCGATCGCGGTCGGACTGGGCGGTCCTTCCGGCTCACCAGCGGCGCTGGTTGCCGGGAGGCCGCAGCCGGCGGCTACACCCAGGCACGTCAGCGCCCCGACCAGGCGTGTGCGTCGTATGCCTACCTTCATTTCTTTCCTCCAGGTCGCCCCGCGGGCGGGGTGGGGTGAAGGGCGATCAGCAGCGCCCGACACATCTACGGCCCTGGGGGCACGTGGGATCCCCGAGTGGGTGGTCACCGTTCGACGGCATGGCGGCCTCTGGATACCTCGTCGGCCCGTCTTCATGCCCGGTGGACGAATCACGACGCGCAGGATCGCGCCTTCGTGTGTGTCCGTCACCAGCTGTCACAGCCAGTGCCATACGCAGGACGAGCGTATGCGGGCCGATGACGGCATAAAGACGAGAGCTGGGCCGACCGGAGTACGTCCTCTTGCGCCGGATGCGCCGGAAATCGCTTTGACCTGGACTTTTCCTGCCAGGAGCGGTGTGCTCATGCCGCCCCGCGGCCATCGCCGGTCGCCATCGCCTGCTGCGGGGCGATCTGGCGGCCTTCGTCGCCGCCTTGGCCCGAACCGGTCATGATGCGTCCGTCCAGCCGGGGGGCGGACAGCGTGCCGAAGGTCGCGCAACTGCCCACGCTGCCTGGAAGACGCCGGCCGCAACGTGTGGGCGCCGGCGGCGGCGCCGACCGACGGCCTCTGCCACCCGGCTGCGGGCTGCGCGGTTCCTGGCAGCGGGCCCGCAGCGGGCGGGGAGCGGTGTGCGGAGCCGACCGCCCGGCTCCAGAGCCACGGCGGAGGCCACCGTGCGCCGGGTCCTGCAGTGCGTCGACGGCGACGCCCTCGATGCGGCGATCGGCGCGTGGCTCGCCGCCCGCGACACCGGCGGCCCGCCGCCGGATCAGGGGCCGGGCGAATGCCTCCGCCGCTCACTGGCCGTGGACGGGAGGACCGTTCGGAGCGCCCGTCGCCCCGATGGCACCCAGGTCCATCTGCTCGCCGCTATGACCGGGACCGGCCTGGTCGCCGCGCAGCGCGAAGTCGACCGCCAACGACGTGCTGAACGGCTCTACCTGCTCCAGCACCACCAGCTGCTGCACCTTCGGGCTCAAGTAGCCGATCTGATCAGCCGGCCGACCGTGCCCCCCGGGCCCTCGTGGCGAGGGGGCACGGTCGGCTCGGGCCGGCAACAGCGGGCCGGCACATGGACGGCGCGCCCTACGGGATGTCGAGGACCTGACGGGGGGTGCGGCTCCGCCCGTCGAGTGCGGCTCTACGGTCGCACTTCGGTGGCGCGCACGTCCTCGGACAGGTGGTCGCGCATGCGGGTCCGTTCGGCACGGGAGACCGCGGCGGGCCGTCCGGCCGTCATGCCGCCGTCGACGGCGAGATCCTGCCCGGTGACCAGGCGGCTGGCGTCGCCGGCGAGCCACAGTGCCGCCGCGGCCACATCGTCGGTCGCGACAGTGCCGGGGAGCGGTTGGTTACTGTCCAGCAGCGGCTTGAACATCGCGGCTGCGGAGGGAGCCGCCGCGTCGGCGACCGAGGCGTCGGCTCCGGCGCCCTTGGCGAAGATGCCCGTGGGCACGAAACCCGGGGACACACTGTTCACGCGCACTTGGTACTCGCCCAGATCCACCGCCGTGCACCGGGTGAGGTGGAGTACCGCGGCCTTGGCAGTGGAGTAGTCCAGGCCGGACCAGCCGGCGATCTTGCCTGCCAGGCTCGCCACGTTGATGATGCTTCCCGAGCGTTGGACGACCATCTGGCGTGCGGCGTGCTTGATGCCCAGCATGACGCCAGCGACGTGGACCGCCATCGTCCGTGCGAACACCTCCGTGTCGAAGTCGGTGACCGATGCCATGTTCCCGGGGCCGCCCGCATTGTTGACCATGATGTCCAGCCGCCCGTAGCGATCCACGGCGTGGCCGACCAGCGCCTCGACGTCCGCCTCCACCGACACGTCGCAGCGCACGAAGGTCGCCTGCTCGCCCAGGGCCGCGGCCCGCTCGTGTCCCTCCCGCTCGCGGCGTCCGGCGAGGACGACGTAGGCGCCCTCGCCGGCGAACACCTCCGCTATGCGTGCTCCGATGCCGCTTGTCGCCCCGGTGACGACGGCAACCTTGTGGTGCAGGCTCTTCATGACGCAACTCCGGTGTCGGGTCCGGGGCACCAGCACCAGGACCGATGGTGGCAAGACTGTTGATCATCGATCATATGGGCGACCAGGGCCTTTGGGCTCCTGGGCCTGGAAGGCTCATGAAGATCTTGCTGAGGCGCTGTCCTGGCCGTGGGCCGGGCGGCCCTTTCGGCTATGCGGCGGCCGAGGTGAGGTGCCAGGTGCCGTTGGTTCGGGTGAGTCCGAGGTTGGTCAGGCGGCGGAGGTTGAGGGCGGCGGCTCGGGTGTGGAGCCAGGTGTTGTTCTTGATGGTGCCGCGGTAGCGGAGTCGGCGGTTGCCTCGGTGGACGATCCATGCGACGGCGCGTTCGACCGGTGGTCTCCAGCGCCATTATTCGGCGTGCCAGTTGGGGTCGGTGGCGGCCTGGCGGCGGGCCGTGGCGAGGACCCTGAGCGCATCCTGGGTGCCGGCCGGAGGGGCCACCCGGACGTCCCCTCCGGCTCCGGGTGCGCTGGTGGTTCAGGTGCCGAGGAGGCGGTCCAGCAGTGACCGGTACTCGCGCAGGGTGAGGCGCAGGTCCTCCGTGCTGGCAGCCGGTGCGCCGTCCGGTGCTGCTTCGGCGCCCCGAAGCCGGTGGCGCCGCTCGGTGACGGCCTCGGCCAGCAGGCCGACCGACTTCTCGATCAGGGCGTCGGCCTGCTGCACGGCCTGACGGGGATCGTCGACGAATCCCGCCTGGACGGAGTGCCATTCGGCCCGCAGTCGCTGCGTCCGCTCAACGCCGAGCCAACCGCCCGATCCGCTCACCGCAGGTGCCGGCAATGCCGGTTCCGGGTCACCGAGCCGGGGGCCGGGCAGGGGGCGGGCGGGCTGGACCGGCTCGGACGGCCGTTCTGCGGCCCGGTCGCCTCCCGGTACGACGGCGAACCGACCTCCGGCAGCGCGTCGTTCGGGCGAAGCTGCCGGGCGGCCGGCCTCCGGGCCGGCCGGGTCCGGGTGGGCCGTGCCGGCGCGAGCGGCGTCCGGGTAGGCGCCGTACCGGCGGGCGGTGTCCGGCTTGGCCAGGTTCGCCCGACCGCTGCGGGGGTCCGGGGCCGGCGCGTCGTCGGGATTGTTCCGGGCTGCGGAACCGTACTGGGACATGGTCATCCTCTCCTTCGTGTCGTCGGCGTCATCGGGTGGCGTGGCGCGGGCCGGAGTGGCGGATGGCACCGGTGGAGTTGCCGGCAGGGGCCGTCCTCCCCTCCTCGTCGCTGCCGGAGCGGGCCACCTCGAGGCACAGGTCGCGCACGGCCAGCAGCGCCGTCCGCAGTTCCTCGGTGCCCACCCGCTCCGACCTGCTGCGCTCCAGCACCCGCCGCGCGGACCGGTAGCCGGGCACCAGGGCGGCGTGGTCGACCGAGAGCACGGCGAGCCGGTCCTCGGCCGGGAAGCCGATCTCCTCGAGCGTGCCGTCGAGAAGGGTCATGGCCTCGTCCAGCGAGCGGGCGGGGTCGTCGACAAACAGCTCCTGGAGGGCGGCGAGCCGGTTGCCGACCTCCTCGGCGCGGCGCTGCGGCAGCCGGGTGAGCGCCAGCTGCCGGGCCTGTCGCAGCCGGCCGGCCAGCTCGTGCTCGGCCTCCCTGGTGCGGCCGCCGTGCGCCCGCACGGTCCGGTCGTACTCCGGACCGAAACGCTGTCGCAGCCGACGGGTGTTCAGCCGTGGCAGCAGCACGGCCAGGGCCGCCGCGGCTGCCAGCACGACCACCACCAGAACGATCCAGATGTTCATACCGCTCCTCCTTCGGTTTGGCCACGGCCCGGAGTGGTGGGTCCGGTCCCTCATTCGGGTTCCCGCTCAGGCGATTCCAAACAGCCAGTCCCGGAGAAGCGTTGGCCGCCCGGGTTCGGGGAACCCGCCTTCGGCGGCCTGACCGACACTCATGCGACGTGCAGGCAGGCAGAGTTCATTCCAAGGAGGAGATCGCCGTGTTCCGCCACCCCAGCCGGAGAGTCAATCCGGACACCCAAGCACCCGCACCCGTGGCCGCCGGCCGCCGGCTCCGGGGCAGGTGGCGCTGGACCCGAAGCAGTTTCACATCTACTCCCAGGAGCGCGGTCTGTTCGACCGGTTCGGCGACTTCTTCTCCGGCAATCCGGGCAACCAGCAGCAGGTGGAGCAGCCGGCCTCCCAGCGGATCCAGAACGCCGCGCAGTCCTCGGGCCCGCTGCAGCACGCGGAGCAGAACACCAGGGACGCGCTCCGACAACTGCTGAGCTCGCTCGGTTTCACCACGGTGGACGAGCGCGTCGGCTGACCGAAGCGTTCGGACGGGGCGCCCCGGCCGCCTGGTCTCGGCGCGAGCACCGACGCCTTGGCACGAGTCCACGAGAGCCCCGCGCCCCCAGCCGTGGCGCGACGCGGCAATCTGCACGGTGCTCACCGGGTGATCGCCGCTCTCGGCTACGCCGACCCGCCGCCCAAGCCGTCCGTTCGGCTCAGGTGAAGGACAGGAGCATGAGTGGGGTGGAGTAGGCGGAGCCGCCCGCGGGTTCGACGGTGACGCCCATGCCGCGCGTTCCGTCCAGGGGCCCGGTGGCCAGGAGGAAGCCGTCACCGGTGGGCAGCCGCCCGGCCGGCGCATCGACCCGGCGTCGTCGAACGTCAAGTCGCCGTGGTCGTCGATGTGCTGATCATCGCGACAGCCTTGATGAGCGGGAGTCGTGCCCATGCCCGCGTCGCACGTACTCGACCGTCCGAACGCTCGACTCGCCTACCACGCAACGGGGGAGGGGGCGGTGGCCGTCTACGCCCACGGCGCCCTCTCCAGTCGCGACCACGAAGGCCGGATGGCTTCATGGACTGGTCGCCCGTGGCTGCGTCCGGCCGCCGCTTGGTCGAGTACGACGCTCGCGGGCACGGCGGGTCCACCGGACGGGCGGTCGAGGCCGACTCCACGTACCCGGCGCTCGGGGAGGACCTGCTGGGCCCTCTGCGATCATGTCGCCCCGGGGAGCCCGATGGCTGCCCTGGGCTCCTCGATGGGCGCGGCGACCGTCCTCCGGGCGGCGGTGAAGGCGCCGCAGCGCTCCGATCGTCTGGTGCTGGTCATCCCGGGCCCCGCCTGGCAAGCGCGGGCCGAGCGCCGGTCGGGCCTGGAGGCGGCGGCGGACCTCGTCGAACGGGAGGGCGGGGCGGCTCTCGTCGCCGAGATGCGGCAAGTCGGCCCGCCGTCCGTGCTGGCGGGAGTCGAGGACTTCCCGCCGGAGTTCGACGTGCCGGAGCCCCTGCTGCCGACTGTCCTGCGCGCGGCAGCCGCGAGTGACCTGCCGGACCCGGCGGTCCTGCGTGCCCTGCCTCACCCCGCCCTGATCCTGGCCTGGGAGGGCGACCCGTCCCACCCTGCCGAAACCGCTGAGGCCCTGGCGGATCTGATGCCCGCCGCCCGGCTCCACGGCTCCCGTGACCTGGCGGACATCCGCAGCTGGGGCTCTCTGGCGGCGGCTTTCCTCTCCTGGGCAACTTCGACATTTTCGTTGATCGTCGTGTGGGTCGCCATGTGGCCAGGAGGCCGTCAAGTCACTCCCGCGAGAGTCGAGTTGGCGTTCAATCGGTTTGTCGTGGCCGATGCGGGCTATACGGCGGACATGAGCGGCAGATACCGAGGAGCGGGCGCGGCCCGCGCAGTCATGCTCGTCGCCGACGTCCTCGCGGGCGTCCTGGGGCTCTGGATCGCCCTCTCCCTCCTGGGCGCCAACCCGTCCAACGACCTGGCCCACGCCGTTCACGAGGTTGCCGACTGGCTGTCCACCTGGGCGCGCGACCTCTTCACCCCCTCGCAGGACTGGCTGCGCACCCTGCTGAACTACGGCATCCCGGCGCTCGCCTACCTGCTCATCGGTCACATCGCGGCCGGCTGGCTGCGCCGCGTGGACTGACCGTCACGGCCGGGTCGAACGTCCGGCGGGGGGGTACGCCGGGTACCCGCCCGCCGTCCGCCGAGCCGGCCCCCGAGAAGAGCGAAACGGCTGCGCCCGCCCCCGGGCGGCGAACGACCGGTGCCACCCCCGACAGCGTGCTGGGCGTGCTGGCCGACGCCCAGGGGCCGCTGCGGGCCCGGGAGGTGACCGCCCGGGTGGGGAACGAGGAATCGGCGGACAACGTGAACGCGGTGCGCACCGCGCTGGAACGCCTGACGAAGGCCGGCCGGGCGCAGCGCCCGGGCCGTGGCCTGTACGCGCAGCTGGAAGGCTGACCCGCGGGCCGGCCCTGACGGCGGCCGGTTCGCGACGCTGCCCCCCGTTGCACCGCCGGCCGGTTGAGCGACATCGCCAGGGACGGCACCCGCACTACCGTGTCGTGGCCATCCCTGTCCGAGATGCCGGAAGGCCACCTGCGGGTGGTGGCCTCCTGTGCCTTCTCGGGGCCCCGGCAGCCTACCGCCGCCCCCGGGCATCGCCTGGGGGCGGGCCGGTGACCGGCCGGCCTCGGGCGGTCGGCGCCGAGGTTCACGCCTGCCCCTGGCCGCGGCGCGCCGCCTCCCAGTCCAGGGCCTCCTCGAAGATCAGGTCGTGGTCGAGCATCCAGACGGACATGCGGCGCATCATGAGGGGCGCCATCAGGAACTGCCCGATGGTGGGCAGCGGGTGCTTCGAACGTTCGCGCGACAATTCTCCTTTGCCGCAAAGTACTTACGAGCTTTACACGCCCCAGCGAGGCACGCAGATGGTGGAGCACTTCGAAGACCGGTCTGCCAGCGTCCGGGTCCTGCTCGCTCACGTACGTTCCCCCTCGCTGCTGACTGCTGCGCCCCGAGCCGGGGCCGGCAACGGGTTCTCGCGGCCACCCTTCCGCCACCGCCGAGGGTCCAGCCGTGGGCGGCGACCAGGGCGAGGAAGACGTTGGCGACGGGATCGGACACCCCTGACCATGACGAGTACCGGCGCAGGTTCCGAACTGTGCGGGGACGCGGCTGACGGACGCCCGTGGTCCGGGGAGCGCGGGCGTCCGGGTACCTCAGCGGTGCCGCGTCAGCGGCGGGCGCCCCGACGGCGGGCGATCACCAGCGCGCCCCCGCCGACGGCGAGCAGCGCGGCCCCACCAGCGCCGTAGACGATCATCTGGCTGCTGTTGCCACCCGTGCTGGCCAGGGTGCTGGCCGGCGTGGTCGAGACCGGATTGACGGTCGGCTTGCCGACCGGGCCGCTCGTGTCCGCAGGCACGGCCGGGGCGGTCGACGGGGTGCTGCCGGCCGGCGTCCCGGTGGTGGCCGGCGCCGACGGCTTGGCGGTGGCGGAAGGCGAGGCGGTGGCCGACGCAGTGGCGGTGCCCGAAGGCGTCGCCGTTGCTGTGGGCGTCCCGGTCGGGTGCGGGGTCGCGGTGGACGTGGGCGACGCCGAGGAGGTCGGCACCGGGACGGTCGGCGTGCCGCTCGGGGTCGGCACGCAGGCCTTGCCGCCGTTCCAGGCCGAGATCAGGTTGTCCGTGAAGACGCCGTCCGGGTACCTCGGCGCCGGGTTGGCGACGCCGTCGAACTTCTTGTCGCCGTTGTACAGGTCGATCTGGCCGAAGCACTTCGGCAGGTGGGCGGACACGTCCAGGGTCGCCTGGCGGTTCCCGCTGCGCAGCGTCGTGGTCGCCCAGCCGAGGAAGGTCTGCTTGCCCGAGGTGGCCCAGGAGGGGCCCTCGGTCTCGTAGGAGGCCAGCGAGACCCGGTAGTCGCAGCCTTCCACGACGTCGCCGACCAGGCGGACCTGGATGGTGCCATGCGGCTGGGACATCCGGCCGTCGGAGACCCAGCCCTTGCCGCCGTCGACGGAGAACTGGACGCCGACGGTGCCGCATCCGTGCTCGGCCTGGGCCTGGGCGGTGCCGGCGGTGAGCAGCGGAGCGCCGACGGCTATGCCGAGGGCGGCGAGAGCCGGAAGGCTCCGGCGCAGGAGTTGGTGCACGAGGAAGCTCCCTAGCTAGGGGTTGTTCACGGTTCGGGGGACTCATCACCGCTCCCGCGTTGGCGATCCCAAAGGACCGTCACCGGAATTGAGCGGACATGAAACCGTGACCGTACCCGATGGCCCGACAGCCCCGGGCCCCAGGGTGTGAACGAGGCAGAGAGACAGCCGTACTCTCGTTCAGCCGAGACAGCTCAAGAAGCTGAATGGGCGTCCCCCTGCCCCCCGAAAACCTGTCCCAGGGCGAGTTCAGGTGAGTTCTCGGCCTGACGGCTGGACCGAAGAGGCCGCCACCCAGAACCCAAGGACACGGTGACGGCCCCTTCCTGTGCCTTCTCCAGCGCGACGATCTACCCGCCGCCCGTCCTGGTCACCGGCCAGACCCGAGCCCGGCCCTGGCACGGCAAGCAAAGTCCCGAGCCGCGACCTGCAGGGAGGCGACCCGGCTCGATCGGCGGCCAGGAGGGTTCGAAGCTGGAGCTGCGGGAGAAGGCCGGCCCGAACCGGCTGGAGCGCACGGAGTGCGAACAGACCGCCGGGGTCCTACTGCAGGGCTCCGACGGCACGGGCGATGACGAGCAGTGAGGTGATCAGCGCGGCGATGCTCTCGATGCTCATCAGGACCTTTGCGCGGGTGGTGAGCGGCATGGTGTCGGTCGGGCTGAACGCCGTGGAGTTGGTCACCGACACGTACATGTAGTCGATCAGTGCGGGAGTCCAGTCGCTGGAGCGGCTCGCGCCGTCGGAGACCTCCTCGACGGTGTCGTGGTTCTCGTCCTGGGAGAACCGGAAGTCCGCGAGCGGCAGCTGGGAGCGGGGCGCCTGGGTCCGTACGACCGGGCCGCCCCGGTCGAGTTCCCAGAAGGCGAGGCCGAAGACGATGATGTCGGTCGCCCACACCTGCAGGGCCGCCAGCAGCAGCGCGCCGCCGTCCTTGACATCGGTGGACACGAGGGCCCGGACCAGCAGGCCGAGCACGATGAGGTTGCTGATGCCGATGACGGCGACCAGCACCAGCGACACGGTCCGGGAGAAGCGGTTCTGCCGTGTGAGGCGGCGCGGGTTGACGGCGATCAGCGGGATCAGCAGCAGGACTTCCAGCGCGGGCAGGACGTAGCGCGGTCCCACGAGCAGGCTCTCGGGGAGCGCGAGGTACAGCAGCGCGGCGACGACGGTGGCGACCACCCCGGGCAGCCGGGCTTCGCCGCGCCGCTCATGACGGGGATGACGCTTCGGCAGGCCCGGGCGCGAACTGTTCGGATGATGCGCGGTCATCGAACCGATACCTCCTCGGTCAGGGCCGAGCCGTGCTGGCACCGGGCAGTGGGACGGGGACGGGGCTTCACCGGCACCAGCGAAGCCCCGCGAACGACTACCAGCGGTACCACCGGCCGCGGCTGCCGGCCGCGCTCGTGCCACGGGCGATGAAGCCGATCAGCCACACGACGAAGACGAAGATCGCCACCCACCAGAGGACCTTCACTGCGAACCCCAGGCCGAACAGCAGCAGGGCGAGCAGCAGGACCAGAAGAAGCGGGACCACAGTGTGCCTCCTTCGTGTCGGGTTCGCAGCTCGTCTGCCCGGCCGGTTCGGTTGCATGCCTCCTCCTGCGCCGCGCCGACCGGTCGCTGACACTGCGAGGCCGCAGGTGGTCTGTGCGCGCAAAAGCAGCCGCGAGTCCGCGCTGCCGTCCCGGGCCGTTGTCCGCGCCGTCCGTGGACGTCCGCCTGGGCACCGTCGGGGCCATGTTGTGGGATTAGTTGGAGGTGGCTCGCGCGGGTCATCAAGTGGCGTGCGGGCCGCCGCCGGTTCTCGTCGGTTGTGCGGGTCGCTCGGGTCGCTGGCCCTGGTCGTGGTGGTCGGCCAGGAGCCGGCTGTCCTGCGTCGGCCTCGGCGTCGACCTTGGTATTCGCTGTGCCGTTGGTCGGGTCCCGCCGTCGTTGTGCTGCGTGGCCTGCTGCGGGGTGTCTCAGCCCTGGCTGTTATGTTCGGCCCGCCGAGATGAGCTCGACTCGGCTGTGGCTGTGGCTGTGGCTGTGGCTGTGGCTGTGGCTGTGGTGGCCAACAGCTCGTCCAGGACGACCCGGACGGCCGGGTGCTGGGTGCCGCTGCGACGGGTCACGGCGAAGACCGAGCGGGTCACGGGTACCGCGAGCGGGTGAAGCACCACGCCCGGAGGGATGTGGTGAATCGCCATCCGGGGGATGAGCGAGACGCCCATCCCGGCCGCCACCATGGCCAGGACCGCCGGGAAGTCCCCGCACTCGGCGATGATCCGCGGGACGAACCCCGCGTTGCCGCAGACCCGTTGGGACATCTCGAAGCAGGTCGTGCGATGCGGGGCACTGATCCAGGCGTGGTCGGCGAGGGCGGCGAGGTCCACCGGTTCGACGGCGTCCGCGCCTTCGTGGGGCACGGTCGCACCGGGCAGGGCGACCACCACCGGGTCGGTGGCGAGCTCGTGACGCTCGCACCCCGGGGGCAGTGCCGCGGGCAGGAAGTCGTAGGCGTGGGCGATGGTGAGCTCCACCTCACCGCGGCGCAGCGCGGTCAGGCCGTCCGACGGATCCATCTCGGTCAGGCGCAGGCGCAGGCGGGTGCCGTGGCGCGCGGTGAGCCGGGTCCAGGCCGGTGGGAGCAGGGCGGCCATCGCGGATGGGAAGGCAGCGATCCGGACCGTACCGGAGACCTCGGTCCGCAGTGCGACGAGGTCTGCCTCGGCGGCTGCCATCTGGTCCAGCATCACCTCGGCGTGGGCCACCAGTACCCGGCCGGCCTCGGTCAGCCGCAGTTTGCGGCCGTCCCGTTCGAGGAGGCGGGTGCCAACTTCCCGTTCCAGCGCGGTGAGTTGCTGGGAGACTGCCGGAGCCGTCAACTGCAGCGCCTCGGCGGTGGCCGAGACCGTGCCGTAGCGGGCGAGGTTGTGGAGCAGGCGGAGCCTGCGCATCTCCATCACGAAAGTGAACCTTAGCAATTCGGCTAGAAAGCCTACATGGACGTTTAACGGTCTGGCCGGAAGACTCGGGGGCGTCCCGGCGCACACCAGCGGTCCACGCTGGCGACGCAGACCCGCGACGCACACCGTCAACACACCCAGCGGCATGCGCCGGCCGCTCGCACCCAAAGGAGGACCACCATGCCGATGATCACCGTGGACATGCGCGAAGGCCGCACCGTGGAGCAGAAGCGGGCACTCGTCCAGCGCCTCACCGAGGCCTTCGTCGAGACCTGCGACTGCCCGCCGGACGGCGTCTGGATTGTGCTGCGCGATGTGTCTACGGACAACTGGGCGATCGGCGGCCGGCTGCAGTCCGACGGCCCCGTCGAGGCATGAGGACTCCAGCCGGGGAGGTGCTGGCGACTCTCGGCGCGCCTGGCCCGGTCCTACGGCACCGACCTCGGCTCCACCGCCTGCCCGGTGGCGCCGCAGGCGCTGCCCGGACACCCCAGACCCAGGGCCGCCAGGCCCCATCCCGCATACCGTGCCGCTCCTTTTCCCGGTGGCGCCGCAGGCGACATCCACAGCCCCTTTTCGAGGGAAGCCGTCAGGCCCCGGCCCCCAGCAGCCGAAGGCCTGCGTGGTTCTGGATCCCTTTCGAGTCGTCTTTCCGGTGTGGGGGCTTCGTGATGTTCGGGACGGTTCGGGCGGGTCGTTATCGGCCGGTAGGAGCGGGCAGCGAATGATGCTTGTCGTGGCATTAAAGGCGGAAATTTCGGACGACTGCCGGCCGGATACAGGGTGGTCTTCCAGTCTGTTTCCCGTACGCCTGTTCGGTGACATCCGAAGACCGGGCACCGGTGACATTCACGTGCGTTTCAAGGGCGCCCCGCGTGTGAGTGGGTGGGTTGGTGTCAGCGGGTTGGGCGGCAACGGGCTTGCCAAGGGCAGGGGACTGCTGGGCTGGGCATCTGCTTGATGGTCTCGCTGGTTGCTGCTGTCATGAAGTGACCAACCTGCTGGACGGCTCGGCGGGCGGGTCGCGGCGGGTGAAGGAGCGGACGTAGGGAAGGGCGGGGCAGGCTGCTGGCGCTCGCAGAGCGTCATACTGCACGTCGCGGATCGCGAAGACCTGATTGGTGCCCTCGAACGCCATGAGACTGATGCCGCCGGCCATGTTGCCCTGGCCCTGCGCGCTGAGGCCGGTCAGCGCGCCCGCCCGTCGGATCGGCCAGGTGGAGGGGTGGGGCGCGACGGCCCGGTCGACGGGCGTGCCGGAGTTGGAACCGGGCTCGGCGGTGGAGGTGTGGGGAGGCGGGTGGCTGGGCAGCCGCCGGGGCTGCCGAGAGAACACGGCTGCCTTCCCAGGAGGTTCGTCATGATCATCAAGAAGCTGCACGATGCCGGTGTGAAGTCCGAGCATGCCTACCTGGCGGGGATGGCGTCGATCGGGTTGTCGTTCGCGTCGTGGATGGTGTCGGTGAAAGCCGAGCAGGCCGGGCTGGACCGGGCCGACCGGTGGGGCATCTTCGTCGGGGAGTGGGCGCCGACGTTCTTCTGCGTGGGCCTGGCCCTGTCGCAGTACGAACGCGAGCCGAACCCCGTCTACGCCAACGACCCCCGCCTGACCACGACGTCCTGACCGCCGCAGCCGGTGGCCTGTCGCCCGCCGGCGGCAGGGACATGGTCGGCTCGGCATGATGACTGCGGCCGGGTCCTGACGGCTCGCTGCAGTTCCGTCCGCCGCCCCGGCCGCTGTACGGCCGTCGTCGGGCCTGCTGCCCGTCCCGGCCGTCTGCCGTTTGTGACACGACGGCCGGAGGCAGCCGGACGCAGCGGCGGCGGACGGAACTGCAGCGACGCAGCGGCAGGCCCGACCGCACGCGCAGCACGGCAACGGCCGCGTCCGGCCGGCGCGGCCGTCGGCCGCTGTCTCCGACCGTTGTGCCGCCGCTGTCCGGCCGCGTCCCGGCCGCATTGTGCTGTCCGGTCCGGGCGGTGCTGGGCCGTCACGCCGTTCACGGCCTGCTGTCCCGGCTGCTGCCGCTGCTGCCGCTGCTGGCCGTTGGGCGGTTGCCGTTCCGGCTGTGTGCCGTCTTGGTCTGGGCACTGTAGGGTCGCCGGCCCGCCGTCCGTGTTGCCTCCCGGCCGCCGCCCGTCGGCTGTTGTGCTGCCGCCTCCGGCCCGTTGCGCTGCTGCCCTCGCTCAACCGGGGTCGAGCACCTGGACGCTCTGCGGTTCCGCCCGCCCGTCCGGCCCGGCTGCCGTCCGGCCGCCGCTGTGCTGCCGCCGCCCCGGCCGGTCACGGGTGACCGGTCATGGGTGGGCGTCGGTGTGCGGGTGGATGGTGAGGACCTGGTCGAGGCCGACGAGGGTGAGGAGGCGGAGTGTGCGGGGCGGGACGGCGGTGAGGGCGAAGTCGGCGTCGGCGGCTCGGGCATGGCGGTAGGCGGCGAGGAGGGCGGTGATGCCGCTGGAGTCGCAGAACTCCAACCCGGACAGATTCATGAGCAGGCAGTGGTCGGAGCGGAGCAGGAGGGTGTCCAGGTGGCGGCGCAGGTGGGGTGCCTGGTCGTAGTCGAGGTCGCCGAGCAGGTGCAGGACGGGGCCGGTGGGGGTGTCGCGTTGTTCGATGGTCAGGCTCATGCGGTGTTCGTGGTGGGGTCGGTGGTCGGGTGGGTGGCTTTGACGCCGAGGGCGAGGAGGGCGGTGTCGTCGTCCAAGCCGTCGCCGAAGCCTTGGAGGAGGACGGTGAGGGCTTCGATGAGGTCGTGGGGTGTGGTGGGCGCCTGGTCGGTGGCGAAGTCGAGCAGCGCCTCGTCGCCGAAGAGGCTTTCGCGGGTCGGGCCGGTGCGGGCTTCGGTGAGTCCGTCGGTGTAGAGCAGTAGCGTGTCGCCGGGGGCGAGGATGGTCGTCGCGGTGGTGGAGGAGGCCTCGGGCAGGATTCCGACGAGGAGGCCGCCCGGGGTGGACAGGAACTCGCAGCGGCCGTTGGCGCGCAGGATCAGGCTCGGGGGGTGGCCGCCGGAGGCGACCTCGACGGTGACGCGGCCGTCTTCGGTCTCCTCCAGCAGGCCGAACACGACGGTGCAGTACCTCGGGTCGCCAGCGGCGGTGTAGTGCTCGTGCAGGACCGCGTTGAGCGTGCGCAGCGCGGTGGTCGGCTCCGGGTCGTGCAGGGCCGCGGCGCGCAGGGTGTAGCGGGTCAGGGAGGTGAGGGAGGCTGCTTGGGGACCCTTGCCGCACACGTCGCCGAGGAAGAACGCCCACCGGTTGCCGCTGACGGGGAAGAGGTCGTAGAAGTCGCCGCCGAGCCGGTCGGGGGAGGCGGTGTGGTAGTAGACGGCCGTCTGTATCCCGGGGACGGCGGGCAATGAGGAGGGAACGAGGGACTTCTGCAGGGCGCTGAGCGCTTCGGTCAGCCGCTGGCGGTCCGCCTCCGCCTGGCGCAGGGCGGCCTGGGCCTGTGCATGCGCGCGTTCGGCCTCGGCGCGGGCCTGCTCGGCTTCCTGGCGGCGGCGTAGGAGTTCCGCCTCGTAGGCGCGTCGGTCGGAGGCGTCGAAGACGGTGGTGCGAATCAGCAGCGCCTCGCCGTCGCTGCCGCGCTTGACCACGGAGGACACCAGGGTCGGAAGCCGGCCTCGGCCCGCGGTCCGCATCTCCAGGGCGATGCCGTGCACCTCGCCCTGCATGCGCAGCAGCGGCGCGAAGTGCGTTTCGTGGTACAGCTTCCCGCCGACGGTGAGCAGGTCGGTAAAGCGCATCCGGCCCACCATGTCGGCGCGTTTCAGCCCGAGCCAGCCCAGCAAGGTGGCGTTGGCCCTGGCTATGGTGCCGTCCATCAGCGTCGACAGGTAGCCGCAGGGTGCCTGCTCGTAGAGGTCCTCGGCGCTGTCCTCGAGCAGCGCGGTGAACGCCGCGTCGGTGGTCGCTTGGTCGTCGGAGGAGCCGGGCTCCTCACCGACTTTGCACATCACCGCAGGCCGTCCAAGAAGGCGACGAGGGCCTGGGCGGTTGCCTCGGGTGCGCTCAGCTGTGGGCAGTGGCCGGTGGCGTCCAGGGTGATCAGCCGGGAGGCTGGGATCGCGGCGTGCACGTAGGCGCCCACCTCGCGGGGCGCGATCACGTCCTGGGTGCACTCCAGCACCAGGGTGGGGACCGTCACCTTCTTCAGATCCTCACGGCTGTCGGACAGGAACGTCGTACGGGCGAAGACCCTGGCGATGTCGGGATCTGTGGCGCAGAAGGTGTTGGTCAGTTCCTGGCCCAGGTCCGGCCGGTCCGCGTTGCCCATGATCACCGGTGCCATTGCGGCGGACCAGCCCAGGTAGTTCGACTCCAGAGTGGCCAGGAGTTCCTCGATGTCCTCGGTGCTGAACCCACCCCGGTACCCTTCGTCGTCCACGTAGCACGGCGAGGGTGCCACCATCACCAGCGCACCGATCCGCTCCGGCGCGGCCTCGGCCGCCAGCACGCCCACCATCGCGCTCACCGAGTGCCCCACGAACACCGCCTCGTGCAGGTCCAGCTCCTGGCACACCTCCACCACGTCCTGCGCGTAACCGTGCAGCGAGGAGTACCGCTGCTCGCTCCACGCCGCCAGCTCCGACCCGCCGCAGCCCACGTAGTCGAACAGCACCACCCGGTAGCGGTCCACCAGGGCGGGCACAACAAGGCGCCACATGTTCTGGTCGCAGCCGAAACCGTGGGCCAGTACGACTGTCGGCCCGTTGCCCGGCCCGAGCAGCGTCACGTTGTTCCTGCGTAGGACATCCATGACGGCCATCCTCCCATCCGGCCCGTCCCCGCCCGGAACCGGGAGTCGCTCGCTTCAGCTGCTGTGGCTGCGGGGTTGGGGGACGTTCTCGCCGCCGCCCGCCGTTGGGCCGCCCCCGTCTTCTGGGCAGCGCTGGACCGTCCGCCGCCGCCCGCAGCCTGCTGCCGACTGTCCAAGCCGCTGCCGCTGCCGCGCCGCCGTCCCGACCTACTGAGCGCCGTCGTGCTGCCGCCAGGGCGCTTCGCTGTGTCCCGGTCGTGGCTCCGATCCGGCGCGCGGCCTCCCACCGTGCGGCCCCGCCGACGGCGCGGTCACGCAGCGTCCGGCGCAGTGCGAGCAGTTCCCGGCCGGTGAGTCGTTCCATCCAGTGCTCCCCTGTCCAGCGCACGTCCTGGCCGCCGTCGAGGCCGCGTGGCTGGGTGACACGCGGCCGCTCTGAAAAGCCTGGCCGCCACCGCACCAGGCGAGCGCCCCCCAGGCCACCGTCCGCCGCGTCCTGCAGCGCATCGACGGCGACGCCCTGGACATGGCGGTCGGTGCCTGGCTCGCCGACCGCGGCCGAGACGACCACCCCGTCCGCGACGCCGATCAGCCCCGCCCCTCGCTCGCGGTGGATGGCAAGACCGTGCGCGGTGCCTACCGGCTCGACGGCACACAGGTTCACCTGCTCGCGGCGATGACCGGCACCGGCCAGGTCATCGCCCAGCGCGAAGTCGACGGCAGGACCAACGAGATCACCGTCTTCCAGCCCCTGCTCGCTCCACTCGACCTGCACAAGACCATCGTCACCTTCGACGCTCTGCACTCGCAGACCGGTCACGCCCGCTTCCTGGTCGAGGGCAAGGGCGCCCACTACATCGCGCTGATCAAGGCCAATCACCCCACTCTGCACCACTACTTGAAGGAGCTGCCCTGGCGGGACGTGCCGCTGCAGGGCAAGACCCGGGCCACCGCTCACGGCCGCGACGAGATCCGACGGGTCAAGACCTGCACGGTCACCGCAGGCCTGGACTTTCCCCACGCCGTCCAGGCCGTCCAGATCGTGCGCCGCCGCCGGATCATCACCACCGGCAAGGTCACCCTCGAACGCGTCTATGGCGTCACCAGCCTCACGCCCGCGCAGGCCGGTCCGGTGGAGATCGCGCAGCGCGTCCGAGAGCACTGGGGTATCGAGAACAAGATCCATCATGTGCGTGACACTGCGTACGCCGAGGACGCCTCCCGCGTCCGCACCGGCACCGCGCCCCGTGCATGGCCACCCTGCGCAACCTCGCCATCGGTGCGCTGCGACTGACCGGCCACGACAACATCGCCGCAGGCCTCCGCCACCACGCCCGGGACGCCGACCGCCCGCTCGCCACCCTGGGCATCACGTGATCAAACCGGACACATCGTCAGAACCACACCGCCTGGTGTCCCCAGGGCGGCGTCGTTCAGAGGATCTGTCCAGGTTGATGCCGGTTCAGATGGCTGGGGTGGCTCATGAGTCAACCTTCCCTTCACTCGAACAGGGGCCACCCAGGGAAGCTATTGAACGCGTTCAAATATGCTGCGAGGATGATGCTCCTGTTGGAGCTGCCGAAGGGGTGGAGCGGCCATGGGTGCCGTGCTGAGAACCGAGAGCGCCCTGGCGTGGTTCATTCGGGCCGCCGTCCGCTATCTGCTCGCCCTCGGCTGTGGGTGGAGTGCCACGGCCGGTGGTTGCGCGCTCTGGCTGGCACCTACCGGGCTCTCCGGATCGGAGTTCCTGACCGGCTTCATCGACCTGGGGTTGCTCCTGTTCGGGTGGGTCGGCGTGCCGTCGCTGCTGCTGCTCCTCCTCTCCGCGCCGAAGAGGGAGAGCGAACTCCATCGGCCCGTCGTCACCGTCCTGTGGTGCGGACCGCCGATGTCCGTGCTGCTCGTCAGCGGGTGGGCGCTGATCGGCATTCTGTTCCAGATCGGCTGCGCCGCCTTCCTGCTGCCCTCACCGCGCCTGCTGATCGTCCCCCGGCCGGCCCGTCCCTGATGAGGAGACAGTGAGCTCCGAATTTTCGCCGGTGACGATGAAGTGGACATTGAATTCAGGGGTAATGGTGACGTTTCTGTGCGGCGGCGCGGCGATTCCTATCCTGACATGGAGGTGGTCAAGTAAAGGCACGGGCAGCATCCGTCGATGCTCGCCTATGATCCAATGTCATCGGAGACGGGTCTCCCAGCAGCTCCATTGTGGCCCAAGATGGATAGCACTTGGGTCTCCGGAAAGTGCACGGAAGGTTGCTAGCTATGGCTGAGGCGAACTGTCGTTCGGTTAACGGGTCCACCTTTCGATGGATTGCTACCTGCGCCGTTCGCTATGCTATGGTCTTCACGGTCGGCTGGATGGCAATTTCGCTGACGGCTCCCAGGATGTCAGACCGGGCTGATGGTTACGGCGCCCGAAAGAATTTGTGGGGATCTTTCCTGGGATACATGGAAGGGGCTCCAGGGATGTTCCTGATGATTGGAGTCCCGTCCCTGATATTGTTGGCGCTGATTTCCAGGAGAAGAGGAACCTCTGCGCCTGATGAGTTCAGGGCATTTGCCGCAGCGCTCCTTGTCATCCCGGTGCTAGGGCTCTTCCCGGTCGGCACATGGGTGATGATCGCCATCCAGGTGGTGGTGCAGATTCTCTTTGCGGCGATCATCATGCCGGTTGCCAGGAAAGATGCAAGTTTCTAGGATCGTTGCAGCACGTGGTCGGTTCGATTAGGCCGCGAGCGGCTTCGCCAGCTGGCCCTGCAGCAGGCTGTCGCTCTCGTTGGTGACGAAGAGGTGGATCCGCACACCGCGACGCCGCGCGTTGCGAAGCCGCGGGAGCACCTCCCACATGCGCTTGGTGTACCAGGGTGACCAGAGCCAGATGCTGTGGCGGGCCTGGTCGATGGCGTCGAGGGCGTCTGGGAAGTAGGTGTCCTCGTCGTGGATGGCGGTGTACCGGACCTGGCCTTCGAAGGCCCGCCAGATCTCCTGCTGCAACGGGTTCAGCCCCGGCGACTCAGCATCCGGCAGGCCAAGGAGGTGATCGGAACGGACGCCGCGCACCAGTGCCTCGGGCTCCGCTCTCGCCATGTCCCGCAACTGGGCCAGGACCGTTCCGCTCGCCGCTCTGGCAACAGCGTCCCAGGCCGCGAGTACATAGACACGCTGGCGGGCCCGCGTCGCACCCACGTTGAATAGCCTGGCCCCGTCCCTGGGGTACGACCGCGCGTCCTTGAAGTCGCCGACAGCAGCCCACCCCGAAAGTACACCGTCCTCCACCAGATCCAGGATGACCACGTCGAACTCCCGTCCCTGGAACCGGTGCGCCGTGCCCACCTCCACCTCGGGGGTTCGGAAGAGGCGGCCCTGGTCGTGGAGCCAGTCGTGCGTCACCTGGGCCTGCAGCTTGTACGGCGTGACGATGCCGACGCTCTCGCCCTCGTCGTGGTGGCGCTCAGCCAGTGCGGTGGCCAGCAGACTGCCGGCCACCCACCAGCGGCCCTTCTCTCCCGGCACCCGCCTTGCGGAAGCGATTCCGTCGTCTCCCTCGCCGAGCCCGTCGGTCGTAACCAGAATGATCTCCGGGTCGAGAACCCGGTTTCGTCCCGGGCGGGCCGACCTGAGCATGCCGCCGTAGACGATCCGGTTGACCAGATCGGTGGTATCGGGTCCGAACCGGTGCGTGGTGAGCAGCGCCGCGCAGCCGGGGTGCGCCAGCGCGTCGGCGGGTGTACGGATGCCCACCAACTCGAAGCAGTCCGTGCGGATCCACCGCTCCAGCTTTGGCTGCTTCGGCACACGCTTGGGCATGACTGGGCCGAGCTGGCAGAAGTCGCCGAACAGGACGACGGTCTCCTTGGCCTTGGCGACTGCGACGATCAGTTCGGGTAGCAGCGCGGCCCCGGCCTCGTCTGCCAGGACGACGTCATAAGTCCCTTCGGCCACAGTCCGGTTGAGCCGCAGCCGGGCGAGCGTGGTGGCCACTACGCTCGCCCCGCGGATCAGCTCGGGCTCAGCCTGAGAGCGCCGGCGCGCCAGCTCCCGCACGAGCCGCTCGTGTTCGCGCTCCAACTCGCTTTGTCTGGCCAGCAGTCCGACGCAGGAGACCCTCAGTTCCCGAACCCGGCGCGCCAGTTGGGGAAGGCCAGCGTTGTCGGATGCGGCCACCAGATCGGCATCCCCGGGCTGAGGATGGTGATCCTGCTGGGCCGCACGCAGCCGGTGTCCGGCGGTCCGCGCCGTCTGCCGGGCGAGGGCGAGGTCCTGGTCCACCTTGGCCTGGTCGGAAGCGGTCGAATCGACCAACGCCAGCTGCAGGCGCAGCGCGGTGTCATCGACGGGATGGGCCGCCACCCGTGCCTCGGCGATGTGCCGGCGCAGTACCTCGTGGTGGGCGGCGTAGATCTCGGCGGCTTGGGTGACCTGCTGGTGGAGGGCATCACGGCGTCGGCTCTGCTCAGCTCGTTCGCGCTGGATCTCGCCGCGCCGCCGCCGGGCCCGCAGGCGACCCCGCCCGTCGAGTTCGCGTTGCTCCGTGTCTAGAGCGGCCAGAGCCGCCTCGGCGTCGAGCAGCGCGGCCCGCAACTGCTGATGACTCTGCTCGCCCTTCCCGATCTCGGCTCGCCACTGTGCCACTCGCTCCAGCAGAGCCCGCTGAGGTGCCCAACTTTCCCAGCGCCCCAGCGCCTTTTGATGCTCGTGGGCAGCCTGCTCGGCCCTGGACTGGGCGTCTGCCTGGCCTACTTCGGCCGCCTCCAGTTCAGCCTCGAGTCGCTCCACGAGGCGGCCGTGGGCAAGGCTTCCCTTGGCCCGCTCGTAGGTGTCGGGATCGAAACCGACGAGTCGGGCCTCCGTTTCGCGCAGTTCGGTCGGCTCCGGTTCGCACGCCAGGGTGGCGAGTTGCTCGGCGACGCCTTCCACCGCTTGCTCGGCTTCCGCCACCTTGGCCCGCACCAGCGAGACCCGCGGGTCCTCGGCCACGTGGCGGAGCGCGGGAGAACCGACCCGGACCATCAGCCCGGGTGGCAGCGAAGAGCGGTCCTTGAGCACCCCCTCCAGTGCGTTGTCCACCGCCACGTTGGTGCCGGAGACCAGCAGGACCCGCTTACCCCGCAGGGCCAGGTCACTCAACGCCCTGGTCAGCACGGTCGTCTTCCCGGTACCCGGCGGTCCCCAGACCAGCCGCAGGCCCGGCGAGGTGCAGGCCAGGTAGGCCTGTGCCTGGCCGCCCTTCAGGACGCCGCCGCAGGCCGAGGTCTCCGAGGGTGCGACCGCGTCGATCCGGCCGCCGACCAGCCGCTCCGTGAGTCCGTTGTCCGGCAGGGCCGCCAATGCCTCGCGCAGCGAGCGAAACAGGAAATCCGGCGGTCGCCGCACCGCCCGCAGTGACATTCCGCTCCGAGGTGCGTGGGCCGCCGCCTGGAGGCGGACCCGCTCCGACTCGACCCGCCAACCGAGCACGGTGAAGGACCGGCCTCGCTGATCATCGGGTCCGGCCCCAGTGGCCAATCGCATGTCCTGGAGGTCGTCGGGATCGATCCGGCTCGCATAGGTGGGCAGCCCGTACCAGCCGTCCTCCAGGTAGTGGACGTCCCCGATCTTCGTGTGTCGCGTTGACTCCGCGCGGCCACCAGCGCGGCCCTCACAGGCCAGCACCTCGTCCACTGCCCGGACCAGCTGTTCCATCCACTGCGCCAACGTTCCCCCACCTGGCCCACCTGGACACGACAACGCCACCTTCGGAAATCATCTCACGCCGGTCACTCCGTGTGTGCGCCTGTTATACAGATCACCGTGCCGCTCAGGTACGCCTGGCAGTGTCCGATCTGGATTCCGGCGCGGACGAGGAGTTAGAGCGCGGGCGCGATCAGCAGTGCGGCCAGTAGATGCCCCGTCCACGTCTACTTCGCCACGCTGAAGCGCACCCCGAAGGCCTCCTGCGCCTGGTACCGCGACATGATCGCCGCCCAGCGGGCCCGCTAGTGAGCGCGGGCCCGCTGGGCGGTGGCCGCAGAGCGTGACGGGTGCGGGGCGGGGCTCCGGGTGTTCGGAGCCCCGCCCCACGAGCGTCATGTCACTTCATCCACAGGGACTGCCGGTCACGGGTTTCTCTCGGGCTGGACGGTCCAGCGGCTGTTGTCGGCGAGGCCTGGGCAGTCCCAGATGTCGAGTCGGGTGCCCTGTTCGGTGTGCCAGTTGTTCAGTTCGATGCAGCGGCCGGTGTTCGGGTCGCCTCCGGTGATGGTGGTCTGGTTGATGATGCGGCCGTCCGGACGGACGGACCACTTCTGGGTGGGCCTGCCGTCGCAGGTGGCAAGGCTGAGCTGGGTTCCATTGGTGTTGGCGCCGCCGAGGGTGGAGACGCAGTAGGCGCCGGCTCGGATGGTGCCGTCGATGCTGAGGTTGAACCGCTGGTTCGCGGTGTTCCAGCAGCTGCCGATGGCCAGTGGTGCGCCGTCCCGGGGGCCTCCCCAGGCGTCCATGCACTGCCAGGCGACCAGGTTGGGGTGGAGGGAGACACTGGAGTCGGAGTAGCCGAGGAGCTGCCAGGTGTCGAAGCCGTCGACCTTGCCCTGGCTGCCGGGGCTGCTCTTTCCGGGGAATACGGTGATGGCGTTCTTGGTGTTGATGGCCCAGAGGTCGGGGATGCCGTCGCCGTTGAGGTCGGCGGCGCCGATCCGCGGCTGTGCTGCGGTGGTCCAGTTGGCATTGTTGAGGATCAGGGCGCCTCCGTTGGGTCGGGTGAGCGCGCTGAAGTCGCTGCGGCCGTCGGGGCTTCGGGTGATCGGGTAGGCGTAGATATTGCCGTTGGTGCGGTGGCGGGCCCAGAGGGTTGCCTGTCGGGCGTCGGGCTGTCCGGGCGTAACCGTGGTTCCGTTCGCCGGTCCGGGGTTGAGCAGCTCGTAGTCGTCCCAGGTGCCGCTGTTGGGTGCCGTGGGAATGAGCAGGGCTGTGGCGTCGACCTGGTTCCACTTGGCGCCGCTCACGTTGTGGAGCCAGAGGCGGCCGCCTTCGACGGTGAGCAGGGAGGTCTGGCTGATGATGGAGGTCTTCACCGGGCTGGTCGGCGTGGCTGCTGTCGTGCTCGTCAGTTCCCCGTCGGGGGTGCCGAGCGAGAGCAGCTGACTGACCTCGGACCAGTCACCGGCGAACGGCCGGTTGGTCGGGCAGGCCAGGCCGGCGGTCGGGACCGCCGCACAGGTCGTGGTGGTCGGCCGGTCCAGGGAGATCTTGGAGTAGGTGTCGTACCTGCCGGTGCCGTCGTTGTCGATCAGGAACAGAAATCGCTTGAGGCTGGCGTCCTTGGTGTTGTGCGCGACGATCTGGTCGAGTGCGCCGGTCTCGTTCAGTGTGCCGCGATGGCTCAGCTGGTAGTCGGTCCAGGTGGTGGTCGTGTCCGTGACGTCCTTGCGCGGGGCGCTCGCCGCGGAAGCGGTGACAGCCCGAGCCGGGTCGGCGTCGCCGCCGATCGTCCGCAGGTTGCCGGTGGCGTCCGGCACGATGATGTCCGCCAGTTGGTCGCCGTCGGTGTCGCCGAACACGGGGACGGAGCCGGGCTTCCAGGGCGCGTAGAAGGAGTAGTCGGCGCGCTGGCTGTAATTGCCCGCGTTGTCCATGGCCCAGGCGTAGACGGTGTTGGTGCCCCAGGTGGTCGGCCGGAATTTGACCGGTGTTCCCGGAGAATACGTACCGGGCTGGCCGCACTGCCAGCCGGTGACCGGGCTCTGGTCGGTGCTGAACCGGACGCAGGCGACGCCGGAGGCCCGCAGGTCGGGGCCGGGGGCCGGATCCTCGGCGTTGATCAGGAACGTGCCGGGTTCGGTGTCGTTCGCGTACCGGGTCGGGTGGTCGTTCGGCGTACCGGACGGGGGAAAGTCGGGGGAGCTGATGCTGACGCGCGGGTTGGTGCGGTCGACCCGGAAGTAGCACCAGGCGCTTCCAGGTGAGTCGAGGGCGCCGTCTCCGGCCTGGCCGTACCAGCCGTACTGGTGGCCATCCGACAGTGATCCGACGGATACGGTGTATCCGGGGTTGTTGTAGCTTCCGCTCCAACCGCCTTCCCGGTAGGAGAAGTTGGGGTCATTGTCGTCCCACATGTGGAAGCCGGTGTAGAGGCTCTGACCGGTAGGGGACCAGCTGTTGACGGTCAGGAGGATGTTCTGGTTGTTGCCCACCCAGCCCGGGTTGTCCCACGGCCGGGCGCCGCCACTGGTGCACTCGGCAGTGCTGCGGTTGCCGGCGAACCCGGGAACCGGGCTGGTGCGCGGGTACCACACGGTGGGATTGATGTCGTAGGTCGTGGTGACACTGGGGTTGCTGGCGATCTTGTGCCGGAAGAGCCTGTCCCACTCGTTCGTCTGAGGGGCGATGCCTACGGTCCAGACGGACCATTGCCCGGCAGCGGCTTGCTTCATGGCGTCGGTGACGTCCACGGCCAGCGGACCGGTGCCGGTGATCCGCTGCCCTCCGACGAACGCACAGTCGTTCATCGCCAGATTGCCGTTGGTGCCGCACGGCTGATCGTTCCAGTTGCTGTGCTCGTGGATGGTCTTGCCTTGCGGGGCCGAGTAGACGCCGAGATCCGTAGGCGTGCCCATGCTGGAGGCCTCGCTGACCTGGCCGTTGAGCGTCGAGCTGAACACCGTGGGAGTGAACTCGGCGCCGGCGGGCTTGGTGTAGATGGCCGCGTTGACCCGGAACTGGAAGTAGGCGCGCTCGCGGCCCTCGACGGCACAGTTGAGAGCCGGGTTGCTGCTGTGGTAGCCGCAGTAGCCGGTTGAGAGGTCGGACTTCTTATTGTAGTTCTCTGCTGTCTTGTAGTTCTCCTGGACTTGGACCGAACCCTCGGTGTAGCTAGTCACCGCGGTCAGGGTCGGGTCGAGGTACCAGGGGCCGGTGCCCGAGCGCAGCGCGCCCTGGTCCGGTGTGAGTTCCAGTGCGTTGTCCACCACCTTCGCCGAGATCGCCGCCACGTTGGCGCCCTCGCCGGGTGCTTCGGAGGTGGAAGCCGGAGGAGCGGGAGGTGCGCCCGGATCGTTGCGTGCCGCTGTGGCAGCCTTGGCCGGCTGGGCAGTGGCCGTGGGCCGGGCGGAGTCCCATTGGAGCGGAGCGGGGGACCGGAAACGGACGCCTCCGCGGTCGTCCTTGACCTCGACCACACCGGCATCGGTGGCTGAGGTGATCAGTCCCTCTCCCTTGAGTGGGAAGCGGAGGGTCTTCAATGCCGGGTTGGTGGCGGCGTCCGCCGAACGCACGACTATGACGTCGCGCCAACCGCCGACCGTCAGGGCGGTGAGCTGGATGTCGACCCCGGGCAGGACGTCCGAGTAGGTGGCGGTGGCACCGCTCAGGGTCGGCCTAGGGAGGAGGAACGGAGCCTCGACCGAGAGTTTCTTCCCGTCCTGGGTGACGACCGTGGCCATCGGGCCGCTGCCTCCGCCCGAGAAGGTGACTGCGGTGGAGGCGACGGTCGGGGTCACCGTACCGTCCGAGTTGGCCCGAAGAGTGGCGTCGAGGTCGCTCCAGCCATCAGGGCGCTTGGTTCGGACGGGTTGACTGTTGTCCGTCGTGGTGAGGGTGCCGTTCGGGTTGGCGACGGTCCTCGAGGCTTCGGTGGTCATCGTTCCGACCACAGCAGGCCTGCCGGTCGACTTCGCCGTGATCAGGGCGTCGAGCATAGCCTGCTGCTCAGGGGCGCGGGCCGGAGCCGGGCCCACCGGGACGACGGGTGCCGAGGTACCCCCGGGCGACCCTGGTGCGGCCCCCGCGGAAGGGGCGCTGAGTACGCCGAGGCCGAGCGCGAGACTGATGCCGAGTGCGGCGAGCACCCGGTTCAGTGAACGGCGACCGGTCGTGCGAGATGGTCGATTCGGTGGTGATTGTACGGTTCTGATGAACGACATTGGTCCCCTCCCGTGGAGCCCGCCCGGCTGGGCGGGGCGTGCGGGAACGAACGATGCTTGCTGTCCCGGTACTTGGTCAAACCAGATTCCCGCTTTGTCTTTGTGTGCCCCATTGCTTACCCAAGTCGTGGTAACGAACAGATAAATCAATTCCGAAACGTCTGATTCGTGGTGGCGCAGCAATCATGACGATCACTAAGGTCCGTGCGCGATCGGCATGCGGAGGGGGCGAGAGTCGTCGACGCCACGGCATGCCGTCTTACGGGAGGGGACTGAGGTGGAGCTTCGGCAAGTCCTGGGGTGGGACAGGAGAGCGAGGAGGCGCGGCCGCTGGTCTCCAGGTCTGGCTGCCTTGCTCGCGTTGACGTTGACGGGTGTGGTGGTGCCGCCGGGGGTGGCCTGGGCCACCCCCGAACCGGACGATCAGATCTGGTCTCCGCCACAGACACCTCTCGGCACTGACACGCCGTCGATCTCCGGTCATGACCATGTGCCGAACGGCAAGGGCGGCGGGCGGTCGGCGCCTAGCCCGGCAGCTTGGACGCCGGTCGTGGCACAACCGGTGGTGCCCGGAAAGGCCACGGTTCACCTCGGCATCGACGGGCCCGAAGCCAAGGCGGCCCGGGCCGCGACCGGCGGGGCCTCCCCGGCCTCGGGCGGAGCCGCGCCCAGTCGGGCCGGGACGCTCCCGGTGCTGCTGGCGCCCGTCGGCGACGGTACGGTTCCTGCCACCTCTGTTTCGGTCGAGGTGACGGACACCGCCAAGGGACGGGCGGCGGGTGCGGGCAGTGCCCTGATCGCGCTGGCCGATGCTGACACCGAGCCGTCGGCCGAGGGGCGCCGGACCCGGGTCGTGCTGGATCTGAAGGGGCTTCAGGCCAGCGGCTGGGCCGACCGGGCAAGGCTCGTGACACTGCCCGGGTGCGCGCTGACCACCCCTGAGCGGGCGGAGTGCCGCACCAAGACTCCGGTGGAATCCTCCGTCGATGCGAGCGGCAAGCTCTCCGCCGACGTGACCCTGCCGTCCGCCGGGAGCACGCATCCGGGCAAGGCGTCGTTGCAGGCCGTACCGGACGGTCGGGGCGCCTCAGTTGCTCCGGCGGTCCTCGCGGCCGAGCCTGCCCCGTCCGGCGCCGGCGGCAGCTACGCGGCGACACCGCTGGCGCCGTCGATGGAGTGGAGTGCCGGTTCCAACGTCGGCAGCTTCACCTACAACTACACGATCCAGCTGCCGCCGACCCTGGGTGGTCTGGCCCCGTCGGTCGTCCTGGACTACAACTCCTCCGCCGTCGACGGCCGCACATCCGCGACCAACTCCCAGTCCTCCTGGATCGGTGACGGCTGGAGCTACGAGCCCGGCTACATCGAGCGCACCTACCGCACCTGTGACAAGGCGGGCGCCTCCGGCATCAAGGGTTCGGGGGACCGTTGCTGGGGCGGTCAGAACGCGACCCTCTCGCTGGCCGGCCGCTCCGGCACCCTGGTCCGCGACGACGCCACGGGCGTCTGGCACCTGCAGAGTGACGACGGTTCCAAGGTCGAGCAGCTGACCGGTGCCCCGAAGGGCGCCGGTGACCGGGAGTACCGGGACTCCGAGTACTGGCGGATCACCACGCCGGACGGCACCGAGTACTACTTCGGCAGCAACCACCTCCCCAGCGGCGACGGGACCGACCCGGCCGCACAGTCCGTACTCACCAGCCCGGTCTACTCGCCCAACCCCGGTGACCCCTGCTACAACTCCACCACGGGCAAGGGCTCCTGGTGCCAGATGGGCTGGCGCTGGCAGCTGGACTACGTCGTCGACGCCCACAAGAACCTGATCAGCTACCGCTACGCGCCCGAGACCAACTCCTACAGCCGGGGCGGCGGGCAGAACAACGGCAACGGCACCCTCAGCTCCTACGAGCGCGCCGTCACGCTGGTGCAGATCGGCTACAACCAGCGCTACGACGAGCAGAAGGCCGCGAAGGGCTCGCTCACTCCGGGCGCGCTGGTGGTCTTCGATGCGACCGCCGAGCGCTGTAACCCGAGCGGTGCCGTCACCTGCGCCGAGAGCCAGCGGACCGCCGCCAATGCGGATGCCTGGCCGGACGTGCCGATCGACCAACTGTGTGCACCCACCGGAACCTGCACCAACTACGCGCCGGCCTTCTTTTCCACCAAGCGCCTCACCTCGATCACCACCAAGGTGTCGACCGGTGCCGGGCCCGTCACTGTCGACACCTGGGCCCTCGGTCAGTCCCTCGTGGATCCGGGCGACGGTACCAAACGGACGCTGTGGCTGGACTCCATCAAGCGCACCGGCAGCAACGGTCGCCCCGAGGTGGCGCTGCCTGCCGTCACCTTCGCCTACAAGATGATCCCGAACCGGGTTGACGGGCTGGTGCCGGCCTCGCCGATGTTCATGCGACCGCGCATCCGGGAGATCACCACCGAGACCGGCGGCCGGATCAACGTCGTCTACAGCGACGGCGAATGCTCCCGCGTCAACAACCGCATGCCGGCGTCCGCCGACACCAACACCATGGCCTGCATGCCGGTGAACTGGTACCTGCCGGGCCGGTCCTCGCCGGACCCGGTGAACGACTGGTTCAACAAGCCGATGGTCAAGACGGTGACCGAGCAGGACCTGGTCACCAGCCCGTCCGTGACGCGGACGACCGAGTACACCTACAACGGGCCTGCCGCCTGGCACCGGGACGACGCCGAGTTCACCGACCCCAAGACCCGTACGTGGGACTACTTCCGAGGCTATGAGTCGGTCACCACCACGACCGGCAGCGCCTTCCCCGGTGAGGCGCCGAAAACCCAGAAGAAGGTCACCTACCTGCGCGGCATGGACGGCGACTACCTCGCCGACGGTAAGACCCAGCGCAGTGTCGACGTGGCCAGCCCGCTCGGCGGCACCGTGAAGGACAGCGATTGGCTGGCCGGCACCGCCGTCGCGACCGAGGTCTTCGACCAGACCGGCGGCACCGTGCAGTCCGTCTCCGGCAGCGTAAGGAGCGGTCAGAAGGAGACCGCGAAGCACGTCCAGAGCGCGGGCGCGCCGACGATCTACGCCCGCTACCCGGACTCGCAGGTCACCTCGATCGGCAAGTCCAAGCTAACGGCGGGAGGTTGGCGCACCACGACATCCGTCGCCACCACGGATCCGGCGAACGGGAACCGGGTCATCCAGATATCCGACAAGGGCGACGGCACCGCCGCCACCCCGGAGTTGTGCACCTCGATCGACTACGCGACGAGTGACACCTCCGCTCTGTTGATCCTGCCCTCCCGCCGGATCACCGTGCAGGGTCCGTGCGGGACGACGGCGACCGGCGCGAACACCGTCGGTGCCAGCCGTACGCTCTACGACGGACGTCCGTTCGGCAAGGCCGGCACCACCGGCGACGCGACCAGCGTGCAGGTGCTCGACCACTACGACGGATCCGGGGAGCCGGTGTACGTCCATGGCGGCAGCAGCACCTTTGACGTCTACGGCCGCACCGTCACCAGCTCCACCCCGGACGGCTCGACGTATGACGGCAGCGGCGTCCAGCTGAGCACCGCCACCACGACCCCGGCCACCACCAGCACCGCGCGCATCCCGGCCACGGGTGCGTATCCGACCACCGTGACCACAACCGGCCCGATGGGTGCCGGCTGGACGGTCGTGGTCAACCAGGAGCCCGGTCGCGGCCTGCCGCTCAACGAGACCGACGCCAACCAGCGGACCACCACCCAGGAGTACGACGGTCTCGGACGTCGGACGGCCGTCTGGGTGCCCGGTCGCGGAACCGACAAGCTGCCCAACCAACGGTTCAGTTACGCCGTCAACGGCACGTGGGGTCCGTCGGTGATCACCAGCGAGTGGCTCCAGCGCAATGGCGGAACCTACTCGGGCCGACGCGAACTCTTCGACGGCCTCGGCCGCCAGCGGCAGGTCCAGCAGACCAGCGACGCGCGCGCCACCGGCCGGCTGATCACCGACACCGTCTACGATTCGCACGGCTGGGTGATCAAGTCCTCGGCCCCGTACTACGAGGCCACCACCGCTCCCAGCACCGCGCTCTTCCTGCCGCAGGACTCGCAGGTGCCGGCGCAGACCTGGACGACGTACGACGGCCTTGGCCGCCAGGTGCGCTCCGAGTTCCGGTCCAACGCCAACCTGCAGTGGGCCACCACGACGGCCTACCCCGGTGTCGACCGCGTCGACGTGACCCCGCCGGCGGGCAGCCCACCGAGCAGTGTCGTCACGGACGCTCGCGGCCGTGCCGTCGCGGCCTGGCAGTACCGCACTGCGACGGCGACCGGCAATCCGGCCGACGCCGACATCAGCACCTACACGTACACCGCGCTCGGGCAGCCCGCCTCGCACACCGACTCCACCGGAAACACCTGGACGTACGGGTACGACCAGTTGGGGAGGCAGACCTCGGTCACCGATCCGGATGCCGGTACCACTCGGACGTTCTACGACGCCAATTCCCGGGTCGACCATGTCGTCGACGCGAAGGGCGGCACGCTCGCCTACACCTACGACCTGATCGGCCGGAAGACCGGGCAGTACAACGGCAGTGTCGCCCCGGCGAACCTGCTCGCCTCCTGGACGTATGACACGCTCGAGAAGGGCAAGCCGACCTCCTCCACCCGGTACGTCGGGGGAGCTGGCGGCTCGGCCTACGTCAGCGCGGTCACCGGCTACGACGTCGGATACCGACCCACCGGCGCCGCGGTGACCATCCCGTCCGCCGAAGGCGCGCTGGCGGGGACCTACAACACGACCACCACCTACGAGCCGGTCCTCGGGCTGGTGGACACCGTCACGCTGCCGGCGGCCGGCGGGCTTCCCTCGGAGTCCATCGGCTACACCTACAACGATGCAGGGCTGCTGGTCTCCAGCAAGAGCCTCAAGAAGTCCGTGGTGGCCGGGATCACTTACGATGCCGCGTCCCATCCGGTGCGCACCACCGTCGGCGAGTACGGCCGGCAGGTGGTCTCCACCCAGCAGTACGACGGGGCGACCGGACGGGTCATCAACTCCTTCGTCGACCGGCAGAACGGGACGGTGTCGGCGGACCAGACCTCGTACACCTATACCGCGGCCGGCCGCATCACATCGGTGACCGACCTCCAGGACGCCCGCGACCGGGACCTGCAGTGCTTCACCTACGACCCGCTCGGCCGGCTGACCAACGCCTGGACGGACACGGGGAGCACCCACACCACGGCGGACTGGACGGACACCACCGGCGTCAAGCACGGCACCGGAAGCTCCAGCACCGTGCCCGGCGTGGGCGGTTGTGACAACGCGGACGGCCCGGCCACAGTCAGCCCCGGCGGGCGCACCGTAGGTGGCCCGGCGCCGTACTGGAACACCTACAGCTACGACGCGGCGGGCAACCGCACCGGTCTGGTGCAGCACGACATCAGCGGCAACAGCCTGAAGGACACCACGACCACCCAGATCTTCGGAGCCGCGAAGAGCCTCAACTCCCCGACCAGCGCGCCCAACACGGGGGGCGGTACCGGTGGTCCGCACGCGCTGCTGAGCTCCACTGTCACCAGCCCGTCCGGGACCAAGACCACCCGCTACCAGTACGACGCGACCGGCAACACCACCGCGATCACGGACACGTCCGGAACCACCAGCCTGACCTGGAACACCGGGGGAAAGCCCGACACCGTCACCAAGACCGGCACGGCCGGCAACACCAGCTACGTCTACGACGCCGACGGCAACCAGCTGGTCCGGCACAGTCCCGGCAAGACGACCGTCCTGGTCGGTACCGACGAGTTGACCCTGGACACGACGACCGGTTCGACCGCCAACACCCGTTCGATCGGAGCTCCCGGCGGTCTGACCTTCACTCGCGTCACCGCCCCGATCGGCGGCGGCAGCGTCCTGATCCAGGCCGCCGACCCGCACGGAACCAACGGCCTCCAGATCAACACCGACACCGCCATGACCGTCACCCGACGCCTCACCGACCCCTTCGGCAACCCCCGCGGCACCCAGCCCGCGGCCTCCGACTGGGCCGGCACCAAGGGCTTCGTCGGCGGCCTCAAGGACGACATCACCGGCCTCACCTTCCTGGGCGCCCGCCAGTACGACCCGGCCAGCGGCCGCTTCATCAGCCCCGACCCGGTACTCGACCCGGCGAACCCGCAACAGTGGAACGCCTACGCCTACAGCAACAACGACCCGGTCAACCACAGCGACCCCAGCGGCCTGATCCTCGACGACTGCTACCGGGGCCTCTGCGGCAGCGACTACAACTCCAGGGGTACCCCGCGCAGCGACAACGGCGACCCCGCCGGCAAGCCCGATGACACTTCGGGTTCCGGTAGCACGGGCTTCAGCGGCGGAGGAGCGACGGGCAACGGTAGGGCCGCTACCACTAGCCCCACATACACTGCCATCAACAGCAGTCTCTCCATCCAAGATGACGGATCAGGCCTCGTTCAGAAGTTCGCCAAGGCCTACCAGGACCAGGTAGCCAAGATCCCTCATCCCGAGTTCATGACAGCCCGCGATGACATTGCAGCGCTGGACTCGGCCTGCAAGGCGATCGGCCCGGCGTGCAACGATGAAATCCTCGACATGATCGAGGGCCTCTGGGCTGGTGACGTTGTCGGGCCCCAGTCGTATGGCGGACCTCCGGTTCACAGTGTCGGCGTCATGATCAATGCATGCGCCTTCAAATCGGCCTGTGGTGACGGTAACAAGGCTGTCATTTACGAGCCCGAAGGAAAGATCTACGGGTTCCAGGGCGCCGGGCAGCAGGGTGGGCCGATACCCAATGAGCTGGTGATCGACTTTGGGGACGGCTGGGGGATGGCGGTTTGCCACAGCTTTCCTGCCGATACCGAAGTGGTCATGGCCGATGGATCCAGGAAGAAGATCTCCGAAATACAGCCGGGCGACCAGGTGCTCTCGGGGGACGGTAGCGACGCGACAACCCCGTCCAAGGTTTCCGAACTGATCACGACGTACACTGACACGGCGTTTGTCAAGATCTCCGTGTCCGACGGTGACCGCACCGAGGATCTAACCTCAACTGACAACCACCCGTTCTGGAGCGCTGATCAAGAACGTTGGGTGGAAGCGGCCGATCTCAAGCCCGGAATGAGCTTGCGTTCGGCGGATGGCAGGACCGTCATGTTGACGGCTTTGACCCAATTCACCGACCATCAGCGGACGTACGACCTGAGCGTCACGCAGACCCACGCGTACTTCGTGGTATTCAGCACTGCTGCTGTCCTTGTCCACAACTGCGGAGGCGGTAAGGTCGGGCAGAACTTGCCGTGCACCTGCACGATGGACCAGGTCTTCGTTCGGCAGGGTACGGGTTGGGAGAGTACCGGTCGACTGGAGCGCATGGCAGCGGATGCCGAGGCGACAGGTCGCTTCGGACACGGGGTTTCGGTTACCGTTCCCGAGTCCAACGAGGCTCTGTCGAGGAACCCCTCGGACTCGGTGACAGCCACGAAGGGTGAGATCGCGGCGCATTTCGAGCTGCGGTACACACCGACCGCGAGAGACAACATGCATCACACGCTTGTGTTGCCCAAGCCGGTTCAAGCGGAGGCTCAAAGGACACTCAATGAGACCTTCGGAAGGGTGAAGAGGAAACGCTAATGGCTGTGGGTGACGACAACCCGATAATGCGGCCGGTCGTAATCTTCGACTGGCTTGACGGACCCCGTGAAGGCTTCGCGCGACTGGAGACCAGGAGCGGCTTCTGGTGGTACTTCCGGACGCTTGCCACTAGGTTCGACCCAGACGACGTTGACCAGTGCCTCTACGCCTTCTCTGCGATCCCGGCAGATGATGCGTCCACATTGGAGGACGAGTTCAAGGACGCAGAGAACAGGTCGGTTGTCTGGCCCGGGAGGCCAGGGGAGGTCTCGATCCGTGCCGCCGAAGCCATCGAACGGGTTGCGGCTGATGTTCAGCCACCGTCGTTTGTGGGGCGAGTCGTAGGGGTGACCAGGCACTGCGAGATTTGGGAGGTTTACACGCGATTTGGCTTTTCTGACTGAGACGCGTTAGCCAATCGGCATGGCCGGAGTCTTCCCGCTCTGGCCATGCCGGTTTGTGCGCCGGCTTACTCGCCGTCTTCGCGCGCCGGTAGTACTCATAGATCTTGCCGCTTTTCTCGAGGTTCACTTGCCGGTGTCTCGAACAACTGCGGCTCGAAGCTGATTGCCCCGCGGCCGGACGGGTACTCATCGACGTGCTCCCGCAGCCGATGCGCCCGCTGCGGGAAGCCGCGCTGCAGGAGCAGGCACCCAGTGACCGGTAGCAGGGGCCAGACACCCGCCATCTGGATCGCGGGCCCAGGGCGCGGCAACGCCCCGTTGCCTAATGGGGACTGAAGTCGGCGGATCGCGCCCCGTTGCCCGGTCCCGCGAGACCTCGAAAAGAGTGAGGCCGCCGGCTTCATCTCGGCGGTGATCACCTGCCGCCCGGTCAGTCATACGACTTACCCGGGACTTGAGCCTTTTAGAAAGAGTTGGCCCCGGGCGTCGGCCGAACCGCCGCCGCGGAAGGAACGAGACCGTGAGAGTGCCCGGCGTCGGGGCCACTCCTGCCAGACACACGAGGCGCTGATCTTCAGCAAGAGATCAGCGGGCCCGGCGTCCAGCTCCCTCACGGCCGCCATCGAGCGGATGATCGAATGTCCGTGGTCCGAGCCCGCCGCAGAGAGCAGCTCTCACTTCATAGGCGATCGCGAACGCCTCGCGCATTACGGCGAAGCTGTTCACCAGCACACCGTCGAGGTCGAACACCACAGCACGCATGGTCTCCCCCTTGCACAGTCGGTTGGCGTGGTCACTGGATCGTGCGGGCGGGCGGTGAGGCGACCGCTGACCGCTCCCCGTCGGCTGCCGGGTGTTACGGCCGCGGCGGTGAGGGTGCGAGCGGTTGGACGGCCGTGCAGGCATCACGGGGAAAGGGGCTTTCCGGGGAACCGGGGCGCGGGGACGTGACTGGGGCCGCCGCGGACGGGCGCGTGGCGGCATGGCCACAGGATGAGACAGGAAGGCGAGCTCGGGAACGTGGAGGCGACGCGTCGATGCGAAGGTAAACGCAGAACAACACGTTCTCCTGAGCCTCGCCCGGCGCGGCTCAGTCCGTGTGGTCCTCCGGCAGGCCCTGGTCGCCCGCGGAACTCTCTCCCGCTCTTCGCGGGTACCCCCAGCTGCCGCATCCACGACCGCGCCTGGGGCCTCCTTGCAGGCGAGAGCATGCCAGTGGGGGATACGGAAACCCATCTCGGCCCTATCCCGTGCTGGTGCTGCAAGGCCTTCCCGCCAGTCAGCGGTCGCGATGCCGCTGGTGGGAGGCGGTGCGAACGAATCGACTTGTCAAAAGCCGGCTGGGTGGAATCGCAGGCCTAGTTTACTGGTGCGAGTGGGCCTGAGCTGGGGGGTGCTGCAGGCCGGGGCGTCCGGCCTCTGCTCAACTGTGGCTGCCTATCGGTCAGTTGTCGCCGAAGTCGAACTCGGCGGTGACGGGCGCGTGGTCGGACCACCTTTCCGCGTGGGATGCCGCGCGCTCGACATAGGCGGCGATGGTTTTGTCCGCAATGCCCGGAGTTGTCGCGATGAGGTCGATCCTCCAGCGGATAGACGCCTTTTCGAAAAAGGTCCACCCGTTCGAGCACGCCCTGTTCGAGGGTGCCTGCTGGCCTGGGCGGTAGGGGACCTCCTGTGAGCAGGATGACAGCGTTGGCGCCGGTTCGGGCGGTGGTGGGTTCGCGTGTGTCGGACACGCATGGGGACGAGGGCAAGGTCTCGCACCTGGTGCAGGCGGAGTCGGCGACGCGGCACGCGGTCTCGAAGGAGTGGGAGATCGTCGGGTCGTTCGAGGACCTGGATGTCTCGGCCCAGATTACGCCGTGGAAGCGCCCTGACCTTGGGCCGTGGCTGACCGAGCGCCAGGGGGAGTGGGACGCGATGGTGTGGGCTAAGGTCGACCGGGCGTTCCGGTCCGCGAAGGACTGCGCCGATGTGGCGCACTGGGCCGAGGAGAACCACAAGGTCCTGGTGTTCACCGACGACGGGATCACCCTGGACTACCGGCAGGGTCGGGAGTCGTCGTTCGGGAACGAGCTGGCCAAGACCTTCCTGATGCTGGCCTCGATCTTCGCGGAGATGGAGCTCAAGCGGATCAAAGCCCGCGTCACCGCGGCGCACAAGCACTTGCGGAAGACGGACCGCTGGGCTGGCGGGCAGCCGCCGTACGGGTACCGGATCGTGGACCGGCCCGGTGGTGGCCGCACTCTGGAGCCGGACCCGTTGACCTCCGAGGCTGTGCGGTACATGGGCAAGCTGCTCTTGGAGGGGCAGAGTCAGTGGATGATCACCACGGCCCTGGAAGCCGCCGACTTCGACACCCCGTCGGTGCACGCGTACAAGAACCAGGGCGACAGCTACTCGAGCAAGCGCAAGTCGCCGCCGTCGAACCACTGGAACCCGACCAGCGTGGGGAAGATCCTGCGGTCGCCGGCGACGATGGGCCTGAAGCTGACCGGCCGCTCCGTGAAGGCGCGCAAGATCGCCCGCGACGCGAAGGGTCTGCCGATCCGCATGGCGAAGCCGTTGTTCACGGACGAGGTGTGGGCTGAGATCCAGACGGCGATGGATGAGCGGTCGGTCACGAAGGAACGCTCGAACGGTGCGTCGCCCTGGCTGGGCGTGCCGCACTGCGACCGCTGCGGTGACCGGTTCTACCGGCAGGTGAACCTGGCCAAGAACGGCAAGATCTACGAGTACTACCGGTGCGCGAAGACCGCGGGCAAGCCCGCGTGCAAGGGGCAGTCCGTTAAGGGCGAGCGCGTCACCGCCGCGATCACGGCGCTGGTGGGGCGTCTGGCCGGGTTGGCGATGACGGTGCGCAGGTTCATCCCCGGCGAGGACCACACCGAGCAGCTCAACCACGCGATGTCAGGTCGCCGGCGCCGTCCTCGGCGTGCGGGGTCTCACCGAAGAGCTCGTCGTGCAGGTCGAAGGCGACCTGGTAGAGCGGGGTGCGGGACATGTCACGGTCCATCGTGAGCTCGTCCACCAGCCGCTCGAACGGCAGCTGGTCGTGGGCGAAGGCCTCCCGGCAGGTGTCGCGTAGCCGGGTGACGGCCTCGATGTAGCTGAGGTCGCCCTCCAGTCGGCAGCGCAGCACCAGGCTGTTGAGGAAGAAGCCGACCACGCCTTCGAGCTCGGGGCGGTTGCGGGAGGTCACCGGAGTGCCGACCGGGATGTCCCACTGGCCGCTGTAGCGGCTGAGCAGGGTGGCGAAGGCGGTCAGCAGCGTCATGAACGGGGTGGCGCCCTGCTGTCGGCCGATGCCGAGGAGGGTCTTGGCGACGGGAGCGGGGACGGCGAAGGGGACGGTATCGCCGGCGGCGGAGCGGACGGCCGGGCGGCCCCGGTCGAGTGGCAGTTCGAGGGCGGGCAGGTCGTCCAGCACCGAGTGCCAGTATTCGAGTTCGTACTCGACGACCGCATCGGTGAGCTGCTCCTGCTCCCAGGTCGCGAAGTCGGCGTACTGGACGGTGAGCTCGGGCAGCTCCGAGCTGCGGCCGGCGGCGCGGTCGGCCAGCAGGGTGCGCAGCTCGCGTTCCAGGATGCCGGCGGACCAACCGTCGAAGGCGATGTGGTGGACCGTCACCAGCAGGCCGGCGGGCTCGTCAGGGAGTCGGACGAGCACGGCGCGGATGACCGGGCCGCTGGTCAGGTCGAAGCCCTGGACCAGCTCCTCGCGCAGTAGCGCGGTGAGCTCCTCGCGGCGGGTCTCCCGGATCCGGACGGGCACCGTGGCGGTGGCGGCCGGGATCTGGACGGGTTCGCCGTCCATCGCGGTGTACGTGGTACGCAGGATCTCGTGCCGGTCGACCACGGTGTCGACGGCCTGCTGCACGTCCTCGGTGGCGGCGGCCTCAGGGACGCGCAGCCACAGACCGGTCACCCACTCGGGGTTCCGCGGTTCCAGTTGGTCCAGGAACCAGAGCCGGCGCTGGCCGAAGGAGAGCGGGAGGGCGCCGTCCCGGCCGATCGGCAGGACCGGGTCGGACGGGGCGCCGCCGGGCGCGAGCAGCAGCGCCTGCGACTCGACTGTGCCGGCGCCGAACAGGGCGCGCAGCGGGATGTCCTGACCGGAGGCGGCGCGCAGCTGATTCGCCAGCATGGTCAGCTGCAGAGAGGAGACCCCGAGCCGGAAGATGTCGTCGTGCACGCTGAGCGGCTCGGTGCCGAGGACGGCGGCCCACGCTCGGGCGACCCGGCGCTCGGCCGCGGTGCGCGGGGCGACATGCTCCCTCTGGGCCGTGTCGGCTCCCGAGTCGGGGGAGGGAAGGGCGGCCCGGTCGACCTTGCCGTTGGCAGTCAGCGGGAACTCCGCGACCCGGAGGAAGACCGCGGGGACGTGGGTGGCCGGGAGGCGCTCGCGCAGGAACGCGCGCGACTCGTCGTGGGAGAGGTCGTCCTCGCCTCGGACGTAGGCGGCGAGCAGGTAACCCGCGGTGCCACGGAAAGAGGTGACCACCGCGGCCTGGACCGCGGGGTGTGCGGCGAGCACGTTCTCGATCTCGCCGGGCTCGATCCGGACACCGTTGATCTTGACCTGGTGGTCGGTGCGGTCGACGTACTCCAGCGTGCCGTCAGGGCGCCAGCGGACCATGTCGCCGGTGCGGTAGAGGCGGGTGCCGGGCCTGCCGTACGGGTCCGGGACGAACCGCTCGGCGGTGAGGCTCGGCAGGCCCAGGTAGCCGCGGGCGACACCCGCGCCTCCGAGGAACAGCTCGCCGACGACGCCGACCGGCACCGGCACGAAGGTCGGGTCGAGGACCAGGACCTGGGTGCCTTTGACGGGTCGGCCGATCGGGACCTGGCCCGAGGACTGTGAACCGTCGAAGAGGTGCTCGGTCGCGTTGATCGAGCACTCGGTGGGGCCGTAGCCGTTCCAGACCTCCAGCTCGGTCTCCAGGCGGGCCCGTTGTGCCAGCTCGGCATGCAGCGGCTCGCCGGCCGACAGCAGCAGGCGCAGCGAGGTGCAGTCCTGCCAGCCGGGCTCCTCGACCAGCAGCCGCAGGACCGACGGGACCACCTGGAGGACGGTGATGTCGTTCTCCGCGACGGCGCGGACCATCGCGGCCGGGTCCCGCTCCACCCCGGGAGGTGCCATCACCACGGTTGCGCCACCGATCAGCGGGGCGAACAGTTCCAGGGCGGAGGCGTCGAAGGTGAGCGTGGTCTTCTGCAGTACCCGGTCACCGGTGGTGATCCGGTGCACCTCGGCGGTGCGGCGGGTGATGTTGGCGATGCCGGTGTGGCTGATCACGACGCCCTTGGGGCGCCCGGTCGATCCGGAGGTATACATCACGTACGCGGCGTTGTCCGGGGTCACCTCGGTGCCCGGAGCGTGCTGCGGGTCCGGCTGTCCGAGTTGGTCCGGATCTACCGTAGCCAGGTAGCCGAGCGCCGACTGCTCATCCTGCTCGACGACGCCAGGGACGAGCAGCAGATCAGGCCGTTGTTGCCCGCCAGCGCCAAGTCCGGCGTGCTGATCACCAGCCGACGCAGCCTCGCAGCGCTGGAAGGGGCCCGCCAGGTCCAGCTGGAGGCGTTCAGTTCTGAGGAGGCCGTCCGACTGCTCTCGCACCTGATCGGCACGGAGCGGGTGGCGAACGAGCCGCAGGCTGCTGCGCGGATCGTCGCGCTCGGAGGCTACCTGCCGCTCGCGGTGCGGATCAGCGGCGCCAGGCTGGCGCGCCGCCCGCACTGGTCCTTGGGGCGCTTGGCCATGCGGCTCGCCGATAGCGGGAGCCTGCTCGACGAACTGGAGCTGGGCGACCTCAGCGTTCGCCGGAGATTGGCCGTGAGCCACAACCAGCTCCCCAACCGCCAACGCCGGGCGCTGGAACTGCTCGCTCAGCTCGGGCCCGGGCCCTTCTCGCTGCGCAACGCGGCGATGCTGTTCAAGACCTCGGACGACGCGGCGCTGGACCTGGTCGACATCCTGATCGACGCCCACCTGTTGGCCTTGGCCGAGAACGCGCCGGACCGCTATCAGTTCCACCGGCTGACCTGGGCGGTGGCTTGGGAGCAGGGCAGGGAGGAGCGGCCGGACGTCCAGGTGATCCACCCCGTGGTGGCCTGACACCGGTGCGCATCACCGTCAACGGAACGGATCGGCGGCCCGATCTCGGCGGAGCGTCAGCCGGCCTCCACCGAGATCGGGCCGCCGCCGGTCGTAGCTTTGATCTTGTGGGGCGAGTTGGCGTCGACGTTCACCGTGACGTCGCGCAGCCGGCCGCTGGCGTCCCCGGTGTCCACCGCGTAGGAGCCCTTGGGCACCGTGACGGTCACCGAACCGCCGCCGTTGGTCGCCTCGACGTTGTCCGGCACCTCACTGAACTGCACCTCCACGCTGCCGCCCCCGGAGTGTGCGTTGACGTCCTTGGCCGTGGAGTTCTTCACCTCGACGCTGCCACCACCAATGTGGGCGTAGGTGGCGCCGGACAGGCCGGTGACGGAGATGGATCCGCCGTCGCCCTCCAGGTGGGTCGTGGTGCTGCGGGGGACCTCTACCTTGTACGCCACGTCGCACTTCCCGCCCATGCCGACGGACCCGCAGCCGGTCGATTCGAGCTTCAACTCGTTGTTCTGCAGGGAATGCGAGGTCTTGGGCTTGCCGTCCGTGTAGGTGTAGGTCTCGGTCACCTTGATGGTGCTTCCCTCGCCGGCGACGACCTCGATGCTGCCGCCGAGGTTCTTGACCCGCAGCGAGTTCGCCGGGCCACTCGCGTCGTAGGACAGGGTGTCGGAGTGGCGGTCACCCGCCGTGCAACCGGTCAGGGGTCTGTCCAGCGAACGGTGTAACTCGGTTGGGTTGAGTTAACGACGGCCAGCGGAGAGACGGCCGTCGAAGGCGATCTCGAAGGCGTTCAACG
>NZ_JBIWPL010000023.1:0-135266 GCF_044768255.1 Kitasatospora sp. NPDC101157 | reverse complement strand
CCCAGGTTCGACTTCACCGACCCCAGCCACAACGGACGCTCCACAGAACGCCCCTGCCCGTACGTCGCCAGCAACGCCTGCGCCTCGATCGGATCCCCGAGGGCCGTCCCCGTACCGTGCGCCTCCACCGCGTCGACCTCGCCGGCCGTCAACCGCGCACCCGCCAGCGCCTGACGGATCACCCGCTGCTGCGAGGGCCCGTTCGGCGCCGACAGACCGTTCGACGCACCGTCCTGGTTGACCGCCGAACCACGCACCACCGCCAGCACCCGGTGCCCGTTGCGCCGCGCGTCCGACAACCGCTCCAACAGCAGCAGACCGACACCCTCACCCCAGCCCGTACCGTCCGCACCGGCCGCGAACGCCCGGCACCGCCCGTCCGGGGACAGCCCGCGCTGACGGGAGAAGTCGATGAACGAACCCGGGGTCGACATCACGGTGACGCCGCCCGCGAGCGCCAGCGAGCACTCACCCCGCCGCAGCGAGTCCGCGGCCAGGTGCAGGGCCACCAGCGACGACGAACACGCGGTGTCCACCGTCAGCGCCGGGCCCTCGAAGCCGTAGAAGTACGAGAGCCGACCCGAGGCGACGCTCAGCGCGCCCCCGGTGCCGAGGTACCCCTCCAGGTCCTCCGCCGACTGGGCGACGAGCGCGGTGTAGTCCTGGCCGTTGGATCCCACGAAGACCCCGGTACGGCTGCCGCGCAGGGCACCCGGCAGGACACCCGCGGACTCGAAGAGGTCCCAGGAGGTCTCCAGCAGCAGCCGCTGCTGCGGGTCCATCGCCAGCGCCTCACGCGGCGAGATCCCGAAGAACCCGGCGTCGAACTCGGCCACGCCGTCCAGGAACGCACCTCCGGTGGCGTACGTCGTCCCCGGGACGCTCGGGTCCTCGTCGAACAGTCCGGCCAGGTCCCAGCCCCGGTTCTCCGGGAAGGGCCCCACCGCGTCCGTACCGGCCGCGACCAGCTCCCACAGGTCCTCCGCCGACCGCACGCCGCCCGGGAACCGGCAGGCCATGCCCACCAGCACCACCGGATCGGAGTCGTCCGCCACCGCGCCCGCCCCGGCCGCGACGACCGTACCCGCCTCAGCGGCACCGAACAGCTCCGCACGGAGGAAGTCCGCGAGTCCGGCCGGGCTCGGGTAGTCGAAGGCGAGCGAGGCCGGCAGCCGCAGCCCGGTCGCCGCGACCAGTCGGTTGCGCAGCTCGACCGAGGCGAGCGAGTCGAAGCCGAGCGCGCGGAAGGACTTCTGCGGGTCGACGTCATCGGCGGACCGGTGCATCAGCAGGTCGGCGGCATGACCACGGATCAGCTGCTCCAACGCGGAGTGCTGCTCGGCGGGGGTACGTCCCCCCAGGGTCCGGGCGAGCCCGGTCGGCTCGGCGGCGGGCGCGGCGACCAGCGCGCGTAGCAGCGGACGCCGGGCCGCCGCTCCGTGCGCCTGCGCGTAGCGCTCCCAGTCGATGTCAGCCGCGAGGACAGCGGTCTCGCCGCGCTGGACCGCGCCTTCGAGGACGCGCAGCGCGCTCTCCGGACGCATCGGACGGAAGCCGGTGCGGCGCATCCGCCCGCGCACCACCTCGTCGGTGGCGGCCATGCCCTCGCCCGCCCAGGCACCCCAGGCGACGGCGGTGGCCGGAAGCCCGGCCTGCCGGCGCTGTTCGGCGAGCGCGTCCAGGGCCGCGTTCGCCATGGCGTAGTTCGCCTGGCCGGCCGCGCCGACCACACCGGCGAGCGAGGAGAACAGCACGAAGGCGGAGAGGGGAAGGTCCCGGGTCAGCCGGTCCAGATGGAGGGCGCCGTCCACCTTGGCGGCGACCACGCGCTGGATGCGGTCGGGGGTCAGAGCGGTGAGCACGCCGTCGTCCAGGACACCGGCGGTGTGCACGACGGCGGTCAGCGGGTGCTCGGCCGGGATCGTGCCGAGGAGCTCGGCCACCGCCTCGCCGTCGCTGACGTCACAGGCGGCGACGGTCACCCGGGCGCCGAGCTCCGCGAGCTCGTCCGCCAACTCGGCGGCTCCCGGGGCCTGCCGGCCCCGACGGCTGGTGAGCAGCAGGTGGTCGGCGCCGGCCCGGGCCAGACGACGGGCGACGTGGGCACCGAGGGCACCGGTGCCCCCGGTGACGAGGACGGTCCCGGACGGAGCCCAACTGTTCGGTTCCGCCTGCTCCTCCCGGTGCGCCCTGACCAGACGGCGGGCAAGGGCCGCCCCGGGCCGGAGGGCGACCTCGTCCTCGGCCACGGCGCGCAGGAGCAGGGCGGCGAGGTGACGCACGCCGTCGGCGTCCAGCCGCTCCGGGAGGTCGACGAGCCCGCCCCAGGTGTCGGCCGCCTCCAGGGCGGCCACTCGTCCGAGGCCCCAGAGCTGCGCCTGCTGGACGCTGACCGGGGCATCCGTTCCGCTGACGCCCACCGCGCCCCGGGTCGCCAGCCAGACGGGCGCCCCGGAGCCGGTGTCCCCGAGTGCCTGCAGCAGCACCACGGCGTTCAGCGGGGCGAGTTCACCGCGCAGCAGCGCGAACACCCCGGTCGGCGCGGCCTCGACGGCCAGCTCGGCGAGGGCGGCACCGAGGGCCGTACGGTCCGCTGCCCCCTCGGAGAGCGACAGGCGCAGCACCCGGGCGGCGGTGGCGTCCAGAGCGGTCACGCAGTCCTGGGTGAGTGCGTCCTCGGTGTCCGTGACCAGGATCCAGGTGCCGAGCGGCTCCGGTGCGGGGACCTCCGCGAGTGGCTCCCAGTGGACGCGGTAGAGCAGGTCGCCCGGCTCCGCCGCGCCTCCGGCCATGCCCTTCATCGGCGTCGCGGGCCAGTAGCGCTGACGCTGGAAGGGGTACGTGGGCAGGTCCACACGGCGGGCGCCCGAACCCTCGTACACAGCCCGCCAGTCGGGCGCGGTGCCCCAGCAGTGCAGGGCGCCGAGGGCGGCGGCTACGGCCTGGTCCTCCGGGCGGTCGCGGCGCAGGAGGGGCGTGAAGGCGTGGCCGTCGGCCTCGCTCAGGCAGTCCTGGGCAAGGGCGGTCAGCACGCCGTCGGGGCCCAGCTCGACGAAACGGGTGGCGCCCAGCTCGGACGCGGTGCGCACGCCGTCGTGGAACAGCACGGCCTGGCGGACGTGGCGCACCCAGTAGTCGGGACTGGTCAGTTCCTCGGCGGTGGCGAGGGCGCCGGTCACGTTGGAGACGACCGGGATTCGGGGCTCGGCCGCCTTCAGGGTGCTGACGACCGCGCCGAACTCGGCGAGCATCGGCTCCATCAGCGGCGAGTGGAAGGCATGGCTCACCGGCAGACGCTTGACCCGGTGACCGGCCGCCTTCGCCGCCCGCTCGATCTCCTCGACCGCCCCGGCATCGCCCGAAAGCACCACCGAACGCGGGCCGTTCACCGCCGCGACATCGACCGAACCCTCGGAGCCCGCGAGCAGCTCCCCGGCCGTCTGCGGGTCGACCGCCACCGCCAGCATCGCGCCACCGGCAGGCAGCGCCTGCATCAGCCGGCCACGCGCCGCCACCAGCACGGCAGCGTCCTCCAGCGAGAACACCCCCGCCACATGCGCCGCCACGACCTCACCGATCGAGTGCCCGAGCAGCAGATCCGCCGTGACACCCCACGACTCCAGCAGGCGGAACAGCGCCACCTCCAGGGCGAACAGCCCCGCCTGCGCCCACACCGTCCGGTTCAGCACCTCGGCATCCGAGCCGAACACCACATCCCGGACCGAACCGTCCAGATGCCTGTCCAACTCCGCACACACCGCGTCGAACGCACCCGCGAACACCGGGAACATCCCGTACAACTCCCGGCCCATCCCCAGCCGCTGGGACCCCTGACCGGTGAACAGGAACGCCAGCTTGCCCGCAGAAGCGGCAGACTCCACCACCTCCTGGCACGGACGCCCCTCCGCCAGGGCCTCCAGCCCCCGCAGCAGCCCCTCACGTTCCCCCGCCACCACCGCCGCACGACGGTCCAGCACGGCCCGGGTGGTCGCGAGCGAGAAGGCCAGGTCGGCCCCGGTCAGGGACCCGTCCCCAGCGACGCGGGCGGCCAGTCGGGCCGCCTGCTCCCGCAGCGCGGCGTCGTCGGCCGCGGACAGCACCGCCACCGGCGGAACCGGCCCGGCCACCGCCGCCTGGGTGCTCGACTCGTCGTGCTGCGGGGCCTGTTCGAGGATGACGTGGGCATTGGTCCCGCTGATGCCGAAGGAGGACACACCCGCCCGACGCGGACGCCCCGTCTCCGGCCACTCCCGCGCCTCGGCCAGCAGCGCGACCTCACCCGCCGACCAGTCCACATGCGGCGACGGCGCGTCCACGTGCAACGTCCGAGGCAGCACACCGTGCCGCATCGCCTGCACCATCTTGATCACACCCGCCACACCCGCCGCAGCCTGCGTGTGCCCGATGTTCGACTTCACCGAGCCCAGCCACAGCGGCCGCTCCTCGGAGCGCCCGCGGCCGTAGGTGGCGAGCAACGCCTGCGCCTCGATCGGATCACCCAAGGTGGTGCCCGTACCGTGCGCCTCCACCGCATCGACCTCGCCGGCCGTCAACCGCGCACCCGCCAGCGCCTGACGGATCACCCGCTGCTGCGAGGGCCCGTTCGGCGCCGACAGACCGTTCGACGCACCGTCCTGGTTGACCGCCGAACCACGCACCACCGCCAGCACCCGGTGCCCGTTGCGCCGCGCGTCCGACAACCGCTCCAACAGCAGCAGACCGACACCCTCACCCCAGCCCGTACCGTCCGCACCGGCCGCGAACGCCCGGCACCGCCCGTCCGGGGACAGCCCGCGCTGACGGGAGAAGTCGACGAACGACGTCGGCGTCGACATCACCGCGACGCCGCCCGCGAGCGCCAGCGAGCACTCACCCCGCCGCAGCGAGTCCGCGGCCAGGTGCAGGGCCACCAGCGACGACGAACACGCGGTGTCCACCGTCAGCGCCGGGCCCTCGAAGCCATAGAAGTACGAGAGCCGGCCGGAGAGCACACTGCCCGCGAGTCCGGTGCTCAGGTAGCCCTCCGCCCCGGGTTCGTCGGTGAGGCGGATCGCGTAGTCGTGGTACATCTGCCCGGCGAAGACGCCGGTTCGGCTGCCGCGCAGCGTCTCCGGGTCGATGCCGGCCTGCTCGAAGAGCTCCCAGGAGGTCTCCAGCAGCAGCCGCTGCTGGGGGTCCATCGCCAGCGCCTCACGCGGCGAGATCCCGAAGAACCCGGCGTCGAACTCGGCGACGCCGTCCAGGAACCCGCCCTGCGAGGCGTAGGTGGTTCCCGCCGTGTCCGGGTCCTCGTCGAACAGCCCGGCCAGGTCCCAGCCCCGGTCCTCCGGGAAGGGCCCCACCGCGTCCGTACCGGCCGCGACCAGCTCCCACAGGTCCTCCGCCGACCGCACGCCGCCCGGGAACCGGCAGGCCATGCCCACCAGCACCACCGGATCGGAGTCGTCCGCCACCGCGCCCGCCCCGGCCGCCACGACCGTACCCGCCTCAGCAGCACCGAACAGACCGTCACGGAGGCACCGGACCACGGCCTGCGGGGTCGGGTGGTCGAAGGCGAGCGAGGCCGGCAGCCGCAGGCCGGTCGCGTTCTGCAGCCGGGTGCGCAGGCCCACGGACGCCACCGAGTCGAAGCCCAGCGCGCGGAAGGGCTTGCGCGGGTCGAGCGGGGTCGCGGTGGCGTTGCCGAGGACGGCGGCGCACTCGGCGGCCACCAGGGCCAGCAGCCGGAGATCGACGTCCCGGGCGCTCAGGTCCCGCAGTTCGTCCCGGAGTTCGTCCCGCAGTCGGGCGGCCGCCTCCGGGGCGGGCTCGGCCGCTCCGCCCCGGAGCGGTCCCTGGACGTCGACGGCCGACGCCCGCACGACGGGCGCGTTCTCGATCAGTGCGGCGTCCAGCGCGTCGCGCAGCCCTTGGGCGCCGACCTCGTCCCCCGCACCGAGCGAGACCGCGGTCCCGCCCCCGCCGGCGAGTTCGCGGGCCAGTTCGTCGAAGGGAGCGGCCCCGTCGGCTCCGGCCAGCAGGACGAGGGCGTACCCGTCCCGACCCGCCGTGGCGCGCCGCAGCGACTCGCCGTCGGCGGGCTCGCAGCGCTCGACCACGACCTCGGCGCAGCCGTGCGAGGAAAGGAGGTGGGCCGCCAGTTCCTCGGCACGCGCCGTGGCGGCGGTGCCGGTGAGCAGCAGGACGGACCTGCCGTGCACGGTGCTGCGGTCGTCGGCCGGCAGGGAGGCCGGAAGGGCGGTGGAGACGGGGGAACCGGGCGCGCGGAAGGTCACTCGGCCGTGGTGGGTTCCGGTGTTGGCGAGCAGTCGGGAGCCCTCGGCGCCGACGAGTCGGCGGACGGTCTTCCCGGACGGGGTGCGGGGGATCCGGTCGGTGAGGTGGAGTTCCGCCGGGACCTTGAAGTAGGCGAGGCGGTCGCGCAGCCGGGCGACCAGTTCGGCGACCGGCAGCGGGTGGTCCGGCTTGGGCACCAGGTAGGCGACCGGGACCTCGCCGAGCAGGCTGTGCTCGCGGCCGAGGACCGCGACGTCCGCGACCTCGGCGCTCGCGCGGATCGCGTCCTCGATCTCGGCGGGGTGCATGTTCTCCCCGCCCCGGATGATGAGTTCCTTGAGGCGCCCGGTGATGCTCAGGAAGCCCTCGGCGTCCTGGCGTCCCATGTCGCCGGTGCGGTACCAGCCCTGACGGAAGGCCTCGGCCGTCCGCTCGGGGTCGTTGTGGTAGCCGGTCATCAGGCTGGGGCTCTTGACCCAGATCTCGCCCTCGTGGCCGGTGGGCGCTTCGAGGCCGGTCTCCGGGTCGGTGATGCGGACCGTCACGCCGGGGACGGGACGGCCGCAGGAGCCGTGCACCCGGTGGCCGAGCGGGTTGCAGGTGATGACGCCGGTGGTCTCGGTGCTTCCGTAGCTGTCGACCAGCTGGACGCCGAAGGTGTCCCGGAACCGTTCGCCGAGGGCGGCGCTGGTGAGCGCTCCGGCGACCAGGAAGGCCCGCAGGCCGCTCAGGTCGAGCCGGCCCTCGGGGACGGCGTCCAGGAGGTAGTGGCACATCGTGGGTACGGCGGCCATCAAGGTGTAGGAGGAGCCGCCGAGTTCGGTGACGATGTCGTCCGGGGCGAAGTCGGCCGCGATCCGGGCGGTCGCGCCGGCCGCGAGCACCCCGAGGACGCACAGGTTGAAGGCGAAGCTGTGGTGCAGCGGCAGCGGCCAGAGCAGCCTGTCCCCCGGCCCGATGTCCAGCACGGCGGCGTAGCCGTTGACGGCCGACCACATGCCGGCCCGCTGGGTGGAGAGGACGCCCTTGGGAGCGCCGGTCGTTCCGGAGGTGTACAGCATCCAGGCGGTGTCGTCGGGCCGCAGCCCGTCCGGCGCCGGTACGTTCGGTTCGTCTGCGCTCAGTCGCCGGTAGTCATGGACGTATTCGCCGTCCCCGGTGATTTTCTGATCGTCCGTCACAATGACGTAGCGGAGGTCGCTCCGGAGGCCTTCGAGCCGGCGCAGCCGCTCGAAGTTCGATTCCTCGGTGATGACGAGTGCGGCCTCGGAGTCGCTCAGAATATGCGCGAGCTCGCGATCGCTCGCATGCGGATTGACCGGGACGACGACGAGCTCCGCACGGGTCAGCGCGAAGCAGCTCTCCACCATTTCCACCCGGTTGCCGAGGCACACCACGGCACGTCCGCCCGAGGCGATTCCGAATTCGGCGAGGTGTCCGGCCAGTCGCGCGGTGGACGCTTCCAGCTCCGTGTAGGTCGTGCTGCGTGCCTGGTCAGAGTAGGCGATGACGTGTCCACGCTCAATGGCGTGCGCTCGAAGGGCATCCACGACGGAACGAACAGGGATAGCCGACACGGCTGACTCCCACTCAGAAAAGGACGCGACTCGGACCGATGGCTCCGGGCAGCACAAAGAAAGGCCCTCTAGAGCGCGTTCCCCCGTACAGCATCGCGTAGAGCTGATGATCTTTCGACGGTGACGATATAGGAGGGGGAAGGCGGAGATCAATGGCCTTGTTGCGAGCGTCACACCGGTCGCGGTTTTCACCCCCACCCGGCAATTATGACGTCAAGTCAGATATCCCGAGCAGCGGTGTTACCCACTGTCAGTTCCGTCGCCCGGCCTGTACGCTCGCCAATCGATCCCGGTGCCGCAACGCACACCGGACATATGCGAAATCCACAAGTTCCCTGATTCGAGGAGTTTCCGTGTCCCTGCCGATCATGGATGAGGAGTTCATGAGCAACCCGTATCCGGCCTACGACGCCCTGCAGAGCAAGGGGTCGGTGCACCGGATGCTGCTGCCGAGCGGCCTGAAGGTCTGGGCCGTCGTCAACTACGAGGAGGCGCGCGTCGCGCTCTCGCACCCGGCACTGTCCAAGGACATCGACACCTCCGTCCAACTCGGCTACTTCGACCGGGAGATGTCCGAGGGCGGCACGCCGCGCCTGGAGCACAGCTCGGTGGGCCGGCACATGCTCAACATGGACCCGCCGGACCACACCCGGCTGCGCAAGCTGGTGAACAAGGCTCTGACGGCCCGCAGCGTGAAGAAGCTGGAGCCGGTCGTCGAGGCCATCAGCACCGAACTCCTGGACGCCGCCGAGCGGAAGGCGGCCGCCGAGGGCGGCGTCGTCGACCTGGTCGAGGAGTACACGGCGCAGTTCCCCGTCCGGGTGCTGGGACAGCTGCTCGGCATCAGCGAGGAGCACTTCCCGGTCCTGACCGGCCTGACCGCCGCGATCATGTCCAACGACAACGAGAACGCGGGCCCGAACATGGCCCGGTTCGGCCAGCACATCGGGGAGATGATTCAGCTCAAGCGCGCTCAGCCGGCCGAGGACCTGGTCAGCGCCCTGATCCACGCCAGGGACGAGGAGGACAGACTCTCCGACGTCGAGCTGGTCTCCACCGTCTTCCTGCTCGTGGTGGCCGGTTACGAGACCACGGTCAACATGATCGGCCACGGCCTGCGGGCCCTGCTCAACCACCCGGAGCAGCTGGCGGCCCTGCGCCGGGATCCGAGTGGAATCCCGGCCGCGAACGAGGAGTTCCTCCGCTACGAGGGCCCCGGCAACCGCGCCACACTGCGCTTCGCCACCGAGCCGTTCGAGCTCGGCGGTGTGACGATCGGCACCGGTGAGTACGTCTCCGTCCTGCTGGGCGCGGCGAACCGGGACGGCGCCCAGTTCGGCTGCCCCCACCAGCTCGACGTCACCCGTTCCACCGCCGGGCACCTGGGCTTCGGACACGGCATCCACTACTGCGTCGGCGCCCCGTTGGCCCGCCTGGAGATGGAGATCGCGCTGCGCCACCTGCTGGGCCGGTTCCCCGACCTTGAGCTGGCCGTTCCGGACTCCGAACTGAAGTGGCGCAAGAGCTTCATGATGCAGGGCCTGGAAAGCCTTCCGGTGCGCCTGCACAAGAACTGACAACGCGTCCGAATAGGCCGTTGGTCTCCGAACCGGAGAACAACGGCCTATTCGCCTTTCCGCGCGGCATTCGTGACGGAGGGTCAGGCCTTGCCGAACTCCTGCTGGATGAACGCGAAGATGTCGTCCGCCGAGGCCGAGTCCAGGCCCGCGCCGCGGTCGGCGTCCGCGCCGCCGGCCGCACCGGTGGCCGCGGGAGCCGCGCAGATCCGCGCGAGCTCCTGGAGGCGCTCGTACAGCTTCCCGCGCACCTCCTCGTCGCCGTCCGCGACCACGGCCCGCAGCGCCGTCTCGATCCCCTCCAACTCGCCGATGAGCGGCACCGGCGCCTCCTCGACCGCCAGCTCCCCGAGCAGGTAGTCGCTCAGCGCCGTCGGCGTCGGGTAGTCGAAGACCAGCGTGGTGGGCAGGGTGACCCCGACCGCGGCGCCCAGCCGGTTGCGCAGCTGTACCGCGGTGAGCGAGTCGAGCCCCATGTCGAAGAACCCTCGGCTCTCGTCGATCAGTTGACCATCGGCCAGGCCGAGTACGGCGGCGGCGTTGGTCCGGACCAGATCGGCCAGGATCCGCCCCCGCTCGGCCGCCGGCACCGCGGCGAGCTGCCGGGGCAGCGAGGACTCGGCCGCCGCGGCGGGAACGTCACGGCGGACCGGCGCCGGCAGCAGCGCCCGGAACAGGTGCGGAACGACGCCGCCGGGCGCCTGCGCGCGCAGCCGGCGGAGGTCCACCCGGAACGGCACGAGCACCGCCTCCTGGTGGCCGAGCGCGCCGGCGAACAGCTCCAGGCCCTCCGCCGTCGACAGCGCCCGCAGCCCGTCCCGTTCGATGCGGGCGATGCCCGCGTCGTCCAGGTGGCCGGTCATGCCGCTCGACTCGGCCCACAGGCCCCAGGCGAGCGACACCGCCGGCCGGCCCTCGGCCCGACGGCGCTGGGCGAGGGCGTCCAGGACGGCGTTGGCAGCCGAGTAGTTGCCCTGCCCCGGGGCGCCGAACAGGGCGGCGGCCGAGGAGAACAGCACGAAGGCCGAGAGGTCCGCGCCCCTGGTCAGTTCGTCCAGGTGCAGCGCGGCGTCCACCTTGGGCCGCAGCACCGTGTCGAACTGCTCCGCGGTGAGCGACTGCACGATCCCGTCGTCGAGGACCGCCGCGGTGTGCACCACCCCGGTCAGCGGGTGCTCCCGGGGGACGGCGGCCAGCAGCGCGGCCAGGGCCTCGCGGTCGGCCACGTCGCAGGCGGCGACGGTCACCGTGGCGCCCAGCTCGGCGAGTTCCTCCTTGATCCCCCCGGCCGTGCCGCTCCGGCTGACCAGCAGCAGGTGCCGGACGCCGTGGTCGGCCACCAGGCTGCGCGCGACGGCGCGGCCCAGCGCACCGGTGCCGCCGGTGACCAGCACCGTGCCGTCCGGGGCGAAGCCCGGGCCGTCCTGCTCCGCGAGGCCCGCGCGGGCCAGCCGGGGGGCGTGCAGCTCGCCCCTGCGCAGCGCGAGCTGCGGTTCGTCGGCTGCCAGGGCCACGGCCAGCACCCGGCGCGAGGCCTGGTCGCCGTCCGTGTCGACCACCGTGAAGCGGCCCGGGTTCTCGGACTGGGCGGAGCGGACCAGGCCCAGCACGGCGGCCTGTGCGAGGCCGGGTGCCGGGTCGCCGGGGAGCGCGACGGCTCCCCGGGTGAGCAGCACCAGGCGCGAGTCCGCCAGCCGCGGCTCGGCGAGCCAGGCCTGGAGGAGCTCCAGGGCGGTGGTCACCGCGGCCCGCACCCCGGTCTCCCCGACGGAGGCCAGGACGACGCCGGGGGCGACGGCTCCCGCGTCCAGCGCGCTCCGCAACTGCGCGAAGCCGTCCAGCCGTTCGGCGCCCTCCGGCCCGGCGGTGTCCGGGCCCAGCACGGTCCACGCCTGCTGTGCGGCCCGGGGCGCGGCGAGCCGCTCCCAGGTCAGCCGGAAGAGCGAGTCGGCCCGCCGCGCCGCCGCCGCGAGCTGGTCCGTCCGCACCGGGCGGAGCGCCAGGGACTTCACGGTCGCCACCGGCAGTCCCGACCGGTCGGCGACCCGGATCGTGACGGCCTCCTCGCCCGCCGGGGCGAGCCGGACCCGCAGCGCGGCCGCACCGGCGGCGTGCAGCGAGACGCCGTGCCAGGCGAACGGCATCCGGCCGTGCTCGATACCGCCGTCCTCACCGGCCAGCGCGCCCAGCGGGATGGTCTGCAGCACCGCGTCGAGCAGTGCCGGATGGATCCCGAACCCCTGGGCGTCCGCCCGGACCCGGTCGGGCAGCGCGACCTCGGCGAAGACCTCCTCGCCCCGGCGCCAGGCGGCCCGGATGCCGCGGAAGGCCGGGCCGTACTCGAATCCCGCTGCCGCGAAGCGCTCGTAGACGTCGTCGACCGCAAGCTCGACCGCGCCCTCGGGGGGCCAGCTGCCCAGCGGTACGGGGTCGGCGGGGCCCGCGGGGGCGAGGACGCCGGTGGCGTGCCGGGTCCACGGCTCTCCGACGGCGAAGGCCTCCGGCTCGTCCGGGCGGGCGTACACCTGCACCGTCCGGCGGCCCTCCGCGTCGGGCGCCGCGACCGTCAACTGCACCTGGACGCCGCCCTGTTCGGGCAGCAGCAGCGGGTTCTCCAGCAGCAGTTCCTCGACCTGTCCGCAGTCGAGCAGCCGGCCCGCGTGGAGGGCGAGTTCGAGGAAGGCCGTGCCCGGCAGCAGCACGGTGCCCGCCAGCGCGTGATCGGCGAGCCAGGCGTGGCTGCCGCGGGACAGGCGCCCGGTGAACAGGAAACCGTCCGTCTCGGGCAGCGGCACGGCGGCGCCCAGCAGCGGGTTGTCGGCATTGCGCAGGCCGAGCGAGTCGGCGTCCGTCCGGCCCTGGCGGGCCTGCGGCCACAGGCGGACCCGCTGGAACGGGTAGGTGGGCAGCTGGACCGGCCGCGGCCGGCGTTCGCCGAGCACGGCGTCCCAGTCCGGGGCGATCCCGTGGATCCAGGCCTGGGCGAGCGAGGTGAGCAGCCGACGCGGGCCGCCGTCGTCGCGGCGCAGCGTCTCCCCCAGGAAGGCCTGGCCGCCGGCCGCCTCACAGGTCTCCCGGATCCCGACGTGCAGGACGGGGTGCGGGCTGATCTCCAGGAAGTGCGTGTAGCCGTCGGCGACGAGCGCGCGCGTCGCGGGCTCCAGTTGCACGGTCCGGCGCATGTTGCGGTACCAGTAGTCGGCGTCGAGCCGGTCGGTGCCGAGCGGGCCGCCGGTGACGGTGGAGTAGAACGGGACGTCCGAGGCGCTCGGCGCGGTGGCGGCGAGCGCGGCGAGCATGCGCTCGCGGACCTCGTCGATGCGGGCCGAGTGCCCCGGCGTGTCCACACCGGGGATGCGCCGGACCCAGGTGCCGTCGGCCTCCAGCGCGAGGCGGAACTCGTCCAGTGCCTCGCTGTCGCCCGAGACCACCACGGAGTGCGGTCCGTTGACGGCCGCGACGGAGAGCCGCTCGCCCCACGGCCGCAGCCGCTCCTCGACCGCCGGGGCCGAGAGCGAGACCGACAGCATGCCGCTGGTGCCGGAGAGTTCGAGCAGGGCCTGGCTGCGCAGGGCCACGATCCGGGCGGCGTCGGACAGCGGGAGCGCGCCGGCCACCACCGCGGCGGCCACCTCGCCCTGGCTGTGGCCGACGACCGCGGCGGGCCGCACCCCGCAGGCCCGCCACACCTCGGCGAGTCCCAGCATCACGGCGAACAGCGCGGGCTGGAGCACGTCCACCCGGTCGAGGGACGGCGTGCCCTCGGCGCCGCGCAGCACCCCGGTCAGCGACCAGTCGAGGTACGGGGCGAAAGCCCGCTCGCACTCCTCGATGCGCGCGGCGAAGACCGGGGAGGAGTCCAGGAGTCCGAGCGCCATGCCGGTCCACTGCGACCCCTGGCCGGGGAAGACGAAGACGGGTCGGGCGTCGGCCGGGGCGGTTCCCCGCGGCACGGTCGGGTTGTCCTCGGCGAGGGCGGTCAACTCCCGCAGCAGGGACTGCCGGTCGGGGCCGAGGACCGCCGCCCGGTGCTCGAAGGAGGAGCGGTTGTGCAGCAGCGCGGCGGCGATGTCCGCCGGGCCGGCGGAGGGCTCCGCCTCGATGCTCTCCCGCAGCCGCTCGGCCTGGGCCCGCAGGGCGTCCGCCGACCGGCCGGACAGCAGCAGCGGGATCACCGGGGGCGCCTCTGCGAGGACGGCGGGGGTGGCCCGCGGGGCCTCCTCCGGGGCCGGCGCCGGCTCCTCCTCGACGGCCGCCGGTTCCTGTTCGAGGATCGCGTGCGCGTTGGTGCCGCTGATGCCGAAGGAGGACACGGCGGCGCGCCGGGGCCGGCCGGTCTCCGGCCAGGGCCTGGCCTCGGTGAGCAGTCGGACGGCGCCGGAGGACCAGTCGACGTGCCCGGTCGGCTCGTCGCAGTGCAGGGACTGCGGCAGGACGCCGTGCCGCATCGCCATGACCATCTTGATGACCCCGCCGACGCCGGCGGCGGCCTGGCTGTGGCCGATGTTCGACTTGAGGGAGCCGAGCCACAGGTGCTGGTCCGAGGCGCGCTCCTGCCCGTAGGTGGCGAGGAGGGACTGGGCCTCGATGGGGTCGCCGAGGGAGGTGCCGGTGCCGTGCGCCTCGACGGCGTCGATCTCGTCGGAGCGCAGTCGCGCGTTCTCCAGCGCCTGGCGGATCACCCGCTGCTGGGAGGGGCCGTTGGGCGCCGTGAGGCCGTTGCTCGCGCCGTCCTGGTTCACCGCGGAGCCGCGGACCACGGCGAGGACGGGGTGGCCGTTGCGCCGGGCGTCGGAGAGGCGCTCCAGCAGCAGCATCCCGACGCCCTCGCCCCAGCCGGTGCCGTCGGCGGCGGCCGAGAAGGCCTTGCAGCGGCCGTCGGGGGCGAGCGAGCGCTGACGGCTGAACTCGATGAACGAGGCGGGCGTCGACATCACGGTGGCCCCGCCGGCCAGGGCCAGGGTGCACTCGCCCCGGCGCAGCGCCTGCGCGGCGAGGTGCAGGGTGACGAGGGAGGACGAGCAGGCGGTGTCGACGGTCAGCGCCGGGCCCTCGAAGCCGAAGGTGTACGCGATCCGCCCGGAGGCGATGCTGCCGGCGCTGCCGTTGATGACGTAGCCGGCGAGCTCGTCCTGGCCTTCGAGCAGCCCCTCGTAGTCGTGGTACATCACCGCGGCGAAGACGCCGGTGCGGCTGCCGCGCAGGGTCGCCGCGTCGATGCCGGCGCGCTCCACGGCCTCCCACGCGGTTTCCAGCAGGAGCCGCTGCTGGGGGTCCATGGCGAGGGCCTCGCGCCGGTTGATCCCGAAGAACTCGGCGTCGAACTCGGTCACGCCCCGGAGGAAGCCGCCTTCCCGGGTGTAGGTGTGCCCGGCGCGCTCGGGGTCCGGGTCGTAGATGCCCTCGGTGTCCCAGCCGCGGTCGGCCGGGAAGGGCGAGATCGCGTCGGTGCCCTCGGCGACCAGTCGCCACAGGTCCTCCGGCGATCCGACCCCGCCCGGGTAACGGCAGCTCATCCCGACGATCGCGATGGGCTCGTGGGCGGTGTCCTCCGCCTCCTGGAGCTGCTGTCGGACGTTGCGAAGCTCGGCGGTGGCCCGCTTCAGGTAGTCGCGCAGCTTCTCTTCAGCCGCCATGGTGGTGTTGCTCCTTATACGGGAATCGCCACGGCCGGACGGCGGCCTCGGACCGCCGCCCGGTCCTCGTTCACGCCTGTCTGGTCGCCTGCGTCGCACCCGGCGTGGCGGAGCCCGGAAGGAGCATGAGGCGACTGGCGGTCCGGTTGATGTCGATGGGCAGGGCGTCGCCCCGCAGGCAGTCCGCCAGGGGGCCGTCGGCGACGAGGTAGAGCTTCGCGTCCCGGTCGCACAGGACGTCGACCAGGTTGGCGAAGCGCTGCGCCGCGTCCCTGCTGCCGGACGTCAGCTCCGGCAGCCCGGAGAGCACCCAGGTGCCGAACCGGTCGGCCAGGCCCAGGTAGTCGATGGTGGAGGTGCGTTCGTCGCAGAGCTCGTGGAAGTCGAACCAGACCAGGTCGTCGCGCACGGCGCGGGCCACGAGGTCCCGGCCGCCGACGTCGATGCGCTGCCGCTCGCCGTCGGTCGGCGGTTCGAGCCCGGCCTCGCGCAGCTGCTGGTCGGTGCCGGGCCAGATGTAGGCCCCGCGCTGGAACTGCGAGTGGGCCGCTCCGGTGGTGCTCTCCGCGCGGTAGTCCTGCGGGCCGGCGACCTCCAGGACGTCCAGGTTGCCTTCGAGCAGCTTGATTGTCGGCTCGAACATGTGGTGGTAGACCGGGTTCGGCAGCAGCCCGTCGGGCGGGTAGTTCGAGGTGGTCACCAGGGTGACCTTCTGGTCGAACAGCGAGGTCAGGACGCGGCCCATCATCATGGCGTCGCCCGGATCGTGCACGTGGAACTCGTCGAAGAACAGCAGCCGGCAGTCGCTCAGCAGCTCGGCGACCGCCAGGTCGCACGCGTTCCGTTCCTTGCGGTGCCGGGCGTAGACGGTGTGGAACTCGCGGAAGAACTCGTGGAAGTGCACCCGGCGCTTGTTCCGCACCGGCAGCGCCTCGTAGAAGACCCCGGTCAGCCAGCTCTTGCCGCGCCCGACCGGGCCCCACACGTAGAGGCCGCGCGGCTGCTTCCCGCCGAAGAAGCGGCGTCGGCCGGACAGCTCGGCGGCGAGCACGGAAAGCCGCTCGGCCGCGGCTTCCTGCGAGGCGTCGAGAACGAAACCCGCTTCCTCGGCTGCGCGCTCGAACTTCTCGATCAACTGACGGCCCCCCCGGTTCCAGTCTGAACAGTGCCGAAGCCGATGACGGTTTCTCATCGGCGAGCGGTCGTGATCTTGCCAGATGCCCACGCCCTGCGACAATGCCCTCCCGGGGAGTGATGATCGTCACTGTCGTCGGGCAACCTCGCAGGTGGAACACTGTGCGCCATGGAAGAGCTCGACGAGCGACAGTTGGGCGTCGATGAGGTCACGTCGCTCGCACTGACCGGTTACGGACATTTCACAACCATGCGCGTCGAGGGCGGCGCAATTCGCGGGCTGGGGCTGCATTTCGCACGGCTGGCGCGGGACTGCCGAACCGTGTTCGGCACCGAACTGAATCTGCATCAGGTACGTCAGGAACTGTGTCGCGCTGTGGATCTGACGGACGATGATGTAGTCATCCGGATCACCGTCTTCGACCCGGAACTGAGCCTTCCCCACCCGGCCGGACCGGCCGCCCCGCGGATCCTCGTCACCACGCGTCCCGCACCGGCGGTTCCGCAGGGGCCGATGCGCGTCCAGCCCGTCAGGCACCTGCGCCAGGTCGCCGGGGTGAAGCACACCGGACTGTTCGACAGCCTGCACCTGCGCCGCGCGGCGCAACTCGACGGCTTCGACGACGTGTTGTTCCACGGCGACGAGCTGGGGATCTCCGAGGGCGCCACCTGGAACGTGGGCTTCTTCGACGGCCGCCGGCCGCTCTGGCCGCAGGCGGAGCACCTGCCCGGCGTGACCGAGGCGCTGCTGACCGAGGCTCATGGCGGCTTCACCTCCCGCGCAGTGACGCTGAACCAGCTACCGTCCATGGAAACGGCGTTCGCCACCAACGCCGCCGTGGGCGTCCGGCCGATCGCCGCCATCGGTTCCGTACCTTTTGCGACGGATCATCCGATCCTGTCCGAACTCCGCGACCGGTACGCGGAGATCGCGGCCGAGCAGCCGCACTGACGACCCCGGAAGGACCGCACCACCCATGACGAGCACCGTCACCACCGACCAGCTCTGGATACGCCGCTACCACCAGGCGGCCCCGGGCGCCCCGACCCTCGTCTGCCTCCCGCACGCGGGCGGCAGCGCGACCTTCTACTTCCCCATGTCCCGCGCGCTGGCCCCCCGTTACGACGTGGTGGCGGTCCAGTACCCGGGCCGGCAGGACCGCCGCTCGGAGCCGCTGGTCGAGTCGATCGACGAGCTCGCCGACCAGCTCCTGCCCGTCCTCCGGCGGAACACGGACGGCCCGGTGGCGTTCTTCGGCCACAGCATGGGAGCCAGCCTCGCCTTCGAACTGGCCCGCCGCTTCGAGGAGGCCGGCACCGTGCCGGGCGCGCTCTTCGTCTCGGCCCGGCCCGCCCCGTCCCGCCACCGCGAGGGCGGCACCGTCCACCTCGGCGACGACACCGAACTGATCGCGAAGCTCCGGGAGCTCAGCGGCACCGACGAACAGGTGCTCGGCGACGAGGAGTTGCTGCGGATGGCGCTGCCCGCCAACCGCAACGACTACAAGGCCGCCGAAACCTACCGCTACCGTCCCGGCCCCGAGCTCAACTGCCCCGTGCACGTCCTCATCGGCACCGAGGACCCGATGGTCACCGAGGACGAGGCGGCCGCTTGGTCCGGCCACACCACCGGCGCCTTCTCCCTCGACGTCCTGGACGGCGGCCACTTCTACCTGATCCACCACCAGGACCGGATCCTCCGCACCATCGCCGAGCGCCTCGACGGCTCCGGCGTCGCCGAGACGCCCCGAGCGTAAGGGCGCTCATCCGGGCCGGAAGACCTCGGTTCCGTCAACGAGGAGGCGGCCGTTCCGGCCCGCCGAGTGCTCGATCGGGGTGAGGACGAGCCCGCCCCGGTCGAGCACATCGGTGCGGCAACGACCGCGGCGGCCGGCGCGGGCACTCGGCCTGTCGAGGCGCCGGGCGTCCGAGGGATACCCCCGCCGCCCGGCGCCTCGGGTGTCACCGTCCGGGGCGTCAGTCCGTCGCGGCGGCGCGGCGGCGACGGCGCACGCCGAGGCCGGCGGCGCCGGCGGCCAGCACTGCGACTCCGAGCGCCGGCAGCTGCCAGGACGTCGGGGGCGACTGCTCGCCCGCGGCGGCGGCCGACGAGGTCACCGGTGCCTGCGTCCCGGCTCGCGCTTCGGGCTGGGCCTGCGGCGGTGTCCCGGGCGCGGATCCGGCCGCGGACCCTGTGCCGTCGAACAGACCGAACCCTCCGGCGAGCCCGTTGCGGTCGTAGCCGGACCCGGGCAGCTTGTTCGCGTACCGGCCGGTCACCAGCTTCTGGTAGGCGGCCAGCGGGAGGCTCTGTTTGCCGCCGAGACCCGTGGTGGCCTCGGCGTTGAGCGGTTCGACGTCGGCGCTCGCGGTGAGTCGGTACCAGGCGTGGATCTGCGGCTCGGTGAAGGTGCGGGCACCGGCCGTGGCCCGTTCGGCGAGCGTGAGCTCGTTGTCGCCGTCCCGGATGCCGGCGAGCCGCCAGCCCCCGCGGTTGTCCGGCGGGGCGAGCAGGACGGCGGCCGGGTGACCGTCGGCCGTGCTCACCCGTGAAGCGAGGTAGGACAGCCTGAGCGCGTTCTGCGGTGTCGGCAGGGCCTTGCCCGTCACGAAGTCCACCGACAGCTCGTACATCGGAACCGGGTCCTTGAGCTCGAACGATGGTGGCGCGGCCACCGCGTTCGGGGTGTTCGGCCGACCGCCCGTACTGCCGCCGTCGGCGCCGGTGCCGGTGCCGGGACCGCCGCCGGGCGAGACCGCGGTCCTCGCGGCGCCGAGGAAGCGGGAGACGGTGTCGTGCGTCTGGCCGGAGTGCAGCACCTGCTGGGCGGCGCCGTAGTCGGGGACATCGGCCCCGCTGTCGGCCCGGGCTGTCGTGGTGGCGGCGCCGACGCTCACGAGCGCGGCGGCGGTGAGGGCAACCACCTTCAGTGTCCTCATGGTTGGTTGTCTCCTCACGCGTGGATGCCGACCCGCGAGTGGGTCCACTGGAACGAGCCGTTGCTGACGTAGGTGTTGTAGTTCCACCAGGTGTATGTCTGTGTGCTGGGCCACGGATCGCCCACGGCGATCATGTTGCTGGTGCTGTCGTAGCCGTAGACGACGTTCATGTGCCCGCCGCCCGAGGTCCAGCCGATGCGCACCGCGAACGGCCGCCCGTTGGCTATCTCGTTGGTGACCTCGCTGAACGAGGCGTTGCGGTTCAGGTCGTAACCGCTGTTGCGGAAGCCCATGGCGGACAGGCCGTTGGCCATGTCGTCGAGCGTGGCGGGCCGGTCGTTGCAGTCCAGCCAGCGGCCCTGCTGGGCGAGGCGGCAGAAGTCGTACTGGTTGTACTGGTGGTAACCCCAGTAGGTGGCGACCGTCAGGCCGGACGCGTCCCAGCACCACTCGTCCTGGACCTGCTTCTGCATGGTGATGTCGAGCGCCGTCCAGCTGGTGGGCCGGGTGGAGCCGCAGACCGGCAGGTTCCCGGTGTCCTCACCGATGAAGGCGTCGGCGACGTAATAGCCGCCGGACCAGATCCAGCGGTTGTCGTTCTCGACGGTGTCCCCCGTGGTACGGCAGATCATCGGGATGCGGTCGCCCGGCGCGGCCTGACCGGAGACCCGGGCCGAGAGCGACGGGAGCACACGCTCGTTGACGGTGCTGTAGTTCCCCTGCCCCCCGATGACGGTTCCCTTGACCAGGCCCGCCTGGGCCACGGCGCCGATACCCAGCGCGGCCGCACCGGCCAGCACGGCGGCGGTCGCCGCCATGGCCCATCGGCGTGATTTCCTGCGGTGTCTGCTCATGCGTCAGATCTCACTCCCCGTTAGGTGAAACCGAATGCGGGGGAGTCTGGCAGAGCCGCAACCGAACCGGAACAAAGGAGTCCGGGGCGCCTTGCGGCTACGCGCGTGGACGGCGAGGAGCCCTGGGCCAACAGGTGTTTAACGAGCGTGACTTGGCGGACATCGAGCGAATTGGTCTAGTCCACCGTTATTCCATCGTTATTTTCGTGGAGATGCCCTTCAGGCTGTGAAATTTCACAGAGTGAGTGCAATGTTACTCACGATGAGGGTTTCAGAAGCGGGGATTCGGAAGTCCGAAGAAGCGCTTATGCGAAACGGGCGACGGGACGACCCGCCCCGCACGCCCCCACGAACAAGCCGTCGCCGGGACCACCGCCGGGACCACCGCGGGGACGGAGCGCAACGGTGTGCCGCGCGGGTCGGCGAGGGCGCTGGGCCGCCGGGCTGGAGGACCCCGGCGCCCAGCGATGGCCGGGCTTCGACCACCCGTCAGGCCGCCGCGTTACGCGTCAGGGGCGCGGAGGGAGCCGCAGAGGGCCCCGCCGCGGCACTGCGACAGGACCCTGCGGACACAAGGATCAGTACCAGTGGTGGTTCTGCCAGAAGACCCACGCCTGGTTGGGGCTGCCGTAGCGGCTGTTCATGTACTTCAGCGCCCAGCGCAGCTGGGTGCTGGGGTTGGTTCGCCAGTCGGATCCCTCGGACGCCATCTTGCTGGCGGGCAGGGCCTGCGGGAGACCGTAGGAGCCGGAGCTGGGGTTGGTGGCGTTGATCCGCCAGCCGCTCTCATGGGAGATGATCTGGTCGAACGAGGCCAGCTGGTTGGCCGGCACGATCTGCGCGGCCAGCTTCTGCAGGGCGGCGGGGGTGTTGGCGGTGGCGGCCTCCGCCGAGCCGGCGGAGGCGACGGGGACGGCAAGGGTGACGCCGGCCATGACGGCCGCGGCGACGACGCCCTTGAACCGGCGGGTGATCGGGCCGGACAGGCCGAATCGGCTGTTCGCAGACATGCGGTGTTTCCTCTCCCACGCCTACGAGGTGAGCTGTCGGGTTCGGGCTGGAGTTGCCCGGCCGCGCCAAGCGCGACCTCACCCCTAGCGCTGTCCGGACCGGTCCGGGCAGCGCGACTTACCTGTGGTTCCCCCGCTCCTGCCGCTGATGCTGGTGTTGCGCGTGCCCACTCGGTCCGGCGACAGGACTCGGCGCTCCGGAGAGTGGGGTTCGTGTGGGGACGAACGAGAGGAAAGGTAAACAAACCATCACACGCAGGGCAAGGCGTTGTGATGCGTCTCACCCTCGGATTGAAATCGCGGGCCCGCCCGGTCGACCGATGGCGGCGGCTCGCTGTTGGACCTGATGCCCCGTCACCTCCTCGGGGGTCGTACAGAGCGACGCGGTGCCGGGCCCAGGTGAACGAATGCCCGGAGGGGAGCGAAGTGGACACTGCCCGAAGTGGTCCGCTCCAGCCGAGTGATCGGTCCGGTGACGGTGGACTTGCCACAGCACTGCGGGCTTGAGGGTGAAGGTCCGGGTCTTCGCGTGTCCGGCGGAGCTGTGCACCGTCGCCCGGGCGTCCGGTGCCGGTGTCCAGGTCGTGCAGAAGCTCCCGGCTCGCCATCACGTCGTCTTGTGGAGCGTCCCCCTCGGATGTGCACCGGAGGGGCACCGGGTGCGCAGCGCACCACCTGACCCGAACGGCTCAGGTGGCCAGGGGCCCGCTGACCCGGATGCCTCACCCGGCGGGCGGCGCAACGGGGTTGGACCTACCGTGCGGTGCGTGGGGGTTACCCGAGCGAGAGGTGTCGAGTGACATGGCAGGGAAGTTCGAGCTGTACAAGGACGAGAGCGGGATGCACCGGTTCCGGCTCAAGGCGAGCAACGGGTCCGTCGTGGTGACCGGCGACCCGCAGGAGAGCAAGGACGACTGCCTGAAGAGCATCGAGTCGATCCGCAAGCTCGCGCCGTACGCGGAGCTCAAGGAGACGGCCGGATCGTCCTGAGGCTCGGACAGCGCTCCGGACGCGGGTCGGCGGTGCAAATCGCCGACCCGCGTTCGCTTGTGCGACAGATCCCTTTGGCCGGGTGCACGCCGGGCGCGGACACAACACAGGCATGCGCGTCGCCATCGTCACCGAATCCTTCCCGCCCGAGGTCAACGGAGTCGCCCACAGCGTGCTGCGGACGGCCGAGCACCTGGCCCGCCGGGGCCACCAGCCCCTCGTCGTCACCCCCGCCCCGGCCCGGGGCGCCCACTGCCCGCCCCGGGGCTTCGGCGCCGGGGCCGGGGCGGAGCGGATCCCCGTGGTGCACATCCCCTCGATGCCGCTGCCGGGGTACCCGCAGGTGCGGATCGCGCTGCCGAGCCGGCAGCTGGCGGCCGCGCTCGCCGGGCACCGGCCGGACCTCGTCCACCTGGCCAGCCCCTTCGTGCTCGGGGCCCGCGGGATGCAGGTCGCGGCCCGGCTCGGAGTGCCCGCCGTCGCCGTGTACCAGACCGACCTCGCCGGGTACGCCCACGCCTACCGGGCCGGTCGGGGCCTCGGCGAGGCCGCGGCCTGGCGGCGGATCCGGGCCGTGCACCGGGCCGCCGCCCGCACCCTGGCGCCGTCCACCCCGGCCGCCCAGGACCTGACCGCCCACGGGGTGCCCCGGGTGCAGCTGTGGCCGCGCGGGGTCGACTCGGTGCGCTTCCACCCCCGCCACCGTGACGAGGCGCTGCACCGGGCGCTCGCCCCCGGCGGGGAGGTGCTGGTCGGGTACGTCGGACGGCTGGCCCCCGAGAAGCGGGTGGACCTCCTGGCGGCCGCCTCCGCCCTGCCCGGGGTACGGGTGGTGGTGGTAGGGGACGGGCCTTCGGCGCCCGGGCTGAAGGCGTCGCTGCCCGGCGCGGTCTTCCTCGGCCGCCGCACCGGCGAGGAACTGGCCCGCTGTTTCGCCACCCTCGACGTGTTCGTGCACACCGGCCCGCTGGAGACCTTCTGCCAGACCATCCAGGAGGCGATGGCCAGCGGCGTACCGGTGATCGGCCCGGCGGCCGGCGGCCCGCTCGACCTGGTCGCCCACCACCGCACCGGGCTGCTGGTGCCGCCCCGGGACGGCGCGGCGGTGGCCCGGGCGGTGGCCGAGCTGGCCGCCGACCCGGCCCGGCGGGCCGCGTACGGGCAGGCCGGACGGGCCGAGGTGACCGCCCGGACCTGGGAGGCCGTCGGGGACCTGCTGCTGCGGCACTACGCCGAGGTGCTGGCGGAGCACCGGGGGCTGCCGCCCGCCGTCCTGCCCCCGCCGGCGGCGGCTCCGGGTGCGCCGGTGGCGACTCCGGGCGAGCCGGTGGCGCCGGCTCCGGGTGCGCCGGTGCCGGCTCCGGGCGAGCCGGTGGCGCCGGTCCTGCCGGAGGAACTGTCGGCATGACACCCCTGTCCCCCACCGGGCCGTCCCGGACCGGGCCGCTGACGATCGTGCGGCTCGCCAACTTCGTCACCCCCGTCTCCGGCGGCCTGCGCACCGCCCTGCGCCACCTGGGCGCCGGGTACCGGGCGGCCGGGCACCGGCCGGTGCTGATCGTGCCCGGCGAGCGGCGCTCCGAGCAGGAGACCGAACAGGGCCTGGTGATCACCCTGCCCGGCCCGCAGCTGCCGGCCGCCGGGGGCTACCGGCTGCTCGCCGACCGGCGCGCGGTGGCCGCCGAACTCACCCGGCTCAATCCCGACCGGCTGGAGGTGTCCGACCGCACCACCCTGCGCTGGACGGGTGGTTGGGCCCGTCGGCACGGCGTGCGCTCGGTGATGGTCTCGCACGAGAGCGCCACCGGGGTGCTGCGCACCTGGGGCGTGCCCGGCCCGCTCGCCGCCGCGGCCGCCGACCGGCTCAACGCCGCCACCGCCCGCGCCTACGACTCGGTGCTCTGCACCACTGACTGGGCGGCTGCGGAGTTCCGGCGGATCGGCGTGCCCAATCTGGTCCGGGCCCCCCTCGGGGTGGACCTGGCGGCGATGCGGCCACTGCCCGCCGCCGCCCGGGCGGCCCGGCGGGCCCGCTACGCGGCGCCGGAGGACGTACTGCTCGTCCTCTGCTCACGGCTCTCCGTGGAGAAGCGTCCCGAGCGCGCGATCGAGGCGCTGACCCGGCTGCGGGCGCGCGGGCTGTCCGCCGTCCTGGTGGTGGCCGGGACCGGCCCGCTGCGGGAACGGCTGGCCGCCCGGGCCGCGCGACTGCGGCTCCCGGTGCGCTTCCTCGGGCACCTGGACGGGCGCGCGGAGCTGGCCGCCCTGCTGGGCTGCGCGGACGTGGTGCTGGCGCCCGGACCGGTGGAGACCTTCGGGCTCGCCGCGATGGAGGCGCTGGCCTGCGGCACGCCGGTCGTGGTCAGCCGCTCCTCCGCGCTGCCCGGGCTGATCGGCCTCGCCGGGGTCGCCGCCGCCGACACCGGCGCCGGATTCGCGGGCGCCGTCCGGCAGTTGCTGGCCCGGCCGGAGGAGGCCCGGCGGACGGCCGCCCGGGCGCAGGCCGAACGGTACGGCTGGCCGGCCGCGGTGGCGGCCTTCCTGGCGGCGCACGGGGTGCGGAGCCCCGGCGGCGCGGCGGAGACGCCGGAAAGGGATCGGGATGAGCGTGCTGAACGCCGGGCCTGACCCGGCGGCGAAGGAACGGCCGGCCGCCGGGGAGCTGCTGCGCTTCGTCGCGCTCGGGGACTCGCTGACGGAAGGGGTCGGCGACCAGGTGAACGACCGGTGGCGCGGCTGGGCCGCCGTCCTCGCCCGGTCACTGGCGCCCGAAGGCCGGACCGTCGACTTCACCAACCTGGCCTACAGCGGCGCGCTGACCGCTGACTTGACCTCCCACCAACTTCCGGCCGCCCTGGCCCGGCGACCCCAGCTGGCGGCCGTCCTGGCCGGCGGCAACGACACCCTGCGGACCGGCTTCGACATCCGGCGCACCACGCTGGAACTGGACGCAACCCTGGGTGAACTCACCGGCCACGGCGCCCTGTTGCTGACGGCCTGTCTGCCCGACCCCGGAACGCTGCTCCGGCTTCCCTCCCCGCTCGCCCGGCCACTGGCCCGGCGGATGCGGGCCGTCAACACCGTGGTGCACGCCCTCACCGAACGGCACCGGGCGCTCCACCTCCACCTCGCCGAACTGCCCTGGTGCGCCCAACGGGGCCTGCTGAGCGTCGACCGCCTCCACCCCAGCGCCGAAGGCCACCACCTGATCGCCCGCCGCTTCCACGAACTGCTCTCCACCGCCGGCCACCCCCTCGGCCCGCCACCCGCCGTCGAACCCGCCGACCCCCCACCGAGCCTGGCCGCCGACCTCTGGTGGATGGCCACCAAGGGCACCCGCTGGCTCGCCGCCCGCAGCACCGACCTCCTGCCCGGTCTCCTCGCCCTGGCCGCCGCCGAAGCCGCCGCCCGCGTCCGCGGCTCCAGCGGCCACCACGACGAACAGATGGCCCGGGCAGCGGCCCGTGCCCTGGTGGAGCTCGGGTGACCGCGTAACGGCGGGCGCCGTGCTCCTGGCGGCCGCGGAGGCTGCGCCGACCCGTGCGCTCCACCGCGACGAGGTTCGGCCCAGGCGCAGGCCCGGCGGCGTGCCCGCCGACGGCCGGCTCATCGCGCAGGTCACCGTCGGAGGCGTCCTGCCGCAGCCCCACTGCGCCGCGGCTCCCTCCGCTGTCGGATCGCCGGCGTCGCCCGGAACGGGGACACGCCGGAACCGCCGTCGAGCCCGCCCTCCGGGTGATGACGGACGAACTCGACTGCACCGCGCCGAAGCATCCACCAGCCTGGAGAACCGGCCTCCCGGCACGCACTGCGCGCAACGGCTCCAGCCCGTACGGCGTCGCCCACTCCTCGCCCACTCCTCGATCCTCCTCGAACGGGGTCGAGCGGCAGGCCGGTGCGGCCCGTCCCGGGCGCGTTGAGAGCGGGGCTTGCGCGGGCCGGGCCGTGTTCCGGCGACAGCCGCTCCCGTGGGATCCGCTGTGGGGCGCCCGGTCGTCCGGCGGGGCCCACTGCTGCCGGGGTGGCAGCAGCGGCTCGATCCGGTCGCACGGGTCGTCCGGCGCCGACCACAGGGGCATCCCTGCATCGCCGCGTCACCCGGTGGTGGTCGGGACGGGGGCCGGGTGGGAACCATCGGGTCTGCGGGGGTGTCCGTCCCCGGGGAGCGATGTGGTGATGGAAGGAGCCGGGGTGGAGACGTCGGACAGGGCGGGGCGGGCGGTTCTGGCGGCGGCCGGGGTGCTGTTCCCGGACGGGCAGGGGCGGGTGCTGGTGGTCCGGCTGCCGTACGACCGGAAGCATCCGGTGGCGGTCCCGGGCGGTGGGTGGGAGCCCGCCGACCGTTCGCCACGGGAGACCGCGACGCGGGAGATCGCCGAGGAGCTGGGGTTCACGCCGCGGCTGGGGCCGTTGGCCTGCGTCGACTGGGCGCTGTCCCCGAGCCGTCCGCCGATCGTGGCGTACCTGTACTGGGGCGAGCCACTGACGGCGGAGCAGGTGGCGGCGATCCGGCCGGACGCTGCGGAGGTCGGCGGGTGGGTGTGGCTGACGGCCGAGGAGGCGGCGCACGCCCTGCCGCCGCGGCTGTCCCGTCGGGTGGTGGCCTGTCTGCGGGCGTCCCGGGCGGCCGGGCCGTTGGAGCTGGAGGACAGCCGGCCGGTCGGACACACGCTGCGGGAACTGCCCGCCGACGGGCCGGTGCCCGAGTACACCGGGCTGGCCGCCGCGCCGGGTCTGGGAGCGACACCCGGGGCGGGGCCGGCGGAGGCGGAGCCGCCGGAGCCGCCGGAGCCGCCGATGGACCGGGACACCTACTACGCCACCCGGCCGCGGATCCGGGCGAAGGCGCGGGCGCTGTTCACGGACGCCGACGGGAGGGTGCTGCTGGTGCGGCTGCGGCCGTGGTCCGGGCCGGACGAACGTTACTGGACCCTGCCGGGCGGCGGGGTCGAGGCGGACCGGGAGACGCCCCGGACGGCGGCCCGCCGGGAGATCCGCGAGGAACTGGGCTGGGAGGTCGAGCCCGGACCGCTGCTGGCGCTGGACTGGCAGCCGGGGGCCGCGGCCGTTCCCGGCGCGAATCCGGCGACCGGCCGGGACACCGCCGTCCTGGTGTACGTGTACGACGGCGGCACGGTGACCGAGGAACTGCTCGGCTCGATCGTGCTGCAGGAGCAGGAGTTGGTGGAGTGGCGGCTCTGCGGACCGGCCGAGGCCCGGGCGCTGCTGTCCGGGCCGTCCTGGAACCGGGTGGCGGCCGCGCTGGCCGCCAGGGAGCGGGCGGCCGGGCCGGCCGAGCTGGTGGCCGGGCGGGCCGAGCCGGCGACCGGGCCGGCCGAGCCGGCGACCGGGCCGGCCGAGCTGGTGGCCGGGCAGGCGGTTGGGGACCGTCCGACCGGTGAACACTGGGGGCATGCAGAACGCGATCACTGAGGTGCTGGCCGGTCGGCGGGTCGAGGCGGTCAGCGGCGGAGACCGGCTCGATCTTCGGCTCGACGGGCCGGTGACCGTACGGGTGGCGCACGAGTTCCGCTTCGCGGCGCCGTCCTTCGCCGCGCCGGAGGGGGTCGAGCACTTCTTCCCGGCGCTGACCTTCCGGCCGACCCCCACCCTGCTGGCGCTGGTCGGGCGGACCGTCGGCGACGCCCGGATCACCCTGGCGGGCGGCCTGGAGCTGGGGTTCACCGAGGGCGGCGCGCTGTCCGTCGCGCCGCACGCGCTGCTCGCGCCGTGGAGCGTGCTGACCCCGGACGGGGCGGTCTGCGCGGGGCTGCCGGGCGGGGAGGTGCGGTGGACGGAGCCCGGCGGGGCGTGAGCCGCCGCCGGGGCCTCGTCCGGGTCGCGTCCGGAGTGTCCTCCACGAGGTCCTCGGCGAGGTCCTCCGAGAGGTCCTCCGCGGACCGTCGCCGTCAGACCTCCAGGTCGGCCTCGACCCTGGTGAGCTGGTGGCGGGCCATCGCCAGGTTGGCGCGGCCCTTGTCCAGCGCGAGGTAGAGGAACAGGCCCTTTCCGGTGCGGCCGGCGAGCGGGCGGATCAGGTGGTACTGGCTGCTCAGCGTGATCAGGATGTCCTCGATGCCGTCCTGCAGGCCGAGCATGTCCATGGTCCGCATCTTGGCACGCACCACGTCGGTGTTCCCGGCCGCGGCCACGTTGAGGTCCAGGCCGCCGGGGCCGTCGAGGGTGGCGAGCGCCATGCCGCTGTTGTAGTCCACCAGGGCCGCGCCGATGGCGCCCTCGATGGAGGTCATGGCCTGCTTGAGGGCACCTGCTGCGTCGGTCATTTCTGTTCAACTCCTGTTGAGTGGTTCCGGGTTGGCGGGAGGTGGATCAGGGGTGTTCGGTCGGTCGTGTCCGGTCGGTTGTCCCCGGCCGGTGGCGTCGGGCCCGTGGGGTCCGGGCCGGTGGCGTCGGAGCCAGTGGCATCCGGGCCGGCCGCCGGTCAGCCGGGGTCGCGCAGTTCCTTGGGCGTCAGGGCGTCGTTGAGCAGCTCGGCGATACGCGCGGCGCAGCGACGGGCCTCCAGGTGGAGCCGGCCGACGTTGACGTCCGGGTGCGCCAGCAGGGTCAGCACGCAGCTGCCTCCGGCCGCGTAGGTGGCGACGTAGCCGTGCTCGCCGCGCACCACCGATTCGCGGAACTCGCCCTGGCCGGTGGTGTCGGCGAGCCGCTGGGCGAGCGAGAGCGAGGCCGCCGTCATCGCGGCCAGGCCGGAGGGCTCGGCTCCGTGGGTGTCGTGCGCGACCAGCAGGCCGTCCACGCTGGCCACCAGGCCGCCCGCGAGGTGCGGGACGCGGCGTTTGACGGCGCGGAGTTCGGCGAGCAGCTCGGTCTCCAAGGCGATCAGTTGTCTCCTTCCGACACGCTGCTTGAGCGCCCGCCTCATGGCCGGTACGGCGGGGTCGCGGGCGGAGAGTGGCTCAAAGTCGGGCCTCCAGTAGGTCTCGGACCCGGGTCAGCAGCGCGATGTCCGGGTCGGGGACGGTCAGCGGGTGGGCCGCTGCCGTGGTGGGCGGTCGATCGGAGCGGGTGGGGGCAGGGGCTGCGGCGGCGCCGTCGGCAGCGGCGGTGCGATCGGCAGCGGCGGTGACGGTGGTGACAGCAGTGGTGGCGGTGACAGCAGTGGCGGCGGGCCCGGTGGCGGCCCACCCGGGGCAGACGGGCTCGGTGGCCGGGATGCTGCGGAGGGTGGCGCCGGGGACCCGGCGGTGCAGGCCGCCGCCGCCCGGTCCTCCGGGGGCCGGGGCCGGAGGGGTGCTGGCCGGCGCCGCGTGCCTCGGGGCGTCGAGCGGACCGGCGTCGAGCAGACCGGCGGCGGCCAGGCGGCGCACGTCCGCCGTCACGCCGAAGCCGGAGCGACCGAGCAGCCGGGCCAGGTCCGCCGGGGTTCTTCGGCCGTCGGCGTGGTCGAGCAGTTCGCGCCGACGGCGGCCCGGCGGGCGGTGCGAGGGGCGGCGGCTGTGCTCGACCGGACGGACGGGTGCCGTGTCGAGCTGCGGCCAGGGCCAGATCCCGTCCAGGAGCCGGCGTCGGCGCTCGACCTCGCGGCCCAGCCGCGCCGGGTCGACCAGCGCCACCGTGCCGAGCCAGTGCCGGGCCTCGGACTCGAACCGCCAGGTACCACCGGACCGATCGGAGAGGACGAAGTAGGCGGCGTCGAACAGCGTGCCCAGGTGGCCGAGTTCGAGCTCGCCCCGGGTGAGCAGCTGCCGTTCGACCAGCACCTCGGCGAGCCGTCCCTGCGGGCCGTGGCGGTGCAGGAGTTCGGCCCAGACCTCGGGGGTGATCCGGCCGCAGCCGGTCAGCAGGTCGGCCAGACCGGGCGCGCGCGAGGACTCGGCGGCGGCCACCTGGCCGTCCACCAGGTGCAGGGTGCCGAGCGGGCCGTGCAGGGCACCGGTGGCGCGGCGGGCGGCCAGCAGGGCGACGGCCTCGGCGGGGGTCCGGGGTGCGGCGGCCTCCGTCCGGCCGGTCGGTTCCACCAGGGGCGGGGCGGCGGTCACGCGGGCCACCGCCGATGGGTGCGGCGGCACGGGGTCGCCCGGCGGGCCCTGGGCGAGAGGCGCGTCCAGTGGCCGCGGACGGCCGGCCGGATCGCGGCGGTCGGTGCGGGTCCGGTGCTCACCCGAGCACCAGGTCCTCGGCGAGGGCCTGGAGGCGGAAGCGGGCCGCGGCGAGGTTGCCCGACGCGCGGTCGAGCCAGAGGTGCAGGACGAGCCGGCTGTCGAAGGCCGTGTCGATGAACCGGATCAGGTGGTAGCTGCGGCCGGCGGTGACGATGATGTCCTCCAACGGGGACTTCCGGTCCTCCGCCACGGTGAAGGTCTGGCTCTCAACGGCCGCTCGCACCAAGTCGGTTGCCTCGGCGGCCGCGGTCTCGTGTTCACCGACCGGGCTGTCGCCGAGGCTGCCGAGGGCGAGTCCGCTGCTCCAGTCGACCAGGCTCGCCGAGCGGGCTCCGGCGATCGCCATCGCTCCGGAGAGGCATTCGTCGATACCCGGCACACCGGCTCCTTCGAGGGGGTCTGGGCGGCCGGGCGCAGCGCGGATCCGGCCGGGTCGCCACCAGCAGTGGCAGGTTCGACACGGAAGGCTACTGCCGGATTCCGTATGACGAACATTCCAGTGGCATATTCACACCAATTCCAGCGAGTTCCGGCCAAGGTGTGGCGGGCCGCCGAGCGTGCCGGTGGGGCAAAGTCGCTGGCCGGCCAGCCGTCACGGAGCGTTGCCCACCGACTACCTGGTGCGGGACCTTGGCCGATACCCGCGGGGAGCACGGGGTTTGCAGGCCGGAAATGCGATAAGAGGCCGGACCCCTCGGCAACTCGACGGGCACGACGGGCGGACACGACGGGCAGTCACAACGGGCAGTCACAACGGGCAGTCACAACGGGCAGTCACAGCCGGACCGATACGACCTGACCGATACGACCGGCAGACACGGCCGGACCTCGATGACAGGGCATGACGAAGGGGCCCGTTCCGCTGGACGGAACGGGCCCCTTCGGGTGGAGCGCCAGGCCCGGGTCGCACGGACTCTTCCCACTGAAAGTGGGACGTGCTCTGGTAGCACCGCTGACGCATGTTCGAAGGATCCGATCCCCGTTCTGGAAGATCATTTCCTCTCGACGTGATGAACAGTAGCAGGTCATCACGGCTGGTCAGAAATCGGGCCGGAGCACGCGCCTACCCGGCTCCGGCCGACCCGACGTACGCCGTCGCGGCCTGCCCGACGGACACCGTTCAGGCCCGTCCGCCGGGCACCGTTCAGGCCTGTCCGACGGCCTCGGCGAGCAACCGGTAGGAGTCGAGCAGCGCGGTGCGGTCATAGGTGCTGGTCGCGACCAGGAACTCGTCCGCGCCACTGCGTTCCACCAGGGCGGCCACTTCGGCGGCGGCCTGCTCGGGGGTACCCGCGATGTGCCCCTTGAGCGACTGCTCGAACGCGGCCCGCTCACGTGCGCTCATCTCCCGCGCCAGGATCTCGGCGGCCGGGGCCAGCGGCGGGAACTCCCCGTGGGTGCGGGAGTACGCGCCGGCCCAGGCCTCCGGCACGAGCAGTTCGCGCGCCCGTTCCTCGGTCTCGGCCACCGCGACCGTGCCCGAGACCACCACGTACGGCTCGGCGGCCTGCGCGGAGGGGCGGAAGCGGCTGCGGTAGCCCTCGATCGCGGCGAGCATCCGCTCCTCCCCGCGCGCGGCGGCGATGACCAGCGGCAGCCCGGCCTCGGCGGCCAGTTCGGCGCCGGCGCCGGTGGCCAGGACGAAGGCCGGCACGTCCAGGCCCTCGGCCGGACGGGCATGGACGTCGCGGTGGACCTGCTGCGAGCCGTCGAAGTAGCCGAGCAGCTCGGCCAGCTGGCCCCCGAAGTCATCCGCGGCGTCCTTCTCCCGTCCGAGCGCCCGCCGGACGCCGTCCGTGAAGCCCACCGAGCGCCCGAGGCCCATGTCGATCCGGCCCGGGAACAGCGCCGCCAGGACCCCGAACTGCTCGGCCACCACCATGGGACGGTGGTTGGGCAGCATCACCCCGCCGGTGCCGACCCTGATCCGGGAGGTGGCCGCCGCGACCGCCGCGGCGAGCACCGTCGGCGCCGATCCGGCCACCCCGGGCACGCCGTGGTGCTCGGAGACCCAGAAGCGGTGGTAGCCCAGCCGCTCGACCTCCCGGGCGAATGCCACCGTGTTCCGCAGCGCCTGCGCCGGCTCCTCGCCCCGTCTGGTCCGGGACCGGTCGAGGACGGAGAGTCTGGTCGTGGGCGCAGCACTGGTCACGTGGGGCGACAACGCCTCCCGGCCGTACGGGCATTCCCAGGGCCGGCACCGCCCCGCGCAGCCAGGAGCACCGGGAGCCCCCGACCGCGGGGAGCGCCCTCACCGCCCCGCCGAGGGTATTCGGCCCGGTCTCCGCTCCGTGGCCTTGCGGCGGCCCCAGGGCTTGTACACCGACAGGATGACGTTGAACAGGTAGAGCGAGAGTGCCACCGCCGGGACGATCACCGTGTTGTACCGGACGAACCCGAGGTCCGCGACCGGTATCGGCCCGGTCGGGTGAGCGTCCGCCACCCGGACGGCGTCGTGCAGCCGGGCGGTGAGCGCGAAGACCGAGGCGGCCATCGCCCCCAGCGTCAGCCAGAACTTGGTGCTCACCCAGTAGTACCGGAACAGGCCCCAGGACGTGCCGAGCCCCAGCGCCACCCCGCTCAGGAAGGTGAGCAGGCTCAGCGGCAGCACCAGCGTGTCGCCCAGCATGCCCATCGCCCGGTAGGCCGTTCTCAGCCGGTCGCCGTCGTCGGTGGTCAGGGCCGTCACCGCCAGGGTGAGCAGGCACAGCATCAGCGCCAGCCAGCTCACCGAGACGACGACGTGCAGGACCACCAGGCGCTTGCGCGCCCCCGGTGAGAGGCGGCGACCGGCGGACCGCCGCCCCGGACCCGGGGCCTCTCCGGGGGCGGCCCCGGGCGCTGCGACGGCCCCGGTGGAAGAGCTGGACGGACTGGACGAACGCACGGGTACCTCCTTCGAGTCGGGCGGCTCACGACGACGCGCCCAGACTCCCCCGTCCGCCCCTCATCGGTCGTCTGCCAGGGGAAGTAACCTCGTGTACTCCCGGACGAGTACGCGCCCGCGCGTCGCCGCGCCCGACGAACTCCCCAGGGAGTACGCCGACGCCCGCCGCCGACTCCCCCGACGCCGACGCCCGGCGCCACCCCCACGCAGTCCGCCGCCCGCTCAGTCCGTCACCGCACAGTCCGCCCCCGCTCAGTCCGTCACCGCTCAGTCCGCCCCCGCTCAGTCCGTCACCGCGAACCCCCGCGCGGCTCCCAGCCGTTGCAGCGAGTCCCGCCCGGGTATCCCGTCCGCGGCCCCCGCAGAGTACCCGCACCGCCGCTGCCAGCCCGCGTACGCCGTGACCGTGAGGCTGCCGTACGAGCCGTCCACCCAGCGCTGTTCGAGCAACCCCTCGTCCGCCAGCGCCTGTTCGACGATCGCCACCTCGGCCCCGTACGTCCGGTGCCCCTGCTCGGCCCCCGGGTCGCTGCGCGCCGCCGCGACGACGTGGGCGAGCGAGACCGTGCGCGGCCCGGGCAGGTAGCCGAGCAGCCGCCGCAGCGAGTCCTCGCCCGGCACGCCGTCCGCGGCCCGCCCGGAGTAGCCCAGGCTCGCCTGGTAGTCCGCGTAGTTCTCGGTGTCCGCGTCCGTCCAGGTCGGCCCGGGCCCGGAGTGGTAGTGGGAGCCGAACCCGCCCGCGACCAGCGCCCGGCCGACGGTGGTGACCTGGTAGCCCTGGGCGCCGTAGCCGTACGCCAGGCCGTTCACGGTGACCTGGTACCGGGCCGGGACGGACTCCCCGGGGGGCGGGGAGGACGGGGAGCCGGAGCCGCTGCGGAAGGCGGGCCAGGTCCCCGGGTCGGTGTGGTCGTTGAACGGCACGTGGGCGTGCGCGTACCAGCCGCCGCGGGTCTCCCACACGTGCTCGTCGCGGTGCGAGGAGAAGTCGGTCGGCTGCCCCATCGGCCACGCGTCGGGCACGCCCCAGGAGGAGACCCAGGCGTGGATCCGGTCCCAGCCCGCGCACGGGGTGTCGACCAACTGCGCGTAGACGGTGCCCTGGTGGCGGCAGTACGGGAAGAAGACCGCTTCGATCTGGATCACCACCCGCCCGGCCCGGTTGGTACGGGTCGGGCTCTGGGCGGGGCTGAGCAGGCTCTTCGAGCGGGAGTCGGCGGGGAACAGCTGGGCGGCGCGTCCGCTGAACGGGTCCCAGATCAGGTGCGGGGCGTCACCGGCGCCGGCGCCGGTGAAGTACCCGACCAGGTCCTCGTAGGGGCACCAGTCCTGCGGTGCGGCGGCGGTGGCGTTGCGGTCCCAGGTGATGTGGGCGATGGCCTTCGGCGGGTACTGCTGGTCGGTCGGCGCGTGGTCGCCGAGGTCATGGATCTCGGCACCGGGCATCCACAGTTCGGGCATGTTGGCTCCTCCGAACGGCGTCATGACGTCATCACCGTTATCGGCAGGTTCACGTCGGGAATTGACCCCGCCGACGGGATCGGCGGCATCGAACCGCCCGGTTCCGCACGGCCGTTCGGATCATCGAGGGGCGTTCGTCCTGGCGTGCGGGCCGGGGACCGTGGTGCGCGCCGGCAGCTCCCCGCGCCGAGCTGCCCGGGAACGGCTCCGGGGAAGGCCCGGAGGCCACCGGGCGGCGGCGCATTCCACCTCTCCGCGGCCGCCCTGTCCATCGATTGACTTCGAAAATGGTCTAGTCCATGGCGGTGCGCTCGCATCACACAGCTCTCCTTCCCCCGTGGCCGAGCCGAACCGCATCACCCGGCCGTACCCCGCGTGACCGTGACCCACGGCGGTTCGGGCGCGCCGCGGAATTCGGCGGCGGAACCGGCCGGGCGGCGGGCACAATGCGCGGATGCCCTCGCTGCTGCCCGCCGTTGCCGGTAACCCCGCCCTGCCGCCCGAGCTGCTCGCTCGCCTGGTCGCCGACGCCGACGAGGGCCTCGCGCAGGAACTCGCCGAGGAGTTGGCGGAGGAACTCGCACAGCGGGCGGATCTCACCCCGGACCAGGTCCGGCAGCTGGCCGACGGCCACGAGGGCGCCGCCGTACGTCTGGCCGGGCGCGGCCTGCTGCACGCCGAGGACGTCGACCCGCTCGCCCGCCCGCAGGTCGCGCTCGCCCTGCTGGACGAGGGCCGAGGAGATCCGGCCTGGCCACGGCTGTTCGCCACCCACCCGGAGGAGTTGGTCAGGGAGCGGGTCGCCTCGGCGGTCGGGCTGCCGGACGAGGCCGCGGACCTGCTCGCGGCCGACGAGTCGGCCGACGTGGTGGCCGTACTCGCCGTCCACACCACCCGACCGGACCTGCTGAGCCGCTTCGCCGCCCACCCGGTGCCGACGGTGCGGCGCTGCGCCGCGGCGAACGAGGCCATGGCCGCCGAACTGCTCACGGTCCTGCTGGACGACCCCGAGGTGATGGTCCGCGAACAGGCGGCGGCCCATCCGACCACCCCGGGGGCGGCTGCCGCCCGGCTGGTGGCCGACCACACCATGGTCCGGCAGGCGCTCGCCACCCACCCCGGGCTGCCCGCCGAGACGTACCACCGGCTCGCCGGGGACGAGATCCCCTGGGTCCGGTCCAACCTCGCCCGGAACCCGGGGGTCGACGAACGGCTGATCCGCCGCCTCGCCGAGGACGACGGCCACGACGTGCGGCGCTCACTCGTCCAGCACCCCTGCATCCCGCTCGACCTCCTCACCCGGCTCGCCACCACCGTCCGGATCGGTCCGGCCCTGCTACTGCCCCGGATCGGCGCCGCCGATGCCGCCGAACTCGCCCGGCTCGCGGGCTCCCGGGAGCCGAGGGTCCGCGCCCTCGCCGCTTCCCGCCGCGATCTGCCGGCGGAGCTCCGCGACCGGCTGGCCGCCGACCCGGACGCCAAGGTGGTCAAGTCGGTGGCACCGCACCCCGGCCTGACCGCCACCCAACTCACCGCCGTTCTGCATGCGTTCGGGTCCATGGTGGCCACCGCCGTGGCCGCGAACCCGGGCGCCCCCGGATGGGTGCTCGATCGGATCGTCGCGACCCCGCCCACCCCCGTCAAGGCCCTGCGCACCGTCGCCGCCCACCCCAACGCCTCCCCCGCAGCTCTGGCCACCTGCCTGGCCTCCCCGGACCCCCGAACCGCCGCGGCGGCCGCCGCCAATCCGGCCCTGCCGGTGGCGGTGATCGCGGACCTGGTCTCCCGGCACCTGCCCGGCCGGTGACGCGGGGGGCCGATGTGGCTCCTGGTGTCCACCGGCCGCCGGCACGTCCGCACCCGGTTGCAGTTCCGTCTCCGTTCGGTCCGGCGGGGGTGTGTCGCGGCCACTGGTCCGGGAGCCTGGTGACAAGGACTCATGCGGCGGGGGGAGTTGCCATGGGGGACGGCCGGGAGCTGGTACCGCGCGTGGTGGGAGCGCTGGTACGGCTGGCGCGGGGCACGGCCGGGCCGGGCCGGGCGGTGGCCGAGGTGGTTCACGCCCGGCTGCGGCTGGTGCCGGAGGGGGCGCGGGCCCTGACGGCGGTCGAGGCGGACCCGGAGGATCCGCGGGCGCGCGGCGAACTGACCGCGGCCGTCGCCCAACTGCTCGTCGCCGACCCGGGGTTCGCCCAGTACCTGACCACCACCGAGCTCGGCGGGCCGGCCGACCCGACCACCGTCCAGCTCCGGACGGGCCCTGCCGCCGATCCGACCACCGTTCACCTGCGGGTCGATCCCGAAGACCGGTCCACCGTCCAGCTCCGGGCCGAGTCCGGGAACCCCTCCACCGTCCAGCTCCGGACCGGACCCAGGAACCCGTCCACCGTCCAGCTCCGGCTGGGTCCGGCCGCCGCCGGTGCCCGCGCCCTGGCCGCCCGGCGCGGCAACACCGCCCTCGTCGTCACCCTGGCGCTGGTCCTGATCACCGCGCTGGTCGCCCTCGGGATCCACCTCGGCTCGCGCCCGCTGCTCCAGCCCAACGGACCGGACTTCGCCCACGCCGCCCGGACCATCCGCGACCCCGCGCAGGCCCAGGGCGTGCTGCCGGACCTGGCGGCGATGCCGGGCGGCTGGCAGGTGGCGATCGGGCCGCGGTCCGGGGCCGGCAGCGGACCGGACGTGCCCTGCCTGCTCCCGCACGCCTGCGACCAGCAACTCACGTACGCCACCGTGACGTTCAGCGCCACCCCACTCCCGTCGGTGCAGTTCGCCGTGGTGACCTTCGCCTCCGCCGAGGCCGCCGGCCGGGCCTTCGCCGCCAGGCTCGGCCTGCTCGACGCCCGGGGCGACACCGCGGTGGCGGCCGCCCCGTCGATCGGTGACCGGAGCGCCGCCCGCACCCGGGGCGAGTCGACGGCCGAGACGCTGGTCCGGGTCGACACGGCATTGCTGTACGTTCACTACTCGGGCCCGGGGGCGACGGTCGCACTGCCCGGCCTCACCCCCTTCGCCCGGCTGCTCGCCGAACGCGCCCAGCAGGCCGAACAGGGCCGCACCCCGGACGCCGTCTTCCACGCCACCGCGCCCTGAGCACCCCGGACACCCCGAGCGCTCAGAGCACCCGCGCACCCCGAGCGCCCGGAGCACCCGCGCACCCCGTCGCCCGAAGCACCCGCGCACCCCGAGCGCTCTGAGCACCAGAAGCGCCAGAACCGCCGGGACGCCCCTCCCCCGCCCCGCAGGCCCGCCGGCCTGCGGGGCGTTCCGTTTGCCCCCGCCGCACCGCGCGCACCGCGCGCCCCCCGTCGCCCGAATGCGTGTATCGCTATCTTGACTGGCGTCATGAGAGCGCCATACTGGCTTCACTCCCGCTCGCACGATGAGGTGCCCGCCCATGGAGCTCTCCCCCTCAGCGCATGTGGACACGTTCTGCCGCGACCATCTCCCACCCTTCGAACAGTGGCCGGAACTCCTCTTCGATCTCCCGGAGTTGGCCTACCCGGACCGTCTGAACTGCGCGGCCGCCCTGCTCGACGACACCATCGCCCGCTTCGGACCCGACCGCCGCTGCCTGCTCACCCCCACCGACTGCTGGAGCTACGGCGAACTGCGCGACCGCACCGACCGGATCGCCCGCCTGCTCACCGAGGAACTCGGCCTCGTCCCCGGCAACCGCGTACTGCTGCGCGGACCCAACACCCCCTGGCTGGCCGCCTGTTGGCTCGGCGTGCTGAAGGCCGGCGGGGTGGTGGTCACCACCATGCCACTGCTGCGCGCCGCCGAGCTGACCGAACTGACCCGGATCGCCCGCCCCGCCCTCGCCCTGTGCGACCACCGCTTCCTCACCGAACTCGACCGGGCCCACATCCCCGACCTGCGGATACTCCCCTTCGGCGGTCCCGGCCCCGAGGACCTCACCGCCCGCTGCACCACCCTGCGCCCCGGCTTCACCGCCGTACCGACCGCCGCCGACGACGTCGCGCTGATCGCCTTCACCTCCGGCACCACCGGCCGCCCCAAGGCCACCCTGCACTTCCACCGGGACGTGCTCGCCAACGCCGACACCTTCTCGCGCCACCTGCTCCGCCCCACCCCCGACGACCTCTTCGCCGGCACCCCGCCGCTCGGCTTCACCTTCGGGCTCGGCGGCCTGCTGGTCTTCCCGCTGCGGGCCGGCGCCGCCAGCCTGCTGCTGGAGCAGGCCACCCCCGAGCAGCTCGCCGAGCTGGTCCGCGGCCACGGTGTGAGCGTGCTGTTCACCGCGCCGACCGCCTACCGGGCGATCCTGGCCGCCGGGCTGGCCGACCGGCTGGCCCGGGTGCGACGCTGCGTGTCGGCCGGCGAGCCGCTGCCCGCCCCCGTCTGGGAGGCCTTCCACGCCGCCACCGGCCGACGGCTGATCGACGGCATCGGCGCCACCGAGCTGCTGCACGTGTTCATCTCGGCCGCCGACGCCGACATCCGCCCCGGCTCCACGGGTCGTCCCGTACCCGGCTACCGGGCGGCGATACTGGACGGGCAGGGCAACCCGGTGCCGGACGGCGAGCCCGGGCTGCTCGCCGTCAAGGGCCCGACCGGCTGCCGCTACCTGGACGACGAACGTCAGCGCGACTACGTGCGCAACGGCTGGAACCTGACCGGCGACACCTACCTCCGCGACCGCGACGGCTACTTCTGGTACCAGGCGCGCAACGACGACATGATCGTCTCGGCGGGCTACAACATCGCCGGGCCCGAGGTGGAACAGGCGCTCGGCGCCCACCCCGCCGTCGCCGACTGCGCCGTGGTGGCCGCCCCGGACGAGCGGCGCGGCACGGTGGTCAAGGCGTACGTGGTGCTGCGCGGGGGCGCCTCGGCCGGCGCGGAGACGGTCAAGGAACTCCAGGAGCACGTCAAGCGCACCATCGCGCCGTACAAGTACCCGCGTGCCGTCGAGTTCGTCCCCGAGCTGCCGCGCACGGCGACCGGCAAGCTGCTCCGCGCCGAGCTGCGCAGAAGGGCCGCCGTGACCGAGGAGGTGACCCGGAACGTGCCGGAGGAGGTGACCCAGGACGTGCCGGAGGAGGTGACCCAGGACGTGACCCGGAACGTGCGCCAGGAGGTGACCCGGAACGTGCCCCGGGACACGCCGCAGGAGGCGGAGCAGGCCCCGCTCCCCGCCGCCATCACTGTCGAGCGCCGGGTCGAGTGGTCGGACACCGACGCCGCCGGGCACTACCACTTCTCCGCCGTCCAGCGCTGGGCCGAGGCCGCCGAGGCGGCGCTGCTGCGCCGGCTCGGGCTGGCCGAGCTGTTCGGGCGGATCCCCCGGGTGCACTTCGAGGCCGACTACCGGGAGCGGCTCTGGTTCGGGGACGTCGTCCGCACCGAGCTGCGGGTGGTCCGGGTCGGCGGCTCCTCGCTGCACTACGCCTTCGAGGTGCACGGCCCGACCGGCCTGGCCGCCAGCGGCCGGATGTCGGTGGTGCACGCCGCACCGCAGGCCAAGGGCGCCGAGCCCTGGCCCGCGCCGGTCCGCCGGGCGCTCGCGGAGGCCGGGCCGCAGCAGCCGGAGGTGGTCGCATGACGGCCGCACACCCCCCGGCCACCGGACCGCGGCGCATCGCGGTGATCGGCGCCGGTCCGGGCGGCCTCTACTTCGCCGCCTTGGCCAAGCAGTTGGCCCCCGAGCGCGAGATCACGGTGTACGAGCGCGACGCCCGGGAGCACGAGTTCGGCTTCGGGGTGGTCTTCTCCGACGAGACCCTGGACGGCATCGCCCGGGCCGACCCGCAGGTCTTCGCCGCGATCAGCGCCGAGTTCGCCCGCTGGAGCGACATCGACATCTGCTACGTCGGCCAGGTCCGCACCAGCGGCGGGCACGGCTTCGCCGCCCTCGACCGCAACCGGCTGCGCGCCGTCCTGCAACAGCGCTGCGCCGAACTGGCGGTGGACGTGCGCTACCGCACGCCCGCCCCGCCGGTCGAGCGACTCACCGCCGAGTACGACCTGGTGGTGGCCGCCGACGGCATCCACTCCGGCACGCGGGCCGCCCACCCGGACGCCTTCCGCACCGAACTGGACGAGCGGAGCTGCCGCTACATCTGGCTCGCCACCGACCGGGTCTTCGAGGCCTTCACCTTCATCGTCGAGGAGTTCGACTTCGGCGCCCTCCAGGTGCACGCCTACCCGTACAGCGCCGGCCGCTCGACCTTCATCGTCGAGATCGCCGAGGACGCCTGGCGCCGCGCGGGCTTCGAGGCTCTCGCGGCAAGGGAGTTGGCGCGCGGCGAGAGCGACACGGCGAGCGTGCGACGCTGCGCCGAGCTGCTCGCCGGCCACCTGGACGGCCACCGGCTGATCCCCAACGCCTCCCGCTGGATCCGCTTCACCACCGTGCGCAACGCCAGTTGGCGCCACCGCAACCTCGTGCTGCTCGGCGATGCCGCACACTCCGCGCACTTCTCGATCGGTTCGGGCACCAAACTGGCCCTGGAGGACGCCCTCGCCCTGGCCGCCGGACTGAGCGAACAGCCCACCCTGGACGCCGCGTTGGCCGCCTACGAGGCCGAGCGGCGGCCGGTGGTGGAGTCCACCCAGCGGGCCGCCCAGGCCAGCCTGGAGTGGTTCGAGACGGTCGGCCGCCGCACCGGCCTGGGCGTCGACCAGTTCGCCTTCAACCTCCTCACCCGCAGCCGCCGAGTCACCTACGGCGGTCTGCGCGCGCGCGACCCGGAGTTCACGGCCGCCGTGGAGATCGCCACCGGCGGCTCGCGCGGGGTGCCGCCGATGTTCCGGCCGCTGAAGCTGGGCGCGCTGGAGCTGCGCAACCGGATCGTCGTCCCGCCGCTCGCCACCTTCACCTCGCCCGACGCGCTGCCCAGCGCCTTCGACCGGGCCCAGCTGACCGCCCACGCGCTCGGCGGCGCCGGGCTGGTGATCGCCGGGATGACGGCCGTCAGCCCCGAGGGCCGGGCCACCGACCGCTGCCCCGGGCTGTGGACCGACGGCCAGGAGGCCGCCTGGACCGAACTGCTGAAAGCGGTCAGGGCGGTGAGCGACACCCCGCTCGGCATCCAGCTCACCCACGCCGGCCGCCGGGGCGCCACCGCCGCACCCGGGCCGGACGGCATCGGCCGCCCGCTCGCCGAGGGCTGGCCGCTGCTCGCCCCCTCACCGCTGCCCTGGGGCCCCGGCAGCCCGACCCCGCACGAGGCCAACGAGGTCCAACTGGCGGCCGTCGCAGCGGACTTCGCCGCCTCCGCCGAGCGCGCCGCGCGGGCCGGTTTCGATGCGCTGGAGCTGCAGTTCGGCCACGGGCACCTGCTCTCCTCCTTCCTCTCCCCGCTCACCAACCACCGCACCGACCACTACGGCGGCCCGCTCGCCCACCGACTGCTGTTTCCTCTGGCGGTGCTGGCCGCCGTGCGCGCCGTCTGGCCCGCCGGGCGGCCGCTGCTGGTGCGGATCTCGGCCGCCGACTGGGCGCCCGGCGGCACCTCCGAGACCGCCGCCGTGGCGATCTGCCAGGCCCTCTCCGAGACCGGGGCGGACGCGGTGGACGTGTCCACCGGCGAGGTGGTCGCGCACCAGCGGCCGCCGTACGGGCGCGGCTACCAGACGCCCTTCGCCGAGCTGATCCGCACCTCCACCGGCCTGCCGACCATCGCGGTCGGCGCGATCTCCGGCCACGACGACGCGAACTCCGTCCTGCTGGCCGGACGCGCCGACCTGGTCGCGGTCGGCCGGGCCCAGCTGCACGACCCGTTCTGGACCCTGCACGCCGCGGCCGACCAGGACTACACCGGCCCCGGCGCCCACTGGCCCGAACCCTGGCTGGCCGGCCGCCGCCGGCCGCCGGGCCCGGGCGCCGACCGGGTCGCCCCGCGCCTGCACCTGCTCCGCGAGCCCGCCCCGCCCGTCCACCGCCGCTGGCTGCCGACCAGCCCGCCGAAGGAGTGACGATGCCGGACCTGCCCCGCTTCACCGCCGCCGCCGTGCAGGCCGCTCCGGTCTACCTGGACCCGGCCGCGACCGTGGACAAGGCCGTCGCCCTGCTCCAGGAGGCGGCCCGGCACGGCGCCGCACTGGTGGTCTTCCCCGAGGTCTTCGTCCCCGGCTACCCGTACTGGAACTGGACGATGACCCCGGTCCAGGGCTCCCCCTGGTACGAGCGGCTCTACCGCGCCGCCGTGGACGTCCCCGGGCCGTACGTCGACACCCTGCGCGCCGCCGCCCGGCAGGCCGGGGTGGTGCTGGTGATCGGCGTCAACGAGCGCGGCCGACACAGCCTCGGGGTGCTGTACAACACCCTGCTGATCATCGGCTCGGACGGCGAACTCCTGGGCGTGCACCGCAAGCTGGTGCCCACCTGGGCGGAGAAGCTGACCTGGACCCAGGGCGACGGCAGCTCACTGCGGGTGCACCGCACGGCCGTCGGCCCGCTCGGCGCGCTCGCCTGCGGCGAGAACACCAACACCCTGGCCCGCTTCACCCTTCTCGCGCAGGGCGAACTCGTGCACGCCGCCAGTTACATCGCCCTGCCGGTGGCCCCCGAGGACTACGACATGGCGGAGGCGATCGCCCTGCGCGCCGCCGCCCACTGCTTCGAGGGCAAGCTGTTCACCGTGGTCTCCTGCTCGACCATCTCGCCGGAGATGGTCGACCTGATCGCCGGCGAGGACCAGCAGGTCCGCAAGCAGCTCGCCCGCCCGCGCAACGCGCTGTCCGGGATCTTCGGCCCGGACGGCCGGGCGGTCACCGAGCCGCTGGTGGACGAGGAGGGCATCGTCTACGCCGAAATCGACCTCGGCCGGTGCGTCCAGCCCAAGCAGATGCACGACATCGTCGGCCACTACAACCGCTTCGACGTCTTCCAACTGCACGTGAACGACCGTCCGTTGCGACCCCTGGTACTCCCCGAGGAGGAGGCATGACCAGCGAGAACAGCTACGACGACGACCGGATCGGCCGGGCCCGGGTCAACGACAGCCCGGAACTGCGCGCCTACTACGAGGAGTTGGCCAAGCACGAGGCCGGCGCCCTGTGGACGGTGGCGAACGAGATCGAGCCCTGGTACCCGCAGCCGAAGTCCGTCCCGGTGCTGTGGCGCTACGCCGACCTGCGCCCGCTGGTCCGCAAGGCCCTCCCGCTGGTGAAGGCCGACGACGCGGGACGCCGGGTGGTGATGCTGGTCAACCCCGGACGCCGCGAACTCAGCGCCGCCGTCGGCCTGTTGTACACCGGCCTGCAGATCATGGGCCCCGGCGAGGCGATGACCGCCCACCGCCACCAGGCCTCCGCGCTTCGCTTCGTCCACGAGGGCACCGGCGCCTGGACGGTCGTGGACGGGCAGAAGCTCAAGGTCGGCCCGCGCGACTTCGCGATCACCCCCAACAACACCTGGCACGAGCACGGCAACGAGTCCGAGGACAACCCGGTGATCTGGCAGGACGGCCTGGACATCCCGCTGGTCAACACCCTCGACGCCAACTTCTACGAGGTCCACCCCGGGCTCTACCAGCGCCCCGGCCCGGTGGCGAACTCCTCGCTGCTCAGCTACGGCGGCAACCTGCTCCCGTACGGCGTCGAGAAGTGGACCCGCCCGTACTCACCACTGCTCGGCTGGCCCTGGGAGCCCAGCTACCACGCGCTGTGCCAACTCGCCCGCGCCACCGGGGGATCCCCGTACGACGGCGTGATCATGGAGTACACCAACCCGGTCACCGGCGGCCCGGTGATGCCCACCATGGCCGCCCACCTGCAACTGCTGCGCCCCGGCCAGGCCACCCGGGCCCACCGGCACACCGGGTCGGTGGTCTACACGGCGGCCAAGGGGCGCGGCGTCTCGGTGATCGGCGGGCAGCGCTTCGAGTGGCAGCAGGGCGACATCTTCGTCGTGCCGTCCTGGGCCTGGCACGAGCACGCGAACCTCGACCAGGGCGAGGACGCCTGCCTCTTCTCCTTCAACGACTTCCCGGTCATGCACTCGCTCGGCCTCTACCGCGAGGAGTCCTACCCGGACCACGACGGACACCAGCCCACCACCCCGTAACAGGAGTCCAGAGAGATGCACCTGCTCACCTACTGCACCGACGGCGACGACACCCCCCGTCTGGGCGCCCGGATCGGTGCCGACCGGGTCGCCGACCTGACCGCCCTCGCCTCCGCCGCCGGAGTGCGGCTCCCGGGCAGCCTCCTGGAGTTGATCCGGGCCGGCGAGCCCGCCCTGGCCGCCGCCCGGCGACTGCTCGACGGGGCGCCGGACACCCGGCCGCTCGCCGAGGTGTCGCTGCGCGCCCCGCTGCGCCCGGGAAAGATCGTCGGCGTCGGCCTCAACTACGTGGAGCACGTGGACGAGTCGCACCGCAGCCTGGACACCGACCGCGAACTCCCGGACCGCCCGGTACTGTTCGGCAAGCCCGCCACCGCCGTCACCGGGCCGGGCCAGCCGATCCTGCACAACGCCGACCTCACCAAGCAGCTCGACTGGGAGTGCGAACTCGCCGTGGTGATCGGCGAACCCGCCCGCCGGGTGAGCGAACAGGACGCCTGGCGGCACGTGTTCGGCTACAGCATCGTCAACGACGTCAGCGCCCGCGACCAGCGCCGCTCCGGCCAGTGGTTCTTCTCCAAGGGCCAGGACAGCTACGCGCCGTTCGGCCCGGTCGTGGTCACCGCCGACGAGATCCCCGAGCCGCAGCGGCTCGACCTCTCGCTGCGGGTCAACGGCGAGCTGCGGCAGAACTCCAACACCCGCCACATGCTGTTCGGCATCGCCCGGCTGATCGCCGACATCTCCGCCGGCATGACCCTGGAGCCCGGGGACGTGATCGCCACCGGCTCCCCCTCGGGAGTGGGTGCCGGCATGGTCCCGCCGCAGTTCCTGCAGCCCGGCGACCTGGTCGAGGCCACCATCGAGCGGATCGGCACCCTCGCCAACCCCGTGGTCGACGCCCGCTGAACCGACACCCGCTGAGCAAGGCCGCTGACCAAGGCCGCTGAGCAAGGCCGCCGGCCAACGCCCGCTGAGCAACGCCCGCCGGCCAACGCCCGCTGATCGACACCCCGCTGAGAGGAGTCCGGCGCAGATGACCACCTACCGGATCGGCCAGATCGTCCCGAGCTCCAACGTCACCATGGAGACCGAGGTCCCCGCCCTGCTGCGGGCCCGCGAGGCGGTCGCCCCCGAACGGTTCACCTTCCACTCCAGCCGGATGCGGATGACCAGGGTCACCCCCGAGCAGCTGCGCGCCATGGACGGCGAGTCCGACCGCTGCGCCGCCGAGCTCTCGGACGCCCGGGTCGACGTGATCGGCTACGCCTGCCTGGTCGCGGTGATGGCCACCGGCCCCGGCTACCACCGCGAGGCCGAACGGCGGCTGCACCGCCGTACGGTGGAGAACGGCGCCCCCGCGCCCGTGGTCACCAGCGCCGGCGCGCTGGTCGCCGGCCTGCGGACGCTCGGCGCGAAGAAGGTCGCGATGGTCACCCCGTACCTGCGGCCACTGGCCCGGACGGTGGTCGACTACCTCGCCCAGGAGGGCATCGAGGTGCTCGACCACGCCGCCCTGGAGATCGCCGACAACCTGGACGTGGCCGCCCACGACCCGGCCCGGCTGCCCGCGATCGCCAAGGGCCTGTCGCACGGCGGGGCCGACGCCGTGGTGCTCTCCGCCTGCGTGCAGATGCCCTCGCTGTCCGCCGTCGAGGAGGCCGAGCAGCAGCTCGGCAAACCGGTGGTATCGGCCGCGATCTGCACCACCCACCAGCTGCTGCGGGCACTCGGCCTGCCCGCCGTCGCCCCCGGCGCCGGACACCTGCTCTCCGGCGCCTACGCCTAGATCCGCCCCGCTATGATCACCACCAGCCGTCGGGGAGGAGGGTCCGCACATGCCGGAGAGCACGACCCGGCCCAGCTCCCTGATCCACACCGTCTACGGCGAGTTCGTCCGCCGTCTCGGCGGCTGGATATCGATCGCCGACCTGATCGCGCTGATGGCGGAGCTGGACGTCGACGCCCCCGCCGTCCGCTCTGCGATCTCCCGGCTGAAGAAGGCCGGTACCCTGCTCCAGGAGCGCCGCACCGGCACCGGCTACCGGCTGTCCCCCGCGATGGCCCCGGTCTTCGACGAGGGCGACCGCCGGATCTTCCACAGCCTGGAGCCCGCCGAGCTCGCCGACGGCTGGGTGGTGGCGGTCTTCTCGGTGCCCGAGTCCGAACGCGCCCACCGCCACCAGCTGCGCTCCCGGCTCAGCTGGCTCGGCTTCGGCAACGCCGCCCCCGGCGTCTGGCTGGCCCCCGCCCGGCTGCTGCCGGACGCCCGCCGGCTGCTGGAACGCCTGGGCCTGAGCGCCTACGTCCACCTCTTCCTCTCCGCCGAGTACGCCGGCTTCGCCGAACTCCGTGCGGCGGTGGCGAGTTGGTGGGACCTCCCGGCGATCGAGGCGCAGTACGCGGCCTTCACCGACGCCTGGCGCCCGCTCGCCGAGGAGCTGCGCGGGCGCTCCCGCATCGACCCGGCCGAGGCCTTCCGGGACTACGTGCCGATGCTCACCCAGTGGCGCCGGCTGCCGTACCTCGACCCCGGGCTGCCCGAGCCGCTGCTGCCCGCCGACTGGAACGCCGTCCCGGCCCGCGCCGTGTTCACCGAGGTGCACGGGCTGCTCGCCGAGCCGAGTCTGCGGTACGTCGAGAAGGTCACCGGACTGTCGCCCCTCCAGGAGCTGCCATGACCACCCCAGCCGACCTGCTGATCCGTGCCGCCGCCGTGCACACCCTCGCGCCGGGCGAACCCCCGCAGCGCGCCGTCGCCGTCACCGACGGCCGGATCACCGCGCTCGCCGCCGAGCCGGACGGCCTGGACGCCCTGATCGGGCCCGGCACCGAGGTGGTGGACGCCCCGTCGGCGACCGTGCTGCCCGCCTTCGACGACACCCACACCCATCTGATCCTGGCCGGGCACAGCGTCCACGGCGTCCCGGTGCACGAGGCCCGGGACCTCGCCGGGTTCCTGGAGCTGATCCGCGAGCGCGCCGCCCGCACCCCGGCCGGGGAGTGGATCCTCACCACCGTCAACTGGCAGGAGGTGCTGCTCGCCGAGCAGCGGATGCCGACCACCGAGGAGCTGGACGACGCCACCGCCGACCACCCGGTGCTGGTGCGCCGCGGCGCGTACAACATGGTGCTCAACTCGGCCGCGCTGCGGCTGGCCGGGATCGACGGGTCCACCGAGGCGCCGTCCGGCGGGGTGATCGAACGCGACGAGCACGGCCGGCTGACCGGCCGGCTGATCAACCGGGCGACCGAGCTGGTCGAGCGGGTGCTGCCGCGCCCGACCCTGGCCGAGCGGATCGAGGGGCTGCGGGCGGCATCCGCCGACTACGCCGCCACCGGCATCGGTACCGTGCGCGACTGCCTCGTCCCGGTGGAGGACCTCGACGTGCTGGACGCGGCCCGGGCCGAGGGCGCGCTCGCCGTCCGGGTGCGGGCCCTGGTCTCCGGCTTCGCGGCGCGCACCCCCGAGCAGGTGGACGCCCTGCTGGACCGGATGGACCAGTGGCGCGCGGACGGCCGGGACGACGCGCAACTGCGCCTGTGGGGCGTCAAGTTCGGCATCGACGGCGGCTTCGAGGCGGGCGCGCTGGAGGAGCCCTACCAGGGGCAGCCCTGCTACCACGGGCGGCTGCTCTGGGAGCCGGAGCAGCTGCTCGCCGCGGTGGACCGGGTGGTCGAGCGCGGCTGGCGGGCGGGCGTGCACGCCTGGGGGGACCGCGGGCTGCGGGTGCTGCTGGACGTCTTCGAGCAGGTGCTGAAGGGCCGGCCAGGACTGCCGCCGGGCGCCCTCGTGGTCGAACACGGCGGACTGGCCCGGGCCGACCAGCGGGCCCGAGCGGTCGCACTCGGCATCCCGGTGACCGTCCAGCACCCACTGCTGCACGACGGCGCGCTCACCCAGCAGCGCGCCTGGGGCGAGGAGCGCACCGCGGCGCTGTTCCCGCTGCGCGAGTGGCTGGACGAGGGGGCGCAGCTCTCGGCCGGCTCGGACTTCCCGGTCGGCCCGTACGGCGCGATGGTCTCGGTGTGGGGCATGACGACCCGCGGCACCACGGCCGGGGTGGTCGGCGCCGAGCACGCGATCGGGCGGGAGGAGGCGGTCGCGCTGCACACCGTCGCCGCAGCCCGGCTGACCGGTGAGAGCGCCGAGCGCGGCAGCCTGCGCCCGGGCGCGCTCGCCGACCTCACCCTGTGGCCGGTCGACCCGTTGAGGTGTCCGGTGGAGCGGCTCAGGGAGCTGCGGCCGGTCCGCACGGTGGTCGGCGGCCGTACCGTTCACCGGAGTTGACGGCCAGTCAGGCCGCGATCAACTCCCGCAGGTCGATGCCGTCGCGGTGCAGGGCGCGCAGGTCCTCGTGCAGGTCGGACGGCGGGACGACGAGCACGCCGCCCCGGGCGTGGTCGAGGCAGTAGCGGGCGACCGAACCGCGCAGCAGGCGGCGCAGCCGTCCGCGCATCGAGCCGTGCCGCCCGGCGCTGATCACCAGCAGGTCACCGGGGCGGTCGGCCAGGGCGGTCAGCACCGGCCCGGCCTCGCCGCGCATGACCAGCGGCTGCACGGGCAGGCCGATCGGCAGGCCGCCGAAGGCCTGCCCGAGCGCGCTCTCCAGTCGGGCCTCGGCGGCGTCCTGCCAGGCGCGGAGCAGCGGCGGGCAGGGGCGGGCCCGGTAGCTGCGCTCGCCGCCGACCGGGGTCCAGGCCAGCACCGGGACCAGCAGGGCCCGGCGGGCCCGGGCCTCCTCCGCCGCCCGGTGCAGGGCGGTGAGGCTGTGCAGTGAGCCGCTTACTCCGACGATGACGCGCGCGTCGCCCGACATGATCCTTCGCTTTCCGATGCCAAACCGATTCAGTGTCTGCGATTATGTTGCCACGGTCGCACCATGGCCTGCAAATCAAAGGCATTCACTGAATATCGCCTTGAATCACTCGGCAATCGGATGACCACCCCTCAGCCTCCCGGACCAGCCTCCCGGACCTCCTGGAACAGTCCCCAGGTGAAGTCGGCCGTCCAGGCGCGCACCCGCCCGTCGGTGCCCGGCGCCTCGAAGTCCAGCCGGAAGCGGGTCGGCGCGCTCCCCTCGCGCGGCACCGCCCCCGGGAACGCCGCCCCCACGTCGTCCACCACGCAGCCCCACGGCTCCAGGTCGGCGGCGGTGCGCAGCGCGGGCGGCGGGGCGCCGTCCGCCCGGACCAGCCACTCGTTCAGCACCGGCGCGCCGATCTCCGCCGGGCCGACCAGCACCTCGAAGCGCAGCTCCGGCCAGAGCGGCAGCGTCCACTGGCGCGCGGTGCAGGCGAGGTCCCCGATCCGGCGCGGTCGGCTCGCCTCCGCCGGCCCGAGCACGGCGGTGCAGCGGGCGGCGCCGCGCGGGAACCGGGGCGCCCGGATCATCGCCTGCCAGCGCTTGTTCGCCTCCCGCATCGAGGCACGGGTGGCGCCGAGCCGCCGCACCGCCTCCTCGACCAGCTCCGGGTGGTAGTCGGCCATCCGACGCAGCAGGAAGAGCTGGAACTCGGTCACCCCGAACCCGTTGATCGCCATACCGGCAGGCTAGCGCCGGAGTACTTGTTCGAGCAGATGTTCGATTCACGGCGTAGGCTGGACCCATGCACGGCACCGTCCACCTCCAGCCCTCGCTGTTCGAAGAAGCCGCCGACCCCCGGCTCGGGCCGCTCGACGGCCTGCAGCGCCTGGTGCTCGGCGACGGCGCCTGGCTGGACGTGCTGCCCGGCTGGCTGCGCGGGGCGGACCAGCTGTTCGAACAGCTGGCCGCAACCGTGCCCTGGCGGGCCGAGCAGCGGGAGATGTACGAGCGGACGGTCGACGTCCCCCGGCTGCTCGCCTCCTACGGCGCCGACGCCGAACCGCCCCACCCCGTGCTCGGCGAGGCCCGTACGGTGCTCAGCCGGCACTACGCGCCCGAGCTCGGCGAACCCTTCCGCACCCTCGGGCTCTGCTACTACCGGGACGGCCGAGACAGCGTCGCCTGGCACGGCGACCGGATCGGTCGCGGCGCCCGCGAGGACACCATGGTGGCGATCCTGTCGGTCGGCGAACCGCGCGTCCTCGCCCTGCGGCCGCGCTCCGGCGGCGCGGCCGTCGTCCGCCGGCCGCTCGGCCACGGGGACCTCGTGGTGATGGGCGGCTCCTGCCAGCGCACCTGGGAACACGCGATCCCGAAGACGGCCCGCCCGGTCGGCCCCCGGATCAGCATCCAGTTCCGTCCGCGCGGGGTCGCCTGAACCGTCCGCTTGCCGCCCGCCGGCCGGGCACGGAGGCTGACGGATGGGGCCGGGCGGGCGAGGAGGCGGCATGCCGAAGGCGGGCAGGTACCACGAGGGCGTCCCCTGCTGGATCGTCCTGACCACCCCGGACCTCCCTCGGGCGGAACGCTTCTACGGCGCGCTGTTCGGCTGGGAGTTCGTCCCGACCGGCCCCGCCGAGGCGGTCGCCACCCGGTACGGCGCCCAGGTCGCCGCGATCACCTCCGCTCCGCGGGCCCCGGTCTCCGCCTCCGCTTCGCGGTCCGCAGCCTGGACCACCTGCCTCGCCGCCCGCGACCTGTCGCGCACCGCGGCCGCCGTCCGCGCCGCCGGCGGCCGGATCCTCCGCGAACCGTACGAGGTGCCCGACCAGGGGCGGACCGCGCTCGCCGTCGACCCGCTCGGCGCACCCTTCGGCCTCTGGCAGGGCGGCGGCGTCGACGGCGCCGCCCTGGTGAACGAACCCGGCACCCTCACGTGGAACGAGCACCTCTCCCCCGACCCGGACGCCGCCCGCGCCTTCTACCACCGGGCCTTCGGCTACGGCTACGACCGCCCCCGGGCGGGCCACACCCTCGCCCGGGCCGCCGGCCAGCCGGCGTGCGGCATCGGTCCCGCCGACCCGCCCGGAACCGCCCCCGGCTGGCGCGTCCACTTCGGGACGGCCGACACCGACCGCGCCACCGCCGCCCTGCGCAGCCTCGGGGGCACCGTCCGCACCGGCCCCGGGCCGACGCCCTTCGGCCGCGCGGCACTCGTCCGGGACGACGCCGGGGCGGAGTTCGTCCTGGTCGCGGTCCCGCCCGGGGAGGAGGCGGAGGCCGCCTGAGCCGACGGTCCGTCACGGCCGTCCCGGTCGCGGACCCGTCGAAGCAGGCCCTGACCGGGGCCGATGGTGGGTGATCGGGGTGACGGCAGGGCGCGGCGCTTCGGGTGGGCGGCGCCGCCTGCTCGATGGCAGGGACGTCAGGCGCGGGCGATCGGGCCCAGCGAGAGGCGGTTCACGAGGTTTTGCACTGCACAACGTTGTATCGAAGATGAGGTGATCCGGGCCCGAAGGGGTACGTTCTGACAACCGCCGCCGAAGCGCGGAGGAACACCGGCAGCACCAGCCCAGGGAACGGACCCATGACGGAGACGTCGCCCCAGAAGCCCCCGCCCACCCCTGCGACCACTCCTGCGAGCGCCCCTCCGGTCCCTGCGGCGAAGCCCGCGACCGAGCGCAACCAGTCCTCCTCGTTGCGCCGCGCGCTCGCCGTCCTCGCCCACGTGCGGGACCACAGGGACGGTCGCGGCGTCCCGCTCGCCCAACTCGCCGACGGGCTGGGCCTCAACAAGAGCACCGTGCTCCGGCTGGCCGGCCCGCTGCTCGACGAGCACCTGCTCGAACGGGACCGAGAGACCGGGTGGTTCCGCCTCGGCCACGGCGCGCTCCGGCTCGGCCAGGCCTACCTGACCACCCTCGACCTGCGCAGCGTCGCCGCCGAGCACCTGCGCCGGCTCCAGCGGGAGGCCGGCGAGACCGTCCACCTGACGGTCTGGCAGGCGCCCGGGATCGTCTACCTCGACAAGGTCGAGGACGAGACCAACGTCCGGATGGCCTCCCGGGTCGGCAGCCGGGCGCCCGCCTACTGCACCGCCACCGGAAAGGCGATCCTCGCCTGGCTGCCCGAGGAGGCCGTCACCGAGGTGGTGGCGGCCGGACTGCGCCCGGTCACCGCCTGGACCATCTCGGACGAGACCCGGCTGCGCGCCGACCTGGCCCGGATCCGCGCCCGCGGCTACTCGATCGACGACCGGGAGCACGAGCCCGAGGTGCGGTGCGTGGCCGCGCCGATCTTCGACCACACCGGCGAGGTGACGGCCGCGCTGTCCGTCTCCGGCCTCACCTCCCGGATGACCGCCGCCCGGGTCCGTGCCCTCGGCCCGGTGGTCGCCCAGGTCGGCCTGCGGATCTCCCGCGAACTGGGCTCCGACCGCCAGCCGTCCTGACGGTCCGCTCCGGCCGTGGAACGCGGACGGGGCCCGGCACCCGTGAAGGTGCCGGACCCCGTCCGATCATGGAGCGCCAGGCCCGGGTCGCACGGACTCTCCCTACTGAAAGTAGGGCGTGCTCTGGTAGCACCGCTGACGCCTGACGAGGGATCGACTCCCTTGCGACACGAAGTACAGTACCAGTTCCGTGATCATCCACCGAATCGGAAGCGAACCCGGCATGACGAGCACCCGGCCCGAGACCGTTCCCTACGCGGACGGGCGGCTGCTGGACGTCCACCGGCCGACCACCGCCGCCACCGGGCCCGCCCCCGTCGTGCTGCTCTGGCACGGCTCCGGCCCCGACGAGCGCGACGTGCTGCACCCGCTCGCCCAGGAGGCCGCCCGGCTGGGCCTGTTGGTGTTCGTCCCCGACTGGCGCCCCGACCGGGAGGACGGCGGTCGCGCCGATCTGCTCGCCTCGCTCGCCTTCGCCCGCCGCAACGCCGCCGCGTACGGCGGGGATCCGGAGCGCTTCGTGCTGGCCGGCTGGTCGCTCGGCGGCCGGGAGGCCGTCGCGGTGGCCACCCACCCCGACACCCCGGCCGACCTGCGCCCCATCGCCGCCGTCGGCATCGCCTCCGCGTACGGCCGCCCGGCCGCCACCACCGGCGACGTACCGCTCGACCACCTCACCGAGAGTCCCTCACCGGTCCCGGTCTGGCTGGTGCTCGGCACGGCGGACGAGGTGGTGCCCGGTCGGCTCACCCGCCAACTGCACGACGCCGTACCGGCGTCCGAGCTCCTCGAACTCCCCACCGACCACGCCGGCGTGGTGATGACCACCTACAGCCCCGAGGCCAACCGCTGCCTGCCCGCCACCGACCCCGCCACCCTGGCCGCCGGCCGCCGGACCGCCGCCACCCTGGCCCGCGCGGCCGGGATCCTGCCGTAGCCGCACTCCACGGGCCGGACTGTCACAGGCGGGCGGCACCATGGAAGTCATGGACGAGGACGCCCTGATCGAACGGCTCCGGCGGTACGTGGGCACCGCCGTGCCGCCCCCCGTCACCAGCGGGCAGCTCGCCGCCGCCGAAGCCGCGATCGGCTACGCACTGCCACCGCTGTTCGCCCGCCTCTACCGCGAGGTGGGCGACGGCGGGTTCGGCCCGGACCGCCACCCGCTCTGGCCGCTGAGCCGGGTCGCGCGCGGCGGCCCGGGCTGGCCGTACGGTGTGCTGGAGTTCCTGGACTGGGGCTGCGGGATGTCCGGCGCCCTCGACTGCCTGAGTCCGGACGCGCCCGTCCTGCTGGTCGGCTTCAGCGACGAGACGGATCCCGTGCGGGCCGATTCCCCGTCGCTCGCCCGCTGGTTGACGGACTGGCTCGACGGACGCGCCTGGTGGGAGGAGGAGGTCATGCTGGCGGACGAGGGCGAGATGCTTCCGCCCTGGCCCGCCGCCGCCGCTCGCATGGCCGCCAACGGCCGTGAGCCATAGGTCAGTTACCCGCGACCAGCGCCCGGAACCCGGACCCGCGCTGCAGGTCCTCCAGGTCCCGCTGGAGCGCCGGGCGCGGGACGGTCAGCACCGGGCAGGTGGCGTGCCGGACGCAGTAGGCGGTGATCGACGGCCGGATCAGCCGGGAGAGGCGGCTGCGCTCCCGGCCCGCGCCGAGCACCAGGAGGTCGCCCGGCCGGTCCGCGCAGCGCACCAGCGCGTGGCCGGTCTCCCCACGCACGGCCTGGCAGCGCAGCCGGGCTCCCGCGTGGCGCCCGGCGAAGGCCTCGTCCAGCGCTTGCCGCAGCCGGGCGACGGCGGCGTCGCGACCGGCCTCGACCACCGGCGGGCCGACCACGCGGCGGTAGCCGAGTTCCTCCCCCGGTGGGGTCCAGCACAGCACCGCGAGCACCTCGACGTCCGTGCGCCGGGCCTCGGCCACCGCGTGGTGCAGGGCGGCGAGGCTGCCGAGCGAGCCGCTGACACCGACCACGATCCGGCCCGCGCCCGCACCGGTGTCCGCACCCGTTGCCGTGCCCGCTTCCGCGTCCCTGCCCGTCATGGCCTGCCCCGCCTCTCCGCCCGCCTCGAACCGACCGCGCCGTGTCGCCGAGCCGATCCGCGCCGTGTCACGACACGTGTCGACCGAACCGACCCGAGCGGTATCACCCCAGCAAAGCCGCCGGTACCCCCGCCGCCCCGCCCGTTGACACGCCCCTGACGCGGCGCCCGGCGTTCCGTACGCGCCCCTGATGCCCAACGGGCGCGGGGCCGCCGAGCCCGTGCGCGTCAGGCCTCCGGCGCCTCCGCCTCCCACAGGTCGGCGAACATCCGGTCCAGGTGCTCCTCGCCGATCGGCGGGACCGGCAGCGGGTGGGTGGCCCGGGTGCGGAAGCCGTCCAGCAGCAGGGCGAGGTAGCGGCGCCAGAGGTCGGGGCGCAGCTCGGTGGCGGCGGGCAGGGCTCGGCAGAGCGGGCCGAGCAGGAAGAGCAGGTCCATGGTGACCACGTCGCGCCGCATGCTGCCCTGTTCCTGGGCGCGCGCGATCAGGGCGCCGACGGTGGCGGCGTGCCCGCGGCTGATCTCGATCATGCCGGGGATGGTCGGGATGGCCTGGGTGACCAGGTCGTTGATGCCCCGGTCGGCGGCCACGAGTTCGAAGATCCGCTCGAAGTAGCGTTCCAGGCCGGTCCAGGCGTCCTCGGCGGCGAGCGCCTCCCGCCCGGCCGTGGCCAGTCCGGCTCCGGCGTCCGCGAAGACCTCGGCGATCAGCGCCTCGCGGGTCGGGAAGTTCCGGTAGAGGGTGGCGTTGCCGACGCCCGCCTCCTTGGCGATCTGGTCCAGCGGGACGTCGAGGCCGTGCCGGGAGAACATCTCGCGGGCGGCGGCCAGCAGCAGGTCCCGGTTGCGCTGCGCGTCGCGCCGGAGCCGTCCCGGGGGGTTCGCGCTGCTCTGTGCCATGCGCAGACCCTAGCAACCGCGCGGCCGCAGGGGGCCGTCGGCTCGACGGCCCGGCCGACAACTACCCTACGGACAAAGATCCACCAGCAACGATCAGGAGCGGTCGGGAGCGGCCGCGGGGTACGGGGGCGGCATGGCCACGGTGACGGAGTTGCGGTACTACCCGGTGAAGGGCTGTGCCGGAGTGCGGGTCGAGCAGGCGGAGTTGACCCCGGCGGGGCTGGCCCACGACCGGGCGTTCATGGTGGTGGACGAGCAGGGCGTGTTCCGTTCCCAGCGGCGGGACGCGCTCCTGGCCACCGTCCGCCCGACGATGGAGCCGGACGACCGGCTGGCCCTCGCCGCCCCCGGGGTGGAGCCGGTGGCGTTCCCCGTGGACACCGTGGGCCCGCGCCACAAGGTCGAGTTGTTCGGCGCGCCCTTCCTCGCCGTGGACCAGGGCGACGAGGCGGCCGACTGGCTCTCCCGGGTGCTGGGCGCGCCCAGCCGGCTGGTCCGGGTGCCACCCGAGCACGACCGGGTGACCGACGGGCTGAACCCGGGGACGTCCGGCTTCGCCGACAGCAGCGCGGTGCACCTGCTGTCCCGCTCCAGCCTGGACGACTTCAACGCCCGCACCGGCGGGGCCCCGCTGCCGGTGGAGCGGTTCCAGCCCAATCTGGTGGTCGACGGCTGGCCGGAGCCGCACACCGAGGACCTGCTGCGCCGGTTCACCGTCGGCGGCGCCGAGTTGGGCTACACGAAGCTGGCGATCCGCTGCTCGGTGACGCTGGTGGACCAGTCCACCGGCGGCAAGGCCGGCCCGGAGCCGCTGCGCACGCTGGCCCGCTACCGCCGGGCGGCGGCCGGCGGGGTCGCGTTCGGCAGCAAGTTCTCGGTGCTGCGCCCCGGCACACTGCGGGTCGGCGACGAGCTGACGGTGAGCGAGTGGGGGCCGTCCGAGCTGTAGGCCCACCCCTCCTCGACGGACCGCGCGCAGCGCCCGTGGTCCCGGCGGGCGTCCCCGCCGGGACCACGGGCGCGCCGGCGGGGCGTCAGCAGGTCTGGTCGATCAGGGAGAACGTGGCGTAGTGGTCGCCGGTGTAGTAGTCCTCCTGGGAGGCCTCCCCGGTGATGATCCGACGGGTGCCGCGGGTCCGGGCACCCGGGGTGATGACGGTGTACTCGTGGTAGTACCCGTACGACTGGCTGGGCAGGACGTTCTCTCTGTTCTGGAAGACGACGCCGTCCTGCGAGTACGGGAACGGACCGTCCGAGGCGATCAGGTTCAGGGTGTCGGTGGCCTCCGGCGGAAGCGCGGACAGACACACCGTGCCGCTCACGTCGGCGTGCGCCTCGGTGGCGACGGCGACGGGGGCGAGGGTCATCAGGGCGACGGCGGTGATGGCGGCAGCGCGGGTCTTCCACGCGCGTAGAGTGCGGGTCATGCCCCCAGTGTGTCGAGCCACCGACAACTCCGAAAGACTTCAGCAGAGTTTTTACCGGCGGGTAACTCCCGCTTCTCATAAGAGACTTGAGCCGTACGTCGCCATCCGGTGACACACCGTCGGGGCCGTCCACGAACCGCCCGTGCCGCCCTTGGGTCGACCGCCATCGAACAACCGCACGTGCCGCTGTCGGGCTGCTCACACCTTCACAGCACTCCCACAACGGCCCGCCCGTGCCGCATAGAGTGACGGATCGTGTCGGACCGGAACGATCTCTGACGGGGTGGACATGGATACGGGCGCCAGTACGGACGGCGGTACGGGTGGCGGTACGGGTGGCGGTTCGACCGTCGGCAAGGGCACGGCGCTGAGCGCCCACCAGCTGATCGGACTGCTGGTCGACGCCGGCGGCTTCCACAGCTGGGACGAGCCGACCACCACGCTGACGCCCGCATCCAACTCCTCGCCCACGTCCAAGTCCTCGCCCCCGTCCTCGCCGACGTCCGCGCCGACGTCCGCACCGCTCACCTCGGCGCCCGCCGATCCCGGCTACCGCGCCTCGCTCGACCGGGCCCGCCGCCGCACCGGCCTGGACGAGGCCGTGCTCACCGGCCTCGGCCTGGTCGACGGACGGCCGGTCGCCCTGATCGCCTCCGAGTTCGGCTTCCTCGGCGGCTCGATCGGCGTCGCCACCGCCGAGCGGATCACCCGGGCCGTCGAGCGCGCCACCGCCGAGCGGCTCCCGCTGCTCGCCCTGCCGGTCTCCGGCGGCACCAGGATGCAGGAGGGCTCGGCCGCCTTCCTCTGCATGCTCCGCATCACCGCCGCCGTCCAGGCCCACCGCGCGGCCGGCCTCCCCTACCTCACCTACCTGCGCAACCCGACGATGGGCGGCGTCTTCGCCTCCTGGGGCACCCTCGGCCAGCTGGTCTTCGCCGAGCCGGGCGCCCGGCTCGGCTTCCTCGGCCCCCGGGTGTACGAGCAGCTGCGCGGCGTGGAGCTGCCGGCGGACGTCCAGCTGGCCGAAACACTGGCCGGGCGCGGACTGGTGGACGCCGTGGTGCCCCCGCAGGAGCTGCGCGAGCTCCTGCGCCGCACGCTCGCCGTCCTCGGCACGACGCCTCCCCCTTACAGGGGTGCGACTCCGTCCGCACCCAGCGGTCCCGCCCGGTCCGACCACCCCGTCGAACCGCCCGCCCCGCACCCCGACGCCTGGGACTCCGTCCGCCGCACCCGTCGCCCCGACCGCCCCGGCACTCGTGAGCTGCTGCGCCGCACCGCCGAGGAGCTGGTGCTGCTGGACGCGCCCGGCGGTCGCGAGGGCGCACTGGTCCGGGCGCTCGCCGTGCTCGGCGGCCGGCCCGTCCTGGTGGTCGGCCAGCAGCGGCGGACCCCGGAGCACGAGCGCCCCTTCACCGCCGCCGACCTGCGGGCCGTCCGGCACACCGCGCGTCTGGCCGAGCAACTGGGCCTGCCGCTGGTCACCGTGGTGGACACCGCAGGGGCCGAGCTGTCCGCGCGGGCCGAGCTGGACGGGATCGCGGTGGAGATCGCGCACTGCCTGACCACCCTGCTCGCGCTGCGCACGCCCGTCCTCGCCGTCCTGCTCGGCCAGGGCTCCGGCGGCGGCGCACTGGCGCTGCTCCCCGCCGACCGGGTGCTCGCCGCCGAACACGCCTGGCTGGCGCCGCTGCCGCCGGAGGGCGCCTCGGCGATCGTGCACCGGGACGGCGCGCACGCCCCCGAGCTGGCCCGGGCCCAGGGCATCGGCGCTCACGACCTGGCGCGGGTCGGGCTGGTGGACGAGGTGGTCCCGGAGCTACCGGACGCCGCCGAGGAGCCGGAGGCGTTCTGCGCACGCCTGGGAGCCGCGCTCGCAGCGGCCCTCGGTGAACTGTCGGCGACCGGTGAAACGGACCGGCTCGCCGCCCGGGCACTCCGGCACCGGCGCCTCGGCGACCTTCGATGACCGTGGGTGAGCGGGTCCGGCCGGGCCGTGAGCGGATCCTGTGGTGCCGGACACAGATCGTCAGTACCCAAAGTACTGTCACCGGATCGTCCGGTGACCGCCGGGGCTCCCAAACGGTGAGTGCGCTCACAGGGGATTCGCGGCTACGACGAGCCGTAGTGATGGGCTCGGGACCGCCACCGAGCGTCCGGACAATCCTGACAACCCGCCCCGATCCGGGCATTTCCCCAGCTCAGAGGCCGTAGCCTCGCCCCGGTCGAGCGCCCCTTCGTTTCCATGGTCACCGCCGCGCCTACGACGCCGCGTCGTAACAAGGGGGTCTTGGCGGGGGCCGACCCGGTCTGGCAACAATGGCTCTCGTCGTCAGCCGCACCGGCTCCTGTCCCGCCGGTCGACGGCTTGCCGCCGAGTCGCGTCCCACAACCGCAACGGCCCCTGTCCGGCCCGTGGTCCTGGGTGGGGCGCGACTCGGCCCAACCCGATTGAGGTCCTGTCTTACATGCCCGCTTTCAAGCTCCGTATGCGCACTTCCGCCGCGATCCTTGCCGGCGCCGCTGGTCTGACCGCCCTCGGCGCGGGCGTCCTGCCCGCCACCGCCAACGCCGCCACCGCCTCCCCGCAGGCCATCGCCGCTCAGATCGTCCCGGCGAACCAGCTGGCCTCGTTCAGCCAGATCATCTCGCACGAGTCCGGCTGGAACGTGACCGCGACCAACCCGAGCTCGGGCTCCTACGGGCTGGGCCAGGCACTGCCGGCCTCCAAGATGGCCTCCGCCGGCCCGGACTGGAAGACCAACCCGGCCACCCAGATCAAGTGGGCGCTGGACTACATGAACACCCGCTACGGCAGCCCGAACGCCGCCTGGGCCTTCTGGCAGACCCACCACTGGTACTAAGCCGACCGACCACCGGCGTACCGAGTTCCACCCGTCACCTGACCATTTCCCCCTCACCCCGGGGGTCGGACAGGGACCACCGGGGTGACCCGTACAGGGCCCGGGCCCGCGCGAACCGCGTGGCCCGGGCCCTGTCGTGCTTCCCGCCCCAGGGCCACCGCCCGTGGCCACCGCCCCCGGCCGCCGTGCGTGGCGCCGTCCGCTCCGCGGCTTCCTCCGCCGCTCCTCCGCGGTTCGTCCGCCGGGTTCTCCGCGGCTCAGAGCTCCCCGGTGAGCCCCAGCAGCTCCCGCATCCGCGCGTACTTGGCGACCAGCCGCTCGGCGGTGGGCCGGTCCAGCGCGGCCAGCCGGGCCGGGTCGGAGTTGTGCGCCAGGTCGGCGCGCTTGACCAGCAGCGCGCCGGGCGTGGCCAGGATGCGCGCGGTGTACGCCTCGACCGGCTCCTCCGGCCGCCGGGTGAGCGCGTCGACGATCGCCTTGGTCTCCTCAGGCAGCGCGGCCCGCGCCAGCCACTCCCGGCTCAGCCGCCCGTCCTCGACGGTGTCGTGCAACCACCCCGCCGCGATCTGCGCCTCGCTGCCGCCGCGGGCCGCCGTCCCGCCCGCAACGGCGGCGATGTGCTCTTCGTACGGATGGCCGTTCTTGTCCACCTGCCCCTCGTGGGCACGGCGCGCGATGGTCTCCACCTCGGACAGGCTCAGGTACTGGTCCACCGGCTCATCGTAGGCCCGCCCGCCCGACCGCTCGCCGGAACCCGTTGATCAACTCGTCGAAGGCCACTGGTTTACTGCCTCGGGGGGTTTTCGGCGGTCTCGGGGTCCAGGCCCTCGGGCGGGCGACACCCGCCCACCCGGCAGACCCGTACGAGCGATCCGAGGAACCATGCCAGCCCTCCACCCGCTGCTGTCCGCCTTCGCGCCGATCTGGGCCCTCACCGCGGTCGGCTACCTCGTCGCCCGCGCCGGGCTGATCGGACCGCAGGCGGAGATGGTGCTGACCCGCTACGTCTTCCACGTCGCGATGCCGGCCGCCCTCTTCCTGATGATCGCCCGTACCCCGCTGGGCCACTTCGCCAACCCGTCGATGCTCGCCTTCGTGGCCGGTGCCGCCGCCGCGACCGGCCTCGGGCTGCTCGCCGGGCGCGTGCTCTTCCAGCGCAAGCGCGGCGAACTGGCGATCGGCGCGATGGCCGCCGGCTACGTCAACTCCGCCAACCTCGGCATCCCGGTGACCGTGCAGGTCGTCGGCGACGCCTCCTTCGTCGGACCGGTGATCCTCTTCCAGATCCTGCTGGTCACCCCGGCCGTCCTGGCCGTCCTGGACAGCGGCGCGGCCGGCCGCCGGGCCCTGCTCACCCTGCCGCTGCGCAACCCGGTCCTGCTCGCCACCGCGCTCGGCGCCGTCGCCTCCGCGACCGGGCTGCAGCTGCCCGCCGAGGTTCACCACTCCGCCGAGCTGCTCGGCGGCGCCGGAGTGCCGACCGCCCTGGTCGCCCTCGGCATGTCGCTGCACAACCGCCCGCCGGCCGACGGTCTCTCCCGCCGCGCCGAGGTGGGGGTGACCGTCGCGATCAAGACCCTGGTCCAGCCGCTGGTCACCCTGGTCGTGGCCGGCCCGGTGCTCCACCTGGCCACCCACCAGCTGCTCACCGTGGTGCTCTTCTCCGCCCTGCCGACGGCGCAGAACGTCTACACCTACGCCCGCGAGTACGGGCAGGGCACCGACCTCGCCCGGGACGCGGTGCTCTGGTCGACGCTGGTGTCGATGGTGACCCTGTCCGTGATCGCCTGGACCCTCGGGCCCGCGTAAGCGCCTCCTGCCCGCCCGCTCACTCCTGCCGGGCGGCGGCCACCACGGAGGTCATCGCCTCCAGGAAGCGTCGGACCGTCGCCAGCTCGGCCGGGTCGAACCGGCCCATCGCGGCGACCAGGTCCCCGATCAGCCCGCCGAAGAAGCCCTGCCCCAGCTCCATCGCCCGCTCCTCCACCAGCAGCCGGACCTTGCGCCGGTCCCCCGGATCGCGCTCCCGGCGGATCAGCCCGAGCCGCTCCAGCCGGTCCACCAGACCGGTGGTGCCCGCCGAGTTCAGCCGCAGCGCCTCGCCGAGCCGGCCGGGAGTGACCACCTCCCCGGCCCGGGCCGCGTCCAGGAGGTGGATCAGTGCCCGCAGGTCGGTCGGGTGCAGACCGCTACGGGCCGCGAACTCGGCTCCGAACAGGTCGAGTTCGACCGTCAGACCGCGCAACAGGTGGACCAGCCGCATCGGCTCCTCAACCTCGGACACCCTCTCGTCCTTCCTCGGGCACGTGTGTGCCACTATTCTCTCGCTCAGCGAGATACTTGTTCAACGAGTCATTGAGCGACCGACCCAGCACGTGGTCCGGTGCGTCGACCGCACGTGATCACACCACACCGCGGAGGCCCATGATGTCCGCCCGCACCACCCCGTCCCACCCACCGCGCCTCGCGCCCTTCCTCGCCGCCTACGACGCGCTGCTCGCCCGCTGGCCGGTCCCGGTCGAGCCGCTCACCGTCCGCACCGCCCACGGCACTACCCGGATCAACGCCTGCGGACCCGCCGACGGCCACCCCCTCGTCCTGCTCCACGGCGGCGGCGCCACCTCCACCATGTGGTACGCCAACGCCGGCGCTCTGGCCGAGGCCGGCCACCGCGTCCTCGCCGTCGACCTCATCGGCGACCCCGGGCGCAGCGTCCACGACGGCGGCCCGCTCGGCGACGTCCCCGGCCTGCTCGGCTGGCTCGACGCCGTGCTCGACCAACTGGGCGTTCGCACCGCCGACTTCTGCGGCCACTCGTACGGCGGCTGGATCGCCCTCGAATACACCCTCCACGCGCCCGCCCGGGTCAGCCGCCTCGCCCTGCTCGACCCCACCCTGTGCTTCGCCGGCTACCGCCCCGGCTACCTCCTGCGCGCCCTCCCCCTCTTCCTCCCCCGCCGCACCCCGGGCCGCGCCCGCAACTACCTCGACTGGGAAGCCGCCGGCGACCCCCGCACCGACCCCGACTGGCGAGAGCTCTACGCCCTCGGCTACGCCGACTTCCCCGCCTCCCCCGTCATCACCGGACCCCGCCCCACCCCCACCCAACTGCGCACCCTCACCACCCCCCTCCTCGCCCTCTACGCCGAACGCTCCCGCGCCCACGACCCCCACCGCACCGCCGCAACCACCCGCCGCACCCTCCCCCACGCCACCGTCACCACGATCCCGGGCGCCTCCCACCACAACCTCCCCATGACCGCCGCCCCTCAGGTCAACCACCACCTCATCAACTTCCTCCTTCCACCCCGCCCCTGACCTCCACCCCAACCACCTGCGCAGGCCCCCGTCTCCCACGGCCTCCCCCAGCACCACCCACCAGGCAGCTCAACTCCCCCACGCCGCACCGCACGGCCAATCCCCACCTCAGCCGCAACCGCCCCATGTTCCGAGCCCACGTGCCGCGCAGGAAGTCGAACCCACCGACCTCCCACGCAAAGCTCCCACCAGCCAACATCACAATGGCTCGTGTCGCCGCCGACCCAGGTGCGCGGTGGCGCTCATGGATTCCCACTACCGGCGACAAGCAGCCGTCCGAACACGAAGCCAACGTCGGCTCAGGCCCCGCTCTGCGCCTGGCGCCTGTCCACGTACTCGGTGATGATCGAGAAGAACCGCGCCGGGTCCTCGAACGGCAGGCCGTGGCCGCCGGGGACCTGGAGGTAGTCGGCCTGGTGGATGGCGGCGGCCAGTTCCCGCTGGTGGTGGGGCGGGATGATCTGATCGTCGGCGCTCGCCAGCACGAGTGTCGGCGCGGTGACCCGACCCACCGCGTCACGCAGGTCGATTCGGGTGTCGAGTTCCATCTGCCCGAGGATGCGCTCGTCGAGCATGGCCGTGAAGCCTGCGGCCATTTCGGCGAACTGCGCGTCGTCGAGACTTCCGAGGAGCCCGGGCCCCATCGCGGTGAGGGTCAACTGGCGGGCCAGTAGGGCCGGGTCGGTACGCAGCAGGCGTGCCCACAGGTCGAACATGAACGCCTCGCGCGGGCTCGTTCTGACCCATCCGGCGTGCAGGGCGAGCGAGGTCACGGCAGCAGGGTGGCGGGCGGCCACGGCCGTGGCGATGACGGAACCCACCGAGTGACCGGCCAGGTGGAACCGTTCCAGTCCCGCGGCCTGGGCAGTGGCGACGACGCGGTCGGCGAGTGAGTCGAGGTCGATCGGTGCGGGGTCGGCGGGGGTGGCGCCGGCGCCGGGCAGGTTCGGGGCGACGACGGTGTACCGGTCACGCACCGCGTCGATGAGGGCTCCCCAGTTCGAGGTCGCGTCAGCGCCGGTGCCATGGATCAGGACCAGGCCCGGGCCGGATCCGGCGACGACGTGATCAAGCGGTTCACGACTGGCCAAGGGGTGCCTCCATAAGTGAGTGGCTGAGTGAGGTCCCCAAGGTAGCAGAGTTCTGTCATGTAGCAGAGCCCTGCCATAAGCCAGTGTTCGAGCGGGTGGCGTAGGATCACCCTCATGGAGATGCCGGTCACGGAACGCCTCGGACTGCACATCAAGCGGGTGGAGCAGGAGCTGATGGCGGCCAAGCACGCGGCGCTCCGGCCGCTCGGGCTCACGGTTCCGCAGTACGTCGCGCTGTACACGCTCGACGACCAGCCGGGGCTCTCCGCCGCCGCACTCGCCCGTGCCTGCCTGGTCACCCCGCAGACCATCGCCACCGTGCTCGCCAATCTGGAGGCGAAGGGCCTGATCACCCGCCAGCCGCATCCCTGGCATCGCAAGGTGGCCGAGGTGCGCCTCACCGACGACGGACGCCGACTGCTCGCGCAGGCCGACGCGAAGGCCGTAGCCATCGAACGACGAATCGCCAACGGCTTCAGCCACGAGGAACGCGCTCTGCTGATCGACCTGCTGGCCCGCGCATCAGGTCAACTGGCGCTCGCACCGGAGCAGGACTGACACCGCAGCCGGCCCCCGCCGGCGACGGGCAATGCGATGCGGGCGACGGGCATGCGGGCGGCGGGCGGCAGCCGACCGACCAGGTTCGCGCCGCGGCCGACGACGGCGAGCGTGTCGTGCCAGGTGACGTCGATGCCGACATCGTCGTCATCGGACGTCAGGTCCGCCACGATCGCGGCGGCCCGGTCAGCCGCAGCCTGGCCGGGTCCAGCCGGCGTCGGTAATGACAGCAGCGGACAATGGCCTGGCGTTGTCGGCGCCAGGTGGAGTTCAGGGCATGAGCGCGAGGCGGAGAACCGGCGGCGCCTGACAGTTGGCGGCTGCCACGTGGTGCTGGAGGCAACTTCCCGGCAGCACTCCGTCACGTCCAGCCGCCGCACCTCCTCCGCGCCGACCCGGCCGTACCGGTCGTGCCGCTCGGGAGCGGGTTGGCGTCAGTAGATCTCGGGAGCGGGTTGGCGTCAGTAGATCAGGTAGCCCGGGCGGTGCCCTTCGTCCTCGATCTCCCCGGTGGCCTGGGCCCGCAATTTGCGGGACAGTTCTTCGAGGGCCCGGGAGGCAGCGACCTCCTCGCCGATCCTGGCGAGCGGACGGTCCTCCGCGCTCTTCTCGGCCTCACCGTGCGCGCTCAGGCCCGGCGCCCTCGCGCCCGTCAACCGAGCGTCGCACGTCGTGTGCACGCCGTCTTCGTCGAAGTTCAGCTCCACGTCCCACTGGTTGTGCATGCCACACCTCCTGGCGCCGGCCCCCGTCCGCCGGTCCGGGCCGACCAGGGCGGTGGACCCGTGGCGGCCGCTCACACCAGCGTGCGCCCGCCCCACCCGTGGCGGCAAGCGCGGCCGTTGTCGCGAACACCGGCCCGGTGCCGCCGCGTCCGATCGGCTCGGCCGACGCCCCGGCGGTACGCTGACGGGAGCGCGCCGCAAACGCCGCGCCTCCCCCGGACCCGCCGGCGCGGCGCGGGGCAGCGACAACCTGGTGGTCCCTCCGTGGCGGTCTTCCTCCTCGCCCTGGGCGCGGCCTGCTGTCTGGGACTCGGCTTCGTCCTCCAGCAGCACGCGGCGCAACGGGCCCCGCGTGGCGACATGCTGCGCTGGCGCCTGCTGCTGGACCTGGTGCGGATGCCGGAGTGGCTGCTCGGCACCGGCTTCATGATCACCGGTCTGCTCCTTTCCGCGCTCGCGCTGAACCAGGGCGAGGTGTCGCTGGTCGAGCCGTTGCTCGCGACCAACCTGCTCTTCGCCATGGCGCTCTCCCGGATGCTGACCCGTCAGACCCTCGGCCGCTCCGGCTGGGCCGGGGTCCTGCTGCTGGGCCTCGGGGTGACGGCGTTCATCGTGGCCGGGCAGCCGACCGGAGGCGGTCCACCCGCCGGGGAACTGCGCCACTGGCTGGTGGTCGGCACGGTGGTCGGGCTGACGCTGCTGCTGGTCACGCTCGCCCGGCGGCTGTCGCTGTTCGAGGAAGCCACCCTGCTGGCGCTCGCCGCCGGACTGCTCTACGGCCTCCAGGACGCGCTGACCCGCACCACCACCCAGCGCATCGGGCACAGCGGCCTGGCGGTGGTGCTGCGCACCTGGCAGCCGTACGCGGTCGTGGTGGCGGGCGTGGTCGGACTGCTGCTGGTGCAGAGCGCCTTCGAGGCCGCCCCGCTGCGGATGTCGTTGCCCGCGCTGACCGCCGCCCAGCCGCTGTCCGGGATCGCGTGTGCGGTCGGCTTCCTCGGCGACCGGCTGCGGGTCACCCCGGGCGCGCTGGCCTGGGAGGCCGCCGGACTGGTGGCGATCGTGACCGGGGTGATCGTGATCGGCCGGCATCCGGCGATGCCCGGAAGCGTCCAGGACACCCTGGAGAGCATCGGGGCTCCACCGGAGGTCGACTCGGCCGACAGCGCCGCCGACCCGGACCGGGAGAACAGGGACAACGAGAGAGGCGGAAGCAGCACCACCGGGGCCGACGACGGTGACCGCCGCGATGACACCGGCTCCGAGGCCGAAGCGAACGGGAAGGGTGAGTAGACGGACCGATGTGCTGGAGCGCCCGGGCGGACGTCGTGGTCGGCGGGGCGGTCGCGGGCATCGGCGTGGCCTGTCTGGTGCGCGCCCGGCGGTCGGGGCGACCGCAGCGCCTGCCGCTCGCCGCGCTCCCGCTGGTGCTGGGCGTGCACCAGCTGATCGAGGCGCTGGTGTGGCTCGGCACGGGCGGTGAGCTGCCGTCGACCGTCGCCGCGACGGCTCGTACCGCCTGGGTGGTGATCGCCCTGCCGCTGCTGCCCGTCCTGGTCCCCACCGGGGTGTGGTGCGCCGCCCATGAGCCCGGGCACCCGGCCGGCCCCAACCGCCGCCGCGTGCTCGCGCTGCTGGCCCTACTGGGCGTAGCGATCGCGATCCCGCTCGCGGCCGCCGTTGCCGCCCACCCGGTGACGGCCGACCGGCACGGCCGCACCCTCGGCTATGCCATCGGCATCCCGCACCCGGCCCTCCTGCTCGCCGGCTATCTCCTCGCCACGGTCGGCTCCCTCCTGCTCAGTGGCGACCGTCTGCTGCGCCGCCTCGGTCTGCTCACCGGAGCGGGCGCCGTGCTCTGCGCCCTCCTCTGGCGATTCGCGTTCCTTTCCACCTGGTGCGCCCTCGCTGCTCTGGCCAGCCTCCTACTCCTCCACTGGGCAGGGCGGCCGCCCGAGGACCGTCGCTGAACGGTGGTTCTCGGCCCGCCCGAGCGCGTCCGTCGCTCGATCGAGGCCCGACTGCTACTGCCCTGCCGCCTCCAATGCGACGTCCGTGACCTCCGCCCCTTCCGTCACCTGCTCATCGGCCCCGGCACGTCCGTGTCCGCGCTGGCGGTCCATCTCCCGCCATTCCGGCCGCAGTCCGGTCAGCGTGGTGGTGGCGAAGTACAGGACCCCGGCCGTGAGCAGGCCGGGTATCAGGCCCACCAGAGCGACGGCCGCGCCCGCGAGGAGGCCGCCGAGCGGGATGCCGGCCCAGGCAAGGGAGTCACCGAGGGCGTGGACGCGGCCGAGCAGGTGGCGTGGCACCCGTTCGAAGAGGACCGCGCCGAGGATCGGGTTGAGGAATCCGGAGCCGAAGCCGCCCACGGCGAAGACCGCGACCACTGCCCACATCGGCGCGTCCAGCGCGAGCACCAGGTAGCGGGGCGCACCGGCGAGCAGGAAACCGACGAAGAAGACCGTACGGCGGGGCAGCCGGTGGGCGAGCGCGGCCGCTATCAGGCTGCCGGCCACCGCGGTGACGCCCATGACACTGCCGAGCAGCCCGAGCGCAGCCGGGCCGTTGCCGGACTCCCGCGCCCACACCGGGAGCAGGACGGTCGAGAACCCGGCGTCGAGCAGGTTGGTGATGCCGACCATCACGGTCACGGTGAGCAGCAGCGGCTCGGCGCGCAGGAAGCCGAAGCCCTCCCGGAACATCCGCCAGTAACTGCTGCCGTGCCGGTCCGGCTCGGCCGGACCCGGACCCTCGTCCGAGGCCGGGGCGGGGGCGGGCGCCGGGGCAGGGGCAGGAGTGGCGGCCGGGGCGGGGGCGGCGGTCGGCGCGGCGGCCGGGACCGAGGTCGGGTCCGCTGGGCGCCCCATGCCCGACGGCAGCGCCAGGGCGATGATCAGCGATCCGAGCGCGAAGGTGCCCGCGTTGACCGCCAGCCCGGCGAGCGGCCCCACGAGTGCGACCAGCCCTCCGCCGACCGCCGGTCCGACCGTCGAGGCCAGCCGTTCGGTGACGCCGGACAGTCCGGTGGCCCGCTCCATCGGCACCCGGGCGTGGTCGGCCGCCTCCGGGACCATGACCGACTTGGCCAAGTCCCCGGGCCCGCGCATCGCACCGATCACGGCGACCATCGCCAGCAGCATCCAGAACGGCAGCAGCCCCTGGGCGTGCAGCAGCGGGACCAGCCCGGCCGCGACGGCGCTCACCGCGTCCGTCGTCCAGGACACCACGCGCGGCCCGAGCCGGTCGACGACCGGCCCGGTCAGGGCCTTGACCAGCACGTACGGCGTCATCTCGGCGAAGGCGACCAGACCCGTCAGGGTGGCGCTGCCGGTGGTGGCCAGCACGAACCACGGCAGGGCGATGGCGGAGACCCGCGTCCCGGTCAGGGAGACCGCCGTCGCGGCGAGCACTCCGACCAGCGGCCGTAGGCTGCGCACCGGCACAGCGGCGTCGGTGGTGGTCATTCGGCTCTCCCCTCACCCGATTCGGACAGCCCCTGCGCGTCGGGCAGCACGTGGACCACCACGGAGACCTGCTCGCTGCCCTCCGGCACCGGTCCCTCGGCGCCGACCCGCCGGTAGCGCCGGAGGACCGCCGAGAGCTCCGCGGTCAGCTGCTCGGCCTCGCCCGGCGTGATCTGCAGCAGCACGTCGCTGAAGTCGACCGCCTTGCGCCAGTCCCTGGGCATCGTCTCGAAGGAGTCGAGCACGCGCTGCCCGGCCATGGTGTGGCCGGCCAGGACGGCGCGCAGGAAGCCGACGGCCGTCTCGGGCTCCTCGTCCGCCATGTCCTCCCCTGTCCAGACCGTCATCCGGTGTGCCGAACGCCACCACCGCTCACGGGCGTTTCCGCGCTCCTCGTCCTCCTCGACGAAGCCCGCGGCGGCGAGCTGGCGCAGGTGGTAGCTGGTGGCTCCGGAGTTGAGCCCCAGCTGCTCGGCGAGCCTGGTCGCCGTGGACGGGCCGTGCTTGCGGAGCAGCCCGACCAGCTGCATCCGGACGGGGTGGGCCATCGCTTTCATGCCCTTGGCAGTGAGGACGACGTGCGGGTCGTCGCTGTGCATCCAGCCGCGGTCTTCGGTCATGGCCAGGAGCCTAGGACCGCAAAGACCAGTTTGCAAAGGGTTTTTTGCGAAGCGCCCTTTGCGATCTCCGGGCCCGCCCGTGCGGACACCACGCGGTCATCGAGCGGCCCCGGCGGCCGCCCCTCCCCGCCGGTCGGCGGACCGCCCACCCGCCGCTCGGCGGGGGCCGGGACCCGGTTCGTGTCCTGGAGCCGGATTGTCACCCGGGCGGAGGAGGAGCAGGCTGGCAGCAGGGCCAGGGAAGCGGCCCGCCCCGGTCGGCCGCGGACTCGATGACGGCCGCCGGTCAGGCACGAGGGGCAGGGCCATGGCACGCGGGAAGCTCTGGGGCTACGTCGCTTCGGGGGCCCGGGCGCTCGGCGCGCTCGGCGGCGCGGGCGGCGCCCGCGAGGGCGGTGCGGGCGCACCGGACGGCCTCGGGCCGCACCCGCGGTTCGCGATGGCCGGGCCCAGGACGCTCTCCCGGACGGAGCTCGACCAGTTGCGCTGGACGGGCCGCCAGGCCGGGTGCGAGCCCCAGGCGCGGCACGTCCAGGTCGCCGAGGTGGTGCGCCGGGTGGTGCGCGGCGGCGGCCGGGCGGCGGCCGTCACGGTCCGCCTGGCGCCGGGGCTGCCGGTGGTGGCCGGGGACGCCCGCCGGATGGAGGCCGCGGTGGCCGGACTGGTCGACCACGCGATCCGGCGCAGCCCGCTGGGTGGCCGGGTGCTGGTCCGGGCGGACGTCAGGCGTACCGGGCCGGCGGCGCTGCGGGCCGGAGCCGGGCGGGGCCGGGCCGCCGCACGTGGCCGGGAACGGGTGGAGATCCGAATATCCGATCGCGGCGCGTACGAGCCGCCCGGGGCCCGCGAATGGCTGCTCGCGGGCGTGCGGCCGACCGGACCGGTCGGCCCGGCGCTGCACAGCCTGGTGCTGGCGGCGGGCGGGTGGCTCGCGGTCGAACCGACCCCCGGCGGTGGCCTGACCGTGGTGCTGCTGCTGGCGGTCGCCTACGACTGATCGGCCCGCGCCACCCACCGGCCCGCGCCACCCGCCGACCCGCGCCACCCACCGGCCCGCGCCGCCCCGCGAACCCGCACCACCCACCGACCCGCGCCACCCACCGGCCCGTGCCGCGCGGCGAACGCCGGCCACCGAACCTAGACTTGCCCCATGCCCCGGCTCAACGACCAGGTCAGGGAGCTGCTCCAGGAGTACGCCGACCTGATCAACATCACCGGCGGGGACGCCTTCCGGGCCCGCGCCTACGAGAAGGCCGCCCGAGCCGTCGGCGGCCACTCCGAGGACCTCGCCGATCTGGACGTCAAGGGACTGCAGCAGATCCCCGGCGTCGGCAAGTCCACCGCCGAGAAGATCGCCGAGTACCTCGCCACCGGGAGGATCCCCGCGCTGGAGTCGCTGCGCGCCAAGATCCCTTCCGGCGTACGGGAGATGATGGCCGTCCCCAGCGTCGGCCCCAAGCGCGCCCTCGCCCTCTACCGCGACCTCGGCATCGCGTCGGTGGACGACCTCGCCGCGGCGATCCGCGCCGACAGGCTGACCGGCGTGGCCGGTTTCGGCGAGCGCAGCGGCGAGAAGATCCTGCACGGCATCGAGCTGATGCGGCAGTCCGGCGGACGGACCCTGCTCGACACCGCCACCGAGCTGGCCGAGCAGCTGGTCGAGGCGCTCTCGGCCGTACCCGGCTGCACCCGCTGCGCGTACGCGGGTTCGCTGCGCCGGATGCGCGAGACGGTGGGCGACATCGACGTGCTGGCGACCGCCGCCGACTCCGCCCCGCTGATGGCAGCGCTCACCGAACTGCCGTACGTGGCCGAGGTGATCGGCAGCGGGCCGACGAAGACCTCGGTCCTCACCACCCAGGGGATCCAGGTGGACCTGAGGGTCGTCCCGGAGGAGGACTGGGGCGCCGCGCTCGTCTACTTCACCGGCTCGAAGGCGCACAACATCAAGCTCCGCACGATGGCGGTGCGGGCCGGGTTGAAGCTCTCCGAGTACGGGCTCTTCGAGGTGGACGGCACCACGCGGAAAGACACCAAGGGCGCCAAGGGAGCCAAGGGCGCGAACGGCGCCAAGGGCGCGAAGGGCGAGAACGACAGCGGCCCGGGCACGGGAACGGACGGCGTCAAGGTGGTGTCCGCGACCGAGGACGAGGTCTACGCCGCCCTCGGCCTGCCCTGGATCCCGCCGACGCTGCGTGAGGACCGCGGCGAGATCGAGGCCGCGCTGAACGGTGAACTCCCCGATCTCATCGAGGAGTCCGACCTGCGCGGGGACCTGCACACCCACACCGACCTGACCGACGGCCTGGCCACCCTCACCGAGATGATCGACACGGCCGCGGCCCGGGGATACTCCTACTACGCCGTCACCGACCACGCGCCGGACCTGGTGATGCAGCGGATGACCGACGAGAAGATGCTCGCCCAGCGTGAGGAACTGCGCCGACTCGCCGACCGCCACAAGAAGTTGCGCCTGCTGCACGGCACCGAGCTGAACATCGGCCCGGACGGCGGCGTGGACTGGCCGCCCGAGTTCCTGGCCGGCTTCGACGTCTGCGTGGCCTCCGTGCACTCGCACTTCAACCTCGACCGCGCCGCCCAGACCCGCCGGTTGATCCGCGCCTGCGAGAACCCGTACGTCCACATCATCGGCCACCTCACCACCCGGCGGATCGGCAGGCGCGGACCGATCGACGTCGACCTGGACGCGGTGTTCGAGGCCGCCGCGCGCACCGGGACCGCCATCGAGATCAACAGCTCCCCGCAGCGACTCGACCTTCGCGACGAGGACGTCCTGCGGGCCAAGCGGCGCGGCGTGCGCTTCTCGATCGACAGCGACGCCCACGCCACCGGCCACCTCGCCTACCCGCGCTTCGGCATCGGTACGGCGCAGCGCGGCTGGCTCACCACCGCGGACGTGATCAACGCCTGGACCTGGCAGAAGCTGAAGCGCTTCCTCCGCAAGGACGCACTGCAGAAGTGACGCACTACAGAAGTAGTATCTAGCACGCGCCGACCGACGCCCCCGGCGAGCCCAGCACCCGGGCCGCGCTGCGGTGCCCCAGGCCGGCCGCCAGCCGCAGGTCCCCGGCGTCCAGGAACCCGGCCAGGAAGCCCGCCGCGAAGGCGTCCCCGGCCCCGGTGAGGTCGCGCACCTCGGCGACCGGCGGCACGGGCACGGTGAACGGGTCCTCGCCCGGCACGTCGACCGTCGTCGGCTCGGCGCCCGCCTTGGTGACCACCGTGGTGGCCGGCAGCCGGGCGCGCTCCGGCCCCGGCAGGCCGTCGACCAGCAGCCCCAGGAAGGCGGACTCGGAGCGGTTGGCGAACACGAGGGTCGGCGCCAGCTCGGTCAGCAGGGTGAGGAACCGCTCCCGCCCGAACTGCTCCAGCATCCCGGTGGAGGAGGCGTCCACCGAGGTGGTGCCGCCCGCCCGCCGGACCCGGGCGAGCGCGTCGACCGCCGTCCGCCCGACCGGCTCGCCGTCGAAGGAGTAGGCGGGCACGTGCAGGTGCGTCAGGCCGGTCAGCCACTCGTCCGGGACGCGTTCCAGCAGTCTGGCGGCGCCGCGGTCGGGCAGCATGGTGCGCTCGCCGTCCGGGTCGATCAGCACTACGACGCTGCCGCTCCGGCCGGTCCGCTGCACCCGTACGTCCACGCCGTGGCTGCCGAGTTCGGCGACGATGCCGTCCCCGACCGCGTCCGCGCCGACGCAGCCGAGGAAGCGGACCGGGTACTGCCCGGCGGCGAAGCAGGCGACGTTGGCCGCGCTGCCGCCGCGCCGGCGGAACACCCGGGCCGCGCAGTCGGTGCCGCGGCGCAGCGGCCCGTCGGCCCAGACCACGATGTCCTCGACGAGGTCGCCGAGCACCCCGAGCACGGGTCAGGCCCCGGTGGACGAGGCGGCGGAGCCACCGGCCCGGGCGGCCAGGGCGGTGGCGATCTCGCCGCCGAGGCGGACGTTGCCCCGGTAGACCTCGACGTTGACCTCCAGACTGCGGCCGTCGGTGTCGCGCTGGATGTGGTCGAGCAGGAACGGCGTGGACGCGTTGCCGGTGATGCCCCGGCGCGCGGCCTCGGCCCAGGCACGGGCCAGGATGCCGTCCAGTTCCTCCGGCGGCAGCTGCTTGGCGGGGTCGACCGGGTTGGCGATCAGGACGGCCTGCGGCAGGGCGAGCCGGTCGCGGGCGTCGATGACGGCGGCGGCCTCCTCGGGCGACCGGACGGAGAAGTTGATCTCGTGCCCGGAGTCGGTGACGTAGAAGCCGGGGTACTTGGTGGTGCGGTAGCCGATGACCGGGATGTTGAGGGTCTCGAAGCGCTCCAGGGTGGCCCGGATGTCGAGGATGGACTTCACGCCGGCGCTGATCACGGTGACCGGGGTGGCGGCCAGGGTGGTCAGGTCGGCGGACTCGTCGAAGCTCTCCGAGGCGCCGAAGTGGACGCCGCCCAGGCCGCCGGTGGAGAAGACCCGCACGCCGGCCCGGTGGGCGAGGAAGGCGGTGGCGGCGACGGTGGTGCCGCCGTGGCGGCCGAGCGCGGCGACCACGGGCAGGTCGCGCAGGCTGACCTTGTCCAGGCCGTCGGCGGCGGCCAGTTCGGTGATCTGCTCGCTGCTCAGACCGACCGTGGGGACGCCCGCGTGCACGCCGACGGTCGCCGGGACGACGCCCGCCCCGCGCAGCTGCTCCTCGGCCTCCAGCGCGACCGCCAGGTTGCGGGGTCGCGGCAGGCCGTGGGTGAAGATCGTCGATTCCAGGGCGACCACGGGACGGCCGTCGGCGACGGCCTGCGCGACCTCCTCGGAGATCCGGATGGCGGGAGTGCCGGCGGGGCCGGCGGTGCTGGCGCGGGTTCCGGCGGGGCCGGCGGTGCTGGCGGTACTAGCGGTGCTGGCGGGCAGTCCGGTCATGATGCGAGCTTCCTGTGAGATGCCACTGCGGTGGGGCAACACGACGATCAGCGTATGGACGGTTCGGATCGGAAACCAGAATGAGTCCTGGGGTTTCCGATAGGTGACGAGCTATTGGTTCGCACTAGGATGATCCCCATGGGCTTCACCTTGCGTCAGCTGGAGGTCTTCCTGACCGTCGCCGAGACGCTGCACTTCGGCCGGGCCGCCGAGCGGCTGCACATCTCGCAGCCGACCGTCAGCCAGGAAGTCGCCCGGTTGGAGCGGACCGTCGGCGTCGAGCTCTTCGACCGGAGCCGCCGCTCGGTCGCACTGACGGAGGCCGGCGAGGTGATGGCCGCGGAGAGCGCGCGGCTGCTGGAACAAGCCGGGGCGCTGCTGACCCGGGTCCGACTGCACGAGGAGTCCCGGCTGGGGACGGCCCGGATCGTCGCCTCGCCGAGCGTGGTGAACCGGCTGCTGCCTGCCGTGGTCAGCCGCGCCGAGCAGGAGCTGCCCGCCCTCGACACCGCCGAACTCGCCGTCGACACCGGGCAGGTCTCGGCGACCCTGGCCGGCGAACTCGCCGACATCGGCCTCGGCCGCTTCCTGGAGGACGTGCCCGGCTACCGGCTGGAGCGGATCGCCGACGAGCCGGTCCGGGTCGCCGTCGGCCGGGACCACCCGCTGGCCGGACGGGCGAGCCTGCGGCTGACCGAACTGCACGACCTGCCACTGCTGTTGTGGCCTCGCGAACAGCACCCCCGGTACTACGACCACGTGCTCGGCCTGTGCGCGGAGCACGGCGTCGACCCGCCGGTGCTGGTCAGCCCGCCGCGGATCGTGGGCTCCCGGCTCTACCTGCTCGCCCGCAACCGCGCCTTCTCGCTGGTGCCCGGCTCGATGACCGGCCACCTCACCGAGGACGTGGCCACCGTACGGCTGGAAGGGCGGGCCACCCTGCCGCTGGAGATGCAGTGGCGGACGGACGACCTTCGGCCCCCGCTGGCGACGCTGCGCAACGTGATCCGGCAGGAGGCGGCGAAGCTGGAGGACCGGTAGCAGCCACCGGACCTCCGACAGCCGCACGGCGCGCAGTGCCCTCAGCGGCCTCAGTTCCCACGACAGCCGTAGTACGACCCCGACGTCGGCCTGGGCGAGGGCGGGCGCGTCGTTCCCGCAGAAGCCACAGCAACTACGGGAGTTGTGAAGGCCGCAGAACCTGCGGCAGCGACTCTTGACGCTCACATGCCAGCGCCGGAAGGATGCCCGGATCACCCACCCGGCCCGTCGCGCCGACGGGCCGCCCGACGACCCCGGGAATCCACCTTGGCCCTGCGCCCCCTGCTCCGCCGCGCCGCCGGACTGATCGGCGCCCTCACCCTCTCCCTGGCCGGCACCCTCACCGCCGCCGCCCCCGCCCACGCCGACTTCGGCAGCGACTACCACGACCCGATCACCGCCACCAAGCCGCTCACCCGCCCCGACACCCGCTCCTGCACCGTCGACCTGATGCACGACCGGGAGTTCCGCAACGGCTACGGCAACCCGCCCGACACCCCCTACACCGCCACCCTCACCCCACCCGCCGACTGCGCCGGTCCCTGGTCCGCGGTCGTCCTCGACCTCCACGGACAGGTCGCCGGACGGCAGTTCGACCGGATCTTCAGCGTCCGCATCGGCGGCGTCCAGGTGCTGCTGTCCTCCACCCCGGAGCCGTCCAAGGACGGCATCCAGTGGAACGTCGAACGCGATCTGACCCGGTACGCCCCGCTGTTCGAGGCCGGACCGCAGCCCTTCTCCTTCGACCTCGCCAACGTCACCGACTCCACCTACACCGGCGTCTACAGGATCTCGGCGAGCCTGACCTTCTACACCGCCGACGACCGCTGGCCCGCCGCCCGGGGCGCGGACCAGGTGCTCACCACCGGCCCGTTCTCACTCACCCAGGGCGCCCCGAGCACCAGCAAGGACCTCACCTTCCCGCAGAACCTGGAGCGCCTGACCGCCGAGGTCTACACCCGCGGTGGCGGCGCCTGCGAGGAGTTCGCGTACGCCTCCGCACCGGACGCCTTCGTCGCCGCCAACCCGTCGATCGGCGCCTGCGGCAAGGGCCCCTTCCGCGAGCTGCGGCTCACCGTGGACGGCCGGGTGGCCGGCGCCGTCTGGCCGTACCCGGTGATCTACACCGGCGGCTGGGACCCGCTGTTGTGGCGGCCGGTCCCGGGCATCTTCGCCTTCGACCTGCCCGCCTACCGGCTCGACCTCACGCCGTACGTCGGCCTGCTGCTCGACGGCCGCCCGCACAGCCTCGGCATCACGGTCAACGCGACCGAGGCGCAGAGCAACGACGTCTGGACCGGCCAGGTCAACCTGTTCGCCGAGGTCGACCACGGCACCGCCCGCACCTCCGGGCAGCTCACCGACTACCGGGTCGCCCCCGAGGCGGCCGTCGGCACCGAGCTGACCGACCACGGCGGCGGCAGCGGCGACTGGACCGTCACCGCCGCCCGGCACGACCTCGCCCGCGGCTGGGTGCAGACCTCGCACGGCCGGATCACCACCGAGGTCCGGGACGACCTCACGTTCAGCTCCGCCCAGCAACTGCGCGACAGCGGCAACGACGTGGCACTGCACAACGGCACCGACCTGACCCGCACCACCGCCACCTGGGGCGGCGGACCGCACCGCACCACCACCGTGCACGAGGGCGAACCACTGGACGTCACCTACAAGGTGACCCACGACGCGGCCGGGAACACCGACCAGAACACCGCGATGGACCTCGGCTACCACCGCGAGGCCACCACCGCGACCGGCAGCCACGTCACCGAGCGCTCCACCGTCGACCACACCCTGCGACCGACCGCCCAGCGCCACGACGGCGACCGCACCGTCCGCACCGGCAGCAGCACCGAGGACTACCGCAGCACCGGTCCGGACGGGCCGTACCACCGGACGCTGAGCTTCGTGGACGGGTGGCCCAAGCCGTAACCCGTGGCCGAAGCCCGTAAGCGGTGGCCGGAAGCCGCGAGGTCCGCACACCGGCCGACTTGCGAAATTCGCCCGAATTCGTCCTGTTGACCCCTGGTGCACACGTCCTGGGAGGCGCATGATGGGAGATGGACCTGCGAGGTAGCTGAAGGAAGTTCGACCGCAGGAGGCAGTGGCGACAGGTCGAGACGGATCAGGGTCTGCCGCTGGTACTACCTCGGTCGACGATCGAACTACCGGCCCGGAGGACACCACGTCCGGAGGCCACCCCCACCTCGCAGGTTCCGCGCGTCCACGGAGCATCCCCTCGGTTCCGTGGACGCGCGCACGTCGGCGCCACCTGGGCCCGACCGGGCAGGCGCGACCGGACAGGCCGGCCCCGGGCCGACGCGACCGTGCGGGTGGCCGCTACTGCGGCACCGGGTACCCCATCTCCCAGGCGTGCACCGCGATCCCGACCCGGTTCGCCACGCCCAGCTTGCGCTGGATGCTCGCCACGTGGGTCTTCACCGTCCCCGCGGAGATGAACAGTTCGGCCGCGATGTCGGCGTTCGTCCGGCCCGCCGCGACGTGACCGGCGATCTCCACCTCCCGCTCGGTCAGCACCACCACCGGCGCGGCCGACCGCGCGGGCCGGCGCGGCGCCGTCACGTGCTTCAGCAGCCGGACCGTGACCGACGGGCTGATCAGGCTCTCGCCGTCCGCCGCCGCCCGCACCGCCTCGGCCAGCAAGGACGGGCCGGAACGCTTCAGCAGGAACCCGGACGCGCCGTGCTGCAACGCCGGGTAGACGTACTCGTCCAGGTCGAAGGTGGTCAGCACCACCACCCGCACCGAGCCGGACAGTCGTCTGGTCACCTCCAGCCCGTCCAGCCCCGGCATCCGGATGTCCACCAGCGCGACGTCCGGCCGCAGTTCGGCCGCCAGCTCCAGCGCGGCCACCCCGTCGACGGCCTCGCCCACCACCTCGATGTCCGGCTGCGCCTCCAGGATCCGCCGCACGCTGCGCCGCACGGCCTCCTGGTCGTCCGCGATCAACACCCGGATCACCCGCGGACACCCACCGTTCGCACTCGTCACGTCCGGCAGTCTCCCGCACCACCCGACGCGCGGGAAAGTTCACGCCACCGGCCCGGCGCGGTTCACCTCCGCCCGGTGAGGCTGGCCGCCATGAGCGCGGCGGACTGCACCTGCAGTTCGGCTCGGACGCCTCGCGCGAGGTCGTGGTCTCCTGGCACACCACCGCCTCCGTGTCCAACCCCCGCGTGAGGTACGGGACCTCGCAGGGCGGCTTCGGCCGGACCGAGCAGGCCGAGACCCGTACCTACCGGGACGCCGGCTCCGGTACCGAGGTCCAGGTGCACCACGCCCGGATCACCGGCCTGCGGCCCGACACGGACTACGTCTACGCCGCCGTCCACGACGGCGCCACCCCCGAGTTCGGCACCGTCCGCACCGCCCCGCGCGGCCGGGCCGCCTTCACCTTCACCAGCTTCGGCGACCAGGGCACCCCCACCCTCGGCAAGCAGACCGCCAACGGCTACGCCAACGACAACCTCGGCAGCCCCGCCGCGGGCGACACCACCGCCGGGGTCGAACGCGTCGCCCCGCTGTTCCACCTCCTCAACGGCGACCTCTGCTACGCCAACCTCTCCACCGACCGGGTCCGCACCTGGTCCGACTGGTTCGAGAACAACACCCGCTCGGCCCGCCACCGCCCCTGGATGCCGGCCGCCGGAAACCACGAGAACGAGAAGGGCAACGGCCCGATCGGCTACGGCGCCTACCAGGCCTACTTCGAGCTGCCGAGCTCCGGCGCCGACGAGGAACTGCGCGGCCTCTGGTACGCGTTCACCGCCGGCTCGGTCCGCGTCATCAGCCTCAACAACGATGACGTCGCCTACCAGGACGGCGGCAACTCCTACGTGCGCGGCTACTCCGGCGGCGCCCAGCAGCGCTGGCTGGAGCGGGAGTTGATCGCCGCCAACGCGGATCCGGGGATCGACTGGATCGTCGTCTGCATGCACCAGGTGGTCATCTCCACCGCCGACAGGTTCAACGGCGCCGACCTCGGCGTCCGCGAGGCCTGGGTGCCGCTGTTCGCCAGGTACGGCGTCGACCTGGTGGTCTGCGGCCACGAGCACCACTACGAGCGCTCGCACCCGATCCGCGGCCAGCAGCCCACCAACACCCGCACCCCGATCCCGGTCGCCACCCGAACCGAGACCATCGACACCACCAAGGGCACCGTCCACATGGTCATCGGCGGCGGCGGCACCTCCGCCCCCTCCAACCACCTGTTCTTCACCCCGTCCAAGGCCCGGGTGATCACCGTCGTCGGCGCCGTCGACAAGGCCACCGGCAAGAGGCCGCCGGTCTACGTGGTCGAGGACGCACCCTGGTCCGCCTTCCGCGACGCGGACAACCCGTACGGCTTCGCCTCACTCGACGTCGACCCGGGAGAGCGCGGCGGCAACACCACCATCGCCGTCACGTACTACTCGGTCAGCGGCCCGTACGGCGACCTCGTCCCGGTCGACCGCTTCACCCTCACCCGCCCGCGCGGCGCCCGCGGCGGGGGCCGAGGGCACTGACCCACCCCGGAAGCGCCGGCCTGCACCGCCCGGAGGCGCCGGCCTGCGCACGGGGGCGTCGACCGGTGCACCGGCCGACGGGTCTAGATGTTCATCCACCCGCCGTAGGCGAGGAGTCCGACGGGGCCTGCCACGAGCAGCGCGGCGATCACCGTCCCCACCCAGCCGCGGTTCCGCCGGCCCGTGAGCACCAGCATGACGCCGGACGGGAAGGCGAAGACGAAGACCGGCAGGGGGATCAGGAGGTACGGGGTCGAGAGCAGGGCCTCGATCCCGAGCTGCAGCCAGCCGACGACGAGGCAGGCGCGCCTGAACCCCGGCTCGCGCGGTACGGCCAGAGGCAGCATGGTCATCCCGAGGAACCCGCCGAACACCACCCAGTACCACCCGGTCTCGCCCCGTCCGGCGACCCCCCACGGCACCCACGCGACACCGGCCAGTGCGACGAGCGCCCGTCCGCCGCGCCTGATCCGCCCGCGCACGGGCGCCGCCCGCGGTGCGGCGGGCCGGTCGAACAGCTCGGCCTCGTCCGCATAGCCGGGCTGCGCCGGCAGTGACTCGCTCATCCGTTACCCCCGACATGATTTGAACGCGTTCAACGACTTGAACGCGTTCAACTTAGCGCCCTGCCCGTCCCGGCGAAAGCGCGGGGTACGGGTAGTCGCTACCTTCCCGGCAGGGTGCAGCACACCTGCCAGCCCGACGGGTCGACCGGGCCCGAGGTCAGCGAGCCGCCGTGGGCGGCGGCGCGGGCCGCCAGGCCGGCCAGGCCGGTACCGCCCGCACCGGGGCGGCGGCGCAGCCGGAGCCTGCGGGCGGCGGGCCCACCCGAGTCACCGACGATCACCCGTACCGCGCGGCCGTCCGGCTCGGAGGCCACCCGGACCGTCACCTCGGTGGCCTGCGGGGCGTGCCGGCGGACGTTGGTCAGGGCCTCCAGGACGACGGCGTACGCGGTGGCCTGGGCCTCGGCGGAGAGCAGTCCGACGGCCTCCGGGGCGAGGTCGACGGTGGCCCGCGGACCACCCTTCGTGCCGAAGCGGGCCACCAGCTGCGGCAGGTCGGCCAGACCCAGACGTCGGGTGGTTCCGGCCGCCCCCTGGTCCTCGCGCAGCGCGCCGACCATCTCGTCCATCGAGTCGAGCGCGCGAAGCCCCGCCTCCTCCAGCCGGCGCAGCAGCGCCGAGGTCTCCTCCGCTTCCTGGCCCGGGAGTTGGCCGGCCTGGGCCTCCAGCACGATGCCGGTGATCTCGTGGGCGACGGAGTCGTGCAGCCCACGGGCGACTTCGAGACGCTGCTCGCGCCTGGCCCCGACCACGGCCCGCTCCCGGCGGGCGTCCAGGACGCGCAGGTAGAGGCTCGCCCCGGCGACCCCGAGCACCGGCAGCAGCGAGAACAGAACGCCACCCACGGGCCCGGCCGCGCCGCCCTGGGGCATCCGGAGGGCGAAGCGCAGCGGCAGCGCCACGGCCGCGAGGCCGACCGCTCCGCCGATCGGCCCGGCCCAGTGGTCGGGGAGCCTGCGGACGGCCCGGAAGAGCACGCCGATCAGCGCCAGCCATTCGAACGGCGCCCAGAACGCGGGCAGCCGGTACGGCCCGGAGTAGCACAGGTCGACCACCAGCGAGGCCCCGGCGGCCGCACCGGCGGCGGTGGCGAACGTGACCCGGCCGAGCGGCCACGGGAGCAGCGCCACCACCGCGACCGACGTGGCCGTCAGCGCGAGCAGCAGGGCGGCGCCGTGGTCCCCCGGGTGCGCGAGCGCGACCGGCGCGAGCAGCAGGAGGGCGGCGGTGACGGCGGGCCAACGCCAGGGCCGGGATCGGGGCCGCTCGGGGCGGGTCAGTGGTTCGGTACGCACACCGCCGAGCCTACGGCCGGTACTCCCGAGGGAGTCGGCGCTCCTCCTCGCGACGGAGTCAACTCCCCTCTCCGGAGGGAGGTTCGCCCGGTCCGCCCGGGCCAGACTCGATGCCGTCGGAACGACTAGCGGGTCGGCTGGGTCCGGGGCTCCTGCGGCCCAACGGCCGCGGACTGCCGGGCACGGTACCGTTCATCCGCACGACCGGTGGCGACTCACCGCGCACGGCTGACCAGCGCCCGTCCCCGGCCCGACCAGGGCCTTCCGGCGCCCGGCCGGGCCGGGGTGTCACCGGTCGCCCGACCACCGGACCCCTGGAGGCCCCGATGCTCCCCGACCGCCCGACCGTCCCCGGGTCGACCGAAGCCGGGCCGGCGGAAACCGGATCGACCGAAGCCGGACCGACCGAAGCCGGCGCGGGGTTCAACGACCGCACAGGGGACGGCCGTTGAACCCCGCGCCCCGGCCCCGGCCCCGGTCGAGCCCGTCCCGCCGGCTGGGCCGCTCCCCCGACCACCCCGACTACGCCCGGCTCGCCGCCGTCGGCCCGTACTTCGCCCTCGACACCTCGGGAACCACCACCCCGCCGCCCGGCTTCCGCCCCCTCCCCGAGCTGTACGGCACCGGCCCGGACGCCCCGCTCGCGGCCCGGGTCCGGGTGGTCGCGCAGCGCCTGGGCACGGCCGAACTCCGGGTCGCCGCCTCGATCCTGCACCTCGGCCTGGCCGCCCGCTTCTGGTCGGTGGGACTGGGGTCGGCCGTCCTGCTGGGGACGGTCCCGACGCTGGAGCGCGCCTGGGTACGGGTCCCGGACCAGGGGCCGATCGACCTCTGGACGCCGCCGGAACCGGCCCGCCCCGCCTCCGAGAGCCTCGTCGACCAGCTCCACCGGGCCGTCCTGATCGGTCGGCTGGAGCCGCTGGCCGCAGCGGTTCGCGCCGCCGTGCCGCTCTCCGCGCGTCTGCTGCACGGCAATGCCGCCTCTGCGCTGGCCGGCACGCTCCGCGTGCTGGACGCCCACGCGGCTGGCCCGGCCCGGGAGTTGGTCGCGCAGTTGCTGGACCGTCCGCCGTTGAAGGGCTCCGGCAGGCTGGTCACCGGCCCGCGCGGGGCGGCGTTCCGGCGGACCAGCTGCTGCCTCTACTACCGGACCGGCCCGGGTGCCGGGCTCTGCGGGGACTGCTGCTTCACCCGCCCGCCGGCCCGGCGGCAGTAGCGCGCGGCCGAGAACGGGACCGAGAACGAGAATCACGAGCGGCATCGAGCGCGAACGGGCCCGCGCCCGGCTTGTCCAAGGCCGGGCGCGGGCCGCCGGTCCCCACCCGGCGCGATGCCCGTGGCGCCGGGTGAAGTCTTCGAGGTACCCGCGGTCGTACGGTCCTCAGACCCCGACCGCCTCCTCCATCTCCTCCTCGGCCTCCACCGACGTTCCTGCCGGCGTCCCCGCCGACTTCCCGGCCGTCTCCACCGAGCGGTGCCCGCGGCCCTCGTACATCGCCGCGGCCACCAGGGCCACCCCGCCCAGCAGCAGCCAGACCACCAGCGTCAGCACGTGACCGCCGAGCCCGGCGCCGCCGTCGAAGTACATGATGCTGCGCGCGCCCTCCAGGTAGCCGGCGCCGGTCCAGAAGCCGTGCAGGGCCCCGAAGAACCCGTTCTGCAGCTCGGGCCGGTAGATGCCGCCGGAGGAGGTGAAGTTGAGCATCACGAACAGCACCATCAGCGCGAGCGTGGTCCACTTCTTCAGGAAGCTGTGCAGGCCGATGCCGATCAGGACGATGCCCGCGGAGTAGAGCCAGCCGAGTGCCCAGATCGCGGCGTAGTCGTGGTCGACGACGTGGAAGACCGGTCCGGCGGTGACGATCCCGATCACGCTGACCACCAGCGAGACCGCCACGCCGACCAGCGCCCTGATCCGCAGGCTCAGCCCCGCACCGGCGGCGCCGATCGCCGCGACGCTGGCGTAGGAGCCGATGCTCAGCGCGACCAGCAGGAAGAACAGGCCCTGGCCGGTCGGGTCGCCCTTGGCGAGGGTGGTGAGGTCGGTGACGTGCAGCGGCACGCCCTGCTTGTCGGTGACGTTGGTGAACACCGCCGTGGCGGCCACCACCGAGGTGTCCGAGTTGCCCTTGGCCACGATCAGCTCGGGGTGCCTGGCGTCGGGCACGAAGGCGCCGACCAGGTCCCGGTCGCGCAGTTGCTGCTCGGCAGCGGCGCGGTCGTCGACGGTGCGGACGTCCAGCGCGTCGCCGGCCTTGCCCTGGATCGCCTGGGCCAGGCCGTGCGCCTGGGGGCCGGCGCCGACCACGGCGACCTTGAGGTGGTGGGGTTCCGGCTGGTGGAAGGCGCCCTGGTAGGCGAGGGCCATGCCGAGGCACATCAGCAGCGGGGTGAGCAGGTGGACGGCGAGGTGCTTGAGCGAGTGCCCCAGGGTGGGCGCTGCGGCGGTGGTCTGGGGTGTGCTCATGGCGTTCGTACCGTCCTCCGGCGAAATCTTCCGACCAAGGTGGCAAATACAACCAATGCAGGTGGTAAATGCAACCATCTATGGATGTAGCTTACAACCATCTGCCGTTGATCGGAAGCCGCCCGTCCGCTCAGGCCAGCTCGAACACGCCGTACGAGAAGCCGTCCGCCCGCAGCTCGCCGTCCACCACCCGCACGCCCTGCGCCTCCAGCGGCCGCGCGACGCCCCGGCCGAGGCCGTCCGCCAGCCGGACCGCCCCCGGCTCCCGGCATGGGTTCACGGCGACCAGGTACCGCCCCGACCGGACGTACACCAGCGGATACCCGGCGTGCCGCACCTCCACCCCACCGGCCGAGCCGAGCCCCGGGTGCGCGCGGCGCAGCGCGATCAGCCGCCGGACGGTGTGCAGCAGCGACGTCGGGTCGGCGCGCTGGGAGAGCACGTCCGGGCGCCGCGGGTCCGGGTCCACCGGCAGGTAGAGCCGCTCGGGGGCGGCGGTGGAGAACCCGGCCGTGGGGCCCGGCGTCCACTGCATCGGGGTACGGGAGCCCGCCCGGTTGTAGCGCGGTCCGAGCACGCTGCCCTCGACGTCAGGCAGCCCGGGCACGTAGCGCATGCCGATCTCGTCGCCGTAGTACACCGCGGGCAGCGTCGGCCAGGTGAACAGGAAGGCGAAGGCGGGGGCGAGTTGTTCGCCCGAGCGGGGGCCGGCGGCGAGCCGGGAGAAGTCGTGGTTGGCGGTGGGAAGGACGATGTGCCCGTTGCCCTCGGTGAGTTCGGCGGCGGAGCGCCAGGCGTCCAGGAAGGGCTGCGGGGTGCCGCGCCCCTCGGCCTCGAAGTAGCACGGGCCCTGCTGCCAGAACTCCTCCACCGTGCCGCCGCCGTTGTTCCACAGCGAACGCAGCGGGAGGCCGTGGTCGTCCCCGCCGAAGTGCAGGAAGAAGTCCGCGTGGAAGCCGGCCGAAACGGCGGCGGCCGGCTCGCCCCACTCGGCGAACAGCGCGGCCCGGGGGTGGGAGCGGTCCAGCCAGTCGCGCAGTTCGGTCCAGAGCTTGGCGGTCTCGACCCGGCCCGGGTCGTCCTTGACCAGCGAGTACGCCATGTCCACCCGGAATCCGGCCACGCCGAGGTCCAGCCAGTGCGCCATGATCCCGCGCAGCGCCGCCCGGTTGGCGCACGGGCCCTCGGCGTCCACCGGCTGGCGCCAGGGCTCTCCGGAACTACCGCGCGCGTAGCCGAAGTTGAGCGCCGGTTGGCAGTCGAAGAAGTTCGGCAGGTACCAGCCGGGGCGGCTGCCGGGCGAGGCGACGAAGCCTTCCACCTGCCGGTCCGACCAGATGTAGCGGTGGTCGGCCGGGTCCTCGGCGGCGGCCAGGAACCAGGGGTGGCGATCGGAGGTGTGCCCGGCGACCAGGTCGAGCAGGATGCGGATGCCCTTGGCCCGGGCGGCCTCGACCAGGGCGACCAGGTCCTCGGTACGGCCGTAACGCGGCGCGGGCGTCAGGTAGTCGGTGACGTCGTATCCGGCGTCGCGGAACGGCGAGGCGAAGCAGGGGTTGAGCCAGACCGTGTCCACGCCGAGCCAGGAGAGGTGGTCGAGGTGCTCGGCGATCCCGGCGAAGTCACCGATGCCGTCGCCGTCGGAGTCCGCGAAGGTCTGCGGGTAGATCTGGTAGAGGACGGCGTCGGCCAGCCAGTCGGGGCCGGGGCGGGTCGAGGTCATGGGGTGGGTCCTCCTGCCGGGTCCGGGGGCCGCGCGGGCCGAGAGCCGAGGGGCCGGGCTGAGCCGGGTGCCACCGATTCTCGTCCAATCCCGGCCGTCCCGACAGCCCTCCTCGCGTCTTCACGGAACCACCGCCCCCCGTACCCGCGCGCACCCCCACCCCCCGGCACGCCGGCCCAGTCCGCTCCACCGCCCCACCGCCGGCGCCCCCACCGCCGGGCGCCCCCGCTACGCTCCACCGCCGGCGCCCCGCTACGCCCCCACCGCCGGCGCCCCGCTACGCTCCCGCCGCGCACGCCCGGGTGAACTCCCGGGCCCGCCGGGTGATCTCCGCCCAGTCCCCCGCCTCGACCGCCGCCGGCGGCACCACGTCCGTACCCGCGCACACCGCCAACGCCCCCTGCGACAGGAACTCGGCCGCGTTGCCCGCGTTCACCCCGCCCGAGGCCACCAGCGGCACGTCCGGGTACGGGCCGCGCAGGTCCTTGAAGTAGCCGGGCCCGAACGACCGGGCCGGGAAGATCTTCACGGCCGCGGCGCCCAGGTCGACGGCCCGGGCCACCTCGGTCGGGGTGAGCGCCCCCAGCACCACCGGCACCCCCCGGGCCCGTCCGGCCTCCGCGACCGCGGGCCGGCAGCCGGGCGTGACCAGGAAGGACGCCCCCGCGTCGATCCCCCGCTCGGCCTGCTCGGCGGTCAGCACCGTGCCGATCCCGACCCGCCATCCGGCCCCGGACGCCCGGGACAGGTGGTCCGTCACGTTCGGTGTCGTGTAAGTGAATTCGGTGAAGGCGATGCCGCCTTCGGCGAGTGCGGCGCACAGCGCGGCGGCGTCCGGGATCCGGGGTGCGCGGACCACCGCGATCACCGGATCGTCCGACAGCTCGGAAAGATCGTTCATCGGGCCAGAGTCCCTCGGTCGGTGCGGCGCAGGGCGCGCCCGGGCCGGGCGCCGGTGGTGCGACCCTGCCGGACGACGGCGGTGCCGTTGACGTACACGTACTCGATGCCCTCGGCGGGCAGCCGGGGTTGCTCGAAGGTGGCGGCGTCCCGGACCCGTTCGGGGTCGAGGAGCACCAGGTCCGCGTGGAAGCCGGGGGCGATCCGGCCGCGCCGGTCCAGGCCCAGCCGGGCCGCGGGTCGGCCGGTCATCCGGGCGACCGTCTCCTCCAGGGTGAGAACGCCCAACTCCCGGGCGTAGGGCCCGAGGTAGCGGGCGAAGGTGCCCCAGGCCCGCGGGTGCGGCCGGGCACCGACCAGCAGTCCGTCGCTGCCGACGGTGTGCGCCGGGTGGCGCATGACCGCCCGGACGTTCTCCTCGTGTCCGACGTGCTGGAGCACGGTGGTGCCCAACTCGTCCTGGCGCAGCAGGTCGAGGAAGGTCTCCGTCCCGCTCCGTCCCCGCTCGGCCGCGAGTTCGGCGACGGTCCGGCCGACCGCCCCGGCGAGCCGCTCCGAGCGGACGCCGGAGATCTGGATCGTCGCCCAGTCCGCGATCACGCCGTGGCAGCCGTCGCTGCCCTGCTCCTCCATCGCGCACCGGATCCGCTCGCGGTCCACCGGGTCGGCGAGCCGGGCCAGGGTCGCGCCCGGTCCGCCCTCGGCGGCCCAACTCGGCAGCAGGGCAGCCAGGGTGGTGGAGCCGGGCAGATAGGGGTAGCTGTCCAGGGTGACGTCGATGCTCTCGGCGAGCGCCCGGTCGACCAGCTCCAGCAGCTCGCCGGCCCGGCCGCGGTTGACCCCGAAGTTCATCGTGGCGTGGGTCAGGTGCAGCGCGCAGCCGGACCGCCGGGCGATCTCCACCATCTCCGCGTAGCCCTCCAACGCGCCGTGCCCGTAGGAGCGTTGGTGCGGCGCGTGGAAGCCGCCGTAGGCCGCGACCACGGTGCACAGTTCGACCAGTTCGGCGGTGTCCGCGTACATTCCGGGGGTGTAGCTGAGGCCGCTGGACATGCCGACCGCGCCGGCCAGCAGGCCCTGCGCCAACTCCTGCCGCATCCGGTCGAGTTCGGTCGTGGTCGGCGGGCGGTTGTGCCAGCCCACCGCGAGCATCCGCAGCGAGCCGTGCGGGACCAGGTAGCAGGCGTTGACGGCGGGCCGGGTGCGGTCGATCCGGTCCAGGTAGCCGGCCACGTCGCGCCAGTCCCAGTCGAGGTCCGCCGGATCGCCGTTCCAGCCCGCCAGTTGGCGGCGCAGCGCGGGCAGGGTGGTGTCGTCCACCGGGGCGTAGGACAGGCCGTCCTGGCCGAGGACCTCGCAGGTGACGCCCTGGGTGACCTTCGCCGGGTGCTCGGGTTCGAGCAGCAGGGCGAGGTCGGAGTGGGCGTGCATGTCGATGAAGCCTGGGGCGAGCACCAGTCCGTCGGCGTCCACGGTCGAGGGTCCGTCCAGGACCGGGCCGATCTCGGTGATCAGCCCGTCGGCGATCCGTACGTCGGCGCGGTAGCGCTCGGCGCCGGTCCCGTCGACGACCGTCGCCCCTTTGAAGACCGTGTCGCCCCCGGCGACGGTCGCCCGGCTGACGACGGTCGCCCCTGTGACGCCCGTGGCCCGGTCCGTGGAGCCCACGCCTCTCTCCGCCTCCGCCATCAGAAGAACGTCCTGACCAGCCCGGTGACCTTCGGCTCGGCCGCGTCCGCGGAGTCCAGCACCGGAATGGCCGTCCACTTGTCGAAGGCCGTGCACGGGTGCGAGACGCCGAGCCGCACCGTCGTGCCGACGGGCGCGAGGTCGCCCGCGTCGCGGAGGAAGGCGTGCTGGTCGTTGAGCGCGGTGATCCGTGCCGCCGTACCCGTCAACTCCGCTCCGCCGCGCACCCGTTGCGGCTCGGGCAGTCCTTCGTCGAAGGGCAGGTCGCGCTTGCCCGCGTCCAGCAGCGCCAGTTGCGGCTCCGGCCTGGAGACCACCCGGCCCCAACCGTGCAACGCGCCGCGGAACCGGGAGCCGCCGCCCCGGGCGAACGGCGAGATGCCCCGGTAGAAGCCGTCGTCGTGGGCGATGTACGCGCCCGGGCGCAGCACCACCAGCGCCTCCGGCAGAGCGGCCAACTCCTCGACCACCAGATCGAAGTAGGCGCTGCCGCCGGCCGAGACCACTGGTGGCGCACCGCCCGGGTAGGCGCCGGCGAGCCGACCGTGCAACTCACCGAGCGCCTTCAGACAGCCGCGTACGGTGGCCAGCCCCTCGGCCGTGGCGTCGTGCGCGAGGGCCCCCTCGTACCCGCCGACGCCGGCCAGTCGCAGGGTGGGCGCGCGCAGCACGGCGGCGGCTACCTCGACGGCCGCGTCCACTCCGCGCACACCGGTCCGCCCGCCCGGACCGCCGAGTTCGACCAGCACCTCGACCGGCCGTTCGGCCCCGGCCGCGCGCAGGGCGTCGTCCATCAGCCGTACGCCCTCGGTGGAGTCCGTCCAGCAGAGGAAGGCGAAGCCCGGATCGGCGGCCAGTTCGGCGGCGAGCCAGGCGAGCCCGGCCGGGTCGAGCAGGGCGTTGGCGAGCAGGATCCGCTGGACGCCGAAGGCGCGGGCGACCCGCACCTGCGGCAGGTTGGCGAGGGTGATCCCGTGGCTGCCGGCGGCGAGCTGGGCCTGCCAGAGCGCGGGCGCCATGGTGGTCTTGCCGTGCGGGGCGAGGACGACGCCCGCCTCGGCACACCAGTCGGCCATGGTGCGGACGTTGTGGTCGAGCGCGGCGCCGTCGAGGGTGAGCAGCGGGGTGCCGAGCGAGGAGAGGGTCGGCCCGGTGGCGAGCCAGTCGCGGACGGTGCGCCCCCAACTCTCCGGCGGGGCGGCCTTGAACCGCCAGTCGAGGGTCTCGTCGGCCAGGGCCGCCACCGCCCCTTCTGCGATCCCCGGCCCGGCCGCGCTGCTCGCGAAGGCCGCGCCGCCCACCGGGCTCCCGCCGCCCACGGGGGCACTGCCGCCCACCGGACCCCGGTCACCCGCGAAGGTCTGCTCCACCGTCTCCTCCGTCCGCCTCGTTGCAACATGTGCAACGAGGGTTGCACATACTGCCAGCACGGTTCTAGCATCGGCGCCGGATCACGGTCAACGGAACCGACTGCCCCGAGGAGCCCAGCAGATGCCGCGACAGGACACCCCGGGCCCGACCCGCCCCGAACCTCCCCCGACGGCGGTCTGCGTGGGTGAGTCGATGGCCGTGCTGCTGCCCGACCGCCCGGGCCCGCTGGAGGCCGTGGAGAACTTCCGGCTGTCCGTCGGCGGCGCGGAGTCCAACGTGGCCGGGGCGCTGGCCGCACTGGGCGTGCCGACCGCCTGGCTCAGCCGGGTGGGTGACGACGGCTTCGGCCGCCGGCTGCTCACCGAGCTCGCCGCCCGCGGCGTGGACGTCTCGGCCGTCACCGTCGACCCGCACCGCCCGACCGGCCTCTACCTCAAGGAGGTCGGCGGCGCCACCGGCCACCGGCACGACCTCGGCCCCGGCCGCAGCCGCCTGCACTACCACCGGCGCGGCTCCGCGGCCGCCGCGCTCTCCCCCGCCCTGCTCGCCGACCCGGCCGCCGCCGCCCTGCTGGCCGGTGCCCGCCTGCTGCACCTGTCCGGCATCACCGCCGCGCTCTCCGACGACTGCCTGGCCCTGCTGCGCACCCTGCTCGCCGACCGCCGCCCGGACCGGCTGGTCAGCTTCGACCTCAACTGGCGCCCCGCGCTCTGGCAGGACCGCGACCCGGCCGTGCTCCCGCCCCTGCTGGACGCCGCCGACCTGCTGCTGCTCGGCGCCGACGAGGCCCTGGCCGCCTTCGGCACCGACGAACCCGCGGCGCTGCGCCGCCGCTTCCCCTCCCCCGCCACCGTGGTGGTCAAGGACGCGGACCGGATGGTCACCGCCCTGGAACGGGACGGCACGGCGGTCGCCGAACCGGCCCTGGCCGTCGAGGTGGTGGAGGCCACCGGCGCGGGCGACGCCTTCGCGGCCGGCTACCTGGCCGGCACCCTCCGCGGACTGGACCAGCGCGGACGGCTGCGGCTCGGCCACCTGGGCGCGGCGTGCGCGCTGACCGCCCACGGCGACCAGGCCGAGCTGCCGCCCGCCCCGGTGGTGGCCGCGCTGCTCGGCGCCTCCCCGGCCGACTGGGCGGCCACCCGGGTCACCGCCAGGGGCATCACCTCCCCCGCCCTGCCTCCCGGCCGGGCCGGCACCGCGGTACCGGCCGGGCCCCGGCCCGGGAAGCCCGCGGATCCGCCGGATCCGGCGGACCGCCCGGACCCTTCCCATCCGTCCGATCCGGCCGGAGCGGCCGATCCGGCCCGGGCACAATGAGCACGACCCGCAGCCACCTGACCGGAGCACGAGCCCGATGAGCCAGACCGTCACCCGCGCCCTGCGCATCCTCGCCCAGCTCGGCGAGGGCGAGCGATCCCTCGACCAGCTGGCCGAGGTCCTCGGCGTGCACAAGACCACCGTGCTCCGACTGCTCCAGAGCCTTGAGGAGGAACGGTTCGTCTACCGCGACGCGGCCTACCGCTACCACCTCGGCGCGGGTCTGTTCGCGCTCTCCGGCCTTGCCCTGGAGCAGCGCGGCATCCGCCGGATCGCCGCCCCGCACCTCGCCGAGCTGAACTCCGCCACCGGCCAGACCGTGCACCTGGCGGCCTACGAGGGCGGCGAAGTGGTCTACATCGACAAGTTCGACTCCCGTCACCCGGTCAGGATGTACTCCCGGATCGGCCTGCGCGCCGCCCTGCACAGCGCCGCCGTCTCCAAGGTGCTGCTGGCCGACCTCCCGCTGCCCGAACGCCGCCGGGTGGTGGCCGGGATCGACTTCACCCCGCACACCGAACGCACCCTCACCACGCCCGAGGCGCTGCTCGCCGAACTGGAGCAGGTCGCCGCCCAGGGCTGGGCGCAGGACCACGCGGAGCACGAGGCCTTCATCAACTGCGTCGCCGCCCCGATCCGGGACGCCACCGGCCGGGTCGTCGCCGCCGCCTCCATCTCCGTCCCCGACGTCCTCCTCCCGTACGAGCAGGTGCTGGACCTCCTCCCGCAGCTGCTCGCCACCACCCGCGCCGTCTCGGCCGACTGCGGCCGTCCGGACCACATCTGACGAACAGTCATCGACCGACAAGGAGCTCCATGTCCCGCGCGCCCTCCGACAAGACCGAGATCCGCACCGACGGCGCCCCCGCGCCCGCCTGGATGTTCTCCCAGGGCGTCCGGAAGGGCCCGATCCTGCAGGTCTCCGGCCAGGGCCCGCAGGACCCGGCGACCGGCGAGTACCTCCACCGCGGCGACGTGAAGGCGCAGACCCGCCGCACCCTGGAGAACGTCAAGGCCATCGTCGAGGCGGGCGGCGCCACCGTCGAGGACGTGGTGATGTTCCGCGTCTACCTCACCGAGCGCGCCCACTTCCCGCTGATGAACGAGGCCTACACCGAGTTCATCGAGGAGAACATCGCGCCGGGCGGGGTGAAGCCCTGCCGGACCACCGTCTTCGTCGAACTCCCCCAGGAGCCCATGCTGGTGGAGATCGACGCCCAGGCCGTCGTCGCCTGAGCCGCCATCGGCACCCCCGAGGGCCCGGGACGCCCCCACGGCGCCCGGGCCCCACTTGCCACACCCCAACCCGGACATTAGGTTAGGCTCACCTAACTACGAGGAGGTCCGTCCATGAGCCTGCATAACGGCGAAGCCGAGGTGCCCGAGCCCACCACCGCCGACCGGGTCCACAGCCTGCTCAGCGCGACCTCCTCACTCACCGTCCGCGCCCTCGGCGAGCACCACGACCTGGACACCCCGGTCTCCGTCCACGGCTCCCGCCTGCGCCTGCGCGCCCCACTGGACGCCCCGCTCACCGCGGCCGCCGCCGGCGCCACCGACGGCCTGGCCGTCGTCCTCGACGTCACCGACGTCTCTCCCGTCGCCGTCCGCGACCGCATCCGCGCCCGGCTCACCCTGGCCGGCCGGCTGCACCTGGCCCACCTCGCCGACGACGGCCTGAGCGTCCACCTGCGGGTGGACGTCGCCCACGCCGTCCTCGCCACCCCGTACGGCACCAACGCGCTCACCGCCGCCGACCTCGCCCTCGCCACCCCGGACCCGCTGGCCCGCCACGAGGCCGCACTGCTCACCCACCTGGCCGACGACCACGCCGACGCCCTCGACCTGCTGGCCGGGCTCCTCGACCCGGCCCTGCTCACCCACCGCCCCGCCGTGCGCCCGCTCGCCCTGGACCGCCACGGCCTGGTGCTGCGCCTGGACCACTCGCACGGCCACCGCGACGTCCGCCTGGTCTTCCCCGAACCCGCCTGCGACACCGAGGACTTCGGCCACCGGATGCACGAGCTCCTCACCGCCGCCCAGCACGGCCTGCCGGCCCACCGGGGCTAGGTCCAGCGGCGCCAGGCCCACCGGGGCCAGGCCACAGCGGCGCGCGGGAACCGCCGGGGCAGGCCCTCGGTCGCCCTCCGCCGCGTCGTCCAGCACGATCCTCCCCGTACATCGCGCTCGACTCGAAGCCCGCCGGCGCAGCCACCCCGCCTTCGGCCGGTCCACGTCCCCCGTCCCGGCCCACTCCCCGGCGCCATGCGGAGCAGTCCTCCAGGAGAAGCGAATCCGCCCGCAGGAAGCAGCCCGAGTCGACGCACGTTCGGAGCACCGAACGCCAGCCGGTACCGAGAACGGCAAATGGTCGGCCCGGCTGCAGGGGAGATCTCCCCTGCAGCCGGGCCGACCGTGGGCGTGTCCCGCGCCCATGTCCACTACCGCGGCGATCGTCCGGTCGAGCGGTCACCCGACATGACCATCCCGGAGGACCGTTTCGCCCCCGCGACAGCGGTGGTTCCTGAAACCCTGCTGGGTCAGAGCGCGACGCCGTGCGCCCGCAGGTAGGTGACCGGGTTGATGTCCGAGCCGTACTCCGGACCGGTGCGGATCTCGAAGTGCAGGTGCGGGCCGGTCACGTTGCCGGTCGCGCCGGAGAGGCCCAGCTGCTGGCCGACGGTGACGTTCTGACCGATCTTCACGCCGATCACCGAGAGGTGCGCGTACTGCGCGTACTTGCCGTCGGCGAGCTTGATCTCAACCTCGTTGCCGTAGGCGCCGCCGTTGCCGGCCTTCACCACGACACCGTTGGCGACGGCGCGCAGCGGGGTGCCGGTGGAGGCGACGAAGTCCTGGCCGGTGTGGTGGCCGGAGGCCCACATCGAGCCGGCCACGCCGTAGGCCTCACCCAGCACCGGGTTGGCGAGCGGGGCGACGTAGCCGGCGGTGGCGGCGACAGGGGCCGCGGTGACGGCCTGGGCCGGGGCGGCGACCTGAACCTGGGTCTGCAGCTGGGCGCCCGGCTTGGCGGCCTCGGTCTGGACCTGCAGCTGGGTGTCCGCGGCGGCGGAGTCCTGGGTGGCCGACGCGGACGGCTTCGCCGGCGCGGCGGGCTTCGCGGCGTCAGCGGCGTCAGCGGCGTCAGCGGCACCCGGGGCCCCGGCGGCCTGGCCCACGAGGGCGAGCTGCTGGCCGGGGAAGATCAGGTTCGGGTCGGCGCCGACCACCGAGCGGTTCCGCTCGTACAGCGCGTGCCAGCCGCCGTCGACATTCTTGACGTCGGCGATCTCCGAGAGGGTGTCCCCGCTGACGACGCGGTAGCTCTCGTGGGCGATGGCCGAGGCGGCCGAGGCGGGAGCGGCGTGCGAAGCGGCCGGGGCGGTGTTCGCCTGGGCGCTCATCGCGGTCACCAGCGGCAGGACGAAGGAGACACCGGTGACAGCGGTGGCGATGCCGATGCGGGCGGCACGGGGCAGGGCGATACGACGAGCCTGTGCAGGCATGGAACTTTCCTCTCCGACGCCTGCGAGGTGAGCTGTCGGGTTCGGGCTGGAGTTGCCCGGCCGCATGCGCGGCTTCACCCCGAGCCGGTCCTGGACGTCCGCGCTCCGAAAAGCGCGAACTCCGGTCCGGCGACTTACCTGTGGGTCCCCCGCTCCTGCCGTACAGAGTTCAGTTCGAACCACCGGGCAGCGGCAGGACTCGGCGTTCCACCCGGCGGATCCGTCCGGACTGGCCGGGCGGTCGCTGAACTAAAACCCATCCGTTCGGGTGAAGCAATGTCGATCTCTTGAAGCGGCAACCAATCCTTGACAGGCGGTGACCCTCCGAATGATCCGCTGTACCGTACGTGCACAATCCATTCACCCGGCGCCACTGATCCACGACCCTGCGCCGATCGCCGGACCCCAGCGCGACCTTCCGTTCACGCACCGTCGCCGACCGACACGCCTCCCGGTGACCCTTGTCACGTGCGCCCCACCGGGCGCAGGATCGGGCCGTGACCACCTCCGAAGCCGGCTCCCTCCGCCTGGGCACCGCGCAGGGACGCTGGGTACTGCTCGCGACGGTGCTCGGCTCCAGCATGGCGATGCTCGACGGCACCGTGGTGAACGTCGCCCTGCCCCGGATCGGCACCGACCTCGGCGCCTCCCTCGCCTCCCTGCAATGGACCCTGAACGCCTATCTGCTCACCCTGGCCGGCCTGATCCTGCTCGGCGGCGCCCTCGGCGACCGCTACGGGCGGCGCAAGGTCTTCCTGATCGGCGTGGTCTGGTTCGCGGCCGCCTCCGCGGCGTGCGCCGCCGCCCCGACCATCCACGTGCTGATCGCCGCCCGCGCCGTCCAGGGCATCGGCGGCGCACTGCTCACCCCGGGCTCGCTCGCCATGCTCCAGGCCGTCTTCCACCCTGACGACCGCTCGGCCGCGGTGGGCCTGTGGTCCGGCCTGGGCGGGGTGTCGGCCGCCATCGGCCCCTTCCTCGGCGGCTGGCTGGTGGACGGGCCCGGCTGGCGCTGGATCTTCCTGCTGAACCTGCCGCTGGCCGCCGCGGTGATCGCCGTCACCTCCCGGTACGTGCCGGAGAGCCGGGACGAGTCCGCCACCGGCCGCTTCGACGTGCCCGGCGCCCTGCTCGCCGCGCTCGCCCTCGGCGCGATCACCTACGCGCTCACCGCCGCCGGGGAGGGACTGTCCCCCGGCGTCTGGGTCAGCGGCGCGCTCGGCCTGCTGCTCGCCGCCGCGTTCGTGGCCGTCGAGCGGCGGGCGCCCGATCCGATGCTGCCGCTCGGGCTGTTCTCCTCCCGGCTGTTCACCGCCGTGAACCTGGTCACCCTGTGCGTCTACGCGGCGTTCAGCGGCGTCTTCTTCCTCCTGGTGGTGCAGTTGCAGATCGTCTCCGGCTTCTCGCCGCTGGTCTCCGGCTTCGCCCTGGTGCCCATCACACTGCTGATGCTCACCCTGTCCGCGCGCGCCGGGCGCCTCGGCAAGCGCATCGGCCCGCGCATCCCGCTCACCGTCGGCCCGATGCTCTGCGCCGCCGGGGTGCTGCTCATGCTGCGCATCGGTCCCGGCTCCTCCTACTGGGCGGACGTGCTGCCCGCGGTCGCGGTGATGGGCTCCGGGATGACCCTGCTGGTCGCACCGCTGACCGCCACCGTGCTGGCCGCCGTCGACGTGCGGCACGCGGGCATCGCCAGCGGCGTCAACAACGCCGCCGCCCGGGCGGCCGGCCTGCTCGCGGTGGCAGCCCTCCCGGCGATGGCCGGGCTGAGCGGCGACGCCTACCGGGTGCCCTCCGCGGTGGACTCCGCCTTCCACACCGCGATGCTGATCTGCGCGGGCCTGCTGGTCGGCGGCGGGCTGATCGCCTCCGTCACCGTCCGGGGCAACGTGCTCGCGCCCGCGGAGCAGCCGGTGGCCGAGCCGAGCTGCGACTGGCCGTGCTCCACCACCACCCCGCCGTTCGACCCCGGTCACTCCCGGACGCCCGAGGGCCCCGCCACCGGAACGGCGGCAGGGCCCTCGTCGGAGAACTGAGGCTCCGTCAGACAGCTGACATGCCGTCAGAGGATGTCGGCGGGAGCGTACTTGGCCGCCTCGGGGTAGGCCGCCGCGACGGCCTCCACCTGGCGGACGACCTCGGCGACCTGCGCCCCGGCCGCCCCGGTGAAGGACAGCTTGTCGGCCAGCAGCGCGTCCAGCGCGGCCCGGTCCAGCGGGATGCGCTCGTCGGCGGCCAGGCGGTCCAGGAGCTCGTTCTCCCGGGCGCCCGCGCGCATCGCCAGTGCGGAGGCGACGGCGTGCTCCTTGATGACCTCGTGGGCGGTCTCCCGGCCGACGCCCGCGCGCACCGCGCCCATCAGCACCTTGGTGGTGGCCAGGAACGGCAGGTAGCGGTCCAGCTCGGCCTCGACCACGGCCGGGAAGGCGCCGAACTCGTCCAGGACGGTCAGGAAGGTCTCCAGCAGGCCGTCGAAGGCGAAGAAGGCGTCCGGCAGCGCGACCCGGCGCACCACCGAGCAGGAGACGTCGCCCTCGTTCCACTGGTCGCCGGCCAGCTCGCCGGTCATCGAGGCGTAGCCGCGAAGGATGACGGCCAGGCCGTTGACGCGCTCGCAGGAGCGGGTGTTCATCTTGTGCGGCATCGCGGAGGAGCCGACCTGGCCCTCCTTGAAGCCCTCCGTCACCAGCTCGTGGCCGGCCATCAGACGGATGGTCTTGGCCAGGCTGGACGGCGCGGCGGCCAGCTGGACGAGGGCGGTCAGCACCTCGAAGTCCAGCGAGCGGGGGTAGACCTGGCCCACGCTGGTCAGCACGTTGTCGAAGCCGAGGTGCGCGGCGACCCGGCGCTCCAGCTCGGCCAGCTTGTCGGTGTCGCCGCCGAGCAGGTCCAGCATGTCCTGGGCGGTGCCGACCGGGCCCTTGATCCCGCGCAGCGGGTAGCGGGCGATCAGCTCCTCCAGGCGGCGGAAGGCGACCAGCAGCTCGTCGGCGATCGACGCGAAGCGCTTGCCCAGGGTGGTGGCCTGCGCGGCCACGTTGTGCGAGCGGCCGGCCATGACCAGCTCGGAGTGCTGGGCGGCCAGGTCGGCCAGACGCACCAGGACGGCGACGGTACGGTCCCGGACGTGCTCCAGGGACTGGCGGATCTGCAGCTGCTCGACGTTCTCGGTCAGATCCCGGGAGGTCATCCCCTTGTGGATCTGCTCGTGGCCGGCGAGGTCGCTGAACTCCTCGATCCGGGCCTTCACGTCGTGGCGGGTGACCCGCTCACGGGCGGCGATCGAGCCGAGGTCGACCTGGTCGATCACCCGCTCGTAGTCGGCGACGGCGTTCGCGGGCACCTCGACACCGAGGTCCTGCTGGGCCTTCAGGACGGCGAGCCACAGGTGGCGCTCAAGGACCACCTTGTGCTCGGGGGACCACAGCTGGGCCAGGGTCGCCGAGGCGTACCGGGAGGCCAGGACATTGGGGATCTGGGGCTTCGCGCTCACGCTTCGCAAGCCTAACAGCCGAGGTCACGCCGAACGTCGGCGGATGGGCTACGCTGGGGCGGTTCGACACCCGTCGGAATGAACTCTACAAACTCCTCACCGCAAGGGTACCACACCGATGAACGGAACTCCAGCGGAACCCACCGAACCGGCCCGGCCCGCCCACTCCGCGGACCCGGCGCTCGCCGAGGCCCTGCGCGCCGAACAGGCCCACCTCGACCGGCTCTACACCCACCTGGACGCCGCCCGCGAACGGGCCCACCGCACCACCGCCCGCGCCCACGGCGGCGCATCCGCCGGCGGCACCCACCAGGCCCGGCTGGAGCGCGAGGTCCGCGCCCACGAGGCCGCCCGCCACGCCGCCCGGCTCGACGCGGTGGAACGCGGCCTCTGCTTCGGCCGCCTCGACGAACGCGACGGCACCGTCCACTACATCGGGCGCACCGGCCTGACCGACGAGGCCCACGAACCCCTGCTGCTCGACTGGCGCGCCCCCGCCGCCCACCCCTTCTACACCGCGACCCCCGCCCGCCCGGGCGCCGTGCTGCGCCGCCGCCACCTGCACACCGAGGGCCGCACCCTCACCGGCCTGGACGACGAGGCGCTCGACCTCGCCGGGCTGGACGAGTCGGGCCGCCGCACCCTGGTCGGCGAGGCCGCTCTGCTCGCCGCCCTCGCCCGCGAGCGCACCGGCCGGATGGGCACCGCCGTCGCCACCATCCAGGCCGAGCAGGACCGGGTGATCCGCTCCCCGCTGCCCGGCGCACTGGTCGTCCAGGGCGGCCCCGGGACGGGCAAGACCCTCGCCGCCCTGCACCGCGCCGCCTACCTGCTGTTCACCCACCGGGCCGCCCTGGAGCGCCGCGGCGTGCTGGTCATCGGCCCCACCACGGGCTTCCTGCGCTACATCGAGGAGGTGCTGCCCGCCCTCGGCGAGACCGAGGTGGTGCTGCGCACCGTCGGCGAACTGTTCCCCGACGTCACCACGAGCCGCACCGACGCGCCCGCCACCGCCGTCGCCAAGGGCGGCCCGTGGATGACCGAGGTGCTCCGACGGGCCGTCGCCGCCCACCAGTCGGCGCCCGCCGAGGGCCTCGACCTGGGCGACGGACTGCGCGTCTCCGCCCGTGCCTGCGGCCAGGCCCTCGACGCCGCCCGCGGCCTGCGGGCACCGCACAACCGGGCCCGCGCCCACTACCTGCGCACCCTGCTGGACGCCCTGGCCATCGCCCAGGCACTCTCCCTCGGCCGCCCGTACGACGAGGAGGAGACGCACTACGCCCCGCGCGAGCTGTGGGCCCGGGAGGACGTCCGCGCCGCACTCGATCCGCTCTGGCCCGCCCTCACCCCGCAGCGGCTCCTCGAACGGCTGCTCACCGACGGGGAGTTGCTCGCCCAGGTCGCCCCCGAGCACGCCGCCGCCCTGCTCCGCCCGCCCGGCTCGCCCTGGACGGTCGAGGACGTCCCACTGCTGGACGAGGCCGCCGAACTCCTCGGCGAGCTCCGCCCGGCGGACCGGAGCGAGCCCGAGGACCCGAAGGAACTCGCCTTCGCCCAAGGCGTGTTGACCATCACCGGGCAGACCGACGACGTCCTGCTGGACGCCGCCGCCCTGGCCGGACGGTTCCGCGACGACGGCCCGTACCGCTCTACCGCCGAACGCGCCGGCGCCGACCGCACCTGGGCGTACGGTCACGTCGTGGTGGACGAGGCGCAGGAGCTCTCCGCGATGGCCTGGCGCGCCGTCCTGCGCCGCGTCCCGACCAACTCGCTCACCGTCGTCGGCGACCTCGCCCAGACCGGATCACCCGCCGGCGCCCGCAGTTGGGCCCAGATGCTGGACCCGCACCTGCCCGGCCGCTGGCGCGAGGAACGGCTCACCGTGAACTACCGGACGCCGGAACCGATCATGGCCCTCGCCGCCGCCGTGCTGCGCACCGCGGCCCCCGGCCGGCAGCCGCCCGAGTCCGTCCGCCCGGGCACCGGACGGCCGCGCACCGTGCCCGTGCCGAACGGCGACTTCGCCACGGCTTTGGCCGAACTCCCCACAGCTGTCGGCACCTTGGGCGTCATCGCAGCGGACGGTACGGCCCCGGCGCTGGGCGCGCTGACGGTCGCGGCGGCCAAGGGCCTGGAGTTCGACAACGTCGTGGTGGTCGAGCCGGCCGCGCTGGCCCCGCGGGACCTGTACGTCGCGCTCACCCGCGCCACCCGCACGCTCACCCTGCTGCACCACCGGCCGCTGCCACCGGAACTCGCCGGGGTGCTCTGAGCACCCCCGGGACGGGCGGCCCGCTACTGCTGCGCGCCGCCCGTGCGGCCGGCCAGCACCGGCAGGACCTGCCCGCAGATCGAGTGCAGGGCGACCCGCTGCTCGTCGGTCATCGCCTCGAAGGCCTGGTGGGTGCGGGCCATCTCGCTGCGGATCCGGCTCAGGATGTCCCGGCCCTCGGCCGTGATCACCACGATCTTCACCCGGCGGTCACCGGCGGCCGCCTCCCGGTTGGCCAGACCGAGCGACTCCAGCCGGTCCACGATCCCGGTCACGTTCGACGCGTCGCAGCCCAGCCGCCCGGCCAGCGCCCGCATCGGCACCGGCTCCTGCACCGCGCCCAGCGCCTTGGCCTGCGAGGAGGACAGCCCGTGCCGGGCCGCGGCCGCCGCGAAGTCCTGGAAGTACGCGGCGCCGACGGCGGCCAACGCCTCCATCAGCTCGGCGTTGGTCGGTACGGTCGTCGTCGAGGTCGAACCCATGGGGCCAGCGTACGACCGAGTGCTTCAGTAACTCAAGCTTTGACCACGGCAACCGTCCGCGAGCCACCTCACACTTCCACCGTTGGGCGCACATCCGCCGCACGGCTCGGAGCACATCCGCCGCACGGCCCCCAGCGCACCCGGGAACGGTCAGAGCACCAGCTGGTCGAACAGCCGCCGCAGCTCGGCGTCCGCGTCCGCGGTCAGTCCGGTGTGCACCGGCCCCGGCTGGACCATCGCGCTGCGCGGCGCGGTGAGCCAGCGGAACCGCTGCCCGGGGCTGTCCGAGGCCGCCGGACCGGCCTGCGGCCCGCCCTGGCAGACCGCCTCGATCCCCTGCAGCGCCCGGCGCACCCCCTGCACGTCCGCCACCGGGTCCAGCGCGAGCAGCCGGGCCTGGTCCAGATGGGTGCGCGCGGCCAGATGCGCGCTCTGCCGGCAGTACAGCAGCACCCCGACGTTGACGCACTCGCCCCGCTCGATCCGCGGCACCGCCCGGATCACCGCGTACTCGTAGTCGTGCAGTTCGACGGCGGCCGGCAGCCCGGCCGACGGCCCACCCGGCAGCGGCTGGTTCATACGGGCACCTCCGGCAGCCAGTCACGCGGACCGGCCAGTCGCTCGATCAGTTGGGCGCGGTACGCGGCGCGCACGTCCTCGGGCGACTCGAAGCCGAACTCGTCCACCAGCCACACCTCGGGGATCTCCGCCACGGCCGCCTCCACCGCCGCCTCCGCGAGCGGCGCGAGCGCCTTGTCCGCCGCCGCCAGGTCCGGCCGGGCCCGCAGCAGCGCATGGTCGGAAGCGTCGTACGGGCGCCGCACCCAGCCGGCCGCACCAGCCCAGTTGTGGTGGAAGATCAGGCTCGCGCCGTGGTCGATCAGCCGCAGCCCGCCGGTCGCCACCAGCAGGTTGGGGTTGCGCCAGGAGCGGTCGACGTTGCCGATCAACGCGTCGAACCAGAGCACCTGCCCGGCCAGTTCGGGGTCCACCTCGAAGCACAGCGGGTCGAAGTTGAGCGCGCCGCTGACGAAGGCCATCCCGAGGTTGGTCCCGCCGCTGGCCCGCATCTGGTCCTGGATCTGGTGGTCCGGCTCACTGCGCGCGAGCACCGGGTCCAGGTCGATCGTCACCAGCTCCGGCACCGGGAGACCGAGCCGCCGCCCCAACTCCCCGGCCAGCACCTCCGCGACCAGCGCCTTCCGGCCCTGCGCCGCGCCGACCCATTTCAGCGCGTACAGCCGCCGGTCGTCGGCCTCGACCAGGCCCGGCATCGAGCCGCCTTCTCGCAGTGGCGTCACGTAGCGGACCGCCGTCACCTCGGGGAGCACGCCGGACAGCTTATCGGTGCCTGCCCCTTCTTCCGCGCCGTCACCCCGCCCGCCCCGGCCCCGCAGACACCACCCGCCACTCCATCCCCTTGTGCCCCACCGCTCCCTCTCACCCCGTCCGCCCCGCCCCGGTGGCAGCCCCCGCTGCTCCGTGCGAGTGTGGCGGACAGTAATGGGGACCTTCCGGTACGACCCGCATGACAAGGGATGAGCGATGGAACGACCTCGGATCCTGATCGTGGGCGGCGGCTTCGCAGGCCTGGAGTGCGCCCGCCGCCTCGAACGCAAGCTCTCGCCGTCGGAGGCCGAGATCACGCTGGTCACTCCGTTCAGCTACCAGCTCTATCTCCCCCTCCTCCCCCACGTCGCCGCCGGCGTCCTCACCCCGCAGTCCGTGGCCGTGTCCCTGCGCCGGAGCCTGCGCCGCACCCACATCGTCCCCGGCGGCGCCATCGGCGTGGATCCGGTCTCCAGGGTGTGTGTGGTCCGCAAGGTCACCGACGAAGTGGTCGCCCAGAAGTACGACGTCCTGGTGCTCGCCCCGGGCAGCGTCACCCGGACCTTCGACATCCCCGGCCTCACCGACTACGCCCGCGGTATGAAGACGCTCGCCGAGGCGGCGTACGTCCGCGACCACGTGATCGCCCAACTCGACCTCGCCTCGGCCACCCTGGACCAGCGCGAGCGCGAGTCCAGGCTGCAGTTCGTGGTGGTCGGCGGCGGCTACGCCGGCACCGAGACGGCCGCCTGTCTCCAGCGCCTCACCACCGCCGCCGCCCGCCGCTACCCGCGGCTGGACGCCCGCCAGATCAAGTGGCACCTGATCGACATCGCCCCCAAGCTGATGCCCGAGCTCGGCGACGCGCTGGGCACCGCCGCCCTGGAGGTGCTGCGGGAGCGCGGCATCGAGGTGTCGCTGGGCGTCTCGGTGGCCGAAGTCGGCGCCGAGACGGTCAAGTTCACCGACGGCCGGGTTCTCCCCTGCCGCACCCTGATCTGGACCGCCGGCGTGGCCGCGAGCCCGCTGATCGGCACCCTGGACGCGGAGACGGTCCGCGGCCGGCTCGCCGTGACGGCGGAGATGCGGGTGCCGCAGTTCGAGGGCGTGTTCGCGCTCGGTGACGCGGCGGCCGTCCCGGACCTCGCCAAGGGGGACGGCGCGGTCTGCCCGCCCACCGCCCAGCACTCGGCCCGCCAGGGCCGCGCGGTGGCCGACAACGTGATCGCCTCGCTCCGCAACCAGCCCCTGGAGCCGTACTACCACAAGGACCTGGGCCTGGTGGTGGACCTCGGCGGCAAGGACGCCGTCTCCAAACCGATCGGCGTCGAACTGCGCGGGGTTCCCGCCCAGTTGGTGGCCCGCGGCTACCACCTGATGGCCATGCGCACCAATGTGGCCAAGCTCCGGGTGGGGGCGAACTGGCTGATGAACGCGACCGCCGGGGACGACTTCGTCCGCATCGGCTTCCTCGCCCGCCAGCCCGCCCGGCTCCAGGACTTCGAGTACACCGACGCCTACCTGAGCCGGGACCAGGTGCGCGCCCACGCCCAGTCCCTGCTGGCCAAGGGCTGAGCGGAGCAGGACACTTCGGCGCCCCGCCACGGTGAGGAACCACCGCGGCGGGGCGCCTCGGGCGTGCGCAGCCGTCAGCGCGCCGCCAGGTACATCCCGCTCGCGTCCTGTCCCGCCGTGTTACGACAGGCGTAGTCACCGCTGCTCCGCCCCCACAGCAGGGTCAGGCAGCGCCCGAGCGCCAACTGCCCGTAGTAGTTGGGGTGCATCGACTCCTGCAGCACCCCCTGGGTGCTGTTGAACCCGCCGTCCAGGAAGCGCGCCCACTCGCTGGTGGTCGCGGACGGGCCGGAGCCGGCGCTCGGCTGCCGGGTGGCCGTGGAGCACACCTCGCGGCCCTGCAGCATGTCGGAGAGGTCCAGGAACTGTGCGCCCTTCGAGGCCGCGACCCCGGCCAGCGCCTTGGAGATCTGCGGCACCATCGAGTCGCGCGCCCAGTCGGCGTCCGCGTTCCAGAACGGGCAGCCGCCGGTGTCGGAGCGGCTCCAGCCGCTCTCGGGGTAGCGCATCTCGGCGCTGCGCGGAATCGGTGACGGGTACGACTGCAGGACCAGCCGGTAGTCCGACTGCGCGTAGCCGGCGTCGGACATCACCGCGCGGATCTCGTCGATCGCCTTGCCGACCCCGGCCATCGCCGTCGGCATCCCGGAGTCGATCTGGGACTGTGCGGAGTCGTGGCAGTAGGAGTACCAGATCAGGTAGTCCTGCACGCAGTTCGAGATGATCCCGGAGAAGCCGAGGTCGTTGCCGCCGATCGACAGGGTGATCAGCTTGACGTTGTTCTGCCGTGCCACGGTGGCCAGTTGGTCGGCCTGCGGGGCCTCGCCCTTGAGCGACTGGCCCCCGTCGGCGGCGCGGAAGACGTTCGCGGTGACGGCCCCGGAGCAGGCCAGGTCGATCGTCTTCTGGGCGACGGTCGACGCGCCGAGCACCTCGGCGACGTCGGAGCGGTCGCAGCCGCTGGCCGCCGTGGGGCCGTAGACCACCGAAGGGTCGGCCGAACTGCCGTTCCAGGCCCGGTCGGTGCCGTTGTGGCCGCTGTCGGTGCCGGCGGCGTTGCCCATCCATCGTCCGGCCTCGCCGGAGATGTAGCTGTCGCCGAGCGAGACGCTCGCCGTGGGACCGGACGGCACGGCCGAGGCGACGGCCGGGGTCGCCGAAGCGGACGCGGCGACGGACGGCCCGGCCACGGTCAGCGGCAGGGCGAGGGCCGCGGCGAGCAGCCGGCGGCGGAGTCGCGGGGCACTGCGGGTGATGCTCGAACTGTTTTCGGGCACGGCGGAACTCCTGCGGCTCGGTCTCCCCGCGGAGTGGGGACGGGAAGACGCATACGTGAGGGTGAGCCGCCGGCCGGTGGCGCAAGGAAGATGACATGGCCAGGCCCGCCACCGCTAGCCGTCTGCGTCGGCTTTCCGCATTTGTTACCGACGGGTTCGGACCGAGCCCCGCCCCCGATCCGCCCGGCCCCCGCCGCGAGCCGCCCCCGGCTCACACCAGCCGGGAGGCTCCCCCGCCCGACCCCAGGACCTCCGCCAGGTCCGCCGCCAGCCGCCGGGCCTCCGCCGCCTCCAGCCGCGCCGTGGTGAACCGCAGCCCAGGCGGCGACTGGATCCGGTACCGCGCCCCGGGCGCCGCCACCCACCCGCGCTGCACCAGCGCCGCCAGTGCCGAGGTCTCGTCCGGCACCGGCACCCAGACGTTCAGCCCGCTCTCCCCGTGCGCCTCGATGCCGCGCGCCGCCAACTCGCCCAGCAGGGCGTCCCGGCGGACCCGGTAGGCGGCGGCCACACGCGCGGCGGGCGCCGCGTCGGCGCGCCACAGTTCGGCGACGGTGCGCTGCAGCAGGTGGCTGACCCAGCCCGCGCCCAGCCGCAGCCGCCCGGCCACCCGCCCGACCGTCTCCTCGTCGCCGACCATCACCGAGACCCGCAGGTCCGGCCCGTACGCCTTGGCGGCCGAACGCACCACCGCCCAGTGCCGCGTCCCGGCGCCGACCAGCGGGTGGTACGGCTGGTCGACCATGCCGTGCCCGTGGTCGTCCTCGATCAGCAGCACACCGGGGTACCCGGCCAGGACGGCCCGCAGCGCCGCGGCCCGGCCGGCGGTGAGCGCCGCACCGGTCGGGTTCTGCGCCCGGCTGGTCACCACCACCGCGCGGGCCCCCTCGGACAGCGCCGCGGCGAGCGAGTCCGGCAGCGGACCCTCGTCGTCCAGCCGGACCGACACCGGCCGAAGTCCCATGGCGGGCAGCAGGTCGAGCAGACTGCCCCAGCCCGGGTCCTCGACCGCCACCGCGTCGCCGGGGCGCAGCCAGGCCCCGAGGGCGCGCTCGATGGTGTCCAGCGCGCCGGAGGCGACGGCGATCGGGCCGTGCAACCCGTCGGCCTCGAAGGAGGTGCGGGCGAGGTCGAGCAGCCCGGCGTCGATGCGCGCGTGCCCGTACAGCACGGGCTCGGCCCGCAGGGCCTCGGCGGCGGCCGTGAGCGCCGGGCCGAGGTCGGGCAGCAGGGCTGGGTCGGGGTTGCCGGTGGACAGGTCGCGGGCCCGGGCGGGGACGGGGACGCGGATCTGGTCACGGGGGGTGAGCGCGGGCCTGGGGAGGATCCGGCTGCCCTTGCGGCCGGCCGTCTCGATCACGCCGCGGTCGCGCAGCAGCCGGTAGGCGGCGGCCACGGTGTTGGGGTTGACCCCGAGTTCGGCGGCGAGTTCGCGCAGCGGGGGCAGCGCGGTCCCGGGTGCGAGCTGCCCGCTGCTCACGCCCTGTTCGATGTGGGCAGCGATTTCGCTGGCGCGTCGCCCTTTCAGCGGATAGTCTCCTAGCACAAACCAGATTATGCACTAGTACATAGAGGTTGTCATGTCGACCACGCCGACGAACAACGGGGACACCAGCTACTCCCGGACGCCGCGCACCACCCCCACCCGGTACAAGGACCGTGCCACCTGGGAGAAGGAGGCGATCCACGCCATCCTCGACGAGGCCTACGTCTGCCACCTCGGCTTCGTCGCCGACGGTGCCCCTGTCGTCCTGCCGACGGTCTTCGCCCGGGTCGGCAGCCGGCTCTACCTCCACGGCTCCACCGGCAGCCGCCCGATGCGCGGCGCCTCCGACGAGCAGGGCATGCAGGTCTGCGTCACCGTCACCCACGTCGACGCCCTGGTGCTGACCAAGTCCGCCTTCAACCACTCGGTGAACTTCCGCTCGGTGGTCGCCCACGGCACCGCCTACCAGGTCACCGACCCCGAGGAGCTGGACGTCGCGCTGGCCGCCCTGGTCGACCAGGTCGTCCCCGGGCGCTCCGGCGAGATCCGCCCGGCCAACCCCAAGGAGCTCGCCGCCACCGCGGTGATCCGCCTGGAGCTGGACGAGGTCTCGGCCAAGACCCGCTCGGACGGCGCCGACGACGACCCGGACGACGCCGACCTGCCGCACTGGTCCGGCATCGTCCCGGTCACCACCGTGCACGGCACCCCCGAGCCGTACGACCGCAACATCCCGCTGCCCGCGCACATGCGCCGCTTCCCCCGCTGAGGAAGGCCGACCGATGCTGATCAGGTCCTGGGACCGCGGGGACGAGGACGAGTGGCGCGCCTGGCTGGCCGAGGGCCGCGACTTCGGCCTGCTCGCCGCCAACGGCGGCCCCGACGAGGGCCCGGTGCTCGTCCCGACGCACTTCCTGCTGGACGCCGGGCGCGGCGAGATCCTGCTCCACCTCGCCTCGCCCAACCCGCTGCTCGCCGCCGTCCGGGCCGACCCGAACGTCACCCTCGCGGTCACCGACGGCTACGCCTTCGCCCCCGGGCACTGGCGCGGTGAGCCCGGCACGCCCACCAGTTACTACGCCTCCGTCCACTTCCACTGCACCGCCGAGGTGGTCGAGTCCGCCGAGGGCAAGGCCGAGATCCTCAACCGCCAGCTGGCGCACTTCCAGCCGGAGACCCCGGACGTCCGGGTGGTCCCCGGCGCGAGCGAGTTCGGCCGGCTGCTGCCGGGCCTGCGCGGGCTGCGCCTGACGGTCCGCGAGGTGCGCGCCAAGTTCAAGTACGACGACAAGAAGCCGGCCGAGACGCAGTACGCGATCGCCGACCGGCTCGCCGAGCGCGCCGGGGATCCGTCCGGTCGCCGCGACCAGGACGCCGCCGCCCGCACCCAGCTGTTGCGACGCCACCGGCGGCGCGGCGCCGGGGCAGCGGACGCCTCGGGAGCGGCCCGTGCTCGACGCGCGTCCAGCCCACACGCCGCCGACTGACCCTCTTTCACCCGATCGGGCCCACAGGGCGGGCGGGCCGGCCACCGCGCTGCTCGAATGTGAGACGAGTCCTGCCCAGTCGTCAAGAACGGGCCCGTCCACCTCGGGGAGCGCGCGTGTCCACAGGCCACAGTCAACGGACGGCCGGCGAGGCCCACCTCGGGCACGTCATCTTCATCTCGGCGGCCGCCGCGATGGGCGGCTTCCTGTTCGGTTACGACAGCGCCGTGATCAACGGCGCGGTCACCGGCATCCAGCGGCACTTCGCGGTGGGCAACGGCACCACCGCCTTCGTGGTGGCCATCGCCCTGCTGGGCTCGGCCGTGGGCGCGGTGTGCGCCGGCCGGCTCGCGGACCACTTCGGCCGGGTCCGCACCATGCTGCTGGCCGCCGTGCTGTTCGCGGCCAGCGGCATCGGCTCGATGTTCCCGCCGAACATCGAGGCGCTCGCCGCCTGGCGCGTGGTCGGCGGCATCGCGATCGGCATCGCCTCGGTGATCGCGCCCACCTACATCGCCGAGGTCGCCCCCACCGCCTACCGCGGCCGCCTCGCGTCCTTCCAGCAGATGGCGATCGTACTCGGCATCACCATCTCCCAGCTCGCCAACTGGGCGCTCAACCAGGCCGCCGGCGGCGAGTCCACCGGCCACCTCGCCGGCATCCAGGCCTGGCAGTGGATGCTCGGCGTCGAGACCATCCCGGCCCTGGTGTACGGCCTGATGGCGCTGGCCATCCCGGAGTCGCCGCGCTACCTGATCGCCGACCACCGCGAGGCGCAGGCCCGCAAGGTGCTGGTCGAGGTCGAGGGCGAGGACGTCGACCTGGACACCCGGGTGGCGGAGATCCGCGCGGTGCTGGCGTCCACCCACAAGCCCCGGCTCAAGGACCTGCTCGGCGGCCGCTTCGGCCTGCTGCCGATCGTCTGGGTCGGCATCGGCGCCTCGGTGTTCCAGCAGTTCGTCGGCATCAACGTGATCTTCTACTACTCCTCCTTCCTGTGGCAGTCGGTCGGCATCAACGAGTCCAACTCGCTGCTGATCAGCCTCTCCACCTCGATCATCAACGTGATCGGCACGGTGATCGCGATGGTCCTGGTGGACCGGATCGGGCGCAAGCCGCTGGCCCTGGCGGGTTCCGCCGGCATGGCGCTCGCGCTGGGCACCGCCGCCTGGGCCTTCTCCTACCGCAGTGGCACCGGCGACACCGCCACCCTGGACAACACCCACGCCCTCGCCGCCCTGATCGCCGCGCACGTGTTCGTGCTCTGCTTCGCCTTCTCCTGGGGCGTGGTGGTCTGGGTGCTGCTCGGCGAGATGTTCCCCAACCGGATCCGCGCGCTGGCCCTGTCGGTCGCCGCCTCCGCCCAGTGGATCGCCAACTGGGCCATCACGGTCAGCTTCCCGAACCTCGCGGACTGGAACCTCTCCGCCACGTACATCATCTACGCGGCCTTCGCACTGCTCTCCATCCCGTTCGTGGCCTTCTGCATCAGGGAGACCAAGGGCCGCGCCCTGGAGGAGATGGGCTGAGCGACCGCTCCCGCACACCCCGCCGCACGCGGCCCGACCCACCGAGAGGAAGCCATGCCTGACCAGGGCGGCTCCCGGCAGAACGTCAGCTTCCCGAGCAACGGCCGCACCGCGCACGGTTACCTGGCCCGCCCGCCGCAGGGGGCCGGGCCCAGCCTGGTGGTGGTGCAGGAGTGGTGGGGGCTCACCTCGCACATCGCGGACATGGCCGATCGCTTCGCCGCCGAGGGCTTCACCGTCCTGGCCCCCGACCTGTTCGGCGGCGCCACCACCCACGACCGCACCGAGGCTGCCCGGCTCAAGCGCGAACTCCCGGTCGAGCAGGCCGTCGAGGACCTCTCCGGCGCGGTCGACTTCCTGCTCTCGCTGGACGGCGTGGTCGGCGACGCGGTCGGCGCGGTCGGCTTCTGCATGGGCGGCGGCTTCGCCCTGGTCCTGGCCGCCCGGGCCGGTGACCGGGTCGCCGCCGTGGTCCCCTTCTACGGCCTCCCGCCCGACCCGGACTTCGACTACCGCGGCCTGACCGCCCACGTCCTCGGCCACTTCGGCGAGCTCGACCACTCCAACCCGATGGCCGCCGTGGACGAGGCCGCGATCCGGATCGGCGAGGCCACCGACGTCCGCCCGGAGATCCACTTCTACCCGGCCGGGCACGCCTTCATGAACGACGAGAACCTGCTCGGCACCTACGACCCGCTCCAGGCCCGGATCGCGTGGCAGCGCACCGTCACCTTCCTCCGGGGCCACCTGGGCTGACGCCCCGCCCGGCCGGATCCGGCCCGAAATCCAGATGACACCTGTACGAACTCCGGCGATAGTCACTGGGGTGCCGACCCCACACCCCCGCCCTCTCGCCTGGGCGAGCCGCAACTTCCGCATCCAGACCGCCGCCACCGTGGTCAGCGGCCTCGGCAACGCCGGAGCCCCCATCGCCACCGCCTTCGCCGTCCTCGGCAACGGCGGCACCACCGCCGAGGTCGGCTACGTCACCGCCGCCCGGCTGCTGCCCACCGTCCTGCTCCTGGTGCTCGGCGGCACCCTCGCCGACCGGCTGCCGCGCCACCGCATCATGGTCGCCGCGAACCTCTTCAGCGCCGCCGCCCAGGCCGTCCTGGCCGTGCTGGTCCTGGCCGGGAGCGTCCAGCTGTGGCAGCTGCTGGTCCTCTCCGCCGCGGGCGGCGCCGGGTACGCCCTCTACGCCCCGGCCGCCGGGGGCATGATCATGCAGGCCGTCCCCCAGGAGCACGCCAACCGGGCCTTCTCGGTCTTCCGGATGGGTCAGAACGCCTCCCAGATCGGCGGCGCCGCCCTCGGTGGCGGGCTGACCACCGCCTTCGGGCCCGGCTGGGTGCTCGCCCTGGACGCCCTGTGCTTCCTGGTCGCGGCCGCCCTGCGCTTCTTCCTGGAACCCGAGAGCGCCCCCGCCCCCTCCGGCGGCACCATGCTGCGCGACCTGCGCGAGGGCTGGCGGGAGTTCTCCTCCCGCCGCTGGCTCTGGGTGGTCGTGGCCCAGTTCGCCGTCCTGGTCGCCTGCGTCAACGCGGTCGAGTCGGTGTACGGACCGACCGTGGCCGACCAGCGGCTCGGCGGCGCGGGCGCCTGGGGCCTGGCGATGTCCGCCTACGGGGTCGGGCTGGTGGTCACCGGTCTGCTGATGGCGCGCTGGCGCCCCCGCCGGATCCTGCTGGTCGGCAACTGGGGCGTGTTCCTGTTCGGCGTCCCCGCCCTCGCGCTGGCCCTCGAAGCCCCGCTGCCGCTGCTCATCGCCGCGATGTTCCTCTCCGGGGTCGGCGTCACCGTCTTCGCCGTCAACTGGATGGTCGCGCTCCAGCAGGAGATACCGGAGGAGATGTTCTCCCGGGTCGCCGCCTACGACGAACTCGGCTCCTACTCCCTGGCGCCGGTCGGCACCGCGCTGGCCGGTCCGGCGGCGGTCGTGCTCGGCCTGTCCGGCGCGCTCTGGGCCTGCGCCGCGCTGTGCCTGGTGCTCAGCGCCGTCGTCCTGGTCGACCCCCAGGTCCGCCGGCTCACCCGCCGCGGCCCGCGGCGAAGCACCCCGGACGCACCGGTGTCCGCCGTCGAGCCCGCCTCCGCGCCGTGAGCGCCCTGTGCGCCCCGCGTGCGCCCGTCGGCGAGCAACCACCGGTGCGCGTGGTTCGTCCGACCAGGTAGGAGACACCATCCACCTGGGGGGCCCGCCGGTGCCTAAGCCACTGCTGTTCCTGGACGTCGACGGGGTGCTCAACCCGGTCTGTCCGCATCCTGACGCCGGGTTCGACTCCCACACCCTGGCCGGCTACACCGTCCTGCTCGCTTCCGAGCACGGCGCCTGGCTACGCGAACTCGCCGGGACGTACGAACTGGTCTGGGCCACCACCTGGGAGGAGCACGCCAACACCCACATCGCCCCGGCGATCGGCCTGGACCCGCTCCCCTTCGTCCGCTTCAGCGGGTACGTCCCCCAGCCCGGCGACCCGCGCGTCCCGCTGATGGAGCTGTTCTCCGCCGCCAAGTGGGCCCCGCTGCTGCGCTACGCCGGGGGCCGGCCCTTCGCCTGGGTGGACGACGTCATACCCTCCCGGCTGGTCCACCGCTCGCTCTGGCGCCGGGACCGGCTGCTGCTGCCGATCGACCCCGGCCAGGGCCTGGAGCGCCGGCACGTCGAGCGCCTGCTGGCCCGCCCGCCGCGCACCCTCCCGCTGTCGGGGTCGCAGGTCAGGGGGTCGGCAGCCAGCTGACGTGCCCGGCCAGCAGCGCGTACCCGACGAAGGCCACCGTGTCGATCAGCGCGTGCGCGGCCACCAGCGGCATCACCCGGCCCCAGCGCCGGTACAGCAGGCAGAACACCGCCCCCATCACCATGTTGCCGACCAGCCCGCCGACCCCCTGGTACAGGTGGTACGAGCCGCGCAGCACCGAGCTGGCCGCCACCACGGCCGGCCAGGACCACCCCCGCTGCCCCAGCCGGCGCAGCAGGTAGCCGAGGACGACGACCTCTTCGAGGATCGCGTTCTGCCAGGCCGACAGCACCAGCACCGGCACCCGCCACCACACGTCCGGCAGCCCCGAGGGCGCCACCGTCAGGTTGTACCCGGCCGCCTGCGAGGCCAGGTACAGGGCCAGCCCGGAGCCGCCGATCGCCGCCGCGACGCCCGCGCCCCGGCCGAGGTCGCGCAGCTTCTCCCGCAGGTCGAAGCCCAGCACCCGCAGCGAGGCGCCCTCACGCACCAGCAGGTAGCCGACCAGCACCACCGGCATCAGCCCGCGCCCGATGTAGTACAGCTGCCACACCAGGTCCAGCCAGGGCCGTCCGGGGGCGCGCGAGCCGTTCAGCGTGGCGACCTGCTGGCCGAGCTGGAGCGGTTCGGTGAGGGAGCCCGCGAAGCTGATCAGCGCGCTGATCCCGCTGGCCCCGAGTGACAGGCCGAGGACGATCAGCAGTTCCGTGCCGAGCAGCCGTCGGGTGGGCTCCGCGGTCTCCGGCACGGTCGGGCTGGTTGTCACGGGCGCTCCATCGAACGGACGATCGCTCCGGCGGTCGGCCGACGACCGGAGCGATCATCCTGACACAGCGGGCCGAGCCGTCAGCCGACCGGCCAGGTGTGCACCGGCTCACCACCGCGCATGTGCTCGGCGTAGCGCCTGGTCATCGCGGCGAGCGCGGCCGGGCGGTCCATCCCGTACTGCTCCCGGAGCCGGTGGAAGGTGGCGCTCTGCCAGGCGGCGCCGTTGGTGCGGCGCAGACAGCGCTGCTCGATGATCCCCAGGTAGCGGTCCCGGTCGGCGGGCTCCACGCCCCACGCGTCCAGTCCCTGGTAGGCCATCGGCAGCAGTTCGTTGAGGACCAGGTCGACCGCCGACACCGTCTGCAGCCCGCCGCCGCGGCCCGCCCGGCCGGGGCGCGGCCACTGGAACACCGCGTCGATGCCGTACCGGGCGCCCTGCCGGAAGTTCTCGTCCGCCCGCTCGAACGGCAGCCGCGTCCAGACCGGCCGGGGCTGCTCGGCGAGCACCCGCACCAGCCCGTAGTAGAAGGCGGCGTTGGCCAGGGTGTCGGCCACCGTCGGCCCGGCCGGCAGCGCCCGGTTCTCCACCCGCAGGTGGGCGACGCCGCCGGCGACGTCGTACACCGGGCGGTTCCAGCGGTAGATGGTGCCGTTGTGCAGCCGCATCTCGGCGAGCCTGGGCGCGCCGCCGGAGGTCAGCACCTTCAGCGGGTCCTCGTCGTCGCAGATCGGCAGCAGCGCCGGGAAGTAGCGCAGGTTCTCCTCGAACAGGTCGTACGCCGAGTCCACCCAGCGCTCGCCGAACCAGGTGATCGGGCGCACGCCCTGGGCCTTGAGTTCCGCCGAACGGGTGTCACAGGCCTGCTGGAAGAGCACCGGACGGGTCTCCCGCCACAGCTCCCGCCCGAACAGGAACGGGGAGTTGGCCCCGAGCGCGAGCTGCGGCCCGCAGATCGCCTGGGCGGCGTTCCACACCGAGGAGAACCGCTCCGGCGTCACCTGGAGGTGCAGCTGCAACGAGGTCGCGGCGGCCTCCGCCACCATGGTGATGGACTCCAGCTGGAGGTGTTCGACGCCCTCGATGTCCAGGGCGATGTCCTCCCCCCGGGCGGCCAGTATCTGGTCGCTGAGCAGGCTGTACCGCTGGTTGTGGCTCATCGCGTCGAGCCCGGTGTGGTCGTTCTCCAGGGTCGGCAGGATGCCCACCATGACGATCCGGGCGCCGGCCTCGGCCGCCTGCCGGTCGGCGTAGCGCAGCCCGGTGTCGATCTCCTCGCGCAGCTCCTCGAAGACGTGCCCGCACAGCCGGTGCGGCACGATGTTGACCTCGATGTTGAACTGGCCCAGCTCGGTCTGGAAGTCGCTGGAACCGATCGCGCTCAGCACCTGGGCGTTGCGCATCACCGGCAGGCCCTGGTCGTCGGCCAGGTTGAGCTCGATCTCCAGGCCCATCACCGCCCGCGGCCGGTCGAAGCGGTCCTCGCGCAGCATCCGCCCGAGCGCGTCCAGACAGGCCTGGAGCTTGAGCCGGTACTGCTGCCGGTCCGCCAGATCCGCCCGAGTCGCCACGACCTTCTCGCCCACGGTCCCCTCCTCCTGAGACACCCGGCCGGTCGACCGTGCCAGCATCATGCCCACCTCGAAGATCGATACCCGAATGCTTGTACTGGCTTGCAATGCAAGGCATCTGACGGGAATTCAGGCCATCTGCAGACTTGCCCGGCGCCACCGCCTGTGATAAACAGATCACCCTGCGCATTTGTTCGATGAGTTCGCTGAGTTCGCACTGCGCTCCGGCAGGTCCGTTTCCCGCCCCGACGCTCCCGTCGAGGGCGGCGACCGCGCCGGCGCCGCGATCCTGCACAACCGGACAAGGCCGGCCCCCGTCAGCGAAGACGCACCGCGCCGCGCCGGTATGCCGCACTCGCACGCCGATCTCGCTTGGAGAGGCGGACCCCGCCATGACCCTGCAGACCCCCCAGCCCCCGCCGAGTGCCCTGCGCGCGGTCCTTGGCGCGCTCGACTCGGAGACCGCGCTGCGCCAGCCCGCCGCCGCAGCGCTCCGTCACCCGACCGGTCCACTGCTCCCCGCGCACCCGCTCGCGGTGCACGTCCTGGAAGGCCCCCACCCGGAACTGCCCGCCGCCCGCCGGACCGGCTGGCGCTTCCTGATCAAGGACGGCCCCGAGGTGGCCGCCGCCGCCGAGGTGGTGCAGAGCCCGGAGGGCCACACCTTCTCCCACTTCACCGCCGGCCCGTACCTTTCGTCCACCGTCCGGGCGCTGCGCGAGGCCTGGCAACTCGCCCAGGGCTCCCGCTCCCGCTGCCAGCCCCGACTGCTCACCTTCCCGGGCCAGTACGCCACGGCGCTCTGGCTGCACAGTCCCGACGCCGGCCCGTCCGCCGACCTGCTGATCCCGCTGGCCCCGGCCCCGCTCGGCGTCACCGCGCACCGCGCCTACCCGGCCGCCGAGCTGCTACCGCTGCTCGTCCGCGCCCCGCTCGCCGGACCGCCGCCGCTGTTGCTCGGCTCCTCCTGACCCGACCGGGAGCCGGAGCTCCACACCGGCCGCCGGGCCGCGCCGCCCGGCGGCCCTTCGCCGTGTGCTCCGACGCCCCCGGGGCGGCGTCACCCGAACGGCTACCACCCGGTCGGGCCACCCGCCATGGCCCCACCGGGCCATCCGACGGCTGACCCACCGGTGCGCCTTTTCCCCTGGGTGCCACCTGAACGGGTGATCTCTGCCCGGGAGTTGTGGCGCATGTCACGAAATCCCTGCGCGCACGTCCGCAGATGCCGACACTGGGAACCAGCGTGGAAGGACCACCTGTCCTACCCACTTGAGCGCCGGTCCACACCTGGTCGGCGCGCGGACAGGATCCGACCACCACGGCGGCTCCGGACGGCTCGACCTCCGGTGACCGCACCACGGGGAGGATCGCAGAGCGAAGCGAGGGTACGCGTATGTGCCAGCACCGTCCTGAGTGCCCGACGGCCGAGTCCGAGGACCGCGAAGCGGCCGTGCCGGTGGCCTGCCACCCGGAGCAGGGCTGGAGCCTGCTCTGCAACGGCGTCGTCCTGTTCGAGGACACCGGAGAGCTGTTGCCGGACGGCCGGGTGATCGCCCCGCGCCGCCCCGTCGCCCACGCGGCCTGACCGCACCCGGTCCCACCCCGTACGGCCGGAACCGTACGGCCCGGGACCGCCCAGCCCGTGACTGCCCAGCCCGGGTCCGCCCGGCGGGGGCAGCCACCGACCCGACCGCGCGAGGCGCGAGGCGCGACGCGAGGCGCTTCGACGCGAAACGCCCGAAGTACGCGAAGTACGCGAAATGCGTGACGAACAAAGGGCCAGGCCCCGGCGGAAACGTTCCGCCGGGGCCTGGCCCCTGTCCGTCCGAACGGGATCAGACGCCGTACTCGTCCAGCGGCGGGCAGGAGCAGACCAGGTTGCGGTCGCCGTACGCGCCGTCGATCCGGCTCACCGGCGGCCAGTACTTGTCCGCCGGGTTGACGCCCGCCGGGAAGACCGCCTCCTGCCGCGAGTAGCCGTGCGCCCAGTCGCCGGCCAGCGTGGCGGCGGTGTGCGGGGCGTTGCGCAGCGGGTTGTCGTCGGCGGCCCACTCGCCCGAGCCGACCTTGTCGATCTCGCCGCGGATCTCGATCATCGCGTCGCAGAACCGGTCGATCTCGTGCAGGTCCTCGGACTCGGTCGGCTCGATCATCAGCGTGCCGGCCACCGGGAAGGACATCGTCGGCGCGTGGAAGCCGTAGTCGATCAGGCGCTTGGCGATGTCGTCCACCGTCACGCCCGTCTCCTTGGTCAGCGGGCGCAGGTCGATGATGCACTCGTGCGCGACCAGCCCGCCCGGGCCGGTGTAGAGCACCGGGAAGTGCGGGGCCAGGCGCTTGGCGATGTAGTTGGCGTTCAGCACCGCGACCTGGGTCGCGTGCTTGAGGCCCTCGCCGCCCATCAGCCGGACGTACGCCCAGGAGATCGGCAGGATCGCCGCCGAGCCCCACGGCGCGGCCGAGATCGGGCCGACGCCGGTGGCCGGGCCGGCCTCCTCCTGCAGCGGGTGGTTCGGCAGGTACGGCGCCAGGTGGGCGCGCACCGCGACCGGGCCGACGCCCGGGCCGCCGCCGCCGTGCGGGATGCAGAAGGTCTTGTGCAGGTTCAGGTGCGAGACGTCCGCGCCGAACTTGCCCGGCTTGGCCAGGCCGACCAGGGCGTTCAGGTTGGCACCGTCCACGTAGACCTGGCCGCCGGCCTCGTGCACCAGGGCGCAGATGTCGGTGATCTGGGTCTCGTACACGCCATGGGTCGACGGGTAGGTGACCATCAGCACCGAGAGGTTGTCGCGGTGCTGCTCGATCTTGGCCTTCAGGTCCTCGACGTCCACGTCGCCGTCGACCAGGGTCTTCACCACGACCACGCGCATGCCGGCCATCACCGCGGAGGCGGCGTTGGTGCCGTGCGCCGAGGACGGGATCAGGCAGACGTCGCGCTGGGTGTCGCCGTTGGCGTGGTGGTAGGCGCGGACGGCCAGCAGGCCGGCCAGCTCGCCCTGGGAGCCCGCGTTCGGTTGGATCGAGACGGCGTCGTAGCCGGTGACCTCGACCAGCTGCTGCTCCAGCTGACGGATCAGGGTCAGGTAGCCCGCGGCCTGGTCGACCGGCGCGAAGGGGTGCAGCTGGCCGAACTCGGGCCAGGTGACCGCCTCCATCTCGGTGGTGGCGTTGAGCTTCATGGTGCAGGAGCCCAGCGGGATCATGCCGCGGTCCAGCGCGTAGTCCCGGTCCGACAGGCGGCGCAGGTAGCGCAGCATGGCGGTCTCCGAGCGGTGGCTGTGGAAGACCGGGTGGGTCAGGTACTCGTCCTCGCGCAGCAGCGCGGCCGGCAGCGTCCCGGCGGCCTCGGCCACCTCGACGGCGGGGACGCCGAACGCGGCCCAGACACCGGCCAGGTGCTCGCGGGTGGTGGTCTCGTCGGTGGAGACCGAGATCCGGTCCGCGCCGTCCTGGTACACGTTGATGCCGTTGGCACGGGCGGCGGCGGCGATCTCGGCGGCACGGCTCGGGACGACGGCGGTGACGGTGTCGAAGAACTCGCCGTGCAGCAGCTCGACGCCGCCGGCCCGCAGGCCCTCGGCGAGGGCGGCGGCGTAGCGGTGGGTGCGGCGGGCGATGTCGGCCAGGCCGTCCGGGCCGTGGTAGACGGCGTACATCGAGGCCATCACGGCGAGCAGCACCTGGGCGGTGCAGATGTTGCTGGTGGCCTTCTCGCGGCGGATGTGCTGCTCGCGGGTCTGCAGCGCCAGGCGGTAGGCACGGTTGCCGTCGGCGTCGACGGAGACGCCGACCAGGCGGCCGGGCAGCGAGCGGGCGTACTCGGCGCGCACCGACAGGTAGCCGGCGTGCGGGCCGCCGAAGCCCATCGGCACGCCGAAGCGCTGCGAGGTGCCGCAGGCGATGTCGGCGCCCAGCGAGCCCGGGGACTTGAGCAGGGTGAGCGCCAGCAGGTCGGCGGCGACGGCGACGATCGCGCCCAGGCCGTGCGCCTGCTCGATCACCGGGGCGAGGTCGCGGACCACGCCGGTGGCGCCCGGGTACTGGAGCAGCACGCCGAAGACGCCGCGCTCGGCGATCTCGGCCGGGATGCCCTCGGACAGGTCGGCGACGACGACCTCGACACCGGTCGGCACGGCGCGGGTGTTGATCACCGCGATGGTCTGCGGCAGGGTCTCGGCGTCGACCAGGAAGACGCCGCCCTTGACCTTGGTGACGCGGCGGGCCAGCGCCATCGCCTCGGCGGCCGCGGTGCCCTCGTCCAGCAGCGAGGAGCCGGAGGTGGGCAGGCCGGTCAGGTCGGAGACCAGGGTCTGGAAGTTGAGCAGCGCCTCCAGGCGGCCCTGCGAGATCTCCGGCTGGTACGGGGTGTAGGCGGTGTACCAGGCCGGGTTCTCCATGACGTTGCGCAGGATCACCGGCGGGGTGAAGGTGCCGTAGTAGCCCAGACCGATCATCGGCTGGAGCACCTGGTTGCGGCCCGCCAGCTCGCGCAGCTCGGCGAGGACCTGGGCCTCGCTGCGGCCGGCGGGCAGGTCCAGGGCGGTGATGGAACGGATGGCCTCGGGAACGGCCGTGGCGGCGAGCTCGTCCAGCGAGCCGTAGCCGACGGACGCCAGCATCTTCTCCTGGGCGGCGGCGTCGGGGCCGATGTGGCGGTTCTCGAAGGGGCTGGCCAGCTCAAGCTCGGTGAGGGTCGAGGCGCCGCTGGGGCGTCCCGCGTTCGGCTGGGCGTTCATGGTGGTCGAGGCCTCCTGGTCACGGACCAACGGGGGTGCGCACGCCGGCCGGCCAACGCCGCTGCGGACAGCGGACCGGCCTGGGCGGACGGACCCGAAAGGCCTCCCCCTCTGTCATCGGGACCTGAGAGCTTCGCCCGCACGTCGCGCTGTGGCGCTCCGTCGGCTTGCACCGTCGGTGAGGGTGGTGATCGCCGGCTCCCGCGCCGGCGGTCCTGCCCTGCTTTCCAGAGTGACCTATCCCGCACGGTACGGATGCCTGAGAGATTCCGGGGAGGAGTTGCTCCTTCGGCGCCCCGACCAGCGGTTTTCGCTGACGGGGACTCTCCCGAGCGGGCTCGGCGGTCGCCGCCCAGGGTACCAGCGGCAGGCCTTCCGATCACGGGTGCGTCGGGTCACTCCGGGTCTACGCGCGTCCCCCGGACGGCCCAGCGCCGACCCGTCCGGCCGCACCCCGGTCGCGTGGGCCCGATTCATGGCTTTTGGTGTGAAGTGGCGGACGGGACGGGTGCCCCGGCCGCCGATCTGCGGGCGTGCCGCAGGCGCAGCGCACTGGAGGAAAGCGTGCAGACCGAAATCGACCCCCGCGACCTCATCGGCCACAAGGCGGTCGACCGCAACGGAGACAAGATCGGCACGGTCGACGAGGTGTACCTGGACGACGCCACCGGACAGCCGGAGTGGGCGGCCGTCCGCACCGGCATCTTCGGGCGGGACGCCTTCGTCCCGCTCACCACCAGCGAGTTCTCCGGCGACGAGCTCCGGGTGCCGTACGACAAGTCGCTGGTCAAGGACTCGCCGGACTTCGGCGTCGGCCAGCACCTGTCCCCCGCCCAGGAGCTCCAGCTCTACCGCTACTACGGCCTCGACACCGGATCGGACGGCCGCCCGACCGCCGGGGCGCCCGGCCCGACCGCCCAGCCGGACGTCGACTTCGGCACCACCTCGGCCGTCCCCGCGGCCGCGGTCGCCGAGCCGGTCGCCCACCACTCCCCGGACTCCGGCGCGACGATGACCGCCACCGCCACCAGCACCGCCACGGAGGCCCCCGTGAGAACCGTCGGCACGCCCGCACCCTTCCCCACCCACCCCGTCGAGCCGATGCCGCATCCCGCCCAGGCCGCGGCCATCCCGACCGCGACCCCCCAGGCCGCGGCCATCCCGACCGCCACCCCCCAGGCCGCGGCCATCCCGACCGCGACCCCCCAGGCCGCGGCCGCTCCCCTCACGACCGACACCGCCGCCGCCTCGGCCCCCAGCGACCCGGTGGAGATCACCTGCCGCGAGGAGCGGCTGGACATCACCACCGAGTGGCACGTCCTGGGCACCGCGAAGCTGCGCAAGTACGTGACCAGCGAGCAGGTCGAGCGCCGGGTCCCGGTGGTCCGCGAGCGGGTCCGGGTGGAGCGGATCCCGGTCAGCGAGACCGAGCTCGCCTCGCTCACCGAGAAGGAGATCGACGAGGCAGTGGAAGAGGTCACCCTCCGTGAGGAACGACCGGTGGTCCGCAAGTACCTCGCCCCGATCGAGCGGGTCCGCCTGGTGGTCGAGCGGTACACCGAGGAGGAGGTGGTCCGGGACGAGCTCCGCCGCGAGAACGTCGAGGTCCACGACACCACCGCCGAGGCCGTCGCCGCGCCCCACCCGACGAACGGCTCGATGCCCCCGGCCCCCGACGGCGCCCGCCCCGCCGCCCTGCATCCCATGGCCTGATCGCACTGCCCCCAGCGCCCCGCCGATGGGCCCCGGACCCCCGGTCCGGGGCCCTCGCCGTGCCCGCGATCGGCCGGTCCGCCGCAGACGAACCTTCACCTTTGCCAAACCTTAACCACTCGATATTTGACACTCTGAAGTATCTTCCGGCAGAGTTACTTCAGTTCATTCACTATGTACGGGAGGAAGCAACCGTGAGTGAGGCACCACAGCCCACCACCGCGGCCGAGAAGCAGAGCAACGCCCGGGTCCTGCCGGCCCTCATCCTGGCGATGCTGTCGTTCAGCGTGGTGCAGACCGCGGTCGTTCCGATCCTGCCGTCGCTGGCCAAGGAACTGGACGTCTCCGGCTCCAACATCACCTGGCTGATGACCGCCAACCTGCTGTCCGCCGCCGTGCTGACTCCCCTGCTGGGCCGCTTCGGCGACCTCCGGGGCCGCAAGCCCATGCTGCTGATCTCACTGGCCGGTCTGGTCGCCGGTTCGGCCCTCGCGGTCAGCACCCACTCCTTCACCTGGCTGGTCGTCGCCCGCGTCCTCCAGGGCGCCGGCGGTGGCGTGATGCCGCTGGCGATCAGCATCGTCCGCGACGAGCTGCCCAAGCAGAAGGTCACCGGCGGCGTCGCCGCCATCAGCGCCTCGATGGGCGTCGGCTCCGGCCTCGGCCTGGTCGCCACCGGCCTGCTGCTGGAGCACTGGAACTACAAGTCCATCTTCTGGATGGGCCTGATCTTCGGCCTGATCGCGGTCGCCCTGGTCGCCTTCCGCGTCCCGACCGACCCGGTGACCGACAAGGAGGGCGGCGCCGACCCGCTCGGTGCCGTCACCCTGGCCGCCTGGCTCTCCGCCCTGCTGGTCGCCGTCAGCCAGGGCAACCACTGGGGCTGGACCTCCACCAAGACCCTCGGCCTGTTCGCCGTCGCCGCCGTGGTGGCCCTGGTCTGGGGCATCATCGAGACCAAGGTCTCGCACCCCCTGGTCGACCTGAAGATGATGTCCCGCCCGGCCGTGGCCTTCACCAACCTGGCCGGTCTGCTCATCGGCTTCGGCATGTACGGCTCGTTCATGGTCATCAGCAACTTCGCCCAGACCCCGGAGAAGTACGCCCACTACGGCTTCACCGCGACCGTCCTGCACGCCGGTGTGATGCTGCTGCCGTCCGCCATCGGCTCGATGGTGGCCGCCCCGGTCGGCGCCCTGCTGATCGCCCGCCGCGGCCCCCGCCTGCCGCTGGTCCTCGGTGGCGTCCTGGGCGCGGTCTCGATGGCCTACCTGGCCCTGCGGCACAGCGCCGAGGGCGACATCTACACCGCCTCCGCCATCTTCGGCCTCGGCATCGGCCTCGCCTTCGCCGCGATGCCGGCCTTCATCAACGGCGCCGTCCCGGTCGAGCAGAGCGGCATCGCCAACGGCATGAACTCCGTGCTGCGCACCGTGGGCGGCGCCATCGGCACCGCCGTGATGACCGCCATCCTGACCGGCGACGTCATGAAGCTCCCGATCCCGGTGCTGCTGCCCACCCTGGACGCCTACAAGCACGCGTTCTGGACCACGGCCGTCGTCTGCGTCATCGCCGGCGCCGTCCCCTTCCTGATCCGCACCGCCAAGTCGGCCACGGCCGTCGTCGGCGGCCCGGCCCGACAGGACTCCAGCCCCGAGCTGGCCAAGACCGACGCCTGACGAGGCGTCCGGCCCGCGCGCTCAGGGACAGGACGCGCGGGCCCCGGCCTCCGCTCGGTCGCGAGGGCATCACGACCGTCCGGAGTCCGGCACGGTATGCGGCCCCACCCGGTACTTCCACCGGGTGGGGCCGTTCCGCGTCCTCGCCTCTCACTCCCCCTCGGCGCCGGGCTCCCCGACCTGCCGCAGCGGCAGCGGCCGGGCCGGCTCCAGCGCCGGATCGTCCACCGCGAACGTCCGCACCCGCCCCGGCCCGCTCCACGGCGTCTCGAACCGCACGGTCACCCGCCCGACTCCGCTGCCCTGCACCCAGCCCGGCCCCAACTCGGCATGGCGGACGTCCTGCCCGGGCATCCAGCGGCGGACCACCGCCTCCTCCGGCTCCTCCTCGGCCTCCGCCACCTCGGCCGCCTCGGCGGCGTGCTCCGCCGCCTCCTCCCGCAGCGCCTGGGCGAACAGATCCTCCTGGGTGTAGTCGGCCAGCTGGGCCACGCCCACGCCGAGCAGCCGGACCCCGCCGGTGATGTCCACCTGCTCGGCGAGGCGCCGCGCCGTCGAGGTGATCACCGCCTCGTCGTCGGTCGGCCCGCCCAGGGTCTCCGAGCGGGTCAGCGTCGAGAAGTCGAACCGCCGGACCTTGAGCACCACCGTCCGCCCCGAGCGCCCGGCCGAGCGCAGCCGCCGGACGCACCGGCCGGCCAGCGCCTCCACCTCGCGCAGCACCCGGTCCCGGTCGGCCAGGTCCACCTCGTAGGTGTCCTCCACCGAGACCGACTTGGCGTCCTGGTCGGCCACCACCGGCCGCTCGTCCAGCCCTATAGACATCTGGAAGATCCCGGCGCCGTGCGCCCGCCCGAGCAGTTGGACCAGCTCCGCCTCCCCCGCCTCCGCCAGGTCGGCCACCGTGCTCAGCCCGGCCCGCCGCAGCACCTGCTCGGTGGCCGGGCCGATCCCCGGCAGCGCCCGGACCGGCATCGGACCGAGCACCGCCCGCTCCTCCCCCGGCTCGATCAGCACCAGCCCGTCCGGCTTGGCCTGCTCCGAGGCGATCTTCGCCATCAGCTTGGAGCCCGCCGCCCCGACCGAGCCGGTCAGCCCGGTGAGCCGCTGGATGTCCGCCCGCAGGTCCTCCGCCAGGGCGAGCACCAGCCGCTCCCCGGTCTCGTGGTCCGCCTCCGCCAGCACCGGCCCGTACGGACCGGCCTCCAGGTCGACGAAGGCCTCGTCCAGGCTCAGCGGCTGCACCAGCGGCGACAGCTCGCGCAGCAGCCCCATCACGATCTCGCTGTTCTGCCGGTACGCCTCGAAGCGCCCGCTCAGGAAGGCCGCGTTCGGGCACAGGCGGCGTGCCTGCGCCATCGGCATCGCCGAGTGCACCCCGAACTTCCGCGCCTCGTACGAGGCCGTCGAGACCACCCCGCGCCCGCCGAGCCCGCCGACGATGACCGGCTTCCCGCGCAGGCTGGGCTTGGCCGCCTGCTCCACCGCCGCGAAGAAGGCGTCCATGTCGAGGTGGATGATGCTCGGCAGAGATCGCACCCGCCGATCATCGCGCACGGGTCCGACAGTGCGTGCGAGCCGGGCCGACGCCCAGCGCCTGGCGCCGGCGCTACCGCTCCGCGGCCTCCGCCAGCGCCTTCGGGATGCCGTCCTCCTTGGGCCCGAGGAACTCCGGGTCCGGACGCAGCCAGACGTTCACGGCCGCCTTCCCCGCCCCGGCTACCTCCCGGAGCCCGCCGTACAGCCAGGTGGTGTCGTGCAGCTCCGGCACGCCGACCGCGTAGGAGCGGATGCCCGCCGCCTCGCACAGGGCCAGCGCCCGCCGGACGTGGAAGTCCTGGCTGACCAGCACCGCGCGGTCCACCCCGAAGATCCGGTGCGCCCGGGTGCAGGAGTTCCACGTGTCGAAGCCCGCGTAGTCCCGGACCACCCGGTCCCCCGGGATTCCGTGCTCGGTCAGGTACCGGTACATCGCGTCCGGCTCGTCGTACTCGACCCGCCCGTTGTCCCCGGTCACCAGGACGGCCTTCACCTTGCCCTCCCGGTACAGGTCCAGCGCCGCCACCAGCCGGTGCTCCAGGTACGGCGACGGCTTGCCCTGGTCCAGCCCGGCACCGAAGACCACCGCCACCGGCGCCGACGGCGCGCTCTCCACCGTGCCCACCCGGTCCCCCGCCGCGAACCACAGCCAGGCGCTCGGCGCCAGCGCCAGCGCGCACAGCAGCGTCGTCACCTGGAAGACCCTGCGCTGCGTCCCGCGCTCCCGCAGCCGCGCCCGCAGCCCCCCGGCCCGACGCCGCAGCAACCCCGATATCCCGCTACCGGCCTCCACGTGTCCCTCCCTCGGTCGCTCCACCAGCAACACGACGAGGCCGTGGCCCGGAACGGTTCCCCGTCCCGGGCCACGGCCCCGTCGACCCCACCGCTCCGTCAGACCGCCCGGTTGCGCCGCTGCGCCAGCTCGTCCGCCGGATCGTGGCCCACCAGCGTCTCGCCGGTGTCGGTCCGCTCCGCGTGCAGCCGACCGAGGGTCAACTCCAGCTCCTGCCAGACCGCTCCCACCGCGATGCCGAAGACCCCCTGGCCGCCCTTCAGCAGATCCACCACCTGCTGCGGCGTGGTGCACTCGTAGACCGTCGCCCCGTCACACATCAGCGTCAGCCCGGTCAGGTCGGCCCGCTCGCCGGACTGCAGATGGGCGACGGCCACCCGGATGTTCTGCAGCGAGACGCCCGCGTCGAGCAGCCGCTTCACGATCTTGAGCAGCAGCACGTCACGGAAGCTGTAGAGCCGCTGACTGGTCGCCGGGTACGCGGTCCGGACGCTGGGCTCCAGCAGTCCGGTGCGGGCCCAGTAGTCCAACTGGCGGTAGGTGATGCCGGCCGCCGCGCAGGCCGTCGGGCCGCGGAAACCGAGCAGTTCGGACGTCGGGGCCAGCCGCTCGATCGCGGGCTGGCCCGGTTGCACGGCCGGGAACCTGCCCATCCTCGGCAGGTCCGACACGGTGCGAGCGGTGCGCGGCATGTGCACGGCGCACAGGCCTCCCACGGCCGCGTCATCGCCGGTGCTGCTCATGCCTACCTCCGTCCGCTCGTGCTGCGGGCAACCCGACTGCGGGCATCGGCCACCCGGACAGCCACTCCTGACGGTAGGCAGTCCCCTATGACCCGTCAACGATCGCCACGCCGGGTCAGACAAACCACATCACTCAGGAGAGTGGTTTTTCGTGCCCCTAGTGTGGGTAGATGGACGGTTTTTGGCAAAACGGCACGCTGAAGAGCTGACCCGAACCGTCCGCGCTACTGCGGACCGCCACCGCCGAAGTCCTCGGGCGACACCTGGTCGAGGAACTCGCGGAACTTCTCGACCTCGTCCTCCTGCTCGTCCGGGATCGCGATGCCCGCCTCGGCGAGCACCTCCTCGCTCCCGTAGATCGGCGTGCCGGTGCGCAGGGCCAGCGCTATGGCGTCGGACGGCCGGGCACTCACCTCGACCCCGCCGGCGAAGACCAGCTCGGCGTAGAAGACGCCCTCCCGCAGGTCGGTGATCCGGACCTCGGTGAGCTGCTGGCCGAGCGCCTCCAGGACGTCCTTGAACAGGTCGTGCGTCAGCGGGCGCACCGGAGTCATGCCCTGCTGGGCGAAGGCGATCGCGGTCGCCTCGCCGGGGCCGATCCAGATCGGCAGGTATCGATCTCCCCCGACCTCCCGCAGCAGCACGATCGGCTGGTTGGAAGGCATCTCCACTCGGACACCCACGACGTCGAGCTCATTCACACAGGCAACCCTATGGCTCCGACCCCGGATATGAAAGCGCAGGGCCGACGCCGCTGGTCAGCGCGGTGCACCGGTCACGCCGAAGACGCTTCGGAGCCATCCGCCGGACCACGGCACAAGCGCCTATCCGCGGGCGCGCAGACCGGCCTGGACCATGGCCGCGTGCAGCCGCACGGACAGCGTGGCCAGCTCCCGCGCGGTGGCCTCCGCGTGCGCCCGGGTCTGCGGGTTCCGGTGCCGCCGCAGCGGCGCCACCACCTGCTCCACCAGCGCGATCTCGCGGTCCGCCGCCGCCTTCATGGCCCTCAGGTGCCGCGGCTCCAGCCCGTACCGGCCGAGCTCGGCGATCAGTCGGGCCACCTGCAGCGCCTCCCCGTCGTACCCGCCGTCCGGGCCCGGCGCGATCAGCCCGTACGACTCCCACGCGGCCAGCTCCTGCTCGCCGGCCTCGGCCGCCGCCAGCAGCTCCGCGCGCCCCAGCCGGACCCCGGAGGACACGTCGGCCGAGGCCACCAGTTCGCGGTCGGCCTCATCCAGCGGCCCGGGCCGGGTGTCGGCAGCGGACGGCAGCGCGGGCGGGGCCTCACCGCGCTCGATCGCGTCCAGGTGCTCGCGGATCACCCGCAGCGGCAGGTAGTGGTCCCGCTGCATCCGCAGCACGTAGGCCAGCCGCTCGACGTCGGCCGGGCTGAACTTGCGGTACCCCGAGGGGGTGCGCTGCGGCTCGACCAGGCCCTCCGCCTCCAGGAAGCGGATCTTGGAGATGGTCACCTCGGGGAAGTCGTCCCGCAGGAAGGCCAGCACCGCACCGATGCTCAGCAGTTCGTCACCGCCACGTCGCCGCCCGGCGGGCCGGTCCGGCCGGACCGGCTGCCTGGGGCCCGCGACCACCCCGCGCCCGCCCCGGTCCGCCTGCGGACCTGACGACGACGCAGGGTTGGCCGCCCCGAGAGAAGAGGAAGGGGTATTCGTATTCACTCGGGCTCCCGCCGACGTTGGTTTCAGTACCCCCGGTTGTGGCCGGCGAAGAACACCAGCCGGTACTTCCCGATCTGCACCTCGTCGCCGTTGTTCAGCGGCACCTCGTCGATCCGCTCCCGGTTGACGTACGTGCCGTTCAGGCTGCCCACGTCGGCGACGCTGAAGCCGGCCGGGGTGCGGCGGAACTCCACGTGGCGCCGGGAGACCGTGACGTCGTCCAGGAAGATGTCACCCTGCGGGTGACGCCCCGCCGTGGTGACGTCCGAGTCCAGCAGGAACCGGCTGCCCGAGTTCGGGCCGCGCTGGACGATCAGCAGCGCCGAACCCGGCGGCAGCGCGTCGATCGCCGACAGCACCTCGGCCGACAGGGCCGGCGTGGTACCGGTGCCGGTCGTGGCGGACGGGTCGTAGGACTCCAGGCCCGAGATCGAGATGGTCGACGTGGTCTCCGCCGCCCCCTCGGGCAGCCCGCCGCCGCGCAGCGGGGTGCCGCAGTTGGAACAGAAGCGGGCCGCGGCCGGATTCTGGTTGCCGCACCTGGGGCACGGAGTGGGGCCAGCCATGTTCACAGCCTCCTGGCGCGGCACACCCGACGGGTTGTGCCCGGCGTACGGGTCCGGTGCAAACCCTCCACCAGAGGTTGAGGGTCCTGACGGGAAACCTATGCGCGGGTCGCCGGAGGGGTCAACCGACGCGCCGTAGCCCGCCGGATTCCCCGCGTATTGGGCGGCGGCACCGTCCCGGTACAGCTGCTGTCCGGCGTACGTGCCGGCCTCGGGAGCGGGACGCATGCCCGGCACCGCGGGCTCGTCCTCCGCCCGGCGGTGCCGCGCGGTCGGCGCCTCGACGGCGGCGGCGTCACGGCCCTTGTTGCGGCCGAACAACTTCGAGAAGAAACTCACGGGCGAATCCCCTTGCGTGTGACAGACCCGCCCGCGGGGCAGGGTGAGAACCTCGGACAGGCTGCGGGCCCGGTCGCGGCCCGGGCCTGCTGGAGTGGTACTCCGACGGTTGTTGCTGCGGTTGGTGCTACGGAGCGTACTGGTGCGAACCAGTCTCTCCCACGCGACGGCGGCGCCCCGCACCGGGTGCCGCCCGCCCTTGACGGGCCGTTCGTCGAGCGCCCCGTCACTTCGAAGCCGGCTTGGCGTACTGCGGCGACTTCAGGTCGACGAGGGCGTCGACGACCACCTTCTGCTGCTGGGTGATCGTCGCCCGCGCCTGGTGGCTCTCAAGAGTACGGACGACGCCTCCCGGGATGTTCAGCGCGGGCGTCAGATCCTGCGGGTTCCCCACGACGGTGAACCGATAGGGCTGCGAGACCTTCTTCCCGTCGATCTGCACCCCACCACCCGACAGGTCGGTGAAGTAGGTGTTGACCACCACGCGCACATCGTTGATCTGAATCGCCTCCGCCCCCGCCGCTCGAAGTTCCTGCAGGGTGTCCAGCAGCATATCTGCCTTCACCAGCCCTTGGGGATCGTCGACCGTGAGTACGATGCCCGGACCTGTGGCTTTGACCGTACCGGCCAGCACACCCAGTTCCGTCATCTTCTTCCTGGTCTGCTCCTGGGCCTCCTTGGCCTGGTTGGAGCTGTTCTCCAACTTGCCCAGGGACTGCTCCAGCTCCGCCTTCTCCTGTTGGAGACGCTGCTGACGGCTGTCCAGTTCGTCGAGGATCCGGACCAGGTCCTCCTGCCGGGCCCCGCGCAGCTGGTTGTGGTGGTCGTTGGTCGAGCGCACCTGGATCGCCAGCGCCAGGCCGAGCGAGAACAGCAGCAGCGCCACCACCAGCTGCCCGCGCGACAGCCGCGGCGGCCACAGCGCGGCCTGCAGCCGCCGCCGGCCGGCGTTCCGGTCCACGGCCGGCGGCTCTTCGGCGGCCTCCGACGGTTCGACGGCTTCCGCCTCGGCCTCGGCCGCCTCAACCTCGGCCGCCTCAACCTCGACCGGCTCGGGTTCCGGTTCCTTCACCAGCCGGACGGACGGCTCCGGTTCCCCCGCCCCGCCCTCAAGCTCAGCCTTAGCGTCAGACTCCTCCGGCTCCGGCTCCGGTGACGGCTCCGGCTCCGGCTCGGCCACGGCCTCGCCGGGCACAGCCGCCGACACCTCCTGCGCCTCCGGAGCGGCCTCCGCAGGCGCCTTCTCGACCGGCTCCACGACCGGCTCCACGACGGACTCCTCGGCCACCGGCGCCTCCGCCCTCGTCTTCTCCTCCTCCGTCGCCGCCGTCTCGCGGCCCGGCTCAGGCCCGGAAGACATGGCGCCGGATCGCGGCAGCGTTGGAGAAGATGCGGATGCCGAGGACGACGACCACACCCGTGGACAGCTGCGAGCCGACGCCCAGCTGGTCACCCAGGAAGACGATCAGGGCCGCGACCACCACGTTCGACAGGAACGAGACGATGAAGACCTTGTCGTTGAAGATCCCGTCCAGCATCGCCCGGACGCCGCCGAACACCGCGTCCAGCGCCGCCACCACCGCGATCGGCAGGTAGGGCACGACGGCGTCGGGCACCTCGGGTTGGACGAAGAGGCCGACGACCACCCCGATCACGAGACCCAGTACGGCAATCACGGTCTAGCTGCTCCTGTCCCTGTGGTGGTCTTGGCGGATCCGCCGGTCGGACGCCGCTTCGTGGTCGGTGCGCCGCTGGTCGCGGATGGTGAAACGGACGCTCCCGGGTTCTCCGAGGTTCCCGGCCCGGGCGTGGAGCCGGCCGACGAGGTCGCCGAGGGCGTCGGCGTCGGCGTGGGCGTCGGCGTGGGCGTCGGTGTGGGCTCCGGCGTGACCGGCTGGGCGGTCCGCAGCGTCACACCCACCGCCGCCGGGAGCGTCAGGCTCTTCTGCGCGGAGAGCGTCGACTTGATGCCGTACTTCTCCTCCAGCAGCCGCAGGTACTGCCCGGCCATGTCCTTCTCGAAGGCGGTGAGCAGCTTCGGCCCGTCCCCGATCGCCTGGATGTTGTACGGCGGCACCAGCGGCCGGTTGTCCACCAGCACCGCCTCGCCCGCGGCCCGCACCGCCGACAGCGCGGTCAGCCGCTGCCCGTTGATCGAGACGGCTTCCGCGCCGGATCCCCACAGCCCGTTCACCACCAGCTGCAGGTCGCGGTCGCGCAGCCGGCCGCTGTTGGAGAAGCCCTGCCCGGCCCGCGGATCGACGTTGCCCCCGTTCCCCGTGCCCGCGGCGTCCTCCAGGACCAGCTTCACCCCGGGCCCGGTGACCTCTCCCAGCCCCACCTGATCGGTCAGACCGGCCGCTCCGCCGTCGCCGGAGGCCAGCGCCTGCTGCTGGGTGTCGTCGACCTTGCGCCGCAGGTCCTGGACCTCCTTCTGGAGGTGGTCCGCCGAGCCGTTGCTGTCGTTGATCCGGTGGATCAGCGCGTCCCGCTCCTTGGCCAGCGTCGGCTCCGCCTTGTGCGCGTTCACCGCGCCGACCGTCACCACCGCCCCCACCAGCGCCAGCCCGGCACCCAGCGTCAGCAGACCCCGCAGGGTCCGGGGTATCCGGCTGTCGTGCTCACCGCCCCGGGCCGCGGCCGCCTCCGCGTAGCCCTCGTCCAGGCTGTGGTCCATCACGTTGGTCAGCAGGGACATCGAGGCGTCCGGGCGGTTGTACCGTCCGTTCGGGGCACTCGGCGTCGGCGTCGCTGGCATGCGGACCATCGTCCCATGACGGCCGAGGGGCCCGCGCACGGCCCCTGAGCTGCACACACGCCGCACACATCAACGGAAAGTGACGGACCCTTCCGAATGGCGCGAAAACGGACAACGGGGCGCGCGGGCCAAGCCGCACGCCCCGCCGTTCGGGGATTCCTCCGATCAGAAGACCCGTCCGCTCAGGCCGTCACCGCCCCGCGCCCTCGACCACCGACGCCCACTCGTCCAGCAGAGCCTCGGTCGCCTCGTCGTCCGGGCCCTCGGCCCACAGGTGGGTGACCGCCTCGGCCGGGTCCGGCAGGACCAGCGTCCAGCGCCCGTCCGCCTCGACCACCCGCACGCCGTCCGTGGTGTCCAGCCGCCGACTGCCGGCCGCCTCCACCACCGAGCGCATGACCATGCCCTTCGCCGCCCACGGCGTCGCGATGTCCCGGCGCCGGATGTGCGCCTGCGGGATCCGCGCGTCGATCTGGCTCAGCGTGAGCTGGGTCCGGGCCACCAGGCCGACCAGGCGGACGAAGGCCGCGGCACCGTCCAGCACCCCGCTGAACTCGGGCACCACGAAGCCGCCGCGCCCGTCCCCGCCGAACACCGTGCCCTCGGCGGAGGCCGCCTTCGCGAGGTCGTCCGGCGTCGTCGTGGTCCAAATGACCTGGGTGCCGTGGTACGCGGCGACCTGCTCGGCGATCCGGGTCGTGGTCACCGGCAGGGCCACCTGACCGCTGCGCCGCTCGGCGGCGACCAGGTCCAGCAGCACCAGCAGCGCCCGGTCGTCGTCGATCACCCGGCCGAGCTCGTCCACGAACGCGACCCGCTCGCCGACCGGGTCGAACCGCACGCCGAAGGCCGCCCGCGAGGAGGCCACCAGCTCGCCTAGCCTGGCCAGCCCGGCCCGCCGGGTCTCCGCGTCCTCGGTCGGCCGCGCCTCGTCCAGCCCGGTGGAGACGGTGAGCGCCTCCACCCCCAGCCGGCCGAGGATGCTGGGCAGGACGAGCCCGGCGCTGCCGTGCGCGGTGTCCACCACCACCTTCAGTCCGGCCTCCCGGACCCCGGTGGTGTCCACCGTCCGCAGCAGGTTGCCCGCGTAGGAGTCGAACACGCTGGACGGGAAGGTCAGGTCCCCGATCTCGCCCGGGAAGGCCCGCCGGTACTCCTGGCGCGCGTAGACCCGGTCGAGCTTGCGCTGCCCGGCCTGGGAGAGGTCCGCCCCGCGCTCGTCGAAGAAGAGAATGTCCAGCGAGTCCGGCACCCCCGGCGTGGTCCGCAGGAAGATCCCGCCCGCGCTCCCTCGGGCGGTGTGCTGCCGGGCCACCGGCATCGGCACGTTCTCCAGGTCGCGGACGTCGATCGCCGAGGTCTGCAGCGCCGAGATCATCGCCCGTTTGAGCGCACGCGCACCACGCGAGTGGTCACGCGCAATGGTGACGGTGGCGCCCTTCTTCAACGTCGTGGCATAGGCGCCGGCCAGCCGGACGGCCAGCTCCGGGGTGATCTCGACGTTCAGGACGCCGGAGACCCCGCGGACGCCGAAGAGGTGTTCCTGTCCGCGCGACTCCCAGATCACCGAGGTGTTGACCACCGCGCCGGCCTCGATGGTCTTGAACGGGTAGACCCGGACGTTCGCCCCGATGATCGACTCCTCGCCGACCAGGCACTCGTCCCCGATCACCGCGCCGTCCTCGATCCGCGCGGCCCGCATCACGTCGGTGTTCTTGCCCACCACGCAGCCGCGCAGATTGCTCTGCGGTCCGACGTACACGTTGTCGTGCACCACGGCCTTGTGCAGGAACGCACCGCGCTTGACCACGACGTTGCTGCCCAGCACGGTGTGCTCGCGGATCTCGGCACCGGCCTCGACCTTGGCGTAGTCGCCGATGTACAGCGGCCCGCGCAGCACCGCCTCGGGGTCCACCTCCGCGCCCTCGGCCACCCAGACGCCCGGCGAGATCTCAAAGCCCTCCAGCTCGACGTCGACCTTGCCCTCCAGGACGTCCGCCTGGGCCTTGCCATAGCTCTCGTGGGTGCCCACGTCCTCCCAGTAGCCCTCGGCGACGTAGCCGTAGACCCGCTTGCCCTCCTTCAGGAGCTGGGGGAACACGTCGCTCGACCAGTCGACGGACTCACCTGCCGCGACGTAGTCGAAGACCTCGGGCTCCATCACGTAGATACCGGTGTTCACCGTGTCGGAGAACACCTGCCCCCAGGTCGGCTTCTCCAGGAAGCGCTCGACGCGCCCTTCCTCGTCCGTGATTGTGATACCGAACTCCAGGGGATTGGGCACCCTGGTGAGACAGACCGTGACCAGTGCGTTCTTACTACGGTGAAACTCGATCAATTCAGTGAGATCGAAATCGGTCAGCGCGTCACCGGAGATCACCAGAAAGGAATCGTCCTTGAGCGCGTCCTCGGCATTCTTGACACTCCCCGCGGTGCCTAGTGGCGTCTCTTCATGGGCATAGGTGAGGTGCATGCCCAGTTCCTCACCGTCACCGAAGTAGTTCTTGACGAGGGACGCCAGGAACTGGACGGTGACGACGGTGTCGGAGAGGCCGTGTCGCTTCAGCAGCCGAAGCACGTGCTCCATGATCGGCATATTGGCGACCGGAAGCAGCGGCTTCGGCATGCTGGAGGTCATCGGGCGGAGTCGAGTGCCCTCGCCCCCTGCCATGACTACGGCTTTCATTACGGGTGCGTCCTCCTTCGCGGTGGTGGACCTATGGGTCCATCAAACCGTTCCAGAGGGTTCTCTACCCGGAAGCCCTCGTCCGACGCACCGGGCGACGTGGGACTTCTCTCAGATCACATCTCAGACTGTGGACGTCGAGCCCGCGGCGGCGCCCTTGATGATCTGCCGCGCCTGAACCGCGTAAAGGATCGCCGACCACCAGTACAGCGTGGTCCCCCACCAGATGAAGGCCCAGCTCACCACCTCGGCCGGCCGCGCGATCCAGCTGTCGATGCCGCCGAGCAGCAGAAGCGGAAACGCGTACATCAGATTGAAGGTCGCGGCCTTCCCGAGGAAGCTCGTCTGCAACGGCCCGTAACCGTGCCGGTTGAGCATCGGCAGCAGCGACGCGATGAAGACTTCGCGGGCCAGCAGAATCGCCGTCACCCACCAGGGCAGGAACTCACGCCACGTCAGTCCGACCAGTGTGGACAGCACATAGAGCCGGTCGGCCAGCGGGTCCAGCAACTGCCCCACCCGACTGATCTGCCCCCACCGCCTGGCGAGCTTCCCGTCCAGGTAGTCACTGACCCCGCTGAGCGCGAGGATCAGCAGCGCCCAGCCGTCGTTCTTGGGTCCGCCGAACGCGGGCCACAGGATGAGCCAGAGAAAGAGCGGAACGCCGACCAGCCGGGCCATGCTCAGCAGGTTGGGGATGGTGAGGACGCGATCGGTCTGGACCCGCGTCTCCTGGACCTCCACCCGGGGGCCCTCCTGTCCTGTGTCACAACAATGCACATTGACCCTACAACAGAGAAGCCCCCGTCCGGTTCACCCGGCGGGGGCTTCTCTCGAAGAATTGTTCGGCGGCGTCCTACTCTCCCACAGGGTCCCCCCTGCAGTACCATCGGCGCTGTGAGGCTTAGCTTCCGGGTTCGGAATGTAACCGGGCG
>NZ_JBIWPL010000022.1:0-153258 GCF_044768255.1 Kitasatospora sp. NPDC101157 | reverse complement strand
GCCGCACGGCCTCCACGGCCTCGGCGGAGACGATCACGTCTGTCATCAGGTGCTACTTCCTTGATCGGGAGTTACACCGTTCTTTTTACAGACCCTGGGGGCCCGGTCGGCCGGAGGGGCGAGGGTCGCCGGGGCGTCCGTCTGCCCGTGGCCCGCCGGTGGTGAGGATCGTTGAGAATCTCCACTCCTGGTCCGGGTTCGGGTTCGGGACAGACCTGCTCACGCGACTTGCCCGCCCCATGGCTGCTGCCCTGAGACGGAGCGGCGTCATGGCTGCGCGGTCGCCCGTCAGCCGGCTGAGCTTGGGAGGGGACGGGGCTGTCCAGGGCGTCCGGTCACGGGAGGCGCGGAGGCAGCATGACCTGGTCTTCCCTGGGCCTGGGCGCGAGCTGTTGGCAGTCCGCCTTCGGAAGGGGGTGCGGAGCCGGCCAGGTCTGCAATGGAGGTGCGGATGGCGGGCGGCGGGCGGCCGTGTGCTCCCGGACGTGGGGTGTGCCGTTCAGATGTTGGCTCCGGCGTGGGCTTGGCGTCCTGTGGTGGTGGGGCCGTGCCAGTCCAGGCACATCACGGTGGCGTCGTCCTGGAGCTTGCCGTCGCAGGCCTCGGTGACGGCTGCGACCAGGGCGCGTACCACCTCGCGCGGGTGCTCGGTGGCGGTGGCCACCAGGAGGGCGGGCAGGTCGACGGATTCCGCTCGGTGTTCCTGCATGCCGTCGGTGTAGAGCACCAGCCGGTCGCCGGGGCGCAGGTCGATGTCCTGCACCCGGTACCGGCCCTGCCCTTCGACGCCGAAGGGCAGGTCGGCGTGCAGGGGCACCTCTTCGACGGTGCCCTTGCGCAGCCTCAGCGGGTGCGGGTGGCCGGCGTTGACGAGTTGCGCCGCGTTTGTGTCCAGGGTGATCCGCAGCATCTGGCCGGTGGCCAGGACTCCGGGCTTGTGGTCGATGAGTGAGTGGTGGGCGTGGTCGGCCTGCTCGGCCAGGGTGGCCGCGACGCGGCGGGCGCCTCGGGAGGCATTGACGAGGATGGTGGCGATGAGCGCGGCGTCGAGGTCGTGGCCCATGGCGTCGGTCAGGGACAGGTGCAGGGTCTCGCGGTCCAGGGCGTAGTCGTAGGTGTCGCCGGCGACGCTCTCGGCCGGCACCAGGGCGCAGGACAGGGTGAACTGGGCGGCTTCGCAGCAGGGTGCGGTGGGCAGGAGCTGGCGCTGGATCTCGGCGGCCAGGCTGACCGGGGCGGTGCGCTGGGCCCAGTGGTAGAGGTCGGTGAAGCGGCGGTCGGTGACCACGATGTAGGCGAGGGCGTGGGCGGCCTGCTCCACCTGCTCCAGGGTGTCGTCGCTGACGTCGGTGGCTTCGGGCAGGGAGAGTTCCAGGAAGCCGATGGCGTCGCCGCGGTTGGTGACGGGGGCGACCACGCGGTGCCCGTGGCCGCTGGCGTCGACCGGGGCGCGGACCAGTTCCTGGGTGCGCAGGACCTGCTCGAAGAGGCTGCCGGTGAGCTGGATCCGCTCGGTGCCGCGCCCGTGCAGGGTGGTGGCGGCCTCCGCCACCCGCACCACGCTCTGGCCGATCAGGTCGAGGAACAGGAAGGAGACGTACTGCGCGCCGAGCCGCTCGCGCAGGTTGCGCGCCACCACGTCGAGGGAGTCCACCGGCGCCGCCGCCTCGGCCGCCGCCAGCACGTCCCCCAGTACCATCCGCTCCCGCGCCACGTCAGCCTCCTCGAAGATCCAGTGCTCTCACCTTCCCGTTATGACCCGGGGAATTCCTGTCTCCCACGGTGCCACGTCGATGCCGGCCTGAGTGGCGGTCGTGACGTCCGAAAGCCCCGCTCGTTCCGAGATCACGGCAGGGCCCCGGTCCGTCTTGCTCCGGACGGACGGATCGGGCTTTCGATGCACGCGCGACCGGGTGGGAGCCGTGAGCGGGCCCGGCCGGTTCGCGGGTCCTCGTCACCGGCACGTGCCGTGCGGATCGTCCGCCGGTGGTCGCGTCCGGGCTGGACCGGTGGTCCGTGATCGGTACCGGGACGGGGCCACCTTGTTCGGGTGATGGTCCGGGCCTGCTGTCGGCGTGTCCCTGGGTGTTGTGCTCGGGTTCGCGGGGGCGTGGCCGATGGGTTGGCTGTCCCGGGTCCGTTTCGTTCTATGGGCCGCCCTCGGTCTCGAAAACTGTCAGGATCGCCGCATGGAGATCCGTCGCGTCGCTCGGGCCGGGGCGGTCGAGGCTGCCGGGCACCTCTTCGACGCTGTCCCGGGGCGGGAGGCGACGGAGCGGTTCCTGGCGGACGAGCGCCATCATCTTCTGATCGCCTGGGTGGACGGTGTCCCGGCCGGGATGGTCACGGGTGTCGAGATGACGCATCCGGACAAGGGGACCGAAATGTTCCTGTATGAACTGGGCGTGGAGGAGTCGTTCCGCGGGCGGGGCGTGGGCCGCGCTCTGGTGTCCGCGCTTGGGGACCTGTCGCGTGAGCGGGGCTGTTACGGGATGTGGACGGTCACGGAGGAGGACAACGAAGCGGCCCTGGCGACGTACCGGCGCGCGGGTGCCGTCGCGGAAGCCGGCCAGGTGGTGTTCGCCTGGGAATTTGACCAGCCGTAGATTCGAGGCGCGGGAGCCCGCCTCCCGCATCGCGCGGCCCCTGTGTCAGGGCGGTTCGTCGGTTCTCGTCAGGTCCGGGTGAGTGCTTCGACGCGGGCCGCGGCTCCGGGCTCGGCGGTGCAGCGCAGGGTCAGCCGGCTCGGGAAGCCGCCGAGCGGTGGGGGTGCGGCGCTCCGGTGTCAGCGGAGCTGCCGGGGAAGCCACAGGTAGTGGACGATGTCCTCCCCCTCGTCGGACACCCCCGCCTGGCCGGTCGTGGTGAAGCCCAGGCTTTCGTAGAGGCGTCTGGCACGGACGTTGTCGGCGTGGGTGAACAGCTGGAACCGGTCGTAACCGTGGTCGCAGCCGTGGGAGAGCAGGGCCTGAACGAGTTTGCGGCCCACTCCCCGGCCCCAGTGCCCGGGCCGGACGCTGACCATGCTGATGTGGCACAGTCCGGCGATCACCGGGCCGGTTCCACCGCCCTGACGGCCGCTCATCCCGGCGGCGAGGCCGATCACCTCGCCCTCGATGCCGTGCGCGACGTAGAAGAACGCGTCCGCACCGGTGAGTCTGCGGCGCGCACGGTCACGGCTCGCTTCCCCACCGGGCGGACGGCCGCTTCGCCACGCGTCGGCAGTGCTGAGGACGGTCAGCGCCTCCTCGATGTCGGATGCGGTTCCGGGCCGGACGGCAAAGGCGTGATCGGCTGGCATGGTGGCACGGTAGCCTCCGGTCCCGGAGGATGTGCCCTGTCCCGGGAACTGCGGCCCGTGCCGCACCGTCGCGGCGAGTACGTCCGCGGGCCCGGGTGTCAGGAGAACCGTTCGGTGCCGCGCCGGGGTGTGCTCCGGGCCGTCGGTGCTGCTGGACGAGGCCGGCTCCGGCCGCTCGGGTGCGATGGCGGGGTCGGTGCGGGAGGGGGTCAGCCGGTGACGGTCTCGGCGTGCCGGGTGAGCGCGTCCAGGAGTGCGGTCTGCTGGTCGGTCAGTTCGCCCTCGGTGCGGGCCCTGGCCTGCTTGCGCAGCCAGGTGCCGGGGCGGAAGGTGGGGTCGCCGCCGAGGCCGGTGCGGTTGGCGGGGCCGGTGAGGGTGCCGCCGGCGGCGAGGTAGGTGAGCAGGCGGCGGTAGGAACGGTTCCAGTCCGGCTCCAGGCGCCACAGTTCGTCCAGCGCGTCCAGCTTCGCGATCTGGTCGGTGGTGAGACCGGCGGCCTTGCGCTGGCGGCGCATCCAGGCGCCGACCGCGTAGCCGTCGAGCTTCGCGGTGGCGGGGATCGCGAGGTGGCCGTGCTGGTGGTGGAAGGCGGCGGCGTAGGCGTAGCCGCGTTCCCAGGCGCCTGCGTGCTTGGACCAGATCATGCCCAGGGCGTCCAGCTCCAAGACGCGGGCCGGGTCGAGCAGGTGCTGGCCGTTCAGGTGGCGCTGGCGGGTGAGCCAGGAGATCAGCTCGGCGTGCTCGGTCCTGTCGGTGGGGTCGAGGTGGCCGTGCTGGAGGTGGAAGGCGGTGGCGACGGCGTGCATGCGCTGCCACTCGCTCGCGCGGGGGTTGAAGGCGCGCAGCTTGACGGTCTGGAGGATCCGGGCGGCGTGGCGGCGGGCGTTGATCCTCAGCCACGCGATCGGTGACTCGGCCGGGGCCGGCGGCTGCTCGCCCTCCCCGCCGGGCTCGGTGGCCGCGGTGGTGTGCGCGGCGGACTGGGCGCGGTGGGCGCGCAGTTCGGTGATCCGGCCGACCACCCGGGCGTCGTGTGCGGCCAGGGCGCGCAGGACCCGCCAGATCGTGCGGAAGGAGCTGGCCTCGATCTCGGCGTCGGCCTGCGCCTTCACGGCCTCGCCGGCGTCCTTCACCTCGGCGGGGTCCGCGGTGGCGGTGTCGTCGCCGACCGGCGGGGTGGGGAGGTGGACGGGGATGATGACCCAGGAGACCTTGCCCTGCCGGTAGGACTGGCGCAGCGCGCGGCCGACGGCCTGGACGATGTCGATCACGCTGGACTTGGGGTCGGCGAAGCAGATCGCGTCGACGGCGGCGACGTCGATGCCTTCGGACAGGAGGCGGGCGTTGCAGAGGATGCCGCACTCCTCGCCGTCCTCGCCGGTGTGGGCCTTGAACTCGGCGAACGCGGCCCGCCGGTCCTTGAGGCGGTCGGTGCCGGCCACCGCCCTCGCCCAGATCCGCTCCGGGCGCTCGGCGTCGGGCAGCAGTTCCGCGCTCTCCAGCAGGGTGCTCGCGAACTCCCGCGCCGAGGTCACCCGGGAGTGGAAGGTGATCACGCGGCGCAGGTCCAGGTCGGCGACCGCGCGCAGTACCGCGGTCTGCAGGGCCAGGCGCAGCAGTTCCTCGTTGGTGCGCTGGGAGCGCAGGTCGGCGACGGCGGGGAGGTTGAGGAGTTCGCGCAGGTCCTCGTCGGTGACCACCGGGACGAGGACGCGGTAGTCGGCGAGGTAGCCGTGCTCGATGCCCTGGCCGAGGGTCCAGGTGAACACGGTTCTGCCGTAGATGGTCTCGTCGTCCATCGAGCAGATGACCGTGCCCTCGGCGACGTCCACCACTTCGCGCGGCACCCGGGCCTCGTCCACGATCCGCGGAGTGGCGGTGAAGTACAGGCGGCGCTTCGCCGGGACCTGGTCGTCGGTGTGGATCGCGGCCCACGCCTTGGCGTGCGAGCCGGCCGTGCGGTGGGCCTCGTCGATGACCGCCAGGTCCCAGGGCGGCAGGCCGAAGTCGCGATGGGCCTGGACGATCCGTTCCAGGGATGCGTAGGTGGTGTACACGGTGACCGGCTCGCCGGGTTTGACGGAGGTGACCAGGTCGGTGATCCGCGCGGCCTGGGTCGACACCTGGGCGCGGATCCGGCCGCCGGCCTCGGCGCTTTCCAGCGCCTCCTCGCGCGAGCAGGCCGCCACCGCCAGGCCGCGGCGTGCGCCCCGCAGTGTCCAGGCTTCGGCGGTCTGCTCCAGCAGTTCGATCGTCGGGACCAGGACCAGCACCCGGCCGCGGGCGGCCAGGCGGCGGGCGCTGCCGGCGGCGATGAGGGTCTTGCCGGAGCCGGTCGCCGCGACGACGGTCGCGCGCCCGCCGTTCTTCACCTCGCGCACCGCGGCCGCCACGGCGTCCTTCTGGAACCAGTGCAGCGGCAGCGGGTTGGCGGGGGTGCCGGTCGGCTGCGCCGGGACGGCCTTCTCGGGGCCGGCCAGGGTGGTGGGCTCCACGGCGGTGCTCTCCTTCGCAGGCTGGGACGGCGGGCCGGTGCGGGCGGGGCTGTGGCAGGGGCGGCGGGCGGCCTCTTTGCGGGGCCAGGTCTTGGCTGGGGGTGGCCGGCCGGATTCCCTACCGCTGTTCGGGGGGCACCCAGGCCCGGACTTCGAGGTACTGGATGTCGGCGTCCTCGACGGCGCGGCCGGTCTCCACCAGCCAGGTTTTCATGGCTTCGGTGACGTCGCCGTGGTGGTCGGCGACGCGCCGGGACCATTCGGCGGCGTCGAAGCCGCCGGTGGAGGCGGAGCCGTAGGTGCGCTCCTCGGTGCCGTCCGCGCGGGGGACGAAGCCGCGGCGCAGGCCCGGGGAGTCCTCGGTGGAGCCGGCCGACATCGTGTACTGGTCGGCCTTCATCCGGACGGTGAAGGCGAGGCGGCCGCCGGCCCGGCCGGTCTCGTGGACGACCGGGGCGAGGTGGGAGGCGCCGGACCTGATGGCCTGTTTCCCGGCGCGGCCGGCCATCGACTCGCCGGGCGCCCCGACGACGTCCTTGCCCCGCACCCGGGCCTTCTGGCCGGTCCTGGTGCGGCGGCGCTCGACGTTCTCGCGGGCGATCCCGGTCAGGGTCTCGGTGTCGCGTTCGCCGCCGCGCACCGCGCGCAGGATCTGGCGCAGCGCGCGGACGAACGCCTTGCCCTTGCCCTTGGTGAAGAACTGGGTGACCAGCGAGGCGTCGCGGCCGAGCATCCTGGCGATCTGGCGCTTGGTGAAGCCCTGGTCGATCAGCTGCTGGGTGAGGCGGGCGGCCTCGTTCGGGTGGTTCGGGTCGGCCGGGCTCACCGGTCGCTTCCCTTCTCGGCGGCGGCGAGTTCGGCGCGGCCCAGGCCGCGGAGCTTGAGGTACTGCTCCTGGGTGGTGGGGTGCTCGACGGGGCCGGTGAGGTGGCCCTTGAGGAGGTAGTCGCCGGGCTCGCCCCGGTAGGGCCAGGGCTGGCGCTCGGTCAGGGCGATGCCGTCGGTGCCGAAGTAGACGACCGTGCCGGGTTCGGCGTGCAGGGCACCGGCGGTGGCGATGACCTCCTTGCCCTGGCGGTACTTCATGTCCAGCAGGGCGGCGCGGGCTCCGGACCACACGTAGGCGGCCCACTCGGGGTGTGCGTACGGGTCGCGGGAGAAGCCGGCCTGGCGCTGCCAGGTCACCACCTCGTCGTCCCGGCCGAGGATCTCCACCCCGGCGGGGAGCGCCTCGCCGACGGGGGTGGTGCCGGAGACCAGGCGGGGGCGCTGGGCGAAGCCGCCGAGGCCGAACAGCAGCACCGAGCGGACGGCGCGGGAGGCGAGGTGGGCGGCCTGCCGCTGGCGTTCGTCGGCGTGGGCGCGGGAGAGGCTGGTCAGGTCCGCCCAGGCAGACTTGAGGCGTTTGCCCCACTCGTCGAGGGGCTTGCCGTCCTCCCACAGCAGGCCGTCGAGAACCTCGATCCGCCACGGTGCGATGTGGTTCGACAGGGCGAGGTGGATCTCCGCGCCGCCGGCCCAGGTGGTGAAGGTGGCGCCGGGCTGCGAGGGGTAGGTCCAGGCGCGGTCGCCGGTGACGGGGGCCGGGAGCAGGCCGACGTGCTGCCAGCCCTGCGGGACGGTGACGCGCACGTTCCAGTGGGAGCAGGACATCAGGGCCTTGGTCTGCTCCTGCTCGGACATCGCGGCGAACGCGGCGGCGGTGATGCGGCGCGGGGTTCCGACCGGGGACTTCCACAGGTGCTTGGCGTAGGCGAAGGTGCGGTCGTACTCCACCAGCGCCGGGAGCTGCTGCGGCACGTGGGGCGGCAGGATCAGTTCGGTGCGGCCCTGGCCTGCGGTGGCGTGCAGCAGGGCGCGCAGTTCCTCCGACAGGACCGGGTAGCCGCCGGCCCACTTGCCGGTGGTGGGGATGGTGCGCGACCACAGGTCCCGGCCGGTCTGCGAGGGGGAGCCCATGAGCACGGCGTCGTCCCAGTGGCGGCGCAGTGCCTGCCAGAGCAGGGTGAACGCCTGGCGGCAGGTGACGACGTCGGCGCCGTCCGGGTCGAACCACTCCCCCATCGAGCGGATCTCGGTGCCGGCGCTGTCCGGCGCGGTGGCGGGGGCGTAGCGGCCGACCGGCTGGCGCTGGTGGACGAAGTGCCCGGCGAGCTTGTCGCGGCCGGAGCCCACGGCGGTGGTCCACCGCTGGCTGGGGGTGTTGAGCCAGGCGGCGACGGCGTCCTTGAGGGTGGAGTACCGCTCGGCGCCGTCGTGCCAGGGTGCGCCGGCGGTGATGTAGATGCGTTCGGTGCCGGGCGCGGACGCCAGGACGGCGTCCAGGATCTCGCCCGGGGTGCGGGCGCCGAGGTCGAGGCGCTCCACGCGGTCGCGCACGGCGAGGTCGCCGGTGGCGGCGTCCAGGAAGACCGTGGAGCGGGCCTGCTGGGTGAAGTTCGGGCGTTTGGAGGTCAGGGCGGTGGTCACGGCTTCGAATCGCGCACCGGCCGGCCCCTCGGGGAGGGTGGGCAGTTCGCGCGGCCCGACAGCGGCCGGGGCGGGCGTGGCGGCCGGGGCGGGCGTGGCGGCGGCGGCCCGCTCCTGGGCCTCGGCCGGTGCCTCGGCGGCCGGGGTCGGCTGCTCGGGTACGGCGGCGGGGCGGGTCAGTGCCGGGGCGAGGGCGCTCACGGGCTCGGCGGCCGGCTCGGCCTTCGGCGCCTCGGGCGCCGGAGCGGCGGTGGCCCGGTCGTCGGTCGTGGCGGCGCGCACGGCGGCCGGGGTCGGGTCCAGCAGCGGGGCGATCCGCACGACGTCGCCCACCGACAGGCCCGAGGCCTTCGCGACGGCGTCGGCCTTCGCGCCCTCGTACCCGGCGAGCCCGGCCACCCGGCGCGCGCGCTGGGCGGTGAGCTTGTCCAGCTCCTTCTGCGCGGCCGCGACCTGCTTCTCGGCGGCCGTGATCCCGGTGCGCAGCTCGCGCAGGGAGGCGAGCTCGGCGGTGTACGTCTTGCGGTCCATCAGCGGGTCACTCCCCCTCGGTGTCGAGCTGGTCGGTGGTGGTCGGGCGGGTGGGGACGTAGGCGATCGGGCCGCCGGAGACGGACGCGAGGCGGGTGCCGAGGAGCAGTTCCGCCAGGCGGGCGTCCTGCGGGTCGGTGGGGGTGGCGGCGTTGGCGGGGGCGGTGAGGTCCCTCAGGTAGCCGGCCAGGCGCGCCTTCGGGAAGCGGTAGCGGGCCGTCGTGCCGGCGGTCCCGTCCGACTCCCACTCGGTGAGGCCGGTCAGCACCGCGACGACGAACCCGGCGACCGTCACCGGCAGTACGGCGCCGGCCGCGACCCGGGCCGGGTCGCACCGCCACCAGCCGGACAGCGCGGCCAGCAGCTGCGCCTGGTCCAGCGCGGTGCCGAAGCCGATCCACTCCCGGTCCGGCTCCTCGACCCGGGCCGGGGCGTCCGAGCGCAGCACGGCGATCTCGGGCGTGCCGAGCACGGTCAGGGCGGCGGCGGGCCGGGTCCGGAGCGCCTGGAGCGCGGCCAGGGGGAACACCTGCCGGCCCTGCTCCCGGACACCGGGGACCACGCCGGTGGCCATCAGTTTCTTCACCGTGGGGATCGAGCACCCCAGGGCCGTCCCGGCTTGACCGGTCGTCAGGAACACACCCGCCACCCCACGCCTATTGATCTGAACGGAAACGCTAGGGGTGACTTTACGCCCCCTCCGGCGGCGGCCCGGCGCGGCGGCGGGTGGCGGGGCGGCGGCACCGGCCGTCTACCGCTCGTCGGCCTCCTGCCCGGCGGCGGCGTTGGCGCGGTCGATCTCGGCCATGTGCTCCTCCGCCCAGGTCCGCAGCCCCGCGAGTACGGCCTCCAGGGACATCCCGAGTCCGGTGAGCCGGTAGAAGACCCGCGGGGGCACGGCCGGTTCGACCCGGCGTGACACCAGCCCGTCACGGGTCAGGCTCCGCAGCGTCACGGACAGCATCTTCTGCGAGACGCCGGGCATCCGGCGCCTCAACTCCGCGAAGCGCACCTCCTGCGGCGCGGCGTCGGCGAGCGCCTTGACGGCCATGGACGTCCATTTCGTGCCGATGCGGTCCAGCAGCTGCCGCGTGGGGCAGTGGGGGTCGAACAGGTCGCCGCGTACGCCGCGAGCGTGGGCCGGGGCCTGCCGGGTGGTCACCCGTGGCTCACCACCTTCCTCGAAAGTGCCGTCTGGGAACGGGCCGGGCAGTTACCTATCGTTTTGTGGTCACCAATGGTAACCAGGCCGAGGAGCTGTCATGCCCGCCACCCGCACACCTCACCTGCGCCGCGTCGAGACCAACGGCGTCCGTCTCAATGTCGCCGTCGCCGGGGAAGGACCCGCGGTCCTGCTGCTGCACGGATTCCCGCACACCTGGCGGCTCTGGGAGGGCGTGATGGGCCGACTCGCCGGGCGCTACCGGGTCATCGCCCCGGACCTGCGGGGCTTCGGTGCCAGTGAACGCGCCGTCGACGGTTACGACGCGGGCACCCTGGCGGCCGACGCCGAAGGGCTGCTCGACGCACTGGGCGAGCCCTCGGCGGCGGTGGTCGGCATCGACGCGGGCACCGCACCCGCCACCCTGCTGGCCCTGCGCCGGCCCGCGCGCGTGCGGCGCCTGGTCGTGATGGAGGCGCTGCTCGGCCACCTGCCCGGCGCCGAGCACGTCCTCGCGGGCGGTGCCCCGTGGTGGTTCGGCTTCCACGCCGTCCCCGGCCTCGCCGAGACCGTGCTGGCCGGCAACGAGGCCTCCTACATCGACTGGTTCCTCGACTCGGGGACACTCGGACGAGGAGTGCCCGCCGACATCCGCGCCGCCTTCGTCCACGCCTACACCGGGAGCGAGGCGCTGCGCTGCGCGTTCTCCTACTACCGGGCCCTGCCCACCAGCGCGCGGCAGCTCCGGGACGCCGTCGCCACGGCCCGGCTGACCGTGCCCACCATGGTCCTCGGCTCCCACCCCGTCGGCAGCGGGCTCGAACGCCAACTGCGTCCCGTCGCCGACGACCTGGTGGGCCACCACCTGCGGGACTGCGGCCACATCATCCCCCTCGACCGCCCGGACGCGTTGCTCGCGCTCCTCGCCCCCTTCCTCGCCGAAGACCTGCCGGAGTGACCCGAGCAGGGCCCCAGGGCCACGTCAGCGCTTTCGGGCGTTCGCCGCGCGGAGGAGGCGCCCATGCGCCGGGGGGCCGGTGGGGGGCGCGGTCAGCGCGGGTCCGCCGCGGGTGGTGCCGGTTCGACCGAGAGGGCGTGGCGGAAGACGTCGTGCGGGTCCCACCTGCCCTTCACCTCGCGCAGCCGGGTGTGGTTGGAGCCGAAGTACAGCTCCTGCCAGGAGACTCCCGACCGGTTGCGGCGGGGGTCCTTGAGGTCGGTGTCGGCGTAGTTGACGTAGGCGCCCGCCGTGCTGCGGCCCGGAACGGGGGCGCCGCCGGTGGCGGCGTAGACGTCCTCGTAGAGCTCGCGCAGGAAGCCCACGTGCCGGTCGTCCTCCGCCGGGGAGGTCCACTCGCTGACGTACATCAGCATCAGCGCGCTGTCGCGGTGGGCGAGCGCCGTCTCGTCCGGCGCGACGGTGTTGACCTGCCCGCCGTAGGGCGCGATGAGCAGGCCGCTGCCGGGGTGGTCGTAGTCGGAGCGGGTCAGGTGGCGGTGCAGGGCCGTGGCCTGTGCGTCGTCGAAGGCGGTGCGGTGGTAGGCGGACTTGCCCTTGATCCGCTTGCCGGTGGGGCGGTCGGCCAAGCCCGGCCACTGGGTCGCCATCAGCCACGGCAGCCGCTGGCGCTCGACGGTCCTCGCCCGGGCGCCGACACCGCTGCCGACGGCGGCCAGGAAGGCGTCCAGCCTCTTGTCCGGGTCGCCGTTCAGGGCGGACAGCTGCACGTTGAGCGCCACGGCCCCGCCGGAGCGGTGGAAGGCCGCCAGGTGGCTGTAGAGGTCGGCCTGCGGGTCGCCGGGCTCGTTGTGGGCGACGTGCCAGGCGCTGTAGTTCTTGAGCAGCCGGACGAAGGAGGCCTGGTCGAGGTCCGCCCAGGGCCACACCACCGTGCCGACGAGCAGCTCGGCCGGCGGGGTGGGCAGGACCCGCTGCGGAGCGGCCTCCCCCACGCCGGGGCTGCGCAGGAAGTAGCGCGTGACCACCCCGAAGGTGCCGCCGCCCCCGCCGGTGTGGGCCCACCACAGGTCGCCCGACGCGCCGTCGTCGTCCCGGGAGGCGAACACGGCGCGCGCGGTGCCGGAGGCGTCCACGACGACCACCTCCACCGCGTACAGGTGGTCCACGGTGAGTCCGAGGGTGCGGTTCAGCGGGCCGTAGCCGCCGCCGCTGATGTGACCGCCCACGCCGACGGTGGGGCACGATCCGCCCGGCAGGGCCACGCCCCAGCGCTTGAACAGCTGCTCGTTGACCTCGCCGAGGCGGGCGCCCGCGCCCACCGCGACCGCCCGGCGCCGGGTGTCGTAGGTGACGGTGTTCATCGCCGACAGGTCGATCACCGCGCGGATGTCGCGGTTGCCGACGAAGTCCTCGAAGCAGTGCCCGCCTCCCCGGACCGCGACCCGCCTGCCGGAGTCGAGGGCCTGCTGGAGCGCGGTGACGACCTGGTCCGTGGAGCGCGGCAGGGCGATCCAGTCCGGGGTGCCGATCCAGCGCTGGTTGACGCCCCGGGCGAGGTCGGCGTACTGCGGGCTGCCGGCCCGTACGGCGGTGCCCGCCTCGGCGGCGGGGGACTCCTCGCGGGCCGCCGCCGAGGCGCCGGAGGTGGCCGTGGCCGTGCCGATCAGCGCCGCCGCTTCGACGAAGCGGCGGCGGGTCAGGATGCTCACTGGGGTTCTCCCTGGGGGTCGGTGGTGGTGTCGCCCGCGCCGGTCAGGGCCCGCAGGAAGACCTCCGGGTCCTCCTGGGGGCCTTCCAGGACGGGGCCGCCGGCGAGGACGAAGCGGGGGACGACGGTGATGCCCAGCTCGCGGGCCGCGCGGACCTGCGCGCGCACCTCGGCGAGCGCCTCGTCGCCGGCCAGCAGCCGGGCGGCGCGGTGGCGGTCGAGGCCGGCCCGCTCCACCCGGGCCAGCAGGACCTCGTGGTCGGAGACGTCGGCGCTCTCCACGAAGCGGGCCGCGAACAGCAGCTCTTCGAGCCGGCTCTGCGCCGGCCACCCGTGCTCGCGCCCGGCCCACCACAGCAGGCGGTGCGCGTCCAGGGTGTTGGCCGCGAGGCCCGTCGCGTTGCGGAAGGCGATGCCGTGGCGCGGGCCGGCCGCGGTGACCTCCCGGTCCATCCGCGCCGCGCGTTCGGGCCCGTACTTGCCGGCCAGCCATTCGAGGACGGGCACCGGCCGGGCGGGTTGCTCACCGTCGATCTGACAGGGGTGCAGCACCACCCGGGCGTCGCGGCGGCCGGACGCCGACAGCGCCAGCTCGAAGGTCCGCTTGGTGATGTAGCACCAGGGGCAGGAGACGTCGGACCAGATGTCGATCCTCATCGGGGGTCTCCCGCACCGCTCGGCACGGCCAGGGACGGCCGGGTGTTGACGGTCTGCGGGTCGAAGCCGCCGAGCCGGGCGAAGTCGTCGGAGACGGACCGCAGTTCGTCGCCGGGGAAGACCTCGGCGACGTCGTCGAAGCCGTCCGGCGCCCGCTCGTGGGCCAGGTCGATGACCACCTCGGGGCCACGGCGCCGGGCGCTCGCCTGGAGACGGGTCAGCGCCGGCAGGCGCTCGGCCTCGTAGGCCGCCAGGGCGGCGGCGGGGCACTCCCGCAGCGCCAGCTCGCGGGCCACCACCCGGGCGTCGACGATCGACTGGGTGGCGCCGTTGGAGCCCATCGGGTACATGGCGTGGGCGGCGTCCCCGAGCAGCGTGACCGGCCCGTGCGACCAGCGCGGCAGGGGGTCCCGGTCGACCATGGGGTAGACGTAGGCCTCCCGGGCCGTACGGATCAGCGCGGGCACGTCGAGCCAGTCGAAGGCCAGGTCGGCGAAGTGGGGCAGGAACGATTCCGTCGGCACGGCCCGGTTCCAGTCGGCGTCCTCGAACACCTCGTCAGGACCGGCCGCCCGGGCCACCGCCCAGTTCGTCAGCACCCCGCCGTGCGGCCCCCCGGGAGCGGACATCGGGTAGACCACGGCGCGGCGCCGGTCGTCACCCGCGATGATCATCGTCCGGCCGTCCAGGAAGGGCGGCGCGACGGCGGTGCCCCGCCACACCACGAGGCCGTTCCACGGCGGCGGCCCCTCCTGCGGGTACAGGCAGGCGCGGACCCGGGAGCGGATGCCGTCCGCGCCGATCAGGGCGTCGGCCCTCGTCGTGCAGCGCCGTGCGGCGCCCGGGCGGTGCACCCGCACCTCGACCCCGCCGTCCACGTACGCGAACCCCTCGACCCTGGCGTCCGTGACGACGGTGTCCCCGCCCATCCGGCGGCGCACCGCCTCGGCCAGCACCGCCTGGAGCCGGCCGCGGTGGACGGACAGCTGCGGCCAGCGGTACCCGGCCGCCTCACCGCGCGGCTCCCGCCAGATGAGCTGCCCGTGGCGGTTGTAGTAGCCGAGCGAGCCGGTGGGCAGGGAGACCTCCAGCAGTTCGTCCAGCAGGTCGAGTTCGGCCAGTTCCCGGACGGCGTTGGGCAGGATGTTCAGCCCCACGCCGAGCGGCCTGATCTGCGCCACCGCCTCCAGGACGCGGACGTCCCGCACGCCCGCGGCGTGCAGGCTCAGCGCCGCGGTCAGGCCACCGATGCCGGCTCCCGCGATCAGGACGCTCATGCCGACGTCCGTTCGGCGCCCGCCGCGGCGCCCGCCGGCCCGGGCCGGCGGGTGAGGGCGGCGCCGGCCCGGGTCAGGTCGATGATCTGCCGCAGCAGGTCGACACTGGCACCGCCGCTGCCCACCGGGTACAGCCGCAGGTCGGCGTCGTAGGCCTTGCGGGCGATGCCCAGGTGGCGGCCGCGGAAGACCACGATCACCCGCAGCAGCCGGGCGAGCTCCTCGGCGGACTGCCGCAGCGCGGGGGCGCGGCGCTCGGCGCAGTCCGGGTCGGGGCCGTAGGCCTCCACCAGCCGGGTCACCACCGACGGCACGCCCGTCCAGCGGCCGTACAGCTCGCGCCAGCGCGGCAGGCTGTAGGGCACCGAGTCGCGCAGGAACTCCTCGTACTGCGGCTCGCTGTTGTCCGCCGCCCAGATCGCCTGGTCGACCAGCCACAGCGGCACCTGGGCCGCGGCCGGCCCGAGCAGCACCCGGCCGTCCACGGTGATCTCCTCGAAGTAGGAGCGCAGGACCCGGGCGAAGAACTCCGGGCTGACGTTGGCCACGACCATGTCGATGGACGAGACCATGGTCTCCACGTGGGCGGTCAGCTCTTCGGTGAGCACGGCGAACTTGGGGTCGGCGACGTCCGCGCCGCTGAGCCGTTCGCACAGCTCCAGGCCCTCGCGCAGATGCGGGAAGACCATGCGCACGGACTCCTGCAGGTACGCCTCCTGGATGTCCCCGGTGTACATGCGCTGGCGGCCGCCGACGGGGTTCCAGGTGGTGTAGTGGTGCACGGTGTCGCGCGGCACCATGTCGGTGCGCCGGCCCAGTTCGAGCAGGACCGGCACCGCCTCGGGGACCAGGGGCAGCGGCTCGGGGCCGTGCCGCTTGATCGAACCGAGGAACATGCCGAGGTCGCGCATCGCCGCGGCACAGGCCTCCACCGAGTACCCGGCGACGTCGTCCAGGGACGGCACCAGCCGGCGCACCGCCGCCACCAGGGCGGGGACGTCGGCGCGGTCGTTGTGGCGGCGCATGCCGAGGCAGGGGCCGTCGGCGGCGAGCGGGTCCAGTTCCCGGATCACCGCCGTGCGTGGGGAACTGCCGAGATCGACACCCGTACGTGTCATGACATGTCTCCAGAAAGAGTCGTCAGTCGTGGGCCGGCCGGCGGCCGTTCCTCGCGCACAGCGCCTTCACCGCGCTCGCGCGCACGGGCGGCGGTGACGGTGACGTGGTGCGGCCGCAGGAGCGGACGAGGGCCGGTGGGTGGGAGAGGAGGAGGGAGAGGGGCCCCGGGCGGCCGCAGCCGCGGGCCGTTCTTCCGGTGAGGGCCGGTCAGTGCCGCTGCGGCGTCGCCGCGGCACCGGGCAGGGGGTGGGCGCGTGGCCGCCACCGGTGCGGTGGCACGCTCGCGCGCCGGAGCGGGTCGCGCTCCGGCGCGTCCCACCGGCCGAGGACCACGTGCACGTTCGTGCCGGACATGCCCTGCCCGTTGACGGCCGCCAGGGGCGGCCGGCCCGCGGTGGCCGGCAGGGGCCGCGGCGACGTCGGCACCACCAAGGGCAGCCGGTCCCAGTCGACGCGGGGCGAAGGCCGGTCGAAGTGCAGGCTGGGCGGCACCTGCCCGTGTTCCAGGCACAGCACGGCCTTGATGAGCCCGGCGACGCCGGCGGCGGCCTCGCAGTGCCCGATGTTCGTCTTCAGGGAGCCCACCATGCACGGCCGGCCGGGCGGGCGTCCCTCGGCCAGGACCTCGGTGAGCGCGGCGAGTTCCACCGCGTCGATGCCCGTGCCGGTGCCGTGCGCCTCGACGTAGCCGACGTCGCCCGGCGCCACGCCGGCGTCCTGGTAGGCCCAGCGCATCGCCATGGCCTGACCGCTGCCGGAGGCGTCCGTGACGCGCTCCTTGGTGGCGCCGTCGTGGCTCATCGCGCTGCCCAGGATCACCGCCCGGATCGGGTCACCGTCCGCGACGGCCCGGTCGAGCGTCTTGAGCACGACGACGCCGACGCCGTCGGACCGCACGAAGCCGTCCGCGTCGGCGTCCCCGAAACGGCAGCGCCCCCGCGCGGACAGGACCCCCGCACGGTCGAGGACGGCGGTGGTCGTGGTGGCGAGCAGCAGGTTGGCGCCGCCGGCCAGGGCCAGGTCCGACTCGCCCGCGCGCAGGCTCAGGCAGGCGAGGTGGACCGCGGCCAGCGAGGAGGCCTGCGCGCAGTCCACGGTGACGCTGGGGCCGTGCAGTCCGAGGTGGAAGGAGAGCCGCCCGGCGAGCATCGCCCGCTGGTGGCCGCCGACCAGACGGTCCAGGTCGAGCGCGCCGGCCCCGGTATCGCGCAGCCGCTCCCAGTGGTCCGCGTGGGCCTGGCCGACGAACACGGCGGTGCGGCTGCCCTTCAGCCGCGCCGGGTCGGCGCCCGCGTCCTCCAGGGCCTCCCAGGCGGTGAGCAGCAGCAGGCGTTGCTGCGGATCCATCGCGGTGGCCTCGTCGTCCCGGATGCCGAAGAACCCCGCGTCGAACTCCTCGACGCCGTCCAGGAATCCGCCGCGCTCGCCCCCCGCGGGCAGCGCGGCCCCGGCCGGGAACCGGTCCGTCGGCGCGGGGCCGGTGGCGTCCCGGCCCGCGTGGAGCAGTTCCCACAGCTGCCCGGGGCCGTGGGCCCCCGGCAGGCGGCATCCGACGCCGGTCACGGCGACGGGCACCGGTGTGCGCCGTTGGTGCGGCGCACGGTTGTGGCCTGACATGTCTTCCCCCCGTGTGTCCTGGTGCCGTCGGCCGGGACGCGAACGCGTGGAACCGCGTCCCGGCCCCGGCCGTGATCACCCCGCGTTGCGGGCCCAGTGGTCCCAGTGCTGTGCCTTGACCCACTCGATCACCGGGGTCAGCCGTACCCCCAGCGCGGCCTCCACCGCGTCGGGTGAGGGGGCGAGCAGGTCGCCGGCCCGGCCGGTGGCGGCGTGGTGGTAGATCCCCGCGACGCCCGCGGCGGCCTCCGGGCCGAGGAGCTGGGCGAGTCCCTGCTCGAACTGCGCGACGTCCAGGGGGAGGTAGCGGACCTCACGCCCCAGCGCCTGCCCGAACGCCGCCGCCAGCTCGGGTCCGGTGACCACGTCGGCGCCTCCGGCGTTGATCACCCGGCCGGGCGGCACGTCGTCGTCCAGGGCCCGGGCGATCACGCGCGCGAGGTCGTCGTGACACATCCAGGCCACGCGCTGCTCGGCCGGCAGCGGGTAGGCCAGCACGCCGTCGTTGACGATCGCGGGGCCGTTCCACGGGCTGAACAGGTTCTCCAGGTACACCGGTGGCCTGACCACGACGACGGGGACCTCGCCGTCGCGCAGCAGCGCCTCCGCGAGGCGGCGCGTCTCGAACGCGGCGTAGGGCGTGGTCTCGTCCGGGACCGGGGTGTTGACGTTGTACACCAGGCGCCGCACTCCGGCCTCGCGGGCCGCCTCGGCGATGTTGCGGGCGTAGGCGGCGACGGTGTCGGCGTCGTACACCAGCGGCATCACGACGACCGCGTGGGTCACGTCCCGGAAGGCGGCGCGCAGGTCGTCGAGGCTGCCCAGGTCACCGCGCACCGGCGTCAGTCCGGCGGTCGCCCGCTCGGCGGCCTTCGCCGTGTCCCGGACGAGGCCGCGCACGTGGTGTCCCTGTGCGGCCAGGAAGCGGGCCACCGCGCCCCCCTGGAAGCCGTTGGCTCCGGTGACGAGGATGTGCTTGCGGTGCTGTCGTGTCATGTCGTGCCTTTCTCGGTGGTTTTCGGTTCGGTGCGCACGGCCGGTCCGCCGGGGGTCCGGGCCGGCCGTGCGCGCTCAGGGGCCGGGGCCGCGGTGCCCGGCGGTCCTCGCCTCCGGCGGGGCCGCGGCGTCCGCTTCCGGCGAGCGCAGCCCCAGCCGTAGCCGCAGGGCGAGCAGCAGGGCCAGTGCGGCCGGTGCCGCGCCGACCAGGAGGGCGGTGCGGAAGCCCTCGGTGAGCGCGGTGTCGTGGGCCGCGGAGGAGGCGCCGGTGCGTGCGGCGGCGACTCCGGACAGCACGGACAGGCCCAGCACGGAGCCGAACTGCAGGCTGGTGTTGACCAGTCCGGAGACCAGGCCGGCCTCGTGCTCGCGGGTGTCGAGGGTGGCCGCGACGTTGGTGGTGATGGCGACCAGCGGCAGGGCGGCGCCCAGGACCAGGCTGGGCGGCAGGACGTCGGTCAGGAAGGAGCCGTCGGCCGACAGCAGGGACTGCCAGGCCATGCCGGCGGTCACCAGGGCGAAGCCGGCGAGCATCACCGTGCGCGGGCCGAAGCGGCCGATCAGCCGGTCCGCCTGGGAGGCGACCGCGATGACGACCGCGCACAGCGGCAGCAGGGCGAGGCCGCCGAGCACCGGCTGGTACCCGAGCACCGCCTGCAGGTACAGGCTGACCAGGAAGAACATCGGGAACAGCGACATCTGCCACAGCCCGGCCAGGATGTTGGCGAGGCGCAGCGTCGGCCGGCCCAGCACCGCGAGCGGCACCAGCGGATGCGCGACCCGGCGTTCGATCAGGACGAACGCCGCCAGCAGCAGGACGGCGGCGGCGCCGGTGGCCAGGGTCGGCGTGGAGCTCCAGCCGGCCTCGCCCGCGTTCACCACGGCGTAGGCCAGCAGCCCCAGGCCGGCGGTGACCGCCACCGCGCCGGGTACGTCGAAGCCGCGCTCGCGTCCGTCCGGGGTGCCGGGCGGCAGCAGTCGCGGCACGGGCAGGATCAGGGCGAGGCCGGCCACGACGTTCAGCGCGAAGGTCGACTGCCAGCCCAGCCAGCTGGTGAGCACGCCGCCGAGCACCGTGCCGACGGCGCCGCCCGCGCCCGCCATCGCGGCGAACACCCCGAGCGCCCGGTGGCGTTCGGGCCCGTCCTCGAAGAGCGTGAGGACCAGGGAGAACGCCGCCGCCGCCGCCAGCGCCGCTCCCCCGCCCTGGAGCGCGCGAGCGGCGATCAGCAGGTCGGCGCGGTCGGCGAGGGCGCCCAGCAGCGAGGCCGCCGCGAGTACGCCCAGCCCGGACACGAACACCCTGCGCCGGCCCAGCAGGTCGGCGGCGCGGCCGCTGAGCAGCAGCAGTCCGCCGAAGGAGACGAGGTAGGCGTTGGCCACCCAGGACAGCTCGGCGGGCGAGATGTCCAGGCTCCGGCCGATGGAGGGTGCGGCCACGTTGATGATCGAGGTGTCCAGGATCAGGACGAACTGCGTGCAGGCGAGCAGGGCCAGGGCCCGCCGCCGGTCAGTGGCTGCCATGCGGGGCTCCCGCGCCGCCCGGCAGGTCGTCCGGGCCGTCCAGGTCGTAGCCGTCCAGGCACGACTGGGTGAAGGCGGCCAGCAGGTCGGGGTCGCCGTCGCGGACGATGCCGGGCAGGTAGACGTGCGGGGCGCCGTGGTAGAAGCGCTCGTACTGCTCGTGGCGTGCGGCGAACTCCGAACCGAGGGCGTCCCAGGCGAGTTTGAGCAGCTTGACGCGCTGCTCGGCCGGCGTGCCCGAGGAGCGCACGTACTTGGCGACCAGCGGGCCGAGTTCGGGGTGCCTCAGGTCGTGGCCGGAGGCCGGGAGCTGGATGAGGCCGCCGCCGGCCAGCAGCTTGATCTCGGCCAGCACCTTCGGGTAGAGGTCGCCGGCCATGGCCCGGTGGGCGGAGGCGATCTCCCGGTTGATGTGCACGGCGCCGCCCTCGCCGGGGACCCGCTCGTAGGCCGCCTCGGCCGCCAGCACCATCGACTTGGCGATGTTGAGCCAGCCCATGAGCCGGCCGAGCTGCATCCGCACGGGCGGCAGGTCGTAGGTGTTGTTCGAGCGGGTGATGAGGACGGCGAGGCCGGTGAGGAACTCCAGTTTGGTCCAGAAGCGGGTGGCGGCCTGGTGGACGAAGTTGTTGTAGGCGGGGGTGAGCCACCACATGCCGAAGGTGGTGTCGACGTCGCGGTAGGTCAGGACGCGCTCCCAGGGGACGAAGACGTCGTCGCAGACGAGCAGCGCGTCGTTCTCGTCGAAGCGCGCGGACAGCGGGTTGTCGAAGACGCTGCGGGCCCGGCCCTCGTAGGAGGTGCGGGAGACGAACTTCAGGCCCGGGGTGTCCAGGGGCACGGAGAAGCTCAGGGCGTACTGGACGTCCTGGCGCGGCAGCGGCTCGATCGTGCCGACGACGACCTCGTCGCCGAACACCGCCCCGGTGCCGATCATCTTGGCGCCGCGCACCACGATGCCGCCGTCGCGCTCCTTGACGACCCGTACGTAGAGGTCGTCCTGCACCTGCTCGCCGGCCGCCCTGGTCCGGTCGATCTGCGGGTTGGTGATGGTGAACGCCGGGTAGAGGTGGCCCTCGGCCATCCGCCGGTGGTACGCGGCGAGGTTGGGCCGCCCGTCGAAGGCCTCGCCCGCGAAGACGTCCGGCGCCGAGACGAAGCCCGCGATGCCGGCGGCCATGTAGTCGGGGGATCTGCCGAGGAAGCCGAAGCTCGCCTCGGACCAGGTCTTGAACGCCCTGCGCCGCTCGATCAGTTCGGCGTGGGTGCGCGGCACGTGGTAGGCGCGCAGCACCGGGCGGTCCTGTCCCTCGGGGCGCACCGTCAGGACGTCCCGCAGCTCGGGGTCCCGTGCCAGGTCGTACAGGTGCGCCATCGAGCGGGCCGTGTTGCGGAAGGCGGGGTGCTCCGTGACGTCCTTGACCAGTTCGCCGTCGAGCCAGACGGTACGGCCGTCGCGTAGTGATTCGAGGTAGTCCTGACCGCTGCGCATGTCTCTCCTGACACAGGGTGCGATGGGTGGTGGTCAAAGGGTGTGGGGGTCCGGGGCGGGCGGCCGGTAGGGGGAGGGGGCGTTGACGGAGGCCGTGTCGAAGCCCGCGGCGCGGGCGTAGGCGTGGGCTATGTGCGCCAGCCGCTCGGCGGGGAGCACGGAGTGCACGCCCCGGGCGAAGCCGTGCGGGGCGCGCTGGTGGGCGAGGTCGATGACGACCTCCGGGCCCTTGGCGCGGTTGAGGAGCTGGAGCCGGTTCATCCGCGGGCGGCGGTCGCGGTCGTAGGCGGTGAGCGCCGCGGTCGGGTCGTCGTGGGTGGCCAGGGCGTGGGCGAGGCTGCGCGCGTCCAGCACCGCCTGGGTCGTGGCGTTCGAGCCCATCGGTGCCATGGCGTGGGCGGCGTCGCCGAGCAGGGTCACCGCGCCGAAGGACCAGCGGGGTACCGGGTCCCGGTCGAGCATCGGGAAGGAGGCCGTGGCGTCGGTGCCGGCCACGAGCGCGTCCATCCGCAGGTCCTCGCAGCGCCAGTGGGCCACCGCCGTGGGGAAGCCGTCACCGGGCCCGGCGTCGGGGGGCGCGGGGTCCTCCCGTCCGGCCCGGGACACCGCCCAGTTGACCGGAACGAGGCCGTCGCCGTCCGGGCGTACGGCCAGCGGGTAGACGACCGCCTTCCAGCGCCCGTCCCCCATCACGACCATCGAGCGGCCGCCGTGGAACGGTTCGGCGCGGGTGATGCCCCGCCACACGGTGGTGCCGTTGGAGCGCGGTTCGCCCTCCTGCGGGTACAGGACCCGCCGTACGGCGGAGCGCAGCCCGTCGGCCCCGATCAGCACGTCGGCCCGGATCCTGGCGGCGGGCCGGTTGTCGTCGCGGTGGCCGACGCCCACCTCGACGCCTGCGTGCGGCAGTTGGGCGAAGCCGGTGACGCGGGTGCCGGTGGTGATCGCGTCGTCCCCCAGGCGGGCGCGGACGCTGTCGGCCAGGGTCGTCTGCAGGGCCCCGCGGTGCAGGGCCAGTTGGGGCCACCGGGCTCCGTTCGCGCGGCCGCGCGGTTCGCGCCAGATCTCCTGTCCGAGATGGTTGTAGTAGCCGAGTTCGGTCAGGTCGGCGCCGAGGTCCGCGAGGTCTTCGGCCAGTCCCAGGGCGGCCAGTTCACGCACCGCGTTGGGCTGGAGGTTCACTCCGGCTCCCAGCGGGCGGATCCGCGGAACCGCCTCCAGGACGCGGACGTTGCGCAGGCCGGCGGTGTGCAGGCTCAGCGCGGCGGTCAGGCCGCCGATGCCCGCACCGGCAATGACGATGTCCATCCAACGAGTCCCCCCGGAAACTCAACCCCGTGAACCGGCCGAAGAGCCCGGCTCCGTCCCCCATCGTTGTGCGTGGGGACGGCTACGATCAATTAATCAGGAGCCGGATCGCTTTAAGGATCGTCCGTGCATGACGACGTGCTCAGCGAGTTGCTGCGTCCTCTGTGGTTGACCGACGTCTTCTACAGCATGTGGCAGGCCGGCGGGCCCTGGGGGGTGAAGGGGTACGACGACGAGTGCGCGATCGTCCACTACATGATCGAGGGCGGCTGCGTCATCGGCTTCGGCGACGGCTCCGCGCCCACGGAGCTGCACGAGGGCGATCTGGCGATCTTCCCGCACGGCACCGCCCACACCTTCGCCGCCGAGCCCGGGGTGCGCACGACACCGCTGTCCGCCCTGGTGCCCCACTGCCGCCCCGGCCGCTCCGGCGTCGTCACGGTCGGGGCGCCCCCGTACCGCACGCGCATGCTCTGCGCGAGCCTGCGCTACAGCGCGATCGGTGAGCCCGGGCTCTACCAGGCCCTGCCCCGGATCATCGTGCTCCGGCGCCACATGCTCGAAGGGGAACCGCTGCTGCTGCGCACCCTCGAATCGCTGCCGTCCGAGATCGGGCGGACGGCGCCCGGGTCCCGGCTGGTCACGCTGCGGGCCTTCGAGACGGTGTTCGTCCTGTCCCTGCGGCTCGCCATGCAGGAGCTGGCGGAGGAGTCGCCCGCGCTCCAGGCCCTGCACCATCCGGGCATCAGCAAGGCCCTGCTGGCGATCCACGGCTCCTACGCCGAGCCCTGGACGGTGGAGTCGCTCGCCCGCGAGGCCGGCATGTCCCGGTCGGTGTTCTCCCAGATGTTCCGCGACCTGGTGGGCGAGCCGCCGATGCGGCACCTGACGGCGCGTCGGCTGCAGGAGGCCAGACGGCTGCTCGCGGACACGACCGTGCCGCAGCAGGACATCGCCCAGCGCATCGGCTACCGCAGTCAGGTCGGCTTCCACCTCGCCTTCCGCAAGGAGTGCGGCACGACGCCCGGCGACTACCGCACCCACCGGTCCGCGGCAGGCCGCACCCCGCGGCGGGGCCGTCCCGGCCCCGACCGGGCGGGCCGGGACGGCGAAGCCCCGGCCCGCCCGGCTGCCGCGGGCGACGCGGGCCCGGCGGCAGGGCCGGACGGCAAGGGTGGCGCTGCGCGGGGCGAATGACGGGATCGCCCCCGGCCAGGACGTCCCGGAGCCACGGGCGCGGCGAGGCATCCGCCCGCGGCTTCGCATGGCCGCGGCCGTGCAGCACGCCCGCAACATCGCCGGCACGTTCGCCTTCGCCACCCTGGACCTGGCCGACCCGGCCTCCGTCGCCGCCTCGGAGCAGCTGCGCGACCGGGCGATGGCGGACAACGTCATGTGGTGGCAGCGGCGCACCGGCGGCAAGGTGCTGCTGTCGGCGCACCACGGGCACGCCGGCTACCTGGCCACCGACACCTTCCTGTACCCCGAGCCGCAGGGCTCCCGGCTGCGCGACGCCTACGGCCGGGACTACGTGGCGATCGGCTTCACCTTCGGCAGCGGCTCCTTCCTCACCAACGACGCCGTTCTGACCGACAGCTGGAAGGCCGTCACCGTCCCGCCGGCCGGCCCCGACATGAACGAGTACGCCCTCGACCGGGTCCGTTACCGGGACTACTACGTCGACCTGCGCACCGTTGCGCGGGTGGCCCGCGACTGGCTGGACGTCTCCCGCCCCACCTACGAGGCGGGCTCGGTCTACGTCGGCGACCCGATGCCGCGGCTGGCGATCGGCCGGGCGTACGACGTGCTCGTCCACCTGAACCGGGTCACGCAGGCGCGGGTGTTCTGATCGTCCGTCGGCGACATCCGATCCGTCCGGGGGCGACGGCAGCGGCGACAGCGGCAGCGGAGGCAGCTGGCGGCGGTGGGGGCCCGACCCGGGCCGGCGGTCGACCGGGGCGTGGGCTCACTGCCAGAGCTGCTTCGACCAGTCGCCCCGGGGGCGGTAGCCGCGGCCGTCACCGAGCTGCTTCATCCCGCCGGGGACGACGTCCGCGTGGTAGGGGTACTGCTCCGTCACCGCGGCCAGCAGGAACTCCAGGAAGCCGCCCTCGAAGAGGTCCCATTCCCGCAGCGAGTGGAACTTGGCCGCGACCGGCCACCGGTCCGGGTCCGGGCCCCGCGTCAGCCAGAAGAAGTGGTCGGAGTCCCAGTTGTTGCCCCAGTTCAGGAGCCCGCCCTCGGCCGGGAACAGCGGGTACGGGCACTCGTCGTGGTCCCCGTCCCGGTAGGCCCGGGCCAGCGTGGTGCAGTATCCGTACGGTTCGGTCGTGCAGTGGAGGAACCCCTCGAAGCCGACCGGCTGCCCGGCCTGGGGGCTGGGCGGCGCTTGTGACGGTGTGTAGACGTGCAGCTCGTCGCCGATGCTGACCGTCCCGTACCGGTCGGCGAACGCCCGGTAGTCCGCGGGCAGTTGGAAGCCGAGTGCCTCGGGCCCGAGCTCCCACGGGACCGGGACCACGTCCTCCGGCGGTGGTCCGATCAGCGTGGCGAGCCGGTCCAGCATCCGCTCGGTGGTCACGTCCACTCCCCTTGCCCCTGTTCGGTGATCGTCTTGAGCGCCCCGGCGCCCGGCCTCCGGACGCCCCGGTCCAGCTGCTCGGCGGGCCGGTCGCCCCCGCCGGTACTGCGTGGTACTGAGTACCGCTACACGGTACCACCGAGTACCGGGGGGCGTGGCTACTCCCGGTGCGGCGCGGCGCAGTTGGCCGTCAGGTCGGCGACGACGTGGGGCAGGCCTCCGGCGCGGTGGGCGGCGCGCTGGCGGTGCGCTCCGGTGCCGTGGGCGGCGAGCCTGTCGAAGAAGGCGGCGGCCCTGTCGAGGTCGCCGAAGCGCTGGAGGGCGGGGCCGATGTGGTCCATGAGCCGGCGGGCGCGTTCCGGTGCGGGCAGCATGGCGGCGGACAGCGCGTCCAGGCCCGTGCCGGTCCAGCCGTCGCGGGTGCTGTACCAGTACGCCCCGCGCAGCAGGTCGGAGCTCAGCCGCGGGCCGGGGTCGCCGCCTTCGACCAGGCGGGCGGAGGTGTCCACCAGGGCGCGGACGACGGCCGCCACGGCGGCGGAGTCGGCCGGGTCCGGGGGAACGTCCATGGACCGCACCTCGATGGTCGGCAGGCGGGGGTGCGGGCGGACGTCCCAGAACGGCAGGTCGGCGAAGGGAACCACGCGCGCCGCGGCCAGCTGCGCGGTGGTGCGCCGGTAGTCGTCGAAGGACTCGATGTACGGGGGCGGGCCCAGAGCCGGGATCCGCAGGCGGGTCACGGTGCGCCAGCTCGCGTAGCCGGTGTCCCGGCCGTCGAAGTACGGTGAGTTCGCGGTCATCTCCACGAGCAGCGGAAGCCACGGCCGCAGGTGGTTGCCGACCAGGGCCGCCACCTCGCGGTCCGGCAGGAGGACGTGGACGTGCAGGGCGCTGACCACGAAGTCGTCCATCAGCGACCGGTACAGCTCCACGCCGGCCCGGTAGCGGGGGTGATCGCCCACCGGGGCGTGGGAGCCTCCGATCACCGGGGTCGCCGAGGGGCAGACCCGCAGGCCCTCCCCCGCCGCGGCCGCGGCGACGGCCTGCCGGGCCCGCACCAGGTGGGCGTGCAGCTCCCCGGTGTCCGTGCACGGCGGCGTCCGCACCTCGACCTGCAGGTCGGTGAACTCCCCGGCCACCAGGTCCCCCAGTTCCCGCGCGGCCAGGGCCGCCACCCGCGGGCCGGCGCCCACCACGGCGCCGGTGCCGGGGCACACCAGGAACAGCTCCTCCTCCACCCCGACCGTCGGCACCCCGGCGGCGCACGCCGGCGGCGCGGGCACCGACCGCCGGGAACTCGTCTCAGTCGTGTCGTCCATCAGCCAACGCTCCCCCGCGCGGTCGGCGGTGTCATCCCGGGGAGCCGTCCCGGACGAGAATCGTTCACCGGACATGCCTGTGCATCCCACCCGACGGAGGTTCCATGCGTCTGCTCTCCCGTGGCCGGCACCATGCCACGTTCGAATTCGGCGGCCTGCGGGTGACCTCGCTGCGGGACGGGTACCTCGACCTGCCGCCGACCCGGCTGCGCGGCGAGGACGGGCGCGCGCTCGACGTGCTGCCGGCCGCCGTCCCGCTGGCCGGCGACAACCTGCGGCTGTCGGTCAACGCCTTCCACGTCACCGACGGCACGCGCTCGCTGCTCGTCGACACCGGCGCGTCCGACGTCTGGCACGAGCCCACCATGGGACTGCTCCACGACGCGCTCGACGAAGCGGGCATCGACCGCGCGCGCGTCACCGACGTGGCCATCACCCACCGGCACCAGGACCACGTGAGCGGCCTGATCGCGCCCGACGGTTCGCAGGCGTTCACCGCACTGGAGCGGGTGTGGATCGGCGCGGACGACACCCCGGTGTTCACCGGGCGGCTGGAACCGGTCCGCGACCGGGTCGTCCCCGTTTCACAGGAGACCGCGATCAACGACTGGGCCACCGCGCTCCCGACCCCGGGCCACACCCCCGGCCACACCGTCTACGACATCAGGAGCGACGCCGGCCACCTGCTCGTCTGGGGCGACACCGTGCACGTCCCCACCCTCCAGTTCGACCGGCCGGACGTGACCTGGGAACTCGACGGCGACCGGTCCCAGGCCCGCACCGCACGGGCGGCCCTGCTCGCACGACTGACCCGGCCCCACCACTTCGTGGCCGGCGCCCACCTCGACTCACCCGGCATCGCCCGCGTGAGTCCCGGCCCCGGCGGCGACGGCTACGCGCTGGAATACCTCGCACCACCGATCGGCTGACCCCGCGCGCGGCGACGGCCCCCGGCCGTGCCCGCGCGCGCACCGGCTCGTTGACGGGACATGCGAACGATCACAGCGGCCGCGCACACCCGGCGCGCCCTGCTCACCGGGGCGGCCGGGGCGGCCGCCGGTCTCGGCCTCGACCTCGGCCCGACCGGGAGCGAGGCGGCACGGGCACGGGCACGGGCGGCGGGACGGTCCGAGGAAGAGCCGGAACAGCCGGGACGGCCGGGACGGCGGGTCGCCGTGCTCGGCGGCGGGGTCGCCGGACTGAGCGCGGCGCAGGAACTGGCCGAACGCGGCTACCGGGTGACGGTCTACGAGCGCAACACGGCACTGGGCGGCAAGGCCCGCAGCATGGACGTGCCCGGCACCGCCCGGGGCGGGCGGCGGCCGCTGCCCGGCGAACACGGCTTCCGCTTCTTCCCCGGCTTCTACCGCAACCTGCCCGACACCCTGCGCCGGATCCCGCTGCCCACCGGCACGCCCGGGCGCACCGTTCACGACAACCTGGTGAACGCCACCGAGGAACTGCTCCCCCGCGCCGGAGGGCGACCGGCGCTGCGGCTGCCGTTCCGTACCGTGACCGCGCCACCGGTGCTCGGCGAACTGCTGCCCGACGCGCTGCTCCAGACGCTGACGGGCCTGCTGGACACCGCCCTGCACCTGCCTGCCACCGAGGCGGCGTACTTCGCCAACCGGCTGCTGGTCCACTTCACCAGCTGCGACCTGCGCCGCCGCGAGCAGTGGGAACGCGTCCCGTGGTGGCGGTTCATCCGGGCCGAGGAGATGTCGTACGACTACCAGCGGCTGCTCGGCGTCGGCGTCACCCGCAACATCGTCGCGACCAAGGCGGAGGAGGCCAGCACCCGCACCGTCGCCCGGATCTTCCAGGCGTTCGTCTACAACGCCCTGGGCCGGGGCAACGACGGCGAACCGGACCGCGTCCTCAACGCTCCCACCAGCGAGGCCTGGATCGGCCCCTGGGAGGCCCGGCTGCGCTCCCTCGGGGTGCGGTTCCAACTCGGCGCAGAGGTACAGGAGTTGCTGTACGAGGGCGGCCGGATCACCGGGGTGCGGCTGCGGGACTCGGCCACCCCCGTCGTGGCCGACCACTACGTCAGCGCGATGCCGGTCGAACACGCCCGCAACACCTGGGGGCCCGCCCTGCGCTCCGCCGACCCCCAACTCGGGCGCTGCGACCGGCTGCGCACCGACTGGATGGTCGGCGTGCAGTTCTACCTGCGCAGCCGCACCCCGATCGTGCACGGCCACGTCGACCTGGTCGACTCCCCCTGGGCGATCACCTGCATCGGCCAGGCCCAGTTCTGGCCCGACCGCGACTTCCGCCGGGACTACGGCGACGGGCGGGCCGCCGACTGCCTGTCGGCGATCGTCTCGCAGTGGGACGCCCCGGGCATCGTCTACGGCAGGCCCGCGCTCAAGTGCACCCGCGAGGAAGTGGTGCGCGAGACCTGGGCCCAGCTCAAGGAATCCCTCAACAGCGGCGGCCGGCGCGTCCTGGACGACGCGGACCTGCTCACCTGGTTCATCGACCCGGCCGTCACCGGCCTCGGCGGCCCCGCCCCGGCCAACCGCGAACAACTGCTCATCCACCCGGCGGGCACCCTGGACAACCGTCCGTCCGCCGCGACGGCCGTGCCCAACCTCTTCCTGGCCGGCGACTACGTCGCCACCGACATCGACCTGGCCACCATGGAGGGCGCCAACGAATCCGCCCGCCGGGCGGTCAACGCCCTGCTCGACGCGGACGGTTCACCGGCCCCGCGCTGCACGGTGTGGCCGCTGTACCGGCCGCCGGAGCTGGCCGCCCTGCAGCAGCAGGACGAGGGCCGCTACCGCCGGGGGCTGCCGAACGCCTTCGACCTGGGCTGACGGCGGGCGGTGCGCCCGCCCTCCTGCCACCGCTCCGTCCAGACGATCGGCCGTCCCCCTTCAACTGTCGGCCGACCGCACATGCAGTCCCCCGCGGCGCGGAAAACCGAGTTGCCCGGGCCGCGGTCGGTGGACGATCATCCTGAGGTCCTGCCACCCCCCCCCGACCCCCGGAGACACATGGCCACCGAACTGTCCGAAGCCTGGGAACTCTTCGAGTCCGGCGACTCGCAGGGTTCGATGCGGGTGCTGCGCTCCGCAGCGGACCGGCTCCCGCCCGCCGAAACCGCACCGCTGGTGGCCAGGCTGGCCCAGGGCGCCGGTTTCGAGGACCTGGCACAGGCTTCGACAGCACTGGCGGCCGGCCCCGGCGACGCCGACCGGCTCTACACCTACGGCTACGCCTGCGTCGAGCGCGGCATCGACGCGGTGGCCGTCCCCGCACTGCGGGAGGCGCTGCGGCTGGTCCAGGAACCGCCCACCACCACGGCCCGCACCGGGCTGTTCCGCCGCAAGCCCAAGCCGCAGGCCGCCCGCCGGCTCGGCCTGCGCACGGTGCTGCTGGAGCTGGTCTCCGCCCTGGAGGGCTGCGAGCGGCACACCGAGGCCCTGGCCGTACTGCGCGAGCACGACGCCCGCCTCGACGACTGGCCGGACCGGTACCTGACGGTCTACAACGCGCTGATGGCCGGCCGGATACCCCTGGCCCGCGAGGTGTACGAGGCCCTGTCGGCCCCCGAGGGGGTCTGGGCGGGCCCGGCGCAGCGGGTCGGGCGGATGCTGGAGCGGGCGGCGGCCCTGCCGCCGGTCGACGACCGGGACCTGCGCGGTTGGCACTACGTGCTCACCGGCGGCCTGCTCACCACCCTGTCGCCGCACGGGTTCGACCAGGGCATGACCGGCCGTTGGGCCTACCTGCAGGACGACTTCGGGCTCTGCCACTACGGCCTGGAGCGGCTGCGCACCGTGCTGGCCGCCACCGGCCGCCGGCCCGCCTCGGTCGGGCTGCTGGCCGACCGGGGCAGCCGGGCGCTGGGGCTGGCGGCGGCGCGGCTGCTCGGCGTTCCGGCGGCTCCGTACCGGCCGGATGCGACGGATGTGCTGGTGGTCGCGTACGACCTGAACGAGTGCGATCCCGCCGAGGTGGCGCAGCTGGACGAGCGGGCGCAGGGGCAGCTGCTCTTCGAGCACGCCACCTGCTGGACCGACCCGCCGGCCGTGACGGCCGACGTCTCCACGCTGCTGGGGCAGATCGTGAACGCCCCGTGGGAGCCCGGGCTGCGGTTCGGTGAGGACGGCGAACCGCAGGAGGACGAGCCCGACCGGCGCTCGGCCGAGGAACTGGCCGAGGCGGTCCTGGCCGCCGCCCCGACCGCCCCGGAGGGCGACGGCGAAACCCCGCCCGACACGGACGACGTCCTCACGGCCTTCGCCGCCCGCGCGGTGGGCTGGCCCGCGGCGGGCCCGCGCGAGCGCGTCCGCTCCGCCGGGCCGGTCCGCAGCTCCCGCTTCGCGTGACGGTTCGTCGCGGCTGACGCCGATCGGGCCGGTGCTCCGGTCCGGTCCGCGGGCAGGGCTTCGACCTGTCCGCGGACCGGATCGGTCGGCCCGCGCCGGCTCGGCGGCGCGCGGTGGTTGGTGGGCGAGGGCGGATTCGAACCGCCACAGCCGAGGCGGGGGTGTTACAGACCCTTGGGCTCTCCGGTGCCCAGCTCGCCCTTGGGGGCCCGACCCGCACGGGTGCCGGGTCCTCCGTGATTGCGCCGCGTTGCGCGGAGAGTGCGCGGATCGAACGCGCGCGGGCTTTCACCCGACGACGGCTTAGCAAGCCGCTGCCTTACCACTCGGCCAACTCTCCGGGTGCTGCTGGGCGGCACGGAAAAGGGCCGCCCGTACGGGGACTCCCCGGGGCGGCCCGGCCTCAGGCCGGTCGGCGCGCTACGAGGACGTCCCGGTGGACCGGGGACTGGAGGAGCGCTGATACGACTGGACAGGGGTGGTGCTGTTCACGGTCGCGCTCCTTCCTCGGGCGTGTGGCGCGATGTGCCCACTGTGCCGGACCGTCGGCGGCGCGGGCAACCGGTTTTCGCCCCGGGAGGCCGGTGGTGGTGGGGCCTCCCGGGGCGGGGCTCAGGCCGAAGGCGCGCAGAGGTAGAGCTGTTGGCCGGTGGGGTCGTTGTCGTCCGGCCGTTCCGCGGCGGGGGGCGGTGTGGTGGTGCCGGGTACGTCGGTGGGGGGCACCGGGGTGCAGGTGCCGCGTACCCAGGACTGGACCTGTGCGGTCGGTGTCCCTGCCGTCGACGCGCTGCCGGCGCTGCTGCCGTGCCGGTCGGTGCCGAGCAGGACGTAGCGCAACTCGCCCTTGTCGATGAGCTGTTGGAACTCCGTCAGGGTCGGTGAGGGTGCCGATCCGCTGAAGCCGCCCATCGGCAGGACCTCCTCGCCCGTCGCCAGGATGAACGGTGAGGCGGCGCTCCAGCTGGAGGCGGCGAACAGGTAGCGGGCGCCGTTCCGGTGGGCCTGCAGGTAGTCGAACAGGGCCTGCTCGGATGCCGTCAGGTGTTCCGAGGAGCCGCCGAACCCGCCGCCACCGCCGTGGCGGGTGCGCAGCGCGGCGGTGGTGGTGGAGCCCTTCGGCGAGGCGTGGTGCCCTCCCCCGCCGTGCGCGGCCGCGGAGGGGCCGACGGTGCCCATGCCCGAGTTGCCGTACGCGGGGCTGAGCACCGACGACGCCCAGGCGCCCGGCGCGACCAGCATCGCCGCGACGCCCGCCACCAGCCCCGCCGGTGCGAACCCCCGCCCGGTGACGCGTTCGAGCGCGACCGCCGCGAGCAGCGCCAGTGCCACGGCGCCCAGTCCGATCACGGTCGGGGCCAGCCATGGCAGGAAGGACGGGAACTCCCGGGCCAGGTGGGCGGACCAGGCGACCGTTGCGGCGATCGCCGCGGGCAGCACCCACGCCCGGGCGCCGCCCTCGCGGAAGGCCCGCCACAGCAGGACCGTCCCGGCGCCGCCCAGGGCGGCCAGCGGGACGGCGATCACACCCATGTAGTAGCTGTGGCCGCCGACGCTGCCCGCGCTGAAGACCAGGAAGAACACGCCCAGCCAGGCGCCCCACAGGACGTAGCCGGCCCGCAGCGCGTCGGTGCGCGGCTCGCGCCGCCGCCAGAGCAGGGCGCACACCAGCGCGACGGCGGCGAGCGGGTAGAGCCAGCCGGTCTGCGGGGCGAACTGGGGGCCGAACATCTTCGTCCAGCCGCCGTCGCTCGCGCCGCCGCCCTGGCCGCCCCAGCCGCCGGGGCCCTGTCCCGAGGCCTGGGACGGGGCCTGGGCGGGGGCGCTGCCCTGGGGGCCTTGCGAACCCTTGCCGGCGTGGCCCCCGCCCCCGCCGCCGCGGACCGCCTGCACGCTGCCGGTCCGCGCCGCGCTCATTCCCAGTGCGGAGAACCGGTTCAGGAAGTTGTAGCCGACCACCATGCTGAACGCCGAGTTGTCCGTCGTGCCGTCCACGTACGGGCGGTCCGGAGCCGGGGTCGCGGTGACCGCCAGCATCCAGGAGGCCGACACCGCCACCGTCACCAGCCCGGCCAGCGCGACGTGCCCGATCCGCCGCCGCAGGGTGGTTGGCGCCGCGAGCAGGTACACCGCCGCGAGTGCGGGCAGTACCGCCCACGCCTCCAGCATCTTGGTCTGGAACGCCAGTCCCACCCACACTCCGGCCAGCAGCAGCGGGCGCAGCCGTGCCGTGCGGGCGGCCCGCTGCGCGGCGTCCGCCGCGAGCAGGAGCAGCAGGGTGAAGGCGGCGTCCTCGACCGCGGTGCGGAACAGTCCCGCGGCCACCGGCGTCAGCGTGAGGGCCGCGGCCGCGAGCAGTCCGGCGTCGGCCCCCGCCCACCGCCGCACCACCCGGTACAGCACCAGGACGGACAGCACTCCCTCGACCACCTGTGGCAGGGTCAGCGCCCACGGGTGGAACCCGAAGAGGCGCGCCGACAGTGCCTGCGGCCACAGGAAGCCGGGCAGCTTGTCCAGTGTGATCGTGCCCGCCGGGTCGAAGGAGCCGAACACGAACGCCTTCCAGCTCTCCGTCATGCTGCGCACGGCGTCGGCGTAGAAGCTGTGGTACTGGCTGTGGTTGATGTTCCACGCGTACAGGACGGCGGCGACGGCGGCGATTCCGAGCAGTGCGGGCCGTGCGTAGCCCGGCTGGCCGTCGGGTGACCTCCACGGGGCCCGGCGGCCGCGCGGAGGGGGAGACGAGGGCTCCCTGGGGGCGGTGAGGACGTTGGTAGCCATGGTCGGCACCTTCGGACGCGTTGGTGAGAGATCCCTTGGGAAGCGCCCCGGTTTGGGCATTTCTATACCTACGGCACACCGATCGGCCCACCGCTCCCCCGCCGTGCGGCGCCGCGCCGTGCCGGTGGAAGTCGGTGGAGGACGGAGGCGGGGCTGGATCATGATCCGTCCCATGGACAGGATCGTGGATCTCGACGGGGCGGCCGCGGAGGTGGCCGCGCGGGCGCCCGGCTGGCGGGCCGCCGGTCTCGTGGTGGGCGAGCTGACGTGGCGCGACGCGGCGGCGCCGTGGCCGCAGGGCCTTGAGACGGATCGGGCGCGGGTGGGCGATCCCGACTCGATGGGTGTTCTCGTCTCCGGTCCGCGGGAGACGGTGCTGTCGGTGGTGCTCTTCCGGGGCGGCTGGGCCGATGTGGACTACCTGGGCGACGAGGACGCCGGGGCGCTTGCGGCGTCCGGGATCGATTCGGCGGCGGTGTTCGGCCTTCGGCTCGCCGCCTGGGTGGTGCGGGTGTTCGGGGAGCGGGCCGGCCGGCGGTCGCGGGGGTGAACGGGCGGAGCGGGGGACCTGGCGGGAGGGTCCGGAGGTGGGCGCGGTACGGAGCGGGGGCGGGCCTATCCGGCGAAGACGGCGAGGGCGTTGGGGACCGGTCGTTCCTGGTCGTGGTCGAGGTGGTTGCGCACGGCGAGGCGTCCGGTGGCGGGGTCGCGGGTGACCAGGGTGGCCGAGGCGCCGCCGTCCAGGTAGACGCCGTCCGGGCAGCCGAGATCGCCCACCACCCGGGCGAGTTCGGTCAGGGTCAGGCCGGTGGAGGTGCCCTCGCGGCCGTCCGTGGACAGCAGCGTCAGTGTGCGGCCGCCGTCCGTGAGACCGACCGCGCTGCGCGGTTCGACGTCGGTGGAGTCCAGCCCCGCCGGCGGCCTTCCGCCCCGTAGCAGGGAGTAGGCGCCCAGGGCGAAGGTGAAGGGCACCGGTTCGCTCGACGCCAGGCGGTGGTCCACCGCGACCGGCGAGCCGAGGGGCAGGGCGGCCAGTTCCCGGGTCCCCGGCCTCGCGGCCGAGCAGTACGGTGCTTCCGGCCGGGATCGGGCCGCTTCCCGGGGTGGCGGAGGCCGCCACCACCCGTCCGTGACGGACCGTCACCTCCCAGGTTTCCGCGGTGCAGGGGTCCTGCCGCGACTCGTCGCTCCCGCAGGCCGCCCGGGCCCGGGAGACCTCGCCCCAGTCGGCGGTGAACGCGCCGATCGAGCCGACCGGGAGGGCGTACTGGTTCAGCCCGCCCAGCGGCCGGACGCCGCGCGTGGTCCACAGGTGGCCCCGGAGCGTCAGGCGTGCGGTGCGGGCCACCCCGTCCACGCCGACCCCGAGCACGTCCCGGTCGCTGTCGCCCGGCGGTGGCCGCCAGCCGAACCGCTGGGCCTCCGGGACCGCCGCCTTCAGCGCCCTGCCCCGGTGGACGGCCGGCCCGGAGGGCGCCCCGGTGGCCTGGACGCCCGGGTGCTGCGTCTCGGTGATGTCGAAGAAGTCCCCGTTCACCGCCGCCACCGCCCCGCGCTCCCCCGCCAGCCGCGTCAGCGGCGCCCGGGCCGCCACCGCGCCGGGGAGGAGCAGGTCCGCCCGTACGCCGGGGAGGAGCAGGTCCGCCCGTACGCCGGGGCGGCTCAGCTCGGCGCGGACGGCGTACACCCTCGCGAGGCCGTGGGCGGTGCGCACGGTCAGTTCCCGGTAGCCGATTCCGGGCGCGAGCGCCGCCCAGCCCCCGGCCGGCCCGGCGGCCCGGACGGGCGGGGCCGCCGGGCCGGCCGGGGCCGCGGCCAGTACCAGGGCGGCCGCACAGCGCAGGACGGTCCTCATGCCTCCATGCTGGCGGCCTCCCCGGTCGGCTGACGCGCTGGGGCCGGCCCTCCGTCGGCCGGTCGGCCGAACGGCGCGGACTTCCCGGGGCCGGGGTCAGGCCGTGACGTGGTACCAGTAGCCGCCGGTGCGCAGGCCGACGTAGTGGACGTCGGTGCCCGTCTCCTTCGCCTCGTACATCATGTCCGCGCCGGTGGCCGGGTCGGTGCCGGCGTAGAGCACGACGTGGGTGGTGTTGTGCGCGTCCGTGCCGAAGTACTCGACGTCGCCGGGGCGGCGCTGGGCCTCGGTGATCGGGGTGAGGTGCTTGTCCAGGGTCTGCTCGGTGGTGTCGCCGCCGTTGGCGAGGTCGAGGCCGGCGCCGAACCAGAAGGCCGCCCGGACCAGGCCCGAACAGTCCAGGCCGGCCGTGGTGTTGGCCGGGCAGGGCTGGATGGAGCCGGTGTAGCCGTCGCAGGTGCCGAGGGAGGGGCCGGGGCCCTCGCCGCGCAGGGAGTGGCCGCCGCCCCACACGTACGGGACGCCGAGGTAGGACTTGGCGGCGTTCAGGACCTTGGTGGGGTCGACGGCGCCGCTGGGCAGCGGGGTGGGGGTGCTGGTGTAGAGGGCGTTCTTGGTGGCCGTGCCGACGACGCCGTTGACGGTCAGGGCGTGGGCGGCCTGGAAGTTGCGCACGGCGGTGTCGGTGGCGGGTCCGAACTGCCCGTCCACGGTGAGGCGGCCCGCGTTGAAGGTGTTGAGCATCGTCTGCAGGGTGCTGACGCACGGCCCGGTGGCGCCGGTCCGCAGGTCGCCGCACTGGGTTCGCAGGTCGACGGTGCCGGAGGCGGCGGTGGCCGCCGCGTCGAGGGCCGACTTGGTGGCCGGGCCGACGACGCCGTCGGCCGTCAGGGCGTGGGCGGCCTGGAAGGTGCGCACGGCCGTGCCGGTGGCCGGGCCGAACTGCCCGTCCACGGTGAGGCGCGCGCCGGTCAGGTTGAGCTCCAGCTGGAGCTGGGTGACGCAGCCGTCGGCCTCGCCCTGGGTGAGGTCGGCCGGGCAGGCCGGGGAGGTGAGGGGTATCGGGCTCGGCGCGGTCGTGGCGGGTGCGGCGGCGGCGGTGTAGGCGCCGGCGCCCGTCAGCACGGCGGCCAGGGCCAGGCCCAGCGACAACCGGCGGCGGGTGGGCAGGGGGGTGGTCACAGATGGCTCTCCAGGTCCGTGATGCTTCGTCAGGAGGGCCGGCCGGCAGGACTCGGTCGACTGCCGCCGGTTTGGCCAGTCTGCCTGCGAAGCGCCCCGGCACAAGGCCCGGTCGTGCCCGTCCCAAACGTCCCACACCCGCTGACCGGGGATTTGATACCACGGGGGTCCGCCGATTGGAGACACCGTCACCCTCCCGGCCCCGGCGCGTGTCCCCGCCGCCTCGTCCCCGCCTCCTCCCCGCGTCCTCCCCGATCCTCCTGCGGGCCGGTGCGGGCAGCGGTGCGGGGGTCAGAGGAGGACGAGGAGCTTGGTGTTGGGGACGAGCTTGCGGTTGACGGAGGTGGACTGGACGAAGACGGTGTAGGCCGGGTTGTCGCCGGGCTTGACGGTGGCTTCGGCGGCGGGCAGGCCGAGGAGTTGGCGGGCGGCCGGACCGGAGAAGACCCGGCCGGTCATCCGGCCGGTGGCCGGGTCCTTCTCGGCGACGGCGAGCTGCTTGTTGCCCTGGATCTTCTCGCGCTTGGAGAGCTCGTAGAAGGCGCAGCCGGTGCGGTACGGGTGGCCGGCGCTGGTGACGAAGTCGCGGATGGCGGTGGCCTGGTCGACGGGGATCAGGATGTACTTGCCGGCGTCGAGGGCGTCGAGCTTGGCGTTGACCTCGGCGGTGTTGAGGTCCTGGCCCATGGCGAAGAGGTTCTTGGTGCCGCGCACGCCCTGTTCGCGGCCGCGCAGGAAGCTGGTGGCGGCGGACTTGACGGTGCCGATGGCCTCTTCGACGCCCTTGCTGGAGTCGGCGTCCCAGATCGCGATGTTGCCGGCGGGGAAGCCGTACTCCTGGGCGGTGCGCTTGGCCAGGGAGTTGGGGACGAGGATGGCCGAGGTCCAGTGCTCGGGCAGGTCGTCCATGGCGCCCTGGATGCGGTCCCGCCAGGTGCGCAGGACGGTGGTGCCCTGGCCGGCGTTCATGCGGGTGTGCATCTGGCCGGTCTGGGAGAAGCCGGAGGCGTTCTCCTCGCCGTCGGTGACGACGACCTGGAGGAAGGAGTGCTCGCCGTAGCCCTCCCAGATGTTCTTCAGGTCGTCGACGGACTTCACGGCGGCTTCGATGAGCGCGGTGGCGCCGTTGTCGACGCGGTAGAGGCCGCGCAGGGACGGCAGGTGCTTGACGTCCATGTCCCAGACGAGGTTCTGCACTTCGTGGTCGAAGGCGTAGAGGCTGATCCGGGTCTCGTGGCCGAGGCGGTCGGACTCCTCCTGCAGGCCCTTGACGAACTCGTCGACGACGCGGATGAGTTGGCCCTGGTGCTGGCGCATCGAGCCGGACTTGTCGACCACCAGCGAGACGTGGTTGACCTTGTGCTTGATCCTGTTCGCGGACATGGGTGTGCCCCCCTTGTTTTCGGCGGTGGTTTTCCGGCGGGCTTCGCGGGCGCCTTCGCGGCGCCCTCTCCGTCGTGGTTCCCACACTAGGCGGGGCCACTGACAGTGCGTCCGCCGCCGTGGCGCCGGGGGTGCCACTCGGCCAGGGCGATGGTGGCGTCGTCGCGCAGCTGGTGGTCCTGGTGGGCGAGCAGGGCGCGGACCAGGCGGCGCAGGGCTTCGGGGGCGGGGGCGCCGCCGGCCATGTGGTGGACCAGGGTGTCGGTCAGGCGGTGTTCGCCGAAGAGTTCGCCGGCGGCCGAGCGGGCCTCGGTGACCCCGTCGGTGTAGACCAGCAGTCGGTCGCCGGGCTGGAGCCTGGCGTGGTGGACGGGTTGCGGCCCGTGCTGGTGGAAGCCGAGGCCGAGCGGCAGTTCGGGGCTGCGGCGCAGGGCGTCGGGGACGACGCGGGTGTCGCGGATGAGCAGCGGCGGCGGGTGGCCGCAGTTGACCCAGGACAGTTCGCCGGTGGCGGTGTCGAGGTCGACGATGACGGCGGTGAGCAGGCGGTCCGGGATCCACCGGGCGAGGGCGCGGTCGATGGTGCGGGCGATGTCGACCAGGCCGCCGCCGGAGCGGCGGGTGGAGCGGCAGGCGGCCAGGGCGACGGAGCTGGCGCCGCCGGAGGCGAGGTCGTGGCCCATGGCGTCGAACACGGACACGTGGAGGTGGCCGCGGGCCACCGCGTGGTCGAAGGCGTCGCCGCCGACGTCGTAGGCGGGTTCCAGGACGGCGCTGGAGGTGACGTCGCGGGTGCCGATGGTGCGCGGCGGCAGGAAGGCCCACAGCAGTTCGGCCTGCAGGCTCATCGGCTGCCGGCGGCCCGCTTCGACGATGACGTCGCTGTAGGCGCTCTTGGATACCACCACCAGGGCGACCAGGGCGGCCAGCGCCTCGCAGCGCTCGATGGTGCGGCCGTCCGGCGCTGCGCCGTGGAGGCGGCCTTCGATCCGCAGCACGCCGATCCGTTCGATGCCGTCGACCAGGGGGAACCAGCCGGTGGGCGGCGGGCCGGCGGACAGCTGGGTCTGCTGCAGGCGGTAGGCGCGGCCGCCGAGCGTGCCCTCGATGTCGACCGGGTGGCCGTACTCCCCCGGCCCGGGGCCCGGCAGCGGGACGAGGGAGTGCTGCTGGACGTCGGCGAGGAAGACCCGTGCGCCGTCCGCGCCCAGCGCGCGGGCGGCCTCGTGCACCAGGGCGGGCAGCTCGGCCGGGCCGCTGGTCCGGGAGTCGGTGAGCAGCCCGGCCAGGGCGTCGCCCAGCACAGCGTCGTCCCAGGTCACCGCTTCGCACCTCCCGTCGCAGCGGCGTGTACCCCGTGCGGGGCCGGTCGCACGCGGTCGGCGGTGGCCGGCACGGGGTCGGCGGTGACCGGCGCGCCGGTGGGGTAGGCGCTCGGCCGAACGGACGCCCGGCCCGGAGGTGGCAGATGAACCCCGTCGAACGCGCCCTGCGCGCCCTCGACCGTGCCCAGCAGCGGCACCGGGCCCCCGGAACGGTCGTCGGGGTGGTCAAGAAGTACGGGGACGACCGCGGCGGCCTGCTCGCGGCCCTGATCACCTACTACGGCTTCGTGGCCCTCGTCCCGCTGCTGCTCCTGCTCAGCACCGTCCTGGGCTTCGTCCTCCACGGCCATCCGCAGGCCCAGCAGTCCGTCGTCAACTCGGCCCTCGCCGACTTCCCGATCATCGGCGGCCAGCTGCGCCAGAACGTCCACTCGGTGCAGGGCAGCGGACTGGCCCTGGTGGTGGCCGTGCTCGGCCTGTTGTACGGCACGCTGGGCATCGCCCAGGTCCTCCAGCACGCCATGGCCGAGATCTGGAACGTGCCGGGGGTGGTGCGCCCCGGTTACTGGCCGCGCCTGGCCCGCAGCCTGCTGCTGTTCGTCGTCCTGGCCCTCGGGCTGCTGCTGGCCACCTCCGCGGCCACGCTCGTCGCCGTCGCCCTCACCGGGCCGGCCGCGCGTGTGGGCGGGCTGGTGCTGTCCGCCCTGGTCAACACCGCCCTGTGCCTGGCGTGCTTCCGCGTCCTCACGCCCAAGAGCGTGCCCACCCGGGCGCTGCTGCCCGGGTGCCTGCTCGCAGGCCCGCTGTTCACCGTGCTGCAGGCCTTCGGCGCCCTGCTGGTCGCCCACCAGCTGCGGCACGCCACGGCGGTCTACGGCTTCTTCGCCACCGTGATCGGCCTGCTGTCCTGGCTCTACCTGAACGCCCAGATCACCGTGTACGCCGCCGAGGCCAACGTGGTCCTGCACCGGCGGCTGTGGCCGCGCAGCATCCTGCAGCCCCCGTTGACCGGGCCGGACCAGGAGGTCCTGTCGTCCATCGCGCGCCAGGAGGAGCGGCGGCCGGAGCAGCGCGTGAACGTCGAGTTCGAGGACGGGGACGGGGACGGGGACTGGGACGGGAAGGAGAGCGGGGACGGGGACCGGGATGCCGGGAGGGCGCCGCCGTCCGGGTAGGGCCGGCCGCCCGGCACGGCGGCGGCCCGCCGGGTGCAGGGGTGCTGCACCCGGCGGGCCGCCGGGGGCGCGGGGTCAGCGCACGGTCACGGTGAACACGGGCGAGGCGGTGTTCCCGCTGACGATGCGCAGCTCGTTGAGGCCCTTGATGCCGAGCTTCACGCCGAGGGAGTAGGAGCCGTTGCGGGTCGTGTGCACGGTGGCCGGCAGGGTGACCCACGCGCCGTGCTGCTTCTGCTGGAGGGCCACCGTGCTCCCGGCGTCGAGGCCGGTGGTGGTGCCGGTGACCCGGAACAGCTGCCAGGCCTGGACGGAGGTGGCCGACGGCTTGGCGGTGATGCCGGCGGACGCGGGGGCGGCGGCGACGGAGACGGCGGGCGCGGCGGAGGCGGCCGGGGCGGCCGCCATGGCGGTGCCCGCCGTTCCGAGGAGCAGCGCGCCGAGGGCGGCGACGGCGGCCAGGCGCAGGGAGTTCCGCTTGGTGACGATCACGGGTGCACCCCTTTCAGGGGAGGTGGTCGTTCGGCCCGGGGCACCGTCGGTGCGGTTCGGGCACTGTCCTTCCTGAGGACGTCTCACCCGGCGCCACCGGTTGTGTGCGGAACGTCACTGTCGTGTAACAGTCGGACGGGCTCCCGGTCGGAAGGGGCCAGGGGGCCAGGGGGGTCAGGGACCGGGGGCCGGGCGCCGGGTGTCAGGGCTTGAGGGCGACCCCGGCGTAGAAGGAGACCTGGGCGTCGGTGACGGCGGCCGGCAGCAGGTCGGCGGTGTCCTCGGTGCCCTCGGGGTGCCAGCGGTGGGCCGGGACGATGCCCGGGTCGAGGAGGTCCAGGCCTTCGAAGAAGGTGGCGAACTCGGCCCGGGGGCGCAGCCGCAGGGAGGTGCCGGCCTGGTTGTAGATCTCCTCGACCTTGGAGGCGCCGGGCGGGTCGAGTTCGGCGGTGGCGTGGGAGAGGACCAGGGCGGAGCCGGACGGCAGGGGGTCCAGGAGGTGCTCGACGATGGCGCGGGCGTCGTCGAGTTCGGGGACGAAGTGGAGCAGGGCGACCATCGACAGGACCACGGGCCGGGTCAGGTCGAGGGTCTGGGCGACCTGGGGGGTGGTCAGGATCGAGGCGGGGTCGCGGACGTCGCCGTGGACGTAGGCGGTGCGGCCCTGGGGGGTGCTGGTCATCAGGGCGCGGGAGTGGGCCAGGACGACGGGGTCGTTGTCGGCGTAGACGACGCGGGCGCGCGGTTCGACGGCCTGGGCGACCTCGTGGAGGTTGGGCGAGGTGGGGATGCCGGTGCCGATGTCCAGCCACTGGCTCAGGCCGCGCCGGGCCAGGGCGCGGGTGGCGCGGTGCATGAAGGTGCGGTTGGCGCGGACGGCGGTGCGCATGGTGGGGAAGGCGGTCAGGACGCGTTCGGCGGCTTCGCGGTCGACGGCGAAGTTGTCCTTGCCGCCGAGGAAGTAGTCGTACATCCGGGCGCTGTGCGGGATGTCCTGGCGTATCTGCGGCCCGGCCGGCTCCGCCGGGTCGGGATCGGTCGCGGTCATCCAGGTCTCCCCCATGCTCATCCCTGTCCCTTCGTGATCACATCGGGCCGGGGCAGTCTAGCCAACTGGCCGGTAGGGCGGGGGCGGTGGGTCCCGGCTCCCGGACGGCAACGGGTGCCGGGGGCCGTAGGGGCGACTACCCGCCGGTACCGGTGGGCGGGCCCGCTACGGGCGGGGACACTGCGCCGATGCGGCGTACCGGCGCGCAGGAGACCCCGGGAGCCGTTCATGCCGTCGTCCGCCCGCCGCGCCCCGACCACCGCCGCGGCTCCCGGCAGACGGTCGGCGCTGCACCGCCTGGGTGAGTGGTGCGCGCGCCACTCACTGGTCGTCATCGTGCTGTGGCTCGTGGCCCTGGCCGGCGTCGAGGGCGTCGGCGAGCGGCCGTAGGGGGGTCTGCCGGCCGGGATGGGGCCTGCCGGGGCGGGGCGGGATCGGCTACGGTCGGCCGTCCGTGTCCGGCAGGCGGCCGGGAGGAAGAGGAAGGGGCGCGGGGTGGCCGCGGGGAGTGTGTTCCGGGGTGAGGACGTGTCCGCGAAGGAGCGGTTCGACTGCTGGCGGGAGCTGATCGGGCGCACCCGGGCCAGCGAGATGACCAGTGTTCACGCCGACGACTTCCGGGCCGAGATGCGGCGCCTGGAGCTGGGGCCGGTGACGCTGCTGCGGTCCTCGTTCCCGCCCACCCGGTTCCGGCGCACCGCCGCGATGGTGCGCCGCTCGGACCCGGGCGTGTACCACCTGACGATGCCGCTCGGCGGCGGGCTGTCGCTGACCCGCGGCGCCCGGGAGGGCGTCCGGGAGGGGACCCGCGCGTTCGGGCCGGGCGACCTGTACCTGGTCGACAGCTCGACGCCGTACGACGTGCGGGCCGTCGGGGTGCGCGCCGACGGCCGCCGGGAGCACCGGACCGAGGCCGTGGGCATCGACTTCCCCGTCGCGCTGCTGCCGCTGCCGCCGGACCGGCTGCGCGAGCTGCTGGGCCGGGGGTTCTCGGCGCGGGAGGGGACGTGTGCGCTGCTGTCGGAGTTCCTGGTCGGGCTGGACCGGCAGGCCGCCGTCCTGGGGCCGGGCGAGGCGGCGCGGCTGGGGACGGTCGCGGTGGACCTGGTGGCCGCCTGGGCGGCCCGGGAGCTGGAGGCGGAGGCGGCGCTGCCGGACGACGCGCGGCGGCGGGCGCTGGTGCAGAGCGTGCGGGCCTTCGTCCGGCGCCATCTGCACGACCCGGAGCTGTCGCCGTCCGTGATCGCGGCCGCCCACCACGTCTCGGTGAGTCATCTGCACCGGGTGTTCTCCGGGCAGTCGGGGGACGGCGTGACGCTGGCCGCGTGGATCCGCGGCCAGCGGCTGGAGCGGGCGCGCCGCGACCTGGCCGACCCGGCGCTGCGGACGCTGCCGGTCCACGCCGTCGCCGCGCGCTGGGGCTTCCCGCGGGCCTCGGACTTCAGCCGCGCCTTCCGGGCCGCGTACGGGCTCTCGCCGCGCGAGCACCGGCAGCGGGAGCCGGCCGGGGGCGCGGGCGCGTAGACGCGTTGCCAAGGAAGTGGCGACGCAGTGCCAACACGGCGCGGCGGCGGCCTGGCATCCTCCACGGGGAACACCGCGGTACGTGCCCGGGCCGCCCGGCCCGGGCACGGCAGAACCGCCGGTGGTGGCCCGGCACGCCACGGGGGAGCGTGCCGGGCCGCCGGGGCTGTCTGCTGCCGGCTGCTAGTTGCGGTAGCGGAAGCGGATCCGGCCGCGGGTGAGGTCGTAGGGGCTGAGCTCCACGAGCACCCGGTCGTGCGGGAGGATCTTGATGTGGTTCTTCCGGACCTTCCCGCTGATGTGGGCCAGCACGATGTGCCCGTTGGGGAGTTCCACCTTGAAGTTGGCGTTGCGCAGGCACTCGACGACGGTGCCTTCGACTTCGATGCCGTTCGTTGTCTTGGTCATGGTCCTTCATCTCTTCGATTCGTGACGTGTGGTGGCCTGGGGACGCGTCAGTGGGGGACGAGTTCCAGGGTGCTGCTCGTGCGGTGGGCGCCGACGCCCTTGAGGAGTGCGGTGGCGGCCGTGTCGGACTGCGCCGCCTCGGGCCCGGGCTTCGGTGGTGCCTTCACGGTGCAGGGATTCCGGTGCGTGGGCCGGCAGGGCCCGGGCGATGCCGCGGCGGTGCAGCTCGGCACGGGCGGCGAGCGGCCCGATGCGCGGGCGGCGCGGCGGTGAGCCCCGGATCAGCCCCACGTACCGGTCGTGCCGGCGCGCCACCGCGTACCGGGCGGGGCCGGCCACCAGGGTGCCCGCCGGGCGGGGCAGGATCTGGGCCGGTACGGAGTGCCGGCCGGCGCCGGCCTCGATCTCGTCGTGGCGGGCGTGCGGCGGGGCGTGCGGCGGGGCCTCCTCGGCCAGGCCGTCGGGCACGATCGTGACGCCCGCCGGGGGCCGCGCCGGGCCGAGTCCGGTGACCCGAGGGTCGGTGGGCACCCGGTAGCCGTGCTCGCGGTGCGCGGTCGGAAGTACCTGGTCCCAGGCGCTCCCGGGCGACACCAACGTCAATCGCCCACCGTGACGACAAGGGGGAGCACCCACACGGATACCGCCTTCATGGGTCTCACCTCCTCGCGTCCTTCTCACGGCTGCGCCGACGGTAGCAGTCAACGGGGCACCGGCCCAAGCGATTTACGGGCGGCGCAGTGGATCATGTGGGGGTCGGTTCCGTCGGTGTGGAAGAGGTGGACCGAGGTGGGTGAGTACTCGTACTACGACGACCCGCAGGACCCGACGGCGTTCGAGACCCGCAACGTGCTGTACCACTACGGCCCGGAGCGCTTGGTGATCGGGCGGTTCTGCGCGTTCGCCGAGGGGGTGCGGTTCGTGATGTCCGGCAGCGTCGAGGGGCTGGAGGCCGCCGCGCCCGGGCGGTGAGGCGGGGCGCGGCGGGGCCGGGGTCAGTGGCGCAGGACGGCGGCGATGCGCCGGCTGTCGGCGAGGGTGTCGTCGGGGACGAAGGTGATCCGGGCGCCGGTGTCGAGGGCGCGCTCGATGACCTCGTCGACGATGTCCTCGCGGGCGCCGGCCTCGTCGGCCTCGGCGGGGACGAGGTGGTCGCCGTCGTCGCGGACGGTGGCGCGGTAGTTCTCCTCGACCACCAGCAGGGCGATGCGGGCCTCGCCGGCGGCCCGCCAGACCTCGTCGAGGCCGGCGGCGAACTCCTGGCGGCCGCGGGCCTTGTCGAGCTGGGCGAGGGTGTCGCCGATCTCGCGCTCGGCGTGGGCGCGGACGGCGGGGGCGACCACCCGCCGCACGGCCGCGGTGTCGGCCTGGGCGAGGCCGCCGTGCGGGATCTGGGCGGCGGCCTCCTTGACGATGGTGCCGGCGGCGTCCAGCAGCGCGAGGGCGGGGGCGTCGCCGACGACGTACAGCGGGCGGGGGTCGGCGGCCAGGACCTTGCCGATCGCGGTGTCGGCCTGGCGCAGGAAGGTCTTGGTCTCCTCGTCGCGGAAGGTGCTGGGGGTGTCACCGATGCGCTCCTGGCGTTCGGGGTCGGGGTTGGGGAAGGTGCGGACCAGCGGGAAGCCGTTGCCGCTCTCCTCGGTGACCCGCTCCTGGTCGCCGCCCCACAGCACGGCCCGGTCGGCGGCGACGGCGAGCACCCAGTAGGGGCGCTCGGCGGCCTGGGCGGCGACCAGGTTGCGGGTGAGGAAGGTGTCGGACAGGACCACCCGGGCGGGGGCGGTGCGGGCGAACGACCACACCTGGTGCTCGCCGGGCGCGGCGAGGACGGCCAGGCCGTCCTCGGCGTGGACGAGGTCGACCTCGGCGAGCGCCCGGTCGAGCTGTTCGAGGACGTCGATGCGGTCGGCCCGGGAGACCTTCGGGTCGGCCTGGACCCGCTCCTTGGCCTCGGCCAGCAGGTTGCGCAGCCGGACCGGGTCCTGGGTGCTGTCCGGTTCCCGGCGGTGGGTGGGCATCAGGACGGACACCGCCGGGTAGGGCCGGGGCCGGCGCAGTTCGGCGAGGACGGCGGGGCTGAGGGCGGGGCGCATGGGGACCCTTTCCGAAGGCGGTCGGCCTTCTTTGCGTGGACGCACGGTGCCTGGCACAGCTGCAAATGTCCTCAATGTAACGATTTGCGCACCGGGTCGCCGGGTCAGCCCTTGCCCCGGGGCCGCCCGGGGCTGTACCTACTGGTACGGACAAATGGTTCCGGGGAGGGAGACGGCATGCCGTTCGTCCGCATCGACGCGTTGGGGGCGGGCCCCGAGCGGCTCGACGCCCTCGGGCGCGCCGTGCACGAGGCGCTGGTGGAGACGATCGGGATCCCGCCGGACGACCACTTCCAGGTGCTGGTCGGGCACGACGGCACCAGCGGCACGCTGCGCTACGGCGGTTACCTCGGGGTGCGGCGGGACGAGGGCATCGTGTACGTGTCCGTCACGCTGCGCGCCGGGCGCACGGACGCGCAGAAGCGGGCCCTGTACGCGCGGATCGCCGAGCTCGCCCAGGCGTACGCGGGCACCGAGCCGCGCAACGTGTTCGTCGTCCTGACGGAGAACGCGCCGGCCGACTGGTCGCTGGGCCACGGGCTCGCCCAGTACGCTCCCCCGCCCGGGGAGGGCGTACCGGGCGGCCCGGGCGCGCCGGGCCAGGGCCCCGCCCTCACGACCTGACGGCTCTCACGACCTGACGGCCAGGGCCCCGTTCACGAAGTCGACGACCCGGCCGGGGGTTTCGAGCTCGTACAGCCCGCCCTCGGGCAGCTCCACCTCGTACTCCCGCTCGATGACGGCCGCCGTTTCGAGCAGGGCCAGCGAGTCGTAGCCGAGTTCGGCGAACGGGACGTCGGCGATGTCGCCGTCGAGGTCGACGGTGTCGTTCTCGCCCGCGCAGGACCGGATCACGCGGCGGACGTCGTCGAGGGTGAACTTCTCCATGGGGTTTCCCTTCTCTCGGCGGCCGCTCCGGCCGCACCAGGTCTCCAGCGCGCGGGTCAGCGCCGGGTCGTCCGCCGCGCCCGCCCACGCCACGTGGCCGTCGGGGCGGATGAGCAGGGCCTGCGCGTCCGGGGGCGTCGCGGCGGTGGCGGTGACCAGGTCGACGCCGCGGGGCAGCGGCACGGCGGGCGGGGCCGCGAGTGCCAGCAGTACGGCGCGGCCGGGGTTGAGCAGTTCGGCGATGCGGACCTCCCGGCCGTCCTCGGCCTTCAGCTCCAGCCGGGGAGCGGGCCGCCCGACCCACGGGTGGTCCTGGCCCTGGTCGGCGTAGCAGGTGTCGGTGCCGGCCACCAGTCCGGCCAGGTGCCGGTTGACCTGCGGGATCGCCAGCAGCTCGGCGACCAGTTCGCGCAGCGGGTCGGTGCGCTCGTCGGGGTTCATCAGCGCGAGCTGGGCCCTGGTCTCGCGCAGCACCCGCACGGCCACCGGGTGGCGCTCGCGGTGGTAGCTGTCGAGCAGCCCCTCGGGCGCCTCGCCGCGCACCTCGGCCGCCAGCTTCCAGCCGAGGTTCATGGCCTCCTGCAGGCCCAGGTTCAGGCCCTGCGCCCCGATCGGGAAGTGGATGTGCGCGGCGTCCCCGGCCAGCAGGACGCGCCCGCGCCGGTACTCCTCGACCAGCCGCGTGGCGTCGCCGAAGCGCGACAGCCAGCGCGCCTCGCGGATCGCGACCTGTTCGCCCGTCACCCGCTCGATGGCCGCGCGCAGTTCCTCGACGGTGACCGGGGCTGCGCCGGCGGCCTGCGGCGCGCGGAACTCGGTGGTCAGCACCCGGGTGACCGGCGGCTCCAGGGCGACCGCCATGAGCAGGCCGCGGGGCGTGCGCGCGGTGCCGGGGATGCCGGTGGGCAGCTGGGCCGGGTCCTCCAGGACGACGTCCCCGAGCAGGGCGCTCACCTGCGCCGAGGTGCCGGGGAACGCGAAGCCGGCCGCCTTGCGGACCGTGCCGGCGCCGCCGTCGCAGCCCACCAGGTAGTCCGCCCGCAGGGTGTACGGCCCGTCCGGTCCCACCACCTCGGCCCGCACGGCCTGCTCGTCCTGCGACAGCCCCGTCAGCGCGTGGCCGCGCCGTACGGTCACCCCGAGCTCGGCGGCCCGCTCGGCCAGCAGCCGCTCGGTCTCGGCCTGCGGGATCAGCAGCGAGTAGGCGTGCTCGCTCTCCAGCCCGTCCAGCCGCAGCAGCGGCTGGAGACCGGCGAAGTGGGCCATCGGCCAGTCCTTGTGCCCGTCCCGGAACCGCTGGGCCAGGCCGCGGTAGTCGAGCATCTCCATCGTCCGCGGCTGGAGGCGGAAGGCCCGTGAGTGCGGGCTGGGCCGCGCCTGCTTCTCCAGCACCACCACCTCGACGTCGTGCAGCCGCAGTTCGGCGGCGAGCAGCATGCCCACCGGTCCGCCGCCGACGACAATGACATCAACCATCTGGTTCTCCTGACAGGCGGTTACTTGGGTGCCGCGGCCAGTCCGCCGGGTCGGCCGAGCGGGAGGTACTTGTCGAGGACGTCGCGGTAGTAGTCCGGGCCGAATCCCATCGCGTCCACGGCCGGGACCAGGGAGCGCAGCTTCCTGATCGAGATCTCCTGGGTGACGACGGGTGCGCTGTAGCTCCACCGCGCCGTCGTCCCGAGCCTGAGCTGGAGGTGCCGGATGATCCGCTCGATCGGCACGGCGTGGCCCGAGGCCACGTTCACGGTCGTGCGGCTGACGCCCGCGCTCAGCAGCGCGTCGATGACGGTGACCACGTCGGCGACGTCGATCAGGTCCCGGCGGGCCCCGGGGAAGATCCGCACCAGGCCCGAGCTCACCTGTGCGGCCAGCGCGGGCAGCAGCTGGTGGGAGGGCTGGTCCCGGCCGACCACGTGGCCCAGCCGCAGGATCAGGTGCTCCACCGGGGATGCGGCCAACTCCTGTTCCAGGGTGTGCTTGTGGCGCCCGTAGGCGGTGCCGGGCACCACCTGCGCGTCCTCGGTGCCCGGCTGCCCGGGCTGTGAGTAGATGCCGCTGGAGGCCGTGGAGAAGAACACCAGCCGCTCGCCGCTGCGCAGGCACCGGTCGACCAGGGCCCGGACCAGGTCGGTCTCCCGCTGGAAGGCCTCGGGCGCGGTGTGCTGGGCCGCGGAGACCCCGGCCGCGGCCACCACCACCCCACGGTGGTGCGCCGCGAGGGCCGCCAGGTGCTTGGCCAGAAACCCGTTGCCGATGATGTCCATTCAGGACGACGGCCTCACATAGCGCCCGTAGGCGAGATCGCCCTCGCCGATCAGCACCTCCACCGGTGTGGGCCGGCCGAAGTACTCGTCGCAGGCGGTCTTCACCCCCGGGAACTTGACCACGGTACGCGGGTTGGCCTCGGGGTCCGCGTAGTCGTCGAGGATCAGGGCGCCGCCGGGGGCCAGCCGCGGGACGCACTCGGCCAGCGAGACGACGGTGGAGCTGTAGAGGTCGCCGTCGAGGTAGCCGAAGGCGATCTGCCCGGGCAGGCCGTCGTGCAGGGTGTCCTCGAACCAGCCGGGGTGCATCACGGGGGGCGTCCTGTGCCAGGCCTCGAAGGTCTTCAGGACCTCGGCCTGACTGGCGGACATCGCCCCCAGCGGCATCACGATCTCGTCCTCCTCGGTGGTGTCGGGCAGGCCCTCGAAGGAGTCGAAGACGTGCACCGGGCGGTCGTCGCCGAGGGCGTCGAGCACCGAGCGGATCCACAGCGTCATCGCGCCGCGGAAGCAGCCGAGTTCGACCACCGCGCCGGGCACGCCCTGCGCGACGACGCGTTCCACTTCGGCGCGCACGTGCCGCAGGCGGTCCGGGTCCACGGTCTCGCCGTGCTCCGTGAGCAGCCAGCGGTGCAGTTCGTCCAGGACGTCCGCCCCGGCCCCGTACTCGATCATCGTCACTGGTCCTTCCTCCTCGCGGTCATGGGTGGTGGGTCGGCTACGGCTGGAGGGCGCGCGCGGGCAGGTCGGCGGCGGACAGTTCGCCGGTGCGGGCGAGCCGTTCCAGCGCGGGCACCGTCTCGGCGACGCTCGGGTGGGCGTCCGCGTCGGCCTTGACGACCGCGGCCGCCTCCTTCAGCGAGCCGTCGGTGAGCAGCCGGGCGACGGCGGTGCGCACGTCCCGCGCGGTGGCGGTGAGGCCGGGCAGCAGGATCGCCGAGCCGCCGGCGGCGAAGCGCCGGCCGATCTCGATCTGGTCGTCGGTGAGCGCGAGGACCAGTTGGGGCAGCGACAGCGCCGTCATCATCGGGTTGACGCTGCCCTGGTGGATGACCGCGTCGCAGTGTTCCAGCAGGAGGTGCAGCGGCTGGTCGCTCAGCAGCCGTACTCCGTCGGGCAGTTCGCCGAGCGCGGCGACCTGGTCCGGCGCCGCGGTGAGCACGAGTTCGGCGCCGGCCCCGACGACCGCGTCGACCGCGTGGCGCAGCGCCGGCAGGTCGGTGCCGAAGATGCCGGAGGCCGAGTTGCCCCACAGCAGGCAGACCCGGGGGCGCGCGGGGCGTTCCAGCAGCCACGGCTCCATCGCCCCGGGGCCGTTGTAGGGGACGTAGCGCACCGGCAGGCGCAGGGCGCTGCCCAGGTCGGGTGCCATGAGGTCCGGTGACGGGTCGATCGCGTAGGCGATGCGGGAGCGGTCCCAGCCGTGGACGCCGTGACGGGGGAAGGCTCCGGTGGGGTCGTGCAGGCCTGCTTCCATGCTGCCGAACAGGCCGGGTGAGTGGTAGACGTACGGGATTCCGGTGGTCTCGGCGGCCAGGACGCCTTCGGGGGTCATGAGGTCGTGGACCACCAGGTCGGGGTGCCAGGCCCGGGCGAGGGCCACCGCGGCGTCGCAGTTGCGGCCCATGGTCTCGTCGTAGCGGCGGGAGAACTCCTCCCGGTGCGCGTCGACGTCGTACTCGCCGTAGTGCGCCACCGGCTGTCCGGTGACGGGGTGCACCGGTGGTGCGGCGGCGAAGCCGTCCGGGTCGCGCACGGCCGCGGCGTAGCGCGACATGCGTTCGACCTGCATCAGTTCGAAGCCGTGGAGCACCGGGGCCGGGACCAGGCCGGCCCGGGCGATGGTGTCGGCCTGGTCCCGGGAGCAGGCCACCCGTACCTCGTGGCCGGCCGCTTGCAGGGCCCAGCCGAGCGGCACCATGCAGAAGTAGATGCCCTTCCAGTTCGTCGCGGTGAACAGCACCCTCATCGTGGCCGTCCCTCCCCCGGCTCAGGCGCCCGTGCCGGCGGTGGCCGGGGCGGCGGTGGCCGGGGCGGCGAGCAGGAGCGCGACGGCGTGGGCGGCTCCTCCGGGCGGGTCGGCGGGGAGCAGGTGCGCGGTGAGGCCGCGGGGGGCGGCCTCCCGGGCGAGCCGGTCCATCGCCTCGCGCATCGCGGCGGCGGCGACGGCCCGGGCCGCCTCCGCCTCGCCCTCCTGCAGCTGCTCGCGCCGCGGGGCGCCGAGGTGCACCAGGGCGCCGGTGCCGCGCAGCGTCATGGCGGGCAGGGCGGCGTACATCGGGCCGAGGGCGGCGGTCAGGCGCAGCCGTACCGTCTCGGCGAGGCGGGTGGCGGGGTCCGCGGCGGGCTGCGGTTCGGGGTGGTCGGGTTCGGTCGTCACCACGACGTCGACGTCGCCGAACGCGCCCCAGGCCTTCTTGCACAGCAGCTCGGTCTGGGCGGGGTCCTGCAGGTCGGCCTTGATGGCGACGGCCTGGCCGCCGGCCTGCTCGATGTCCCGTACGACTTGTTTGGCGCGCGCGAAGGAGGTGGCGTACTGGACGGCCACGGCGGCGCCCCTGCGGGCGAGTTCGGCCGCGACGGCCGCTCCGGTGTCCGTCTCCGCGCCGGTGACGACCACGACCTTGTCATCCAACGAGAACTGCGTCATGGCGGCTGAACCTAGAGGCGGTGCCTAGAGCCGCGTTATAGGTTCCGGCAAGCGCGGTCGGTGCCCGGGGCCGCCCCGCGGGCGGGAGTTCGGGGACGGGCCCCCGGGGGGGCGGGTAGCTCGACGACTCTTCTAGTTCTGGTCTAGGGCCCGCGGCGAAGCTGGCGGCCCGACAGCCGAGAGCCGGGAGCCCTGGATGAGAGTCCTCTTCACCGTGTCCGACTGGGCCGGGCACTACTACTGCATGGTGCCGCTGGGCTGGGCGCTGCAGGCGGCGGGCCACGAGGTGCGGGTGGCCTGTCCGCCGCCGCAGGCCACGGCGGTCAGCCACGCCGGGCTGGTGCCCGTGCCGGTGCTGGACGGGCCGGACATGACGTACTGCACGCGGTTGATCCGCTACCAGGAGGCGGTGGACGGCACCGGTGTGCTGCCGGGGCCGCCGCTGCACCCGGTGTCCGGGCGGCCGGTGGACGACCTGGGCGACTTCGACGTGGCGGCCGCGACGGCCGCGTTCTGGCAGGACGCCGGGCGGCGCATCGAGCGCAGCTACGACGCGGCGGTCGGCTTCGGCCGGCTGTGGGCTCCGGACCTCGTCCTGCACGACCTGATGGCCCCGGAGGGCGCGCTGGTGGCGCGGCTCGCGGGGGTGCCGTCGGTCTACCATTCGGCGGGGCTGTTCGGCGCCGCGGAGACGGAGCCGGTGCTGGAGACCGGTCTGGAGGACCCGACCGGCTCGTTCGCCCGGCACGGCGCGCGGCCGTGGGACCGTACCCAGATCGGGCACGTCATCGACCCCTCGCCGGATCCGGCGCTGCCGCCGCACGGCTCGGCGCTGCGCATCCCGGTACGGCCGGTGGCGTACAACGGTCCGGCCGCCGTGCCGGACTGGCTGCGGGAGCGGCCGGCGGGCCGGCGGATCTGCGTGCTGTGGGGCTATTCGGCGACGGCGATGTACGGGCCGCACGTGCCCGCGCTGCGCCATGCGGTGGAGGCGGCGGCCGGTACGGGGGCCGAGGTGGTGCTGGCGGTGGGTGCGGAGCAGGCGGCCGTGCTCGGTGCGCTGCCCGACCGGGTCCGGGTGCTGACCGGCTTCCCGGTCCATCTGCTGCTGGCGGCCTGTGACGCGGTGGTCCACCACGGCGGGGCCGGGACGGCCATGAATGCGTTCGCGGCGGGGACGCCGCAGCTGTGCCTGACGCTGAGCATCGACCGGCCGGTGTACCGGGAGCGGGTGATGGGCGGGGGCGCCGCGCTGGCGCTGTCGGCGCTGACCTCGACGCCCGGGGAGATCCGGGCCGGGCTGACGGCCGTGCTGGAGGACGGGCGCTACCGCGCGGCGGCGCGGCGGATCGCCGCCGGGCTCGCCGGGCGGCCCTCCCCCGCGGCCCTGGTGCCCGGGCTGGAGCGGCTGGCCCGTACCGGCCGGTGGGACGCGGCCGCGGTCGCGGGGGCGGGGCGGTGACGATGCGGGTCATGCTGACCGCGTCCGACTGGCGCGGCCACTACTTCTGCATGGTTCCGCTGGGCTGGGCGCTGCAGGCGGCCGGCCATGACGTGCGGGTCGCCTGTCCGCCCACCCAGACGCGGGCGGTGGGGCGGGCGGGCCTGGTGGCCGTGCCGGTGCTGGAGTCCGTCGACATGACGACGATGGCCCGGATGTTCCGCTACCTGGAGAGCGTCGCGGGCACCCGGCCGGGGATGCCGCTGCACCCCTACACCGGGCGGCCGGTGCGCTCGCTGGCGGAGTTCGACGTGGCCGCCGAGGCGCCCGCGTTCCAGGAGCGGGCGCACGAGGCGCTGCGGCGCAGTTACGACGGGGCGGTGGCCTTCGCCCGCCAGTGGCGCCCGGACCTGGTGGTGCACGATCTGACGGCGCCGGAGGGGGCGCTGGCCGCCCAGCTGGTCGGCTGCCCCTCGGTGTACCACCCGCCCGGTCTGCACGGCATCGCCGAGACGGAGCCCGGGGTCGATCTCGGTGACGGCGACCCGTCCGGTTCCTTCCCCCGGTACGGCCGGCCGCGGTGGCACACCGGGCACGTCGACTACGTGATCGACCCGTCGCCGGACAGCGCGGTGCCCCCGATGGGCTCGGCGCTGCGGCTGCCGGTGCGTTACGTGCCGTACAACGGGCCGGGGGTGCTGCCGGGGTGGCTGCTGCGCGCTCGGCAGCGGCCGCGGACGGCCGTGATCGTGGGCGAGTCGGCGGCCGGGGAGGCCTCGGACATCCCGCTGCTGCGTGCCGCGATCGCGGCGCTGCTGCGCGAGGGCGGTGAGGTGGTGCTGACCACCACCGCGGCGCAGGCCGCCGCCCTGGGGCCGCTGCCCGAGGAGGTGCGGGTCCTGCACGGCTTCCCGCTGCGGCTGCTGCTGGAGGTCAGCGACGCGGTCGTGCACCACGGCAGCGTCAACGCGCTGATGACCGCGGCGGCGGCGGGGACGCCGCAGCTGGCGCTGGCGTTCACGGACGAGCAGCTGACGGTGAGCCGCCGGATCGAGGCCACCGGGGCGGGGGTCGCGTTGTCCGCGCTGCGGGAGGATCCGGGGGTGGTGCGGCGGGCCGCCGTCGAGGTGGTGTCCGGGGCGGGTCACCGGGAGGCGGCCGGGCGGCTGCGCGCGGTGATCGCGGCCCAGCCGTCCCCGGCGGAGCTGGTGGAGCCGCTCGAACGGCTGGTGCGCACCGGCGCGTTGACGGCGCCGGCCCTCGTCCGGCGGCCCTGAGCGGGGCCGGGCGGGAGGGAGCACGCCAGGAGGGCCCGGTGCCGGCACCGGGCCCTCCTGGCGTGTTCCCTGCGGGGCGGCCGGTCAGGCCGCCGCCGCGAACTCCCTGATGGAGGCGGTCACGTAGTCGATCATCTCGTTGGTGAGGGAGGGGTAGACGCCGAGCCAGAAGGTGTGCTCGGTGACGATGTCGGAGTTCGTCAGGTCGCCGGCGATCCGGTACTCCTGGTCGAGGTAGGCCGGGTGCCGGGTGAGGTTGCCGCCGAAGAAGCGCCGGGTGCCGATCTTGCGGGCCTCCAGGTAGTCGCCCAACTGGCGCCGGGTGAAGGGGGCGTCGGGCCGTACGGTGATGACGAATCCGAACCAGCTGGGGTCGCTGTCGGCGGTCGCGCTGGGCAGCAGCAGGCCGGGCACGTCCGCCAGGCCCTCGCGCATCCGCCGCCAGTTGCGTTTGCGCGCCTGGGTGAACTGGTCCAGTTTGGCCAGCTGGCTGACCCCGAGGGCGGCCTGGAGGTCGGTGGACTTCAGGTTGTAACCCACTTGGGAGAAGATGTACTTGTGGTCATAGCCGTGCGGCAGATCGCCCAGCTGGTAGTCGAAGCGCTTGAAACAGGTGTTGTCCTCGCCCGGCTCGCACCAGCAGTCCCGTCCCCAGTCGCGCAGTTGCTCGACCAGCCTGGCCAGGGTCAGGTTGCGGGTGGCGACGCAGCCGCCCTCGCCGGTGGTGATGTGGTGGGCCGGGTAGAAGCTGGCGGTGGCCAGGTCGCCGAAGGAGCCGGTGGGCCGGGAGCGGTAGAGCGAGCCGACCGCGTCGCAGTTGTCCTCGATGAGGTAGAGGCCGTGTTCCCGGGCGAGTTGGGCCACCTCCTCGGCGGCGAAGGGATTGCCGAGCGCGTGCGCGATCATGATCGCCCCGGTCTTGGGCGTGATGGCGGCGGCGATCCGCTCGGGGGTGGTGTTGTAGGTGCCGAGCTCCACGTCGACGAAGACCGGGACGAGCCCGTTCTGGATGATCGGGTTGACCGTGGTCGGGAAGCCCGCGGCCACGGTGATCACCTCGTCGCCGCGCCGCAGCCTGCGGTCGCCCAGCTGGGGCGACATCAGGGCCGACAGGGCCAGCAGGTTGGCGGAGGAGCCGGAGTTGGTCATGTGGGCCTTGCGCAGCCCGAGCACCCGGGCGAACTCGCGCTCGAAGCGCCGGGAGCTCACGCCGGCCGCGATCCGCATCTCCAGGGCCGCCTCGACGAGCGCGACCCGGTCGTCCTCGTCCAGGGTCGCGCCGGAGGGCAGGATCCGGGTGACTCCCGGGACGAACTCCTGCGGGGCGCTGTCCCGGTGGTACTTGCGCACCAGTTCGAGGATCTGTGTCTTTCCCTCACTCATGTCCTGTCCCTTGATCGGTCACCGCAGTGTGTTGAGGCAGGCGAGCAGGCAGCGAGCCTCGACGTTGAGGTAGTGGCTGTGCCGCACCAGTTCGGCCGTGTCCCGGAGGGTGGCCCACAGGTAACCGTCAGGGGCTTCGAGCGGGAGGTCGTCCCCCGCCTCGACGACGAGGTACCGGTTCTCGGCGTGGTGGAACCGGCCGCCCTCCTCCGAGTGGACGGCGTCGAACCGGATCCGGTCCTGGGGGGCCGACAGCACGTGGTCCAGGAACGGGGGCGGGGCGTCCGGGTGGTTGGCCGGATCGCACTGGACGGTGGCGCCGAGTTCGGCCACGTCGAAGGTGCCCGCCTGGGTGCGCACGCTCAGCAGGAGCCGCAGCAGGCCGTCGGTGCGGCGGGTGACGAGGGCGATGACGCCGCGGCCGGCCGGGGCGATCAGCGGCTGGGACCAGCGTGCGACCTCCCGGTCCCCGGCCTCGACGTCGACCCCGAGCACGGAGAAGTAGCGGCCGTCCTCGCGGGCGACGCGCGTCCCGTCGTTGTGCCAGCCCGGTACGGAGGCGAGCGGGACCCGCCTGCGGGTCAGCGAGCGGGTGGCCTTGGCGGCGGTGAACCGGCTCAGCAGCTCGGTGGCGTCCGCCGGCGCGGCCGCCGAACGGGCCAGTGCCCCGCGGTAGGAGTCCTCCCGCGCGAGCCGGGCGTCCACCGGCACCGGGTAGGCGGCGAGGACGGAGCGGGAGTCCATGTTCACCACGTTGTCCAGCCGCAGCAGCGCGTCCAGCTCGGTGCGCGGGACCCAGCGGAAGCCGTCCAGGACGGGCACGTCGTCGTCGGTCCCGATGATCAGGTTGCGGTTGCGCTTGCCCAGGAACCAGGAGCCCTGCTCCGACTGGAGGGCGTCGGCCAGCGGCCTGCCCCGCCCGGGGACGGTGAAGTACTCCAGGTACGGGACGGCCTTGCCCCGGTGCACCCGGGTGTAGTTGGAGTGGGTGGCCTGGACGGTGGGCGACAGCTGCAGCGTGTTGATGTTGCCGGGCTCCATCTTCGCCTGCATCAGCAGGTGCGGCACCCCGTCGAACTCCTTGACGAGGATGCCGAGGATGCCGATCTCGGGCTGGCGGATGATCGGCTGCGCCCAGCTGCGCTCGGCGCCGGCCCCGCCGGTGGTCACCTCCAGCCCCTCGACCGTGTAGAAGCGCCCGGTGCGGTGCACCAGGTTCCCGGTGTCCGGGTCCACCCGCCAGCCGTCGAGCCGCTCCAGCGGCGCCTCCTTCACCAAGTAGTCGCTGGCCCGGGCGCGTTCGCCGAACCAACGGTGGAAACTGTCGAGTCCCTCTAGCGCGTTGCCGTGCGGCATGGTTCTCCTTCCTGGGAGCGGCTGGCGCCGGCCAGGGCCTTCAGCTCGTGCACCACCTCGGAGGGCGCCGGCATCGCGGACATCTCGGCCCGCACCCCGGCCAGGCCCTCGGTGTACCGCTGGTCGTCGAGCAGTTCGGCCAGTGCGGCGCCGACGTGTTCGGGCGTGCTGTCGGCGGCGGCCACCGCGCCGACGCCGGCCCGCTGGATCCGGTGGCCGATCTCGGCGTACATCGGCGACTGCGGCAGGATCAGCTGCGGGATGCCGGCGTCGACCGCCGTCAGGGCCGTCCCCGCGCCGCCGTGGTGGATGACCGCGGCGCAGGTGGGCAGCAGCAGGTGGAACGGGACGCCCTCGGCGAAGCGGGTGCCCTCCGGCAGGCCGGTGAGCTGTTCGGCGGCCCGGCGGCCGGCGGCGATGACCAGGTCCAGGCCCAGGCCGCTGACGGACTCGGCCAGCCGCCGGGTCACCTCGACCGCCGTGGTGGCGTCGTACTCGCCCAGCGCCACGCCGGCCGTCACGCACACCCGCGGGCGGCGGGGCCGGTCGCCGAGCCAGGACGGCGCCGTCCCGGCCCCGTTGAAGGGCACGTACCGCATCGGGACGCGCCGCACCGGGAACGACTCAGGGATGCGCAGGGCGGGCGGGCTGGTCTCCACCACCGTGTGCGCGCAGGCCCGCGGCTCGGCGCCGAAGCGCTCGAACAGCTCGGCGTAGCCGGGCAGCCAGTCGCCCCGGCGCCCGGCCCGTTCGGCCCCCAGCACGGTGGCCACCTCCCAGCCGGTGGCGACGTTGGGCACGCCGACCGCGGCCGCGGCCACCGGGGCCGCGAAGCACAGCGAGTCGCCGACCACCAGGTCCGGCCGCCACCAGCGGGCGAAGCGCACGAGGTCGTCGACCGTCCTTTCGGCGGCGGTGACCTGCTTGCCCGCGGTGTAGTCGAGGACGGTGGTCTGCCAGTCGTCCAGCAGTTCGGGGCGCGCCGTCCAGCCGGGCGCCCAGGGCCGGTCGCTGCCCCAGGACCTGACGTTGCCGACCGGTCCCTTGTCGGGCGGCCCCTCGGCCGGGCCCACCTCGACGGCCGTCAGCCCGGCGCCCTCCACCGCCGCGCGGCAGCCGGGGGGCACGGCGACGACGGCCTCCAGGCCCGCGGCGCGGCAGGCCCAGGCGAGCGGGACCATCGGGAAGAAGTGGCCGGGGGCGGCCCAGGTGGCGAAGAGGACACGCATGCTCGTTCTCCCTCCGGCTCAGGCCAGCCACGGCGGGGTGTCGACGATCTCGACCACGGCCCCGCTCACCGACAGGCCGGGCGCCAGGCCGATCATCAGCATCAGGTCGCCGGGGACCAGCGCGCCGGTGCCCAGGAGGTGGTCGAACGCGGCCAGGTGGTCGGAGGAGCCGAGGTGGCCCACGCCCTTGGCGTACTCCCAGCAGGACTTCTCCATCGGCAGGCCCAGCGGCACCATCAGCCGCTGCTCGGTGAAGTCCCGGGAGACGCTCATGTACGAGACCCGGGCGATGTCCTGGAGCTTGACGCCGGCGTCCTCGGTGAGCCGGTCGACCAGGCCGTGCAGGCCCTGGAGGTTGAGCCGGTTGAACTCCCCGAACTCCTGGCCGGCGAAGAAGGCCGCCGAGCGGGCGGCCAGGTCGACCGGGACCCGCGTCGTCGCGGGCGGCGGGAACAGCGGTTCGGCGCCGCGGTGCAGCCCCTCCAGCTCCTGGACCAGCAGCGAGTCGACCGCGCGCAGCCGGGCGAAGCCGCCGCGCTTGGTCAGTACGGCCGCGGCGCCGGCGTCGCCGATGAGCTGGAACGGCACCGAGCGCCAGCGGTCCATCAGCGGCGACTCCATGTTGTCGCCGATGGTGACCAGCGCGCTCCGGCGCTCCCCGGCCGCGCGCAGGTAGCACACGGCCAGCTCGAACGCGGCGAACATCCCGTTGCAGCCCTGGCGCACCTCGAAGGCGGGCACGCCGCGGCCGGTGGCCTCGCCGACCGCCTTCAGCTGCACGTAGTTCTGGGCGCACCAGGCGTCCGGCCCCTCGTGGAAGCAGGAGGAGTGGAACACCACGTCGACGTCCGGGCGGGTCAGTGTGGCCCGGTCGAAGGCCTGGCGCGCGGCGAGCACGGCCATGTCCGGGCCCGAGATCCCCGGGGAGACCGCGACGCCGTCGAGTTCGGCTTCCTCGTGCATCTGCGCGTCGTAGAGGCCCTGTGCCACGGCGTCCGCCGAGCGGACGACCTCCGGCACGTAGACGCCGACGGAGTCGATGTAGATGTCCTGAACCTTCAAGGCCTTCTCCGGGTCGATGAGTCGTGCCACACGGGTGCTCAGCGCCCGCCGTCGACGTGCAGCACCTGACCGTTGATGTTCGAGTTCGCGTCGGAGCCGAGGAAGACGACCGCCCTGGCCACGTCGGCGGGGTCGGAGAGCCGCGCGGTGGGCGTGCGCCCCCGCTCCTCCTCGCGCAGGGCGGCCGGCAGCTTCTCCAGCACCCCTTCGGTGAGCGTGAGTCCGGGGGCGACGACGTTGACCAGGACTCCGTCCGGGCCGGCCTCCCAGGCCAGGCTGCGGGCCAGCCCGTGCAGCGCCGCCTTGGCCGCGCCGTAGACCTCCTGGCCGCCGCGGCCGTGCGTCGCGACGTGGGAGGAGAGCAGCAGCACCCGGCCCCACCCGCGCTTTCGCATGCCGGGCAGGACCAGCTGCGCGGTCCTGACGGTGCCGGCCAGGTTGTCGGTCAGGGTGGCGCGCCACTCCTGCTCCGGTACCTGCTCGAACCGCACGCCCGGGGCCCGCCGGGGCCCGCGCCGGTGGGCGTTGGCCACCAGCACGTCCACGGCGCCCCAGCGGGCGGTCGCCTCGGCCACGGCGGCCTCCGGCGACCCGGGCTCGTCCAGGGCGTAGCGCACCGCCGACGCCCTTGCGGGGCCGCCGAGTTCGGCGACCAGGGCATCGGCCTCGGCCTTCGCGTGGCAGTAGGTCAGGACCACTCTGGCGCCCTCCGCCGCGAAGGCGCGGGCGGTCGCCAGGCCGATGCCCCGGGTGGCCCCGGTCAGCAGGACGACCCGGTCGGCCAGTCCCAAGTCCACGTCAACCTCCAAAGGCGGGGCGGGCGGTGGTCCGTATCCACTGCCCACGGTCCGAAGAGCCTGCTCACCGGTGTTCGAGCGCCGGTCCAGGCGGCCTCGATTCGACGGGTGCTCGAACCCGTTCGGCCAGGCTGCCCGGACAGGTGTACCGATTGCCCTGGAGGTCAGCGTGGTGAGGCAGGAAGCGCCCGCATCGGGACGGCCGGACGCGCGGGAGCGCGCGTGCGACGGCGAGCTGGTGCACGAGAGGATCGCGGCCCGTGCCGAGCGCAGTCCGGACGCCGTCGCGCTGCACTGGGCCGGGCGCGACACGTCCTACCGCGAACTGGCCGCGGACGCCCGCCGCAGCGCCGACTTCCTGGCCCGCCGGGGGGTGCGGCGGGGCGACGTGGTCGCGGTGCGCGCGGACTGCGTGCCGGACACGGTGAAGGTCCTGCTCGGGATCGTCCGGTGCGGCGCGGCGTACGCGATCGTGCCGCCCGACTGGCCGCCGGGCCGGTTCGAGCGGATCGCCGGCCTGGAGGGCATCCGGCTGTGCGTGGTGGACCGTGACCTGCCGTCCGTCCCGGGGCTGCCCACGCTCACCGTCGAGGAGGCGCTCGGCCGCGCCGCGGCGGCGGACGGCGGCGCGGCGGGCGAGGAGCCGGCGGGGGCGGGGGTGAGCGGCGAGGACCCGCTGTGCGTGTTCTTCACCTCGGGCAGCACGGGCTCCCCCAAGGGCGTGGTCGCCCCGCACCGCGGGATCCTGCGGCTGGCCGACGACGAGCTGTGCGTCGTCCCCGGCCGGATGGTGACCTACCAGACCGCCTCCACCGCCTGGGACGCCTTCGCCTGGGAGCTGTGGACCCCGCTGGTCCTCGGCGGCACCTGCGTGCTGTCCGGCGGCACCAAGCCGACCGGCCCGCGGGTGCGGGAGGCGATCGCCCGGGGCGTCAACGCGATGATCCTCAACACCGTGCTGTTCAACGCGCTGGTCGACGACGACATCGACTGCTTCACCGGCCTGGAACTGCTCGTCACCGGCGGCGAGCGGCACTCCGCCCCCCACCTGGCGCGCTGCCGGCGCCGCCACCCGGGCATCCGCCTCCAGCAGGGCTACGGGCCCGCGGAGAGCTCGACGTACACGACCATGCACCCGGTCACCGAGGCCGACGAGGCGGAGGTCCCCATCGGCCTGCCGGTGACCGGCACCGAGGTGTGGCTGCTCGACGAGCAGCGCCGCCCGGTCCCCGACGGCGGGACCGGCGAGATCGTGATCGGCGGCGAGGGCCTCGCCCTGGGCTACCTCGGCGATCCGGAGCTCACCCGGCAGCGCTTCCCCGTACTGGAGTTGGACGGGCGGGAGCACCGGGTCTACCTGACCGGCGACCTGGCCCGCCGTGACCCGGGCGGCCGGCTGGTCTTCGTGGGCCGCCGGGACCGGCAGGTCAAGATCCGCGGGGTGCGGATCGAGCCGAGCGAGGTCGAGGCGGTCATCGAGCAGGTGCCCGGGGTGAGCCGGGCCGCCGTGGTGGCCCAGTACGACGACAGCGGGCGCGCCACCGGACTGGCCGCGGTCGCCAGCAGCGAGGGCGGCCCGCTGCCGTCCGCGGACCTGATCACCAAGACCGTGGCGGGCGCCTTCCCCGAGGCGTTCGTGCCCCGGCGGGTCGCGGTCGTGGAGCGGCTGCCGAAGCTGCCGAACGACAAGGTCGACCACCACGCACTGGCCGCCCTGCTGGCCGACGCCGGACGCCCCGGGCCCGGCACCCGCCGGCCCGACGGCGCCGCGCCGGGCCCCGCCGCCCCGCCCGGGGCCGGCGGCGGCGACCTGGCGGCCGCCGTGGCGATCGCCTCCGCGATCCTGCGCTACGACGTCGGCCCCGACGACGACCTGTTCGACCAGGGGGCGACGTCGATGACCGCGATCCGCCTGGCCACCCGGCTGTCCCGGGCGCTGGGACGCCAGGTCACCGAGTCGGACGTGCTCCGGGCCCGCTCGATCACCGCGCTGTTCGGCCTGCTCGCCGACCCCGGCCGGCCCGACGGACCCGCCCCCGCCCCGCGGCCGGCGGACCCCGCGGAGGCGGCCGGGGTCGACCCGCTGTTCTCGCTGGAGAAGTTCTGGCACATGGCGGAGCACGAGCCCGACCTCCACGAGAGCATCATGCCGATGCTGTTCCTGCTGCACGGCACCCTCGACGCCGACCTGCTCGGCGCCGCCGTCGACGCCGTGGTGGCCCGTCACGACGCGCTGCGGGCCCGCTTCCGCCGTGCCGGGCGCGGCCTGGCCGCCGACGTGCTGGCACCCGCCGACACCACCGGGATCCTGCGCCGGGACACGGGCGCGCCGCTGCCCCGCGAGAGCGCCGAACGGGAGGCGCGGCGCTGGCTGACCGCGCCCTACCCGCTGCGGGACCAGCCGCCGCTGAAGGCCCGGCTGATCCCGGTCGAGGGGGGCCGGTGGCTGCTGGCCGTCGTCGGGCACCACATCGCCTTCGACGCGTGGTCGACCCAGGTCTTCTGGCGCGACCTCTTCGACGCCTACCGGGCGCTGGAGCAGGGCCGGCCGGCCTTCGACGCGCCCGCGCCGTCCTTCTTCACGACCTACCGGGAGCAGCTGGAGGCCCGGCAGGCGCAGCGGCCCGCCGCGGTCCGCGCCTGGCGCGAGCGGGTGGCGGGGGTGGCGCCCGTGCCGTTCGCCGAGGCGGGCCCGATACCGCGCTACGGGCCGGCCGCCGAGGTGGAACTGGCCCTGACCGAGGAGCTGATGGCCACCGCCGCACGCGCCGCCAACACCGTGCGCGGCACGGTCAGCGCGGTGTTCCTGGCGGCCTGGGCGCGGGTGCTGGGCGAGTTCACCGGCGCGGCGGACCTGGCGGTGTGCACCCCGGTCTCGGGGCGCTTCCTGCCGGCCTCGGCGGACTCGGTCGGCTGCTACGCCAGCATGGTCGCGCTGCGGCTGGCGCCCGGCGACGGCGCGCGCGAGCTGGTGCGCCGGGCCGCCGAGCAGCTGCGCGAGGCGATGGAGGCGCCGCTGCTGTCGATCGCCCTGCAGCGGGGGCGGCCGCTGCCCGCCGCCGGGCGCGATCCGCTGCTCCAGGCGTACTTCCTGCTGGAGGAGGTGCCGCCGGCGCGGGTGGAGGTCACGGCGGCGCTGCACGGCGAGCAGATCCGGGTCGCGCCGCGGACCTGGGTCCCCGAGGTCCACCTGGAGCTGCGGCCGCACCCCGATCTCGGGGGGCTGGTCCGCTACCGCACGGACGTGCTGTCGGCGGCCGACGCCGAGCGGCTGGCCGCCCGGGTGCCCGCCGAGGTGGCCGCGCTGAGTTCGCGGCTGCTCTGAGTTCGCGGCCGCGCCGGGCTCGCGGCTCGGCACGCGCCGGCCGGCCGCCGCCCGCCTCCTGGGGCGGCGGTCAGCCCAGCGCGTGCAGCGCCGCGATCAGGGTGCGCACCTGCATGTTCAGGTAGTAGCTGTGCCGCAGCAGCCGGGCCGCCTGGCCGGCCGTGACCCAGACGAACTCCGGCGGGACGTCGTCGAGTTCGTCGCCGACCTCGACGATGCGGTAGCGGCTCTCGGCGTGGTGGAAGCGGGCGCCCTCCTCCGACTGCACCGTGTCGTAGAGGACCCGTTGCGGGGGTGCGGACAGCACCTGGTCCAGGAATCGCGGGCGGTGGTGGGCCGGCACGTCGCCGTAGTTGCCCGGCGTGCACTGGACGGTCGGCCCGAACTCGGCGACGTCCCTGGCCCCGGCCTCCACCCTGGCGTGCAGCAGGACGTGCCGCACCGCGCCGAAGCGGCGGGTCAGCAGCGCGGCGACGCCTCCGGCGGCCGGCGCCAGCAGGGGCTGGGTCCAGTGCAGGATCTCGCGGCTGTCGGCGTGGACCTCGGCGGCGATCACCTTGAAGTACTTCCCGTCGGCCCGGGAGATCTCGTCGTCCAGGCGCCGCCAGGAGGTCACCTCCTTGAGCGGGATGCGGTGCTGCCCCACCTCGTGGCGGGCCTTGACCTCGCACAGCGCGCTGATCACCTCGCCGAGGCTGTGCCGCGCCGGCCCGGCATCCAGCGACCGGGCGCCCGGCAGGCAGGCGAGCACCGAACAGGCCTCCATGCTCAGGGTGTTGTCGCGCATCATCAGCCGCCGCAGCTGGCCCAGGGTCAGCCAGCAGAAGTCCTGGTGCTCCGGGACGTCGCCGGCCGCCTCCACCACCATGTGCCGGTTGCGCTTGCGCAGGAACCAGGTGCTGCGCTCGGACTGCAGGGTGTCCACCAGCGGCCGCCCGGTGCGCGGCGCGACGAACCGCTCGATGTACGGGATGGCCCGCCCCCGGTGGACCCCTGTGTAGTTGCTCCGGGTGGCCTGGACCGTCGGCGACAGCCGGACGGCGCCGGTGTTCCCCGGCTCCAGCTTGGCCTGCATCAGGAAGTGCAGGACCCCGTCGAACTCCTTGGCGAGGATCCCGAGGATCCCGATCTCCCGCTGGACCAGGATCGGCTGCTCCCAGACACCGATCTGCTCGTCCGCCTCGACCCGCAGTCCCTCCACGGAGAAGAACCGGCCGCTGTCGTGGGCCAGCGTCCCCGTGTCCGGGTCGAAGCCCCAGTTGGACAGCCGGGAGAAGGGGATGCGCGTCACCTGGAACCCGCTGCGCCGCTGGTGGGCGGCGAACCAGGAGTCGAACCACGCGTTCGGGGTCACCCGGCTGTCGGGGGTCCGGGCGGACTCGGCGACTCGGCGGGCCTGCTGCGCCGCGACCGCAGGCGCGACGGATTCCGTTGCAGGAGTGGACATATGACGAACCTTCTCCTCGGATCGGCTGGCCCGAGGAACCTAACGAGCCTGGTCCGAGAACCGTTCGAACGCAGGCTGAGGAGCGCCCCGTGCGATCATGTAGCCTTCGCTGGCGGCGAGAGGGGAAGGGGCCTGATGAGCACGGCACCGGGGATCCGGGTGGCGGTCCTGGGGCCGCTGGTGGTCTGCGACCCGGACGGCACGCCGGTCAGGCTCACGGGCACCCGGATCGGCTCGCTGGTCATCCGGCTGGTGCTGGCCCACGGCCGTCCGGTCGGCGCCGAGCGCCTGATCGAGGACCTGTGGGAGGACTCCCCTCCGGCGAACCCGCACAACGCCGTGCAGGCCCTGGTGTCGCGGCTGCGGCGGCTGGCGCCCGCACTGCCCGTCACCTCCGGCCCGGGCGGGTACGCCCTGGGCGTGCCGGCCGAGGCGGTCGACCTGTGGCGGTTCGAGCAGCTGGCCGCCCGCGGCCGCGCCGAGCTCGCGCAGCGCCCCGACCTCGCGGCCGCCACGCTGCGCGGGGCGCTGGCGCTGTGGCGGGGCGAGGAGTTCACGGAGGCGGCCGGGGCGCTGTTCGCCCAGGCCCCGGCGGCCCGGGCCCGCGAGCTGCGGCGCACCGTCCTCGGCACCCGGATCGACGCGGACATCGCGCTGGGGCGGGCCGTGGACGTCCTGCCCGAACTGGAGCAGCTCGCCGCCGCCGACCCGGTCGACGAACTGTGGCACGCCCGGCTGATGCGGGCCCTGCAGGCGGCGGGACGCCAGGCGGAGGCCCTGGAGGCGTACGACCGGATCCGCCGCCGGCTCGCCGACGAACTGGGCCTGGACCCCTCCCCCGACCTGGAGCGCGCCCATCTGGCCGTGCTGCGCGCCGAGCCGGCCGCGACCGCGGCCCGCGGCGGCCCCGGAGCGGACGCCGGGGCGCCGGCCTGCGCCCGCCGGGGCGTGCCGATGCGGGTCAGCGGCATCCTCGGCCGGGGGGCGGAACTCGCCGAGCTGGAGCGGCTGCTGGGCGAGGCGCGGCTGGTCACCCTGATCGGGCCGGGCGGGGTCGGCAAGACCCGGCTGGCCGTCGAGGCGGCGCAGACCCTCGCCGACCGCCTCGGGGAGGGGGCCTGGTGGGTGGACCTGGCCGCGGTCAAGGATCCCGCGCAGGTCCCCGAGGCCGTGCTCAACGCCCTGACCTCGACCGGCACCACGGTGCTGGGCAGCCCGGAGACCGCCAAGCCGGCGCCGTACCCGCGGCTGGTCGAGGTGGTCGGCGACCGCGGCGTCCTGCTCGTGCTCGACAACTGCGAGCACGTGGTGGACGCGGTGGCGGAGCTGGTCGAGCGGCTGTTCCGGGACTGCCCGGGGACGCGGGCCCTGGCCACCAGCCGGGAGCGGCTCGCCGCGGCCGGCGAGCGGCTGCTGACCCTGGGCCCGCTGCCCCTTCCCCCGGCCGGCGCCGCCCTGCCCGAGGTGCTGGCGAGCCCGGCCGTCCAGCTGCTGGCCGAGCGCACCCGGGCGGTGCGCTCGGGCTTCGAGGTGAACGAGGACAACGCGGCGGACGTGGTGCGGCTGTGCGGCCGGGTCGACGGCCTGCCGCTGGCGCTGGAACTGGCGGCGGCCCGGCTGCGGGCGCTGTCGCCGGCGGACGTCGCCGAGCGGCTGGACGACCACTTCCGGATCCTCTCCGGCGGCCTGCGCAGCCGCCCCGAGCGCCACCGCACGCTCCACGCCGTGGTCGGCTGGAGCTGGGGGCTGCTGCGGCTGGAGGAACGCACCCTGGCCAAGCGGCTCTCGGTGTACGAGGGCGGGGCGACGCTGAACGCGGTGGAGGAGATCTGCACCGACGCCCGGGTCGGGGTGGTGCCCCGCAACGTCGTCGACCTGCTGACGGCGCTGGTGGACAAGTCCCTGGTCCAACTCGACGAGAGCGGCCGGGAGATCCGCTACCGGGTGCTGTCGACCATCCGCGAGTACCTGGCCGGGCAGCTGGAGGAGGGCGAGGAACAGGCCGTACGGGCCGCTCACGCCCGGTACTTCGTGGGCCTGGCGGAGTCGGCCCGCGAGCGGCTCATCGGCGCCGACCAGGCCCTGTGGCTGGCCCGGCTGACCGCCGACCACGACAACCTCCAGGCGGCGCTGCGCTGGTCGATCGCCGCCGGCGACAGCGCGCTGTCGGTCCGCATGGTGGCCGCGCTGGGCTGGTACTGGTCCCTGCGCGGCCAGCAGATCGAGGCCGCGGACTGGGCGGACCGGGCGCTGGCCGTCCCCGGGGACGCCCCGGACGACGCCCGCGCCCTGGTGACGATCATGTCCGCGCTGGCGCCCTCCGCCTCGCCCGAGGGCATGGCCGCCGGCCTCGCGCGGGTGCGGCAGTGGCTGGAGCGCGCCGAGCGCAGCCGCCCGCCCGGCACCGAGGAGCCGCCCGAACTCACCGCGTTCCGGGGGACGTTGAGCATCCTCGACGAGGACCCGGCTGGCGCTCTGGAAGCGATGGAGCAGCTCACCCGGGCCAGGCACGCCTGGGTCCGCTCCTGCGGCCACGTCAACTGCGGCCACCTCCACTCGGCGCGACGGGACGTGCGGCGCGCCACCGAGCACTTCCGGGCCGCCCTGCGGGAGTCCCGGCAGATCGGCGAGCGCTGGGGGCAGATCCAGGCGCTCAGCGCCCTGGCCGGGATCTCCGGCGCCACCGCCGGGCCCGGGGAGGCCATCGAGCTGCTGGAGGAGGCGCTGCGGCTGGCGACCGAACTGGGCGGGCTGGAGGACCAGATCATCCTGCGCGCCCGCCTGGGCAGCGAACTCGCCCGCGCCGGGGACCTCGACGGGGCGCGGGGGCTGCTGGAGAGCACGCTGCGCACCGCCCGGCAGGCCGGGATCACCCGCGCGCAGCCCCACATCCGCGGGGTGCTGGCCGAGATCGCCCGCTGGCAGGGCGACCTGGCCCACGCCGCGGCCGTCCTGGAGCCGGGGGTCACCGCGCTGCGCACCGCGCCGCGGCCGGACGTGGGCCAGCTCGCGCTGATGCTGTGCGGCCTGGGCCACGTCGAGGTCGCCCGGCGGCGGCTGGGCCGGGCCGCGAGCCTGCACGAGGAGGCCCTGGCCCACGCCGTGCTGCTGGGGGACGCCCGGGTCGCCGGCCGGGCGGCGCTGCTGGCGGCCGACATCGCGGCCGCCCAGGGCCGGGCCGCCCGGGCGGTGCGGCTGCTCGGCATCGGCGACGGGGTGTCCGGCAGCGCGCCGGTGAGCCACCCGGACGCGGTGCGGATCGAGGGGCTGTGCGCGGCGGTCCTCGACGGGGAGGAGCTCGCCTCGGCCTACCAGTCGGGGGCCGAGCACGCGGCCGGGGCCGCCCTCACCGGCCTGGCGGGCGTCTTCGACGAGCTCACCTAGAGGGCACCTGGGAGGGGCCTGCGGCCGGTGCGGGCGGGCCGCCGCGCCCGGTCAGGGGGCGGCGGGGACGGACCCCTCGACCAGGTGCACCACGCTGCCGGTGGCGGTGATGCCGTGGAAGCGCAGCCCGGCGCGTTCGAACAGCTCGCGGAACTCGCCGCCGGTGCGTTCCCGGCCGCCCTGGCTGACCAGCATGAGCAGGTTCATCACCGTGGCGATCTCCGGTGTCTCGGTGGCGTCCAGCACCTGTTCGATCAGGACCACCCGGGCGCCCGCCGGGGCGTTGCGGGCGAGCGTGCGCAGCGCGGCGACGGCGGTCTCGTCGTCCCACATGTGCACCACGCCCTTGAGCAGGTAGGTGTCGGCCTTGACCGGGACGTCGACGTGGCAGTCGCCCGCCACCACCTTGCAGCGCGCGGCCAGTTCCCCGCCGTCGCGCAGGGCCGGGTCCGCGCCGGCCGCCACCGGCTCCAGTTCGAACAGCACCCCGTTCAGCCCGGGCCGGCGCTCCAGCAGGACCTTGAGCAGGGTGCCGCGGCCGCCGCCGATGTCGGCGACGGTGTGGGTGCCGGTCAGGTCGAGCACCTCGGCCACGGCCGCCGCGGTGGCCACGCCGGACTTGGCCATCGCCTGGTCGAAGAGGGCGCCCAGCTCGGGTTCCTCCTCGTGGAGGTGGGTGAACAGGGTGGTGCCGTACAGGTCCGGGAAGACGCTGCGGCCGGTGCGCACGGCGGTGTCCAGCCGTTCCCAGATGCGCCAGGCGAAGGGCGCCCCGGCGAGCAGGGCCATCGCGCGGCGCCCGCCCGGCGCGTCGGCGCGCAGCAGCCGGGAGAGTTCGGTGTGGGTGTAGCGGCCCGGTGCCGTCTCCTGGAACACGCCGTGGCAGGCGAGTGCGCGCAGGAGCTGGCCGAGCGGCTCCTGCTTGGCGCCGACGGCCGTGGCGAGGTCGGCGACGGTCATCGGCTCCTCGCCGAGTGCGTCGGCCAGTTCCAGCCGGGCGGCGGCGGTGACGGCGGCGGTGACGCCGAGGCTGTAGGCCAGGGCGTGCAGTCGCAACGGTGCCGTGGCGGGCTGGGGTTCAGCCATGGGACGTCCCCTCCGTGGTGGTGGGCCGGTACGCGGCGAAGGCGTGGCGGGCGTACACGTCGGCGTTGCTCTCGAACTGCAGGGCGGCGTGGGCGGCGGCGGCGTGGACGTCGCGCCAGGCGCGTTCGGTGGGGCCGCCCTCCAGTTGGCCGCGGGCGCCGCTCTCGCGCTGGAGCCGGTCGACGGCCTTGGTCAGCGTTGCGGCCACGAGGGCGAAGTCGCGGTGGTTGCGGGGGACGGCCTCCGCTGCGGCGCCGGCGTCGGCCTGGGCCGCGATGCGGCCGAGCACCAGGGCGGCCGTGTCGAGTTCGAAGGAGGCGCGGGCCAGTGCGGAGCGCACCGACGCCTTCTCCCCCGCCCGGACCGTGCGGCCCATCAGCACCTCGGTCTTGCCGGCGATCCACTGCGTCCAGGACTCCAGTGCGCCGAGGCCGGCGCCGAGCGCCGGGGTGACCATGGTCAGGCCGTTGACGAGCCGGAAGGGCACGGCGTGGCAGCCGGCCGGCTCCGTGTCGGGGGCGGTTCCGGCCAGCAGGACGGACTGGGCGAGGGTGCGGTGCTGCGGCACCTCGACCCCGTCCAGGACGAGGCTGCGGCTGCCCGTGCCGCGCAGCCCGACGGAGAACCAGGTGTCCTCCAGGGCGCAGTCGGCGCGCGGCACCGCGAAGAAGCGCAGCCGCTTGCCCTCGCCGCCGGGTTCCCAGGCCGACAGCAGCACCCAGTCGGCGAAGTCCGCTCCGCTGATGAAGTTCCACGCGCCGCTCAGGATCCAGGTGTCCCCGGTGCGGCGGACGGTGCCGCTGGGCACGAATCCGGCGGAGATCCGGGCGTCGGGCCCGTCCCGCCACACCTCCTGCTGTCCCCGGGCCGGCAGGTAGGCCGCGAGCCGGGCGTGGCCGGCGAACAGGGAGGCGCACCAGCCGGCGGCGGCGCACCCCTTGGAGAGCTCGGTGACCGCGCCGAGGAGGTCGGTGAAGGTGCCGGCCGCGCCGCCGAAGCGGCGCGGCACGAAGTGCCGGGGGAATCCGGCGCTGGTGAGGGCGTGGACCGCCTTGGGATCCAGTCGGCGCTCGCGGTCGGCCTGTTGGGCGAGTGGTGCGACGACGGTCCGCGCGACGGAGGCGGCCGCCGCGAGGGTGCTGGATGGGCCGGTGTCCGGCTTCAAGGGGGGCTCTCCCTCCGGTTCAGATCCGGTCGGCGAGGAAGAGCCGGTGCATGGCGGCCTCGCTGGAGTGGTCGGTGACGTTGGCGAAGCCGGCGTCGGTGAGCATCCGCCGGTAGGTGTCGACGGAGTGGGTCTCGCCGCGGTGCGTCTGCACCAGCATGATCACCGAGAACATGTACGGCAGCGGGTTGGTGTGCGGGGTGTCGTGGGCGTCGGTGGTGTGGCCGACGACGGCGATCCGGCCGCCCGGCTTGACGGCGGGTGCCACGCGCCGCAGCAGTTCGGTGGACTCCTCCGGGGAGAAGTGGTGCAGCACGTTGGTGAGCATCACGATGTCGTACGGGCCGCCGAGCGGGGTCTTGAACATGTCCCCGGCGATGGTCCTGAACCGGTCGGCCAGGCCGAGGCGTTCGGCGTGGCGGCGGGTGATCTCCAGGACGTTGGGCCAGTCCAGGCCGGTGATGGTGGCGCGCGGCTCGCGCTGGGCGAAGGTGAAGCCGTAGCTGCCGTGGCTGCAGGCGATGTCCAGCACGTCGACGCTCTCGCGCTGCGCGGCCCAGGGCAGGAGCTGTTCGGTCATCAGCTCGGCGGCGCCGTTGTTGAACCAGGTCGTGCTGGTGGCGAACTCGGTCCAGTAGTCGAACTCCGGGGTGAGCGCGTGCGTGGGGGCGACGGTGCCGCCGTGGCGGACCGCGTCGATCAGGTGCTTCTGGGCGTCCCACTCCCAGTCGCTCGCGCCGAGCTTCAGCGCGCCGCCGAAGAACCGGGGGCTGGTGCTGAGCAGGAGTTCGGACTCGCCCTGCGGGAGGGCGTAGCGGCCGTCCCGGGCGTGCAGCAGGCCGATCGCGGCCAGCGCGTCGAGCACGATGCGCAGGCCGCGCCGGTCGACCCGGGTGTGGGCGGCGAGCTGGTCCGCGGTCAGCGGCCCGTCGGCGAGCGGGTCGAAGAGCCTGAGCTCGAAGGCGGTGCGCAGCAGCGCGGTCTTCACGTAGCCGCGGGCGATGTCGTGCAGCTGGCGTGTGTCGACCCGGGGCGCTTCGGTGTTGGTCATGGCTACCTTCCGTGACTGGTCGCGGTCTGCCCATGGTCGTGGCGGGACTTCGAGGGACGTTCGAACAGCGCCGGTCACGCTGTGCCCAATGACCTCTGGAGCAATGGGATTCAGCAATGGATGGCGAAGTCTCGGTGGTGATCGCCGGTGGCGGGCTGGTGGGCCTGTCCACGGCGCTGTTCCTGGCCGGGCAGGGTGTGCGGGCCCTGCTGGTGGAGAAGCACGACGGTCCGTCGCCCCAGTTGCGCGGGCGCGGGCTGAACCTGCGGAGCATGGAGGTGCTGCGCGCGGCCGGGGTGGAGGCGGCGCTGCGGGCGGCGCCGCCGTCGGTCCTGCGCGACCTGCCGGAGATCGCGCGGGCCGAGGACCTCTCGGGCCCGCAGTCCTTCCACGCGGTGCGCACGGCGCCCGAGTCCGTGGGCCGGCTCAGTCCGACGGTGCCGCTGATGATCGACCAGAACGCGGTGGAGCCGGTGCTGCGGGAGCAGGCGCGGCGGCTGGGGGCCGAGCTGCGGTTCTCCACCCGGCTGGAGTCGTTCGAGCAGGACGGCGCGGGTGTCGAGGTGCGGCTGCGTGACCTGGCGCGCGGCACGTGGCGCACGGTGCGGGCGGACTACCTGGTGGCCGCCGACGGCCACCGTTCGGGGATCCGGGACGCGCTGGGCATCGGCACGAGCGGGGTGGGCAGCATCGCCCACTACGTGAACATCCCGTTCCTGGCGGACCTCTCGGGGCCGCTGCGGGGCCGGCGGCTGGCGGTGTGCTACCTCGACCGGCCGCGGCCCAACACCATGCTGACGCGGCTGGACCATCCGCAGCGCTGGGTCCTGATGGTGCCCTACCGGCCGGGGGCCGGCGAGCGGGCCGAGGACTTCGGCGTGGAGCGCTGCGTGGAGCTGATCCGCGCGGCCACGGGGGTGGCGGACCTCGACCCGGAGCTGCTCGGGCTCGCCGCGTCCGCCGGCGCCGGTTGCCCGGCGCCGGTGCAGACCTGGGAGCTCTGCTCCCGGACGGCCGACCGCTACCGGGCGGGGCGGGTGCTGCTGACCGGCGACGCCGCCCACGTGATGGCGCCGGCCGGCGGGCTGGGCGGGAACACCGGCATCCAGGACGCGCACAACCTCGCCTGGAAGCTGGCGGCCGTGCTGCGCGGCGCCGCCGACGAGCGGCTCCTGGACACGTACGAGCAGGAGCGGCGCCCGGTTGCGCTGGCGGCCTGCGAGCTGTCCGTGCGCCAGCAGTTGAGCCGGCGTTCGGGCGAGCCGGTGCGTTCGTCCGGGCCCGCGCTGCAGCCGCTCGCGGCGGTGCTGGGCCACCGCTACCGCTCGGCGGCGGTCGTCGCCGAGGAGCACGCGGGCGAGCCCCCGGCGCCGTCGCTGGACCTCACCGGGGAGCCGGGCAGCCGCGCCCCGCACCACCCGCTGGTGCGCGGGGGCGTGGAGCTGTCCACGCTCGACCTCTACCGGGACGCCTTCGTGCTGCTGTGCGGGGTGGAGGGCGGGCGGTGGGCCGCCGCGGGGCGGCGGCTGGCGCCGCGGCTGGGCGTGCGGGTGCACCGGATCGGCGAGGAGCTGCTGGACGGGCCGGGCGGCTTCGCCGCCGCGCACGGGATCACGGACAGCGGCGCGGTCCTGGTGCGGCCGGACGGCTTCGTCTGCTGGCGCGCCCCGGACGATCTGGTCACCTCGCCGCACCGGACGCTGAACACCGTGCTCGCCCGGGTCCTGGGCCTGCCCGACGGGCCCGCCCTGCCGTATCAGCGCGGTATCAGCGGCCTGTCAGGCGCGCGGTAGAGCGTGGGGCCGTACACCACCACCGGAGAAGGGACAGTCATGACGGAGGCACTGCTCGCCGAGGGGCTCGCGAAGCGCTTCGGCGAGGTCACCGCCCTCGCGGGCATCGACATGCAGCTCAGGTCGGGCCAGATCCTGGGCCTGCTGGGGCCCAACGGCTCGGGCAAGACCACCGCGGTGCGCATCCTCGCCACCCTGGCCAGGCCGGACGGCGGCCGGGCGCTCATCCACGGCTACGACGTGGTCAAGGACGCCGCGCGGGTGCGTCAGCTGATCGCGCTGACCGGCCAGTACGCGGCGGTCGACGAGAACCTGACCGGCACCGAGAACCTGGTGCTGATCGCGCGGCTGCTGGAGATGGGCCGGGCCGAGTCCAAGCGGCGGGCGGCGGAGCTGCTGGAGACCTTCGGGCTGACCGAGGCGGCCAGGCGCACGGCCCGCACGTACTCGGGCGGCATGCGCCGCCGGCTCGACCTGGCGGCGAGCCTGGTGGGCCGTCCCCGGGTGCTGTTCCTCGACGAGCCCACCACCGGCCTCGACCCCAAGAGCCGCTTCGAACTGTGGCAGGCCGTGCGCCGGCTGGCCTCCGAGGGCACCGCGGTGCTGCTCACCACCCAGTACCTGGAGGAGGCGGACCAGCTGGCCGACGAGCTCCTGGTGATCAACAAGGGGCGGGAGGCGGCGCGGGGCACCGCCGAGGCGCTCAAGGACCAGGTCGGCGACCGCACCCTGGTGGTGCGGCCGAGCCGGCCGGAGGAGCTGGCCGCCGCCGCCGCCGCGGCCCGGCCGGTGGCGCCCGGGGTGGTCGAGGAGGACGGCACCCTGGTGATCCGCTCCGCCGACGGCGCGCTCCTGTCGGCGGTGCTCAACCGCCTCGCGGACGCGGGCCTGGAGGTGGACGAGGCCGGTCTGCGCCGGCCCAGCCTGGACGAGGCCTTCCTCAGCATCCTCGGTGGCCCCGCCGAGGAAGCGACCGACGACGCCGACGAGCGGACGGCCGCCGACCTGGCCGCCGCGACGAACAGCAAGGAGCCCGCCGCATGAGCGCGACCCTGTCCGGCCCCGCCACCGGCCTCGACCTGCAGGTGCGGAGGATGGGCCCGATCCGGCTCTTCCGCCACACCTCGGCGCTCACCTGGCGCATCATCACCCAGGTCCGCCACAACCCCGAGCCGCTGTTCCTGCTCGGCATCCAGCCGATCCTGTTCCTGCTGCTGTCCACCTACATCTACGGCGGGCAGATGGCCGGCTCCAGCCACGCCTACCTGCAGTACGAGGTGCCCGGGATCATGGGCTACAACGCGGTCTTCGCGACCATGGCCGGGGCTCCCGCGCTCTTCGGGGACGTCGGCCGCGGCGTGTTCGACCGCTTCCGGTCCATGCCGATCGCCCGCATGGCGCCGCTGATCGCCCGTTACTGCGGGGACCTGCTGCTGCAGATGTGGTCGCTGGTCCTGGTGCTCGCCGTCGGGTTCGCGCTGGGCTTCCGGATCGAGACGCACTGGTGGAACCTCGGCTACGCCGTGCTGCTGCTGGCCGCGTTCTCCTTCGGCCTGGCCTGGCTGGCGATGGCCATCGGCCTGTCCGTGCGCTCGGTGGAGACGGTGCAGATGCTCTCCTTCCTGTGCACCATCCCGATGGCCTTCATCAGCGGCGCGTTCGCGGACCCCAAGACCATGCCGGGCTGGCTGGAGGCGTTCGTCAAGCTCAACCCGGTGACCTGGCTGGGCACCGCGGAGCGCGGCATCCTCCTGGGCGGCGAGGTCGGCCGTCCCGTGCTCTACACCCTGCTCTCCTCCCTGGCGGTGGGCCTGCTGTTCGCCCCGATCGCGCTGCGGGGCATCGCCAAGCGCCGCTGACCGCCGCGCCGGAGCGGCCCCTCACGACTACCGAACGGTTAGGGAGACGACGATGCGGATTCTGTTCACGACGTCGAACTGGGCCGGCCACTACTTCTGCATGGTCCCCCTGGGATGGGCCCTGCAGGCGGCCGGGCACGACGTGCGGGTGGTGTGCTCCCGGGAGCAGGCCGGCACGATCGCGCGGGCCGGTCTGGTCCCGGTGCCGGTGATCGACAGCCCCGACATGATGTACATGTCCCGGCTCAACCTGTACGCGCAGGTCGCCGAGGGGCGCACCCGCCTGCCCGGGCTGCCGCTGCACCCGGTCACCGGCCACCGCGTCTCGGACCTGGCCGAGTTCGACGTGGTCACCGCGCAGAAGCGGTTCTCGGAGGAGTACGCGCGGACGGTGCTGGCCGCGTACGAGCGGACGGCGGAGTTCGCCCGGGCCTGGCGCCCGCACCTGGTGTGCCACGACGTCCTCGCCGAGGAGGGCGCGCTGGTGGCGCGGGAGGCGGGGGTGCCGAGCGTGTACTGCGCCCCGGGGCTGTTCGGCACGGCGGACGAGGAGCTCGGCCTGGACCTGGCGCTGCTGGACATGGTGAACAACCTGGCGCGGCCCGGCGTCGAGGGCTGGGCCCGGGAGGACATCACCCATGTGATCGACCCTTCGCCCGAGTCGGCCGTTCCCCCGCTGGGGGCCGCCGCCCGGCTGCCGGTGCGGTTCGTGCCGTACAACGGGCCGGGCGAGCTGCCCGGCTGGGCCCACGAGCCGCGCGGGCGCCCGCGGGTGTGCGTGGTGTGGGGCCGGTCGGCGACCGGGATCTACGGGCCGGAGGTGCCGGCGCTGCGCGAGGCGGTGCGGGCGGCGGTCGACGCCGGCGCCGAGGTGGTGCTCACCGCCTCGCCGCAACAGGTGGGCGCCCTGGGCGGGTTGCCGGAGGGAGTGCGGGTCCTGCAGGACTTCCCGCTGGACCTGCTGCTGGCCGCCAGCGACGCGCTGATCCACCACGGCAGCGACAACAGCCTGATGAACGGGGCGGTGGCGGGCGTGCCGCAGCTGGCGCTGGCGCTCGCCTCGGACCAGATCGTGTTCAGCCGCCGGCTGGCGCGCACCGGGTCGGTGATCCCGCTGGAGGGCCTGACCGCCACCGGGGACCAGGTCCGGGAGGCGGTCACCGTCCTGCTGGAGGACCCCGGGTACGCGGGGGCGGCGCTGGCCCTGCGGGCCGAGATCCGGCAGGCCCCGGCGCCCAGCGCCCTGGTCGCCGACCTGGAGTCGCTGGCCCGGCTGTGCTGAGCGCCGGGACCGCTCCCCTGCGGGGGCGTCAGCGGGCCGCCGGGCCGGGGTAGATCCGGTCCGCGACGGCCCGCTTGGCGGCCGTCAGCCGCGCCAGCGCCTCGGGCCGGTAGCCGCCGGCGCCGGGGCGGGCCGGGACCTCCAGGGCCTCCAGCAGCTCCCAGTTGGAGCCGACGGCCGTCAGCGAGCGGTGCTTGGTCCCGTAGTAGTCGCGCTTGATGCTGACCGCCGCCCCGCAGGCCCCCGCCGCCGCGGCGACCAGGTGCGGGTGGAAGCGGGTGGTCAGCCACGCCTGGCCGGGGCGGGCCGGCAGCCCGTGGGCCATCACCTCGGCCAGGGTGTAGAGGCGCGCGCCGGGCAGCGCCGCCCTGGCGGCCCGGAGCACCTCGCCGTCCTGGTCCGGGGCGCACTCCAGCAGGCCGACCCGCTGCGCGCCCCACTCGCGCACGGTCTTGGCCGCGAACGCGGCCAGCTCCTCCGGGCCGGTGTCGGAGAGCAGCGACTGCAGACTGACCATCACCTCGGGGACGTCGTCACGGGTGTCGAGCAGGTGCGGGCCGAAGCCGAGGAAGACGTCGTCGGCGGTGCACGTCCCGGGCCCGGTGCCGAGGAGCCCGGCGGAGGCCTCGTCCCGGACGTCGACGACGGCGAAGCCGTCCGTCAGGGAGCGGATCAGGGCGGCGTCGCCGCCGGCCGGCGGGTACAGGCCCTGGCCCGTCATGGCGGCGAGGCCCCCGGAGTGCCGCACGGCCGTGGTGATCCCGGCCAGCAGGCCGGCGAACGGCGCCCAGATGTCGTTGATGAACCCGCCGCCGAGCAGGTGCACCACCCGGGCCCGGCGCAGCGCGTCGAGCCCTCCTCCGGCGCCGCCGGCGCCGACCGCGGCGGCCACGGCGGCCGCGGTCCTGGCCGGCTCGGGCGACCAGTGGGTCACGCACAGCTGCCACAGCACGTTGTGGAAACGCGCCCGGGGGTGGAGGGCGCGCAGCCGCTCCTCGGCGGCCTGGGGGCCGATGCAGTCGAGGACCACGTCCACGTCCGGGGCGATGCGCGCGAGGTGCCTGAGCCAGGTGGCGGCGATCAACTCGTCGCCGTAGTTGGGGATTCCTGCCGGGCTGACGAGGTAGTAGCCGGCGCTGTCTGCGTTCACCATGGGGCCCATCCCGCCACAGGGCATTCGAACCCCCGTCGAGGGGAGGTCCGCCCTTGAACGCGCGTCGAACGGGCGCCCCGACACTGGTCGCCGAAACGGGCGGCCCGGGGGCCGCCCGTCCGGACCGACGAGGAGGCCCCATGCGGGTGCTGTTCATGGCCACACCGGTATCCAGTCACTTCACCCCGATGGTCCCGCTGGCGTGGGCACTGCGCAGCCGCGGTCACGAGGTGCTGGTCCTGGGGCAGCCGGACGTCGTCGAGGCCGCGCTCGCCGCCGGGCTGACCGCGGTCGAGGTCGGTGACCGCTTCGACGCCGTCGAGGCGCTCACCGCCCGGCTGCCCGCCGGGAAGCGGCCCAACCAGGCCGGGCGCGCGCAGACCACGGACGCGTCCCCGTTCACGCTCGTCATGCCGTGGATCATGCACGCCCGCTACCTGATGAAGCAGTACCTGGAGTTCGCCTCGCGGTGGCGGCCGGACCTGGTCGTCAGCGACCCGATGGAGTTCAGCGCCCTGCTGGTCGGCGGGGTGCTCGGGGTCCCCGTGGTGCACCACCGCTGGGACATCGACCCGTTGGGCGAGCAGCCGCTGGAGATGGCGCGGCAGATGCTCGGCGCCCGGTTCGCCCGGCACGGTCTGAGCGGTGAACTGCCCGGCCCGGACCTGGTGCTGGACTCCTGCCCGCCCTCGTTGCGCGGCCCCGAACCGGCCGGCGGGCGGGCCCCGGTGCGCTCGCTGCGGTACGTCCCGTACAACGGGGCGGGGACCCTGCCGCGGTGGGTCGCGGAGCCGGCCGGGCAGCGCCGGGTGGTGGTGAGCCTGGGCGGGCTGACCGCGGCCCTCAACGGTGTCCCGCTGTTCCGCTCGGTGGTCGACGCCCTGGAGGCGCTGCCCGGGGTCAGCCCGGTGGTGACGCTGCCGGCGGCCTACCACGGCGACCTGGGGCCGGTGGGAGGGGCGACGAAGGTGGTCGAGCCGGTCCCGCTCAACCTGTTCCTGGACTCCGCCGCGGCCATCGTGCACCACGGCGGCACCGGCACCTCGCTCACCGCGTGCGCGTTCGGGCTGCCCCAGCTGGTCCTGCCGCAGATCGGCAACGAGTCGCTGTGGGCCGCCCGGCTGCGGGACCACGGGCTGGCCAGGGAACTCACCGACCCGGACGCCCAGGACGACCCGGCGGCGGTGCGGGAGGCGGTGCGCGAGCTGCTGGAGGACCCCTCCTACGCGGCGACCGCGCGCAAGCTGGCCGAGGAGATGGCCGCGCTGCCCGAACCCGCGGCGCTGGCAGCCGAGTTGGAGCGGTTCCAGGAAGGCCGGGCGGCGCGATGAGGATTCTGGTCACCGCCCTGGCCCCGAGCCACCTGCTGTGCATGGTGCCGCTGGCGTGGGCCGCCCGGGCGGCCGGGCACGAGGTGCTGGTCGCCGGGCGCGCCGAGGTGGTCCGGGCCGCCGAACGGGCCGGGCTGTGCGCGGCCGAGGTCGACGAGCTGGAGGTGGCCCCGCCCTCCCGGGGGCGGGCCGTCGAGGAGCCGGCGCTGCCGCGGATGGCCGAGGTGCTGGCGAAGGAGCAGCTGCGGGGCTTCGCCGGGCACCGCTGGGCCTCCGGGGGGCACCCCTGGCAGGTGCGGGTCGCCCGGGTGATCGACGGCTACCTGGCGGCCGCCCGCGCCTGGCGGCCGGACGTGGTGCTGTGCGACCCGATCGAGTTCGCCGGGCTGCTCACCGGGGCGGTGCTGGGCGTCCCGGTGGTCGTCCACCGGTGGGGCGGCCCGGACTCGATGAGTGCCGAGGCGATCACCCGGGCCCGCGGCATCCTCGGGGAGTTGGCGGCCGGGCTCGGCCTGGCCGGGGGGATCCCGGCGCCGGCGGCCGTCCTGGACCCCTGCCCGCCGAGCCTGCGGCTCGACCCGGCCACGGTGGTGCGGCCGATGCGTTTCGTGCCCTACAACGGGCCGCAGCCGGTGCCGGACTGGGTGCACGCGCCGGGCTCCGCACGCCGGATCGTCGTCGGCTTCGGGGTGTTCGGCAGCCGGGCCGCCGTGGCGGGCGCCGACTTCGTCACCGGTGGGGACCTGCTGGCGCGGCTGGGGGCGATCGGCGAGGCGTTGCGGCCGTGGTCGGGCCACGAGGTGGTGATGGCCGTGCCGCAGCGGGTGCGGGACGCGCTCGGGCCGCTGCCCGAGTGGATCCGGGTGGTCGAACGGGCCCCGCTGGACGCCCTGTTCGCCCGCTGTGACCTCGTGGTGCACCACGGCGGCACCGGGACGGCGATGACCGCCTGCGCCCGGGGGGTGCCCCAGCTGCTGCTGCCGCCGGAGCACCCCGCGCTGCTCGACTGCGCCCGGGGCCTTGAGCGCGGCGGGGTGGGCCGGGTCCTGGAGGGCGCGGCGGCGACCGATCCGCAGGCCCTGCGGGCCGAGGCCGGGCTGCTGCTGGAGGGGCCGGAGCACCGAGCCCGGGCGCTCCTGCTCGCCGGGGAGGTGGCGGCTCAGCCCGCGCCCGCGGAGCTGGTGTCGGTGCTGGAGGGGGTCGCCGGCGGTTCCAGGAACGGTTCGAGCAGTCCCGGCAGCACCTCCCGCACCAGGGCCACGGCGTCCTGGGCGCCGAGGTCGTAGAGCCGGCAGCGGCCGCGGCCGGCGGCGGTGGTGGCGGTCAGGGTGACCAGGCGGGCCCGCCGCTGGAACGGCGAGGAGCGCAGCCGCACGCCCACGATCCCCTCCCGCGACAGTGCCCAGCGCCGCCGGACCAGCACCCCCGAGCGGCCGACCAGGTAACGCCCGGACACCGCGTGGCCGAGGCCGCGGTACCCGTCGGCGGCCGTCAGGGCCGCGAGCGGGAACAGCGCGAGCACCAGTGGCCACGGCCAGGTCGGGGCCAGGTGGGTGGCGGCGGCCGCGGTGAACAGCGCGGCGGCGGCCGTGCTCGCGGCCGCGGCCCGGACCGTGCGCCGGCGCCGTGCCCGGCGCGGGTGGGGTGTGAGGGGGCAGTCCACCGGGGCCGGGGTGCGCAGCACGTCGGCGGCGACCCGGCGCACCACGGCCGCGGGTGCGGACGGGACGAGCAGGGCTCCGCTCCGCCGGCCGCGCAGGCCGCTGGTGAGGGCGAGGCAGCGGGCTCCGCCGACGGCGCGCACCGGCAGTGTCTGGGCGATCTCCACGCCGCGGATCTGGCGTTCCTTGAGGGTGACGGTCCGTGCGGTGAGCAGGCCGTGGGTGGTCTGCAGGGTGGCGTCGGGCAGGCGGAGCAGCCGGAAGTCGCCGAACATCACGACGTAGAAGGCGGTGGAGGCCGCGGTGGTGGCCAGCAGGGCGGCCGCGGTGGCCTCCAGCAGGCCGGTCCAGGGGTGGGGGCCGCTGAGGCGGTGGGCGAGGGCGTGGGCGGGGCCGGTGAGCCAGCGGTCGAGGCGGGCCTCGTGCAGGATGGCGGCGCACAGGCCGAGCAGGACCGGGCCGCCGACGTTCAGCGGTGCGTAGCGCATCCACTCGGTGTGGGCCCGGACGAGTTCGGCGTGGTCGGTGGGCCGGGCCGCGACGGGGAACAGCTGTGCGCGCAGCCGGGCGGCCTGGGCCGTGCTCAGGGCGTCCAGTTCGAGCCGGTCCTCGCGCTTGGGTTCGCGGCTGCCGGTGCCGATCTCGACCCGGGCGAGGCCCAGGAGGCGGTGCAGCGGGTGCGCGGTGACGTCGACGGTGCGGATCCGGTCCAGGGGGACCCTGGTGAGCCGGCGCTGCAGCAGGCCGCGGCGCAGCTGTACCTGGCCGTCGGCGATGCGGAACTCGGTGGTGTACCAGCGGGCGGGGCCGAGCAGGACGGCGCCGGCGGTGGCGAGCAGCGACCATTTCTGGCCGCTGCCGGTGGTGGCTCCGATCACCAGGGTCGCCACCAGCAGCGGCAGGGCGCGCAGGAGTTCGTGCAGGGGGTGGACCAGCAGCATCCTGGGGTGCAGCCGGTGCCAGGAGGAGAGGGGTTCGCGGGGCCGGTCGGCGCTCACGTGGCATCGTCCTTCGTGGTGCGGACGCGTTCGGTCAGTTCCACGACGATCCGCCGGGCGGTCTCCTCGCCGAGTCCTTGGATGGTCAGCGGTCCCGCCGCGGAGGCGGTGGTGACGGTGACGTTGGTGAGGCGGAAGAGCTGTTCCAGCGGGCCGCGGGTGCTGTCGATGGTCTGGATCCGTGACAGGGGGGCGATCCGGCGGTCCTGCACGGCCCATCCGGTCTGGGTGTAGAGGGCGTGCGGTGCGCTCTCCCAGCGGTGGACCCGGTAGCGCCACCGGGGCATGACGGTGCTGTGGAGCGCTGCGGCGAGGGTGGTGGCGGCGAGGGCCCACAGGTGTGCGGTGGCCCGGGTGGCGTCGTCGAGGACGAGCCAGAGGGCTTCGGCCGCGAGTACGGCCAGCCAGCCGGTGGCGGCGCGGACGGTCCAGTAGGCGACGGCGCGGGGGTCGACGCGGTGCTCGGGCGGGCGCAGCCGCGGGGTGCTCTGCTCACCCATGGGCCGTCCCGGCCTTGGCCGCGATGTCCTCCAGGAGGGGTACGACGGCGGCGGGCAGCGGTTGTTGCTCGATGTCCTGGCGCAGTTGGCGGGTGCCCTCGCGGTAGGTGGCGTCGGTGAGGAGTGCGGCCACGTGGTCGCGTACGGCCTGGTGGTCGACCGCGTCCTGCGGCAGGTGCCGTCCGGCGTCCACGGCGACCAGGCGCTCGACGTTGAAGCGGCCCTCCGGGATCTTGGTGATGCCCAGTTGGGGGACGCCGTGGGCGGCGGCGGTCATCATCATGCCGGTGCCGCCGGTGTGCACGATGGCCGAGCAGCTCTGGATCAGGGTGCTCAGCGGCACCCAGTCCACCGTCGTCACGTTGTCGGGCAGGTGGCCTAGGTGGCGGCGGTGTGCGGGTTCCATGGCGCCGACGGTGAGGATCACCTCGGCGTCGAGGGAGGCGACGCTGCGGGCGATGTCGCCGAAGAGTTCGATGATGCCGGTTCCGAGTTTCTTCTGCTGGGAGGTGCCCCAGGAGACCAGGACCCGGGGGCGGTCGGGCCGGGCGCGCAGCCAGTCGGGTTCGGTGCCGGGGCCGTTGTAGGGGATGTAGCGCATCGGTAGGCGGTTGATCTCCCGTTGGCCGGGCCAGCGCAGGGTGGCGGGGCAGGGGTCGATCCAGGCCTCGGGGTCCAGCAGTGGTTCGACTCCCCAGCGGGTGAACAGGTCCAGGTAGCCGGTGCGGTGCTGGGTGCCGACCCAGTCCTTGATGTCGAGCCTGAGCAGGCGGGCCAGGCCGTACAGGTGGCTGACGGTGGGGATGCCGAGGACCTGTGCGGCGACCGGGCCGGCGAAGGTCACGGGGTCGTGCACGATGAGGTCGGGGCGCCAGGTGCGGGCGTAGTCGACGAGTCCGTCGACCATGTGCTCGCACACGCTGAACTGCTTGGCGGCCAGTTGGTCGGTGACCCGCATCCAGACGGCGTTGTCCGGTTCGTCCTCGGCGGCGGGCTTGGGGACGAAGGTCCCGGCCCGGTACCAGGAGTCGGCGTCGATGTCCCGGCCGACCGAGACGCCCGGCAGGCCCGACTCGTGGACGGTGTCCATCAGCGAGGGGGTGCTGGCGAAGCGCACCTCGTGCCCGGCGTTCAGGCATGCCCAGGCGAGCGGCACCATCGGGTAGAAGTGCGGTCGGGCGGCGTAGGCGGTGAACAGGACGCGCATGCGGGTTCTCCAGGGTCGGGGGGTGGGGCGGGCCGGGCCGGGCGGTCAGGAGCCGAGGCGTCGGACGGCGTCGACGAGCCGGGCGTGCGGCACGATGTCGTCCATGCGGTGGCCGTTGCCGGGCGGCAGGTCGTCGGCGCCGTCCAGGGCGGCGCGGGCGAAGGCGCCCACCACCCGGGCGAACTGGTCGTCCGCGGCGAGCGGGTGTTCCTCGACGCGGTCCGGCAGTTCGAGGCGGGCCACCGGCCGGTGGTCGGGGGGTGGGGTGAAGGCCCGGTCGAGGGTGATCCGGCCGCTGCTGCCCCAGAGTTCGTACGAGCAGCGGTAGGCGTTGTCGATGCCGAAGGTGAGTTGGGCGGTGCGGCCGTCGGGGGTGCGCAGCAGGGCCGCGCCGGTGGTGTCGAGCGTCGTGCCCGGGTCGTGGCGCAGTACGGCGCCGGTGACGTGGAGGTCGTCGCCGAGGAAGAGTTCGGCGGCCCGGATCGGGTAGCCGGCCACGTCGAGGAGGGCTCCGCCGCCGAGTTCGCTCCGGTTGCGGATGTCCTCGGGCGGCAGGCGGGGGATGGTGAAGGCGGCGGAGAACGCGCGCAGTTCGCCGATGGCGCCGTCGGCGAGCAGTTTGCGGACCTGCTCGTGCTGGCCGTGGTGGGTGAACATGTAGTTCTCCACCAGGAGCAGTCCCCGCGAGCGGGCCAGGGCGACCAGCCGCTCGGCGGTGTCGGCGTCCGTGGCGAGCGGTTTCTCGGCGAGGACGTGTTTGCCCGCGCGCAGGGCGGCCTCGATCCAGTGGGCGTGCAGGGCGGCGGGCAGCGGGATGTACACGGCGTCGATGGCGTCGTCGGCGAGCAGGTGCTCGTAGCCGTGCACGGCGCGGCAGCCGAAGTGTTCGGCGAAGCGGTGGGCCTTGTCCGGTTCCCGGCTGGCCACCGCGACCAGGCGCACCAGTGGTTCGGCGACGGCGGCGGGCAGGGTGCGCCGCCAGGCGATGCTCGCGCAGCCGATGACGCCGAGGCCGAGCCTTCTGGCGGGTGCGCGGTCCCGGTTCTCGTGCGGGGGCGTTCCGGTCCGCTTTCCGTCCATCTCCCTTTCGCCTTCCTGTCGTTGTCCCGGGGTGGGCGTGTCTAGGTTCCGAGTCCGAAGCCGCCGTCCGCCGTGACGATCTGGCCGCGCAGCCAGTGGGCCTCGTCGGTGCACAGCAGGGCCACGATGTCGGCGATGTCGGCGGGGACGGTGAGCCGGCCGGCCGGGGTCCTCCTGGCGAGTGCGGCGGCCGCCTCGGTGTCGGTGGTGCCCGGTCCCTTGTCCAGCTTGGCGGTGGAGACCGCGTTGACGGCGATGCCGTGCGGGCCGAGTTCGACGGCCAGGTAGCGCACCAGGGCTTCCAGGGCGGCCTTGGCCGTGCCCAGGCTGACGTACCGGGGGACCACCCGGTGGGCGCCCGAGCTGGACACGGCGATCACGCGGCCGTGCTCGCCCATCAGGGCGGGCAGCAGCGGGGCGGCGGTGAGCAGGGGTTCGAGGGCCACGGCCAGGTCGTCGCGCAGGGCGTCGAAGTCGGCGGCGGCCGTGCTCATGGGTGTCCAGCTGGCGGCGTTGTGCACCAGGAGGTCGAGCCGGCCGTGTTCGCGGCGCACCGCTTCCAGCAGGTCGGGTACGGCCGTGCGCTCGCGCAGGTCGGCCCGGACGGCGGTGGCCGTGCCCTTGAGCCCGGCCAGGGAGTCGAGGGCCTGCGCGGCCCGGGTGTCGTCGTGCCGGTAGTTGAGCACCACGTCGCAGCCGCAGGCGCACAGTTTGCGGGCGATGGCGAGTCCGAGGCCCCGGGTGGCGCCGGTGACCAGGGCGACCCGGCCCTCCAGGCCCAGTGTGCTGCCGCCGCCGGGCCCGCTCACGCCTGCCCCGGTTCGAGGGCGAGCAGCACCTGGCCCATCTGCGGTTCGACGTCGGCCAGTTGAGCGAAGCGGCCCAGGTGTCCGCGGAACTCGTCGGACTGGAGCACGGCGAGGTAGGCGGCGGTGTCCTGCCACCAGCCGATGTTGAGGTACACCTCGGGGGTGCGTGCGGAGCGGATCATCTGGGCGCGCTGGAAGCCGGGTTGGCGGCGCATGAACTCGGCGTGCTCCTTGAAGGCCTGCTCGAACTCGGCGGGGTCGGCCTTGACGGTGAACTTGGTGACGGCGACGGCGGTGCGGTCCGATCCGGTCACTGGGGTACCTCCGTGGTGGGGCGGGACGGCGTCCCGGCGGTGGGTGAAGCGCTCGCGCAGGTCCCTGCGCTGGATCTTGCCGTTGGCCGAGCGGGGGACGGATTCCACCGCCTGGGCGGCGCGCACGTGCTGGTAGTACGGGAGCCGGGCGTTGACGGCGGCCAGGACGGCGTCGGTGCCGGCGGCCGGGTCGCGCAGCACCACCAGGGCCGCGGCGACGGCGCCGCTGACCGGGTCGGGGACGTCGAAGACGGCGCAGTCCGCGACGTCCGGGTGGGCGCGCAGTTCCTTCTCCACCTCCGAGGGCGACACCAGGTAGTTGTCGCACTTGAAGACGTCCTTGATCCGGTCGACCAGGAAGAGGTAGCCGTCCTGGTCGAGGTGGCCGACGTCCCCGGTGGACAGCCAGCCCTCGGGGTCCAGCGGGGACTGCCCGCGCAGGTAGCCGCGCATCACCTGGGGGCCGCGGACCTGGACCTCGCCGCGCTGCCCGGGCGGCAGGGCGGTGGCGGTGCCGGGGGTGACGATCCGGCACTCGGTGCCGCGGACGACCGGTCCCACCGATCCGGGCCGCGGGTGCAGCGGGCCGTCGGAGTGGGTCAGCGGCGAGGTCTCGGCGAGCCCGTACCCCTGGAAGACGGGGACGCCGAAGTGGCGGCGCAGGACCTCGGCGGCGTCGGCGGGCAGCGCCGCTCCGCCGGAGGCGATCATCCGGGTGGTGGTGAGGCGCAGTTCGGGCAGCCGGGGGTCGGCCGCCAGGCGGATCAGGCGCATCGGGATGCTGTAGTAGTGCGTGGCCCGGTGGCGGTTGGCGGCCCGGACGGCCTCGGCGGGGTCGCCGTCCGTGCACAGCACCTGGGTGGCGCCGGCGTGCAGGGCGGAGTTCAGGTGCATCAGGTGGTACTTGGGCAGGTGGTTGAGCACCACCGAGTCGGCGTCCAGGTGGTGGGCCTCGGCGACCTGGGCGGCGTTCACCAGCAGGTTGCGGTGGGTGAGGACGGCGGCCTTCGGCGGGCCGGTGGTGCCGCTGGTGAACTGCAGGCAGGCGACGTCGCCCGGTGGCGCCGGCTCGCCGGGTTCCCCGTCCGGCCCCTGCCCGTCGCTCCCCTCTGCCTCGGTCCCCTCTGCCTCGGTCCCCGGTGCGTCCGGCCACTCGTCGCCCACCACGAGGGTGGCGACCAGGTCGGGCAGTTCGTCGCGCACCGACTCCAGCTCGGCGAGGATCGCCGGGGTGACGACGGCCAGCCGGGCCCGGGAGACGCCCAGCAGGTGCCGCAGTTCGCCCGCGCGCAGCAGCGGGTTCAGCGGGACGACGACGTTGCCGCTGCGCACGATCCCGTGGAAGGCGACGGCGAAGGCCGGGTCCAGCGGCGAGGCCAGGGCGACCGGGGCGCCCGCCGCGCCCAGCGCGGAGCGCACGGCGGCCGCGCAGCGGGTGGCGGCCTCGTCGAGTTCGCGGAAGGTGAGTTCCGTGTGGTCGCCGCGCACGGCCGTGCGGTCCCCGTGGCGGCGGGCGGCTCGGGTGAGCAGACCGTCCAGGCGGTGCGGCGGCCCGCCGGGCGCCGTGGCGCGGGCCGCGCCCGGCTCAGGCACGGGTGCCCCCCTCGACGTGGGCCTTGGCGAGGTTGAGGGTGGCCAGGCTGTTGGTCCCCAGCGCCTTGCGCACGGCCGCGCGCGCGTCCGCGACGCTCGCCCGGGGGCCCAGCAGGTCCGGCACGGTGCGGGGGTTGATGGCCACCGTGTGCCGGGAGGTGGCGCGCACCAGCCCGTCCTCGGTGCGGTGGAAGGTCCACTCGCCGGTGTGGGCCGTCATGATGGGCGGCACCCTGGTCTGCTTGTAGACGATGCGACCGGGCTCGAAGCAGACCCGCACCGATTCCGTGGTGTGCACGGTGCCGTCCGGGGCGCGGGTGTCCATGGACATCAGCTGCAGGCCCGGCACGGTCTCGGTCAGGCCCAGCCGGGAGACGTGCGGCAGCCGTTCGGGCCACAGGTCGCAGCGCGCGATGAAGGAGTAGACCTCGTCGGCGGGGCCGTCGACGGTGACGGCGTCCTCGAAGGTGAGGAGCAGTTCGCCCGCCTCGCGGTGCGCCTCGGCGGCGGCCTTCAGGGCGGCGAGTTCCGCGAGGCTGTTGCGGTCGACGGCCGTCTCGATCCAGTCCAGCCCGTCCGGGTCGTCGTCCACGGCCGCGAAGTCGTGGGTGAGGACCACGGTGCAGGTTCCGTCGGGGCCGGGGGTGACCTGCCAGGTGCCGCCCATCGTGGCCACCGGGGGCTGGGAGACCTCCTGGCGGAAGGCGATCCGGCGCTGCGCCCGGTCGAGTTCGCGGCGCGAGGTCCAGGTCCTCACCTCGCCGTTGGCCAGCGCCCAGAGCCGGATCCGCTCCCGGTCCTCGCCGGCCGGTTCGCGCTCGGCGTGCACGGTGGGCCCGAACAGCCGTGGCCAGCCCGTGACATCGGCGAGCAGGTCGTACGTGACGTCGGCCGGCGCTGCGACCGACACCGTGTGTTCCGCGAAGTGCGTCTTCGGCTGTGACACCGTTCCTCTTTTCCCTCGTGTTCGCCGGACCCAGGGCTCGTCCGGTCAGTAGTTGCCCAGCCCGCCGCAGACGTTGAGCGCCTGTGCGGTGATCGGCGCGGCGGTCTCCGCGGTCAGGTAGGCGACCAGGGCCGCGACTTCCTCGGGGGTGCTGTAGCGGCCGAGGGGGATCTTCGCCTCGAAGCGGCTGAGCACCTCGTCCTCGGTGACCCCCCAGTGGTCCGCGTAGCCGGCCCGCACCCGCTGCGCCATCGGGGTCTCGACGTAGCCCGGGCACACGGCGTTGACGGTGATGCCGGTCTTGGCCAGCTCGTTGCCGAGCGCCTTGGTGAAGCCGATGACGCCGTGCTTGGATGCCGAGTAGGGGGCGCCCAGGACCACACCCTGCTTGCCGCCGGTGGAGGCGATGTTGATGATCCGGCCCCAGGACCTGTCCCGCAGCCCGCCCGCGTTCAGCACCTCCCGGGTGACCAGGAAGACGCTGTTGAGGTTGGTCTCGATGACGTCGTACCAGACCTCGTCCGTCAGGTCGGCGGTGACGCCGCCGCCGTTGCGGCCGGCGTTGTTGACGAGGATGTCGACGGGGCCGAACCGCTCGACGGCGGAGCGGACCAGGGCCGCCACCTCCTCGCGCGAGCGCACGTCGCAGGCGGCGCCGTCCACCTCCAGCCCCTCAGAGGCCAGTTGGTCCACCGTCTCGGCCACGGCGCCACCGTCGCGGGCGCAGATGAAGACCCGGGCACCGGCGCCGGCCAGTGCGCGGGTCACGGCCAGGCCGATGCCGCGGGTCGCCCCGGTGACCAGGGCCACCCGGCGCTGTTCATTAGTCATGCCGGGAGCCTGGCAATCGGGCTTCGAGCAAGGATCGATGCGCGGCCGAGTGCGGCTGGACGCCCCGGCGAAAGGAATCCCTTTCCCCCGCCAATGCCGGACTGAAACCGCTGCTCCGTTTTTTTGGCGGAACGTATCGCCGTTCGAGAGCCGCTATAGGATCGTTAGCGTTCCTGCTGACTTCTACTGGAACTCGTGTACTGTTGAAGTACATGAGTCAACTCCCGTACTGGGCGGGAGGGATCGAGTTCGGAGTGGCCGGCTCGACCGCGCGCCCCACCGCGCAGGATGCCCGGGCCCGTCGATTCAAAGGGCATCTCAACCACAAGTAAAGAACTATCAAAGGAGTAGTTTTCGCGAACTTTCCAGCTGTCCGTCACCAGTTGGATCGAGAGACTCAGAGAATGATTTCCCGGGGGAAGAGCATGCTTCTGAAAGAGTCCGCGAACGCCGTCCACCCACTGCATGACCTCAAGTTCAGAGTGCTCGGCCCCCTGGAGGTCAGCCACCACGACTCCAGCTGCACCCCGAGTGCGCCGAAGGTGCGCAGCGTCCTCGCGCTCCTGATTATGCGCGCGAACCACGTGGTCGACACGACTTCCATCATCGAGGAACTCTGGGGAGAACACCCCCCGCGCAGCGCCATCACCACCGCGCAGACGTACATCTATCATCTGCGCCGCCTCTTCAATCGCGAGATCGGCCGGCACGCGGACGAACTCTTCATCACCCGCCCGCCCGGCTACGCCCTGCAGATCCGGCCCGGCCAAACCGACCTGGACGACTTCGTCCGTCTCACCAGGAAAGGCCGGCAGCTGCTCTGCGAGAACCGGCCCGCCGAGGCCGCGCAGGCATTGCAGTCGGCGCTCCAGCTGTGGCGCGGCCCGGCTCTCGCGAATGTCTCGCCGGGGCGGCTCCTGGAGGGCAGCGTCGCCCACCTGGAGGAGGAGCGCGTCCACGCGATCCAGCTGCGGATCGAGGCGGACCTGCAGTTGGGGAGCCACCGCGAACTCATCGCCGAACTGCGGTCGCTGGTCGCGCAGTACCCGCTCAACGAGTGGTTCCACGGCAAGCTCATCCTGGCGCTGAGCCGTTCCGGCCGGCGCAGCGAGTCGCTGCAGGCGTACCAGACGGTACGTCACATCCTGGACCAGGAGCTCGGGTTGGCCCCCTCCCCCGAGCTGCAGCAGCTGCAGCACGAGGTCCTGTCCCTGGGGACCCGCCGGTAGCCCGCCGGTAGCCCGCCGGTAGCCCGCCGGTACGGGCGTTCGAACGGCGCTCGACCGGTGACGCCCACGATGGCGTCAGGCATACGGAAGTCGCCGCCCTCGCCCGCCCCCCGCCCGGCCCCCGCCGGGCGGGCGGCGCCGCGCGCCCTCCCGGCGAAGGCCCCCAGCCCCCCACCGCCGGGAGAGCGGGCCGCGCGACCCGAACACAGGAGAGATCAGTTTGGAGACCACATCATGAGCCGGCGGGTCGTCATCACCGGGCTGGGGGTCATCGCGCCCGGGGGGATCGGCGTCAAGGAGTTCTGGTCGCTGCTCAGCGACGGACGCACCGCCACCCGCCCCATCTCGCTGTTCGACGCCTCCGCCTTCCGCACCCGCATCGCGGCCGAGTGCGACTTCGACCCCGCGGCCCACGGGTTCACCGCCGAGGAGGCCCGACAGCTGGACCGCGCCGCCCAGTTCGCGCTGGTCGCCGCCGAGGAGGCGCTCGGCGCCAGCGGGCTCGACCCCGAGCTCGACCCCCTGCGCACGGGGGTGTCGCTCGGCAGCGCCGTCGGCTGCACCACCGGCCTGGACCGCGAGTACGCCGAGGTCAGCGGGCGGGGCAGCCGCTGGGAGGTCGACCACACCAAGGCGGTGCCGTGGCTGCACGACTACTTCGTGCCCAGCTCGATGGCCGCGACGCTGGCCCGGCGGGTCGGGGCCCGGGGCCCGGTGTCGCTGATCTCCACCGGGTGCACCTCGGGGCTCGACGCGGTGGGCCACGCCGTGGAACTGATCCGCGAGGGCTCGGCGGACGTCATGGTCACCGGCGCGACCGAGGCGCCGATCTCCCCCATCACGGTCGCCTGCTTCGACGCGATCCGCGCCACCTCGCCGCGCAACGACGAGGCCGCGACCGCCTCGCGCCCCTTCGACCGCACCCGCAACGGCTTCGTCCTCGGCGAGGGCGCCGCCGTCCTCGTCCTGGAGGAACTCGACCACGCCCTGCGGCGCGGCGCCCACGTCCACGCGGAGATCACCGGCTTCGCCAGCCGCGCCAACGCCTTCCACATGACCGGCCTGCGGCCGGACGGCAGGGAGATGGCCGAGGCGATCCGCACGGCCATGCGCGAGGCCGGGGCCGAGCCGGGCGACGTCGACTACGTCAACGCGCACGGCTCCGGCACCAAGCAGAACGACCGCCACGAGACCGCCGCCTTCAAACTCGCCCTGGGCGAGCACGCCTACCGCGCCCCGGTGAGCTCCATCAAGTCGATGATCGGCCACTCGCTCGGCGCGATCGGCTCGCTGGAGATCGCCGCCTGCGCGCTCGCCATCGAGAACAACCTCATCCCCCCGACCGCCAACCTCCACGAACCCGACCCCGAGTGCGACCTCGACTACACCCCCCTGGTGGCGCGCGGCGCGCGGGTCGACACCGTGCTCACGGTCGGCAGCGGGTTCGGCGGCTTCCAGAGCGCGATGGTGCTCGCCGCCCCCGGCAAGGCCCTCGGATGAGCGCCCGCACCGCCCCCGAGTCGGCCACCGCCCCGACCGCGACCACCGCCCCCGTGGTCACCGGGATCGGGGTCGTCGCCCCCAACGGCCTGGGCACCGAGGCCTGGTGGCAGGCCGTACGGCGCGGCGAGAACGGCATCGGCCCGATCACCCGCTTCGACGCGAGCGGCTACCCCGCCCGGCTGGCCGGCGAGGTGACCGGCTTCGACGACGAGGCGAACGTGCCCAGCCGGCTGCTCCCGCAGACCGACCGGATGACCAGGCTGGCCCTGTTCGCGGCGGCCGAGGCGCTCGCCGACGCCCGGATCGACGCCGCCTCCCTGCCCGACTACGCGGCCGGCGTCGTCACCGCCAGCTCGGCGGGCGGGTTCGAGTTCGGGCAGCGCGAGTTGCAGGCGCTGTGGAGCAAGGGCAGCAGCCACGTCAGCGTCTACCAGTCCTTCGCCTGGTTCTACGCCGTGAACAGCGGCCAGATCTCCATCCGCCACCAGTTCCGCGGCCCCAGCGGCGTGGTCGTCAGCGGCGACGCCGGCGGCCTGGACGCGGTCGCCCAGGCCCGCCGGCACGTGCGCAAGGGCACCCGGCTGATGGTCAGCGGCGGCGTCGACTCCGCCCTGTGCCCGTGGGGGTGGACGGCCCAGCTGGCCGGCGGCGACCTGAGCGCCGACGACCGCCCCGACGCCGCCTACCGGCCGTTCGCCGCGCGGCCCGGCGGGCAGGTGGCCGGCGAGGGCGGAGCCCTGCTGGTCCTGGAGGACGCCCGGGCGGCCCGGGCCCGCGGCGCGCGCGTCTACGGTGCGGTGACCGGCTGCGCGGCCGCCTTCGACCCGGCCGGCGGCGCGGACGCGCTGCGGCGCGCCGCCGGGAACGCCCTGGCCGACGCGGGGATCGGCCCCGAGCAGGTGGGCGCGGTCTTCGCGGACGCCGCCGCCCTGCCCGGGGCCGACCGCGCGGAGGCCACCGCCCTGCGGCAGCTGTTCGGGCCCCACGGCGTCCCGGTGACCGCCCCCAAGACCATGACCGGCCGGCTCGCCGCCGGCAGCGGCGCCCTGGACCTGGCGGGCGCCCTGCTGGCCCTGCGCGACCAGCTGGTGCCGCCCACGGTGCACACCACGGCGGCGCCCGAGCACACCCTCGACCTGGTGGTCGGCGCGCCCAGGCCGGCCGCGCTGCGCCACGTCCTGGTCCTCGCCCGCGGCCGCGGCGGCTTCCACTCCGCCTGCGTGGTGAGTTCCGCCGGCTGAGCGCCGCCCTCGCCCGCCGCCCCTCCCTCCTCTGGAGCCGCCATGACGGAACACCGCCTTGCCGACGTGTGCGTGGTCGGCGCGGGCCCGGCCGGCCTCGCGCTGTCGCTGATGCTGCTGCGCTCCGGCCTGCGGGTCGCCCTGTTCGAACGCTCCTCCGCACTGCACCGCGAGTACCGCGGCGAGATCCTGCAGCCCGGCGGCATGGCGGTGCTCGACGCGCTGGGCGTGCTGTCCGGGGCCCGCGCGCGCGGCTGCCGCCCCCACGACGGCTTCCAGCTCCTGGACGGCACCCGCACCCTGCTGGACATCGACTACCGCCGGCTGGACCCGCCGTTCGACCACCTGCTCGCGATCCCCCAGCCGCACGTCCTGGAGGAACTGCTGGCCGCCTGCCGCAGCCTGCCGTCCTTCGAGTACTTCGGGGGCCACCGGGTCACCGAACTCCTGCGCGAGGACGGCCGGTTCGCCGGCGTGACCGGGGTCGACGGCACCGGCGGGCGCCGCACCGTACGGGCCAGGGTCGTGGTCGGCGCCGACGGGCGGTACTCCAAGACCAGACGGCTCGCCGGCATCGACGGCGGCCGGATGGACGTCTTCGACCAGGACGTGGCCTGGTTCAGGCTGCGGGCACCGGGCGTGGCCGTCGACCGGGTGCGGGTCCACCGCCACCACGGGCAGGCCCTCCTGTCGTACGGCTCCCACCCCGACCAGGTGCAGATCGGCTGGACCGTGCCGCACGGCGGCTGGAAGGCCGTCACCGCCCGCGGCATCGAGCCGGTCAAGCGCGAACTGGCCCGCGCCCTGCCCCGGTTCGCCGACCTCGTCGAGGAGCAGCTCACCGCGCTGTCCGACCTGTCGCTGCTGGACGTCTTCGCCGGCCGCGCCACCAGCTGGGTGCGCGAGGGGCTGGTCCTCCTCGGCGACGCCGCGCACACCCACAGCCCGCTCGGCGCCCAGGGCATCAACCTGGCCCTGCAGGACGCCGCCGTGCTGCACCCGGTCCTGCTCGACGCGCTGAGCGACCCCGTCCCGGACGACCGCGCGCTCGACCGCTTCACCGAGCTGCGCTCCGCCGACGTCGGAGCGGTGTTCCGCTTCCAGGTCGCCCAGTCCAAGGCCATGCTCGGCCGGCCGAACCCGGTGGCGGACACCGTGCGCCCGGTGCTCGCCCGGCTGGTCTCCCGCACGCCGCTGGGCGGGTTCCTCACCCGGCGGATCGCCCACGGCCGCACCCCGGTGCGGGTGCGCACCGAGCTCTTCACCCACGCCCAGCCCACCAGAACGGGGACCTGACCACGATGCGCATCATCGATCTCTCCTGCCCTGTCGACGCGCAGGCCTGGGAGCCCGACCCGGTCGTCCACCGGATCCTCACCCCCGCCGAGGGCGCCCGGCACATGGCCGACGAGATGAGGAAGCACTTCGGCGTCGACTTCGACCCGGCCGCGCTGCCGGGCGGCGAGCTGCTGTCCCTGGACACCTTCACCCTGACCAGCCACACCGGCACCCACGTGGACGCCCCGGCCCACTACGGGTCGGCGGCCGTGACCGAGTACGGCGAGCCGCGCACCGTCGACGAACTGCCCCTGGACTGGTTCCTGCGCCCCGCCGTCGTCCTCGACCTGCGGGACCAGCCCACCGGGGCCGTCGGCGTGCCGGTCCTGGAGAAGGCGATCGCCCGGGCCGGCCACCGCCCGCGGCCGCTGGACATCGTGGTCCTGCACACCGGGGCCTGGCGCCACGCCGGCACCCAGCGCTACTTCACCGACTTCACCGGACTGACCGGGGAGGCCGTGGACTTCCTGCTCGACCTGGGCGTGAAGGTCATCGGCACCGACGCCTTCAGCCTCGACGCGCCCTTCGGGGACATGATCCGCCGCTACCAGGAGAGCGCCGACCCCGGCGTGCTGTGGCCCGCCCACTTCGCCGGGCGCCGGCGCGAGTACTGCCAGATCGAGCGGCTGCACAACCTCGACGCCCTGCCCGCGGCGCACGGCTTCCGGCTGTCCTGCCTGCCCGTCAAACTGGCCCGCTCGGGTGCCGGCTGGGCCAGGGCCGTCGCCCTGCTCGACGATTGACCCCGGCCCGGCGCCGCACGCCCGGCCCGGTCCGGCCTACCGGCTGATCTCCATCTGGCCCATCATGCCCAGCGAGGAGTGCCCCATCATGTGGCAGTGGTAGACGTAGCGCCCGGGGTAGTCGGTGAAGCGGACCTGGAGGCGCACCGTGTCCCCCGGCATCATCCCGACGGTGTCCTTCAGGCCCGCCTCCTCGGGCGCCGGCGGCTGCCCGTTGCGGTCCAGCACCCGGAACTGCGCCAGGTGGGTGTGGAAGGTGTGGGCCATCGCGTAGGCGTCCGCGGGGACCGTCACGGTCCAGACCTCCTCCACCCCGAGCCGGGGGGTGATGTCGATCCGGTCCATGTCGAACTCCTTGCCGTTGATCAGGTACCGGTCGTGGAGCAGGTCCGAGGTCATCGTGAAGGTGCGCTCCACCTGCGGGCGGCCCGGCTCGGGCAGCGGCCGCAGGCGCTCGGGGACCCGGCTGGGGTCGGCTGCCCGGTGCGTCACGTCGAACCGCATGACCTCCGCGCTCTCGCCCGGGTACGGGGCCAGGTTCTCCAGCACGACCTGCTGCCCGGGCCGGCGCGTCCCGAAGTCCACCACGATCTCGGCCCGTTCCGCCGGCCACAGCGCCACCGCCGTGGTCCGCACGGGGGCGGGCAGCAGCCCTCCGTCGGAGGCGATCTGGGTGAACTCGGCGCCGTCCGCCAGCCGCAGCGCGAGCACCCGGTCGTTCGAGGAGTTCACCAGCCGCAGGCGGTACCTGCGCGCCGCGACCGGCAGGTACGGCCTGGCCACCCCGTTGACCATCAGGGTTGCGCGCGCGGCCATCGCGTGGACGTCGTAGACCAGTGAGCCGTCGGCCGCCAGGGCCGCGTCGCGGAACATCAGCGGGATGTCGTAGCGGCCCCTGGGCAGCGGCAGGCGCTCCTCCTCCTCGTCGGTGAGCAGGTAGGTGCCGGACAGCCCCCGGTAGAGGTTCTCCGCCTCCAGCATGTGGGCGTGGTCGTGGTACCAGAGCGTGGCCCCCGGCTGGTCGTTGGGGTAGTAGTACGTGCGGGCGGCGCCCGGTTCGATCAGGTCCATCGGGTGCCCGTCGCTGGGCTGGGGCACGTGGCCGCCGTGCAGGTGGACGGCCACCGGGTGGTCGAGCCGGTTCACCTGCTGGATCAGGACGGGCCGGCCGCGCACGGCGCGCACGGTGGGGCCGGGGAAGTGCCCGTCGAAGGTCCGCACCCTGGTCGTGACCCCCGGCAGGATCCGGGTGTCCGCCTCCCGCAGCGTCATCCGGTAGAGGTCGAAGCCGTCCGTGCGCAGCACCGGCTCGATCACCGGCGGGACCGGCAGCCGGACCACGAAGGGGTCGGGCGCGGGGGCGGCGGCGCGCACCGGTGGGGCGGCGGACAGTGCGCCCGCCACGCCTGCGGCCGCACCCGCCTTCAGCAGGACTCGCCGGGACAGCATGGGCACTCCTCGCGTTGCGGCCGGGCGCCGGCGCTCCGCGCGGGCCCCGGCGGTTCGGTTCGGGCCCGTCAGTGTCCGGGGCGGCGTTGGTCTTTGGCTCGAACGCCGGACGGGCCGGGCCGCGGGCCCCGATCCGTCCTTGAGCGTCGTGCGAAGCGGGCCGTCCAGGGTGGTCGCTGCGCGGGCCGGGCAGCAACGGCGTGAGGGCCGGCCCGTCCAGCCCGCAGACCTTCGGAGGAAGCATGCCCGAATCCCCCTCAGGCGGGGCGGCGATCGCGTTCGCACCGCTCATCTTCGGGGTTCTCACGTTCCAGGCGTACACCACCGCGGTGCGTCTGGGCGTGCCGGACGCCGTGGGCGACGAGCCCCGCACCGCCGCCGAGCTCGCGGCCGCGCTCGACGCCGACGAGACCAACCTGCACCGCCTGCTGCGCGCCCTGGTCGCGCTGGACGTGCTGCGCTACACCGAGGACGGGCGCTTCGCCCTCACCGCGGCCGGCGCCGAGCTGCGCGAGAGCGACGAGTCCGGGGCCCGGGGCCTGGTGGCCTTCTTCGGCGAGCCGCTGATGTGGCGGACCTTCGGGGCGCTGGAGGCCTCGATCCGCACCGGCGCGCCGGCCTTCACCGAGGTGACCGGCGAGGGCTTCTTCGACCACTTCGTCAAGGACCCTTCCTTCGCCCGCAGTTACCACCGCGGCATGCACTGGGGCACCGCCATGATGGCCCCGCTGCTGCAGATGGGCTACGACTGGGCCGCGAGCCGCCGGATCGTCGACGTCGGCGGTGGCGACGGCTCCCTGCTGACCGTCCTGCTGGGCGCCGCCCCGCAGGCCGAGGGCGTGGTCTTCGACAGCGCCGAGGCGCTGGAGGGCCTTGCGGCCTGTGCGCGGCGCGCGGGTGTCGCCGACCGGTGCACCGGTGAGGCCGGCGACTTCCTGACCGCCGTCCCGGCCGGGGGCGACGCCTACCTGCTGAAGAACGTCCTGCACGAGTGGGGCGACGCCGACTGCGTGCGCATCCTGCGCAACTGCCGCGAGGCGATGGCCGAGGACGGGAAGGTCCTGATCGTCGCCACCCTGCTGCCCGAGCCGGGAGCGGCCGACGACCCCTCGGCCTTCACCTACGCCGCGCTCAGCGACCTGCAGCTGATGTCGGCGAGCAACGGCGAGCGCACCCTGGCCGAGTACACCCGGCTGTGCGCCGAGGCCGGGCTGCGGGTCACCGGGGTGACCAAGGTCCCCTATCTGCCGAACGACAACGTCGTCGAGGCCGTTCTCTCCTGAGCCCCCGATCGAAAGGTAGGTCAACCGTGACCGGCTCACCGGCCGTGCAGGCCGCATCCACCGACACCGGGATCCACGCCGAGGTCCAGCAGTTCTACGCCCACCAGATGCAGCTCCTCGACCGCCGCGCGTGCGAGGAGTGGGCCGCCACCTTCACCCCGGACGGGGTGTTCGCCGCCAACGGCCTGCCCGCGCCGGTCCGGGGCCGGGAGGCGATCGCCGCGGCCGCCCGGGCCGCGGGCGAGCGGCTGGCCGCGGACGGGCTGGTGCACCGGCACTGGCTCGGGATGCTGACCGTCACCGCGGCGCCCGGCGGCGAGCTGTTCGCCCGCTCGTACGCGCTGGTGATCCAGATCCGGCTCGGCGGCACGAGCGAGATCCACCGCAGCACCGTCTGCGAGGACCGCCTGGTGCGCGCCGAGGACGGCTCGCTGCTCGTCCTCGACCGGAGGGTGACCCGTGACGACCTCGCCTGACCTGCTGGACCTGGCCCGTGAGGCGGTCGGCTCGCGCGCCGACGACGCCTTCCACGAGCGGGCCGCCGGGCACTCCTTCATCGAACTCGGCGGCGACTCGCTGAGCGCCGCGGCCCTGGTCGCCACCGCCGAGGACCGGCTCGCCCTCGCCCTGGACCTCGGGGAGCTGCTCGGCCTGGCCCCGCTGGCCGCGGTGCTGGCGGCGGCGGTCCCGGCCGCTGCCGCCGCGCCCGAGCAGCGCCCGGCGCCGCCCGCGGCCGGCGCGACCCGCCCCCTGCTCCCCGGGCAGGACACCATGCTGCTGACCCAGCAGTACACCGGCGGGACCTCCCTGCACATGGTGCTCGGCCTGGAGCTCCTCGGACCGCTGGACGTGCCCGTCCTGCACGGGGCGCTGCACCGGGTGGTGGCCCGGCACGACGCCCTGCGCACCGTCTTCGTCCCGGTCGAGGGGGGCTTCCGGCGCCGCATCCTGCCGGAGTGGCGCCCGCCGCTGGTGCGCCAGAGCGTGCGGGCGCCCGGCGGCGCCGACGCCGTCGAGACGGTCCAGCACCAGCTGGGCTCCACCAGCGACCAGTTCATCGAGCCCTTCACCCGCCCCGGGTACACCTTCGTGCTCACCGAGCTCGGCCCGGACCGCCACCTGCTGTCCTTCGTCCACCACGCCTCGCTGATCGACGGCTGGGGCATCGGCATGCTGTGGCGCGAACTGGCCGACACCTACGACCGGTTGCGCACCGGCGGCGAGGTCGACGAGCGGCCGGCCCCGTCCTCGGACCTGGTCCTGGAACGGACCGAGCGGCTGCGCGCCGACCTGCTCCAGCAGCAGCTGGACCGGCGCGTCGAGCAACTCGCGGACCTGCCCAAGGTGTTGGAGATCCCCAGCGACCGCACCCGGCCGGGTGTCTTCGACTTCCGCGGCGTGCGGCTCAGCTTCGACCTGAGCGACGCCGAGCGGGACGCCTGCGAGAAGCTGGCCGCGGACGCCGGGGTGACCAAGACCGTGGCGCTGTTCGCGGCCTGGGCGCTGACGCTCGGGCGCCGGGCGGGCGTGGACGAGCTCATCATGGGCACGGCCGCGGCGCGCAGGTCGAACCACCGTGTGCGCGCCACCATGGGGCCCTGCGCGGTCCTGATCCCGGTGGGCGTGCGCATGGACGGCGGCCAGTCGGTGGCCGAGTTCCTGCGCGCCACCTCCAAGTCGCTCGCCGAGGCGGTCGCGGCGATGGACGTGCCCTTCGGGGACCTGGTGATGCGCCTGGGCGGGATGCCGGAGAACAGCCGGGTCCCGCTGGTCCAGGTGGCGTTCTCCGGTCAGCACGACTTCATCCCGCACCGGCTGCGCACCAGCGAGCTCGAACTGCTCTCCCACCAGGGCCACTGCGGCGGGGCGTCGCTGGACGTCTCGCTCTACGTCCAGCGGTGGAGCGAGCGGCCGCGGATGGCCATGGAGTACGCCTCCTCGGTCCTGTCCCCCGTCGAGGCCGCGGAACTGGCCGCCTCCTTCCAGCAGGTCGTCACCGAGCTGGCCGCCGACCCCGACGCCCGGCTGCACACCGTGCGCGGCCTGACGCCGGGCCAGCGCGAGCGGGCCAGGGAGCTGGGCACCGGCGCCGAGGTGGACACCGGGCAGGGCCTGTGGCAGCTCTTCGAGCGCAGCGCGGCCGAGCACGCCGAGCTGACGGCCGTCGAGGAGCCCCACAGCGGCACCTGCCTCACCTACGCCCAGCTGCTGGCCGCCGCCGAGGCCCAGTCGGCCGTCCTGGCGGCGGCCGGGGTCGGGGCCGGCGACCACGTGGTGGTGGCGCTGCCGCGCTCGGTGGCCGAGGTCGTCGCGGTGCTCGCCACCCTGCGCCTGGGCGCGGCGTTCGTGTCGCTGAGCCCCGCCTACCCGCAGGCCGTCACCGCCTCCCTGCTCGAACGGCTCTCGCCCCGCGCGGTGATCGGCTCGGACGAGCGGGCCCGGATGCTGGTGCGGGCGGCCCCGGCGGGCTGCGCTCTGGTGGACCCCGACGCCCCCGCGGGCCGGGGGGTGCCGGCCGTCGCGGCGGCGCCGGCGGACCCGGACCGGATCGCCTACCTGAGCTTCACCTCCGGCTCGACCGGGCGCCCGAAGGCCGTCCGGGTCCCCCACCGCGGGGTGGTCCGCCTGGCCCTGGACCCCACCGCCTGGCGCAGCGGGCCCCAGGACCGCTTCCTGCGGCTGGCCCCGCTGTCCTTCGACGCCTCGACCCTGGAGCTGTTCGTGCCGCTCGCGGCGGGCAGCGCCATCGAGGTCTACCCGGAGGGCCCGGTGGGCCCCGCCGAGCTCGCCGACTTCCTGGTGCGGCACGAGGTGACGGTCATGTGGCTCACCGCGGGCCTGTTCCGGCTGGTCGCCGAGCACCGCCCGGGGGCCTTCGCCGCCGCCCGCCAGGTGATGGCGGGCGGCGACGTCGTCCCGGTCGAGCACGTGCGCTCCCTGCTCGAACGTTTCCCCGGGCTGCGGATCTCCAACGGCTACGGCCCGACCGAGAACACCTCGCTCACCACGGTCCACCACGTCGACGACGTGGCCTCCCTGGACGGGCCGCTGCCCGTCGGGCGGCCGGTGGCCGGCACCCGGGTGCTGGTCCTCGACCGGGACGGGGCACCGGTGCCCCCCGGGGGCGTCGGCGAACTGTACGCGGCGGGCGCCGGGTTGGCCGCGGACTACCTCGGCGACGAGCGGCAGACCCGGCAGGCGTTCGTCCCCGACGGGGAGGGCGGGCGGATGTACCGCACCGGTGACGTGGTGCGCTGGGACAGCGAGGGGCGGCTGCGCTTCCTCGGCCGCCGTGACCGGCAGGTGAAGGTCCGCGGCTACCGGGTGGAGCTGGACTCCGTTCGGGCCCGGCTGGCGGCGCACCCGAAGGTCCGCGACGCCGTCGTGGTGGCCGTCGGCGACGGCGCCGGGGCCCGCCGGATCCTCGCCGCCGTGGTCCCGGGGCCGGACGCGCCCGACCTCGCGGACCTGCGCCAGTTCGCCGCCGACGAGCTGCCGGCGTTCGCAATTCCCACGCGCTGGGCGGTCGTTGATACGTTTCCGGTGACAGCCAACGGCAAGATTGATGTCGCGGCTCTTGACGAGCTCGCCATGGCGACAGCACAGAACTGAAGGAGGCCGGAGATGGGTGCGTACATCACCGTGCGGGGTTTACGGCTCTACTACGAGGACCAGGGCCAGGGCGAGCCCGTGGTGCTCCTGCACGGCGGCGCCGTCACGGCGGAGAGCTGGGGCGGTCAGCTTCCCGCGCTGTCCGAGCACTACCGGGTGCTCGTGCCGGAGCGGCGTGGTCACGGCCGCACCCAGGACGTGGAAGGGCCCATCACCTACCAGCTGATGGCCGACGACATGGCCGCGTTCATCGAGGAGCTCGGGATCGGCCCGGCCCGGGTGGTCGGCTGGAGCGACGGCGGCATCGTCGCCCTCCACCTGGCCCTGCGCCGGCCGGATCTGGTCTCCAAGCTGGCCGTGATCAGTGCCGGGACGGACGAGGGCATCACCCAGAACACCCAGGCGCTGGTGGACGGGAGCGAGGAGAGCATCCAGGTCCTGACCCAGATGTTCTTCGCGCCGTACGAGATCCTCTCGCCGGACGGGCCGGAGCACTTCCCCGTGGTGCTGGACAAGTTGACCCGGATGTGGCGCCAGGGGCCCCAGCTGACGCTGGAGGACCTGCCGAAGATCACCGTGCCGGTGCTGGTGATGCAGGGCGACCGGGACGGCGTCGAGGTGGAGCACAGCGCCGCGATGGCCCGGGCCCTGCCGGACTCGCAGCTCGCCGTGCTGCCCGGCACCTCCCACGTCGCGCCGCTGGAGCGTCCCGACCTGGTGAACCGGATGCTGCTGGACTTCCTGACGGACGAGCAGCAGATGAGGGTCTTCCCGCTCAGCTAGGACCGTTGGGCCCGGGACCTCCACCCCCGGGGGCCGCCGCTTCCCCCCGAAGCGGCGGCCCCTTGGCGTGCCCGCGTGCCCGCGTGCCCGGGTCGGCCGGACCTCCAGCGCCCCTCAAGCCGGACGGGGCACGATCGGCGCCTCGCGGCGCCGCAGCGGCCGCCGCCCACCGTCGCAGGAGGAACCCGTCATGCGTTTTCTGTTCGTGGCGCAGGGGCCGTCGCACGTCCAGTGGCAGATCCCCCTGGCCTGGGCCGCCCAGCTCGGCGGGCACGAGGTGCTGGTCGCCACGCGGCCGACCTGTGTCGACCAGGTCACCCGGGCCGGCCTGCCGGCCGTCGCGATCGGCGACGAGCAGCGCATCGCCGCGCTCACCGAGCAGGTGAAGGCCGATCTGTTCGCCCAGGTGGGCCGCCGGGTGGCCGAGCAGGGCGGCGGCGACTTCGCCCCCACCGAGAGCGAGATGCTGATCGCCGGCGGGCGCAAGATGATCGCGCTGGCCGAGGGGATGGCGCAGGACGCGGTGGAGGTGGCGCGTGCCTGGCGCCCCTCGCTGGTCGTCCACGACACCGGTGCCCTGGTCGGGCTGGTCGCCGCGGCGGTGCTGGGCGTGCCCGCGTACGGGCAGATCTGGGGAGCGACCTCCGACGGGATCTTCGACGTCGCGGACGAGCACATCCTGCCGTACTTCGCGCCGCTGTTCGAGAAGTACGGCGCGGAGCCGCTGACCGCCGCCCCGACCTGGATCGACCCGAGCCCGCCGAGCCTGCGCTCGCCGCTGCCCGTACGGCGCGTCGACGTGCGCTACACCCCCTACAGCGGCCCGGGCGTGGTGCCGGAGTGGCTGTGGCAGGAGCGCTCCGGCCCGCGGGTGTGCCTGACCACCGGGATCTCCGTCTCCGGCGACTCCTCGATCTGGAGCGACACGCTGCAGCGCACGCTGCTCGACGCCCTGCGCGAACGCGGCTGCGAAGCCGTGGTCACCGTCAAGGACGCCTCCCACCCCTCCCTGCGCGCCCTGCCCCCCGGCGTGCGCCTGGTGGAGAACTTCCCGCTCAACGTGCTGCTGCCGACCTGCGACGCGGTGATCCACCACGGCGGCACCGGCACCGGCACCACCGCCCTCGCCCTGGGGGTGCCCCAGCTGGTGCTGGCCCACCACCCGATGCACCGCCAGTGGGGCGCGCAGATCGAGCGCTCCGGGGCGGGGGCGATGGTCCGCACCGACGTGGCCGTCGACCCCGGGGCCGTCACGGCGGCGGTGGCGGCGGTGGTCGAGGGCGCGCACGCGCGCGAGAAGGCGGCCGCGGTCGCCGCCGAGATCGCCGCGATGCCCTCCCCCGCGACCGTCGTCGAGCAGCTGGCCGGCGAGGCCGCCGCGTACTCCACCGGAGCTCCGAGCTGATTCGATGCGCCCGGAGGAGGCTTCGAAACCTCTGGATCGCATCGGTCCCGCAAAGGAGTCAGCTGTCCATGCGTGGCATCATCCTCGCCGGCGGAAGCGGAAGCCGGCTGCACCCGATCACCCAGGGTGTCTCCAAACAACTCCTGCCCGTCTACGACAAGCCGATGGTGTACTACCCGCTGTCGGTGCTCATGCTGGCCGGCATCCGGGAGATCCTCCTCATCTCGGCGCCCCGCGACCTGCCGCTGTTCCAGCGGCTGCTGGGCGACGGCTCGGCGCTGGGCCTGGACCTGCGGTACGCCGAGCAGGCCCAGCCGCGCGGCATCGCCGAGGCGTTCACGCTCGGCGCCGACTTCATCGACGGCGAGCCGTGCGCCCTGATCCTGGGCGACAACATCTTCCACGGGAACCGGTTCTCCGAACTGCTGCGCCCGCACACCTCGATCGCCGAGGGCTGCGTGCTCTTCGGCTACCCCGTGGCCGACCCCCAGCGCTACGGGATCGGCGAGGTCGACGCCTACGGGCGCCTGGTCTCCATCGAGGAGAAGCCCAGGAGCCCGCGGTCGAACCTGGCCGTCACCGGCCTGTACTTCTACGACCGCCACGTCGTGGACATCGCGCGCGAGCTGCGCCCGTCCGCCCGCGGCGAGCTGGAGATCACCGACGTCAACCGGCGCTACCTGGAGGCGGGCACGGCCCAACTGGTCGAGCTCGGCCGGGGTTTCGCCTGGCTCGACACCGGCACCCACGACTCGCTGATGGACGCCGGCCAGTACATCCAGACCCTCGAACGCCGCCAGGGCATCCGCATCGCCTGCCTGGAGGAGGTCGCGCTGCGGATGGGCTTCATCGACGTGGACGCCTGCTACCGGCTGGGCGAGGCGCTCGCCAGTTCGGGCTACGGCCAGTACGTCATGGACACTGCTGTGTCGACCGGAGCCCGGCTGGAACAGGCCCTGGCGGCCAAGTGAGGGTCACCCAATCCTCGAACGACAGTGGAAGGACAGGACGTTATGAGAATCCTGGTCACCGGGGCGGCCGGGTTCATCGGCTCCCACTACGTGCGCACGCTCCTCGACGGCGGCTATCCCGGCGAGGAGGCCTCCCACGTCACGGTGGTCGACAAGCTCACCTACGCGGGCAACCGGGCCAACCTGCCGCTCGGCCACCCCCGCCTCACCCTGGTGGAGGGGGACATCTGCGACCTGCCGCTGCTGCTGGAGGTGCTGCCCGGGCACGACGCGGTGCTGCACTTCGCCGCCGAGTCGCACGTCGACCGCTCGCTGCACTCCGCCGCGGAGTTCGTGCGCACCAACGTCGCCGGGACCCAGACCCTGCTGGAGGCGTGCCTGCGCACCGGCGTCCAGCGGGTCGTGCACGTCTCCACCGACGAGGTGTACGGATCGATCGACGAGGGCTCGTGGACGGAGCACAGCCCGCTGTTGCCCAACTCCCCCTACGCGGCGTCCAAGGCGTCCTCCGACCTGATCGCCCGCTCCTACTGGCGCACCCACGGCCTGGACCTGTCGGTCACCCGCTGCTGCAACAACTACGGGCCGTACCAGCACCCGGAGAAGCTGATCCCGCGCTTCACCACCAACCTGCTCCAGGGCCGCCGGCTGCCCCTGTACGGCAGCGGCGGCAACGTCCGCGAGTGGCTGCACGTGGACGACCACTGCCGGGCGCTGCACCTGGTGCTGACCAGGGGCCGGGCCGGCGAGGTCTACAACATCGGCGGCGGCCACGAGCGGACCAACCGGCGGCTCACCGAGCTGCTGCTGGACCTGTTCGAGGCGGACTGGAGCGCGGTCGAGCCGGTCGCCGACCGCAAGGGCCACGACCTGCGGTACTCCCTGGACGACGGCAAGATCCGCACCGAGCTCGGCTACGCGCCGCGGATCGACTTCGAGGAGGGCCTGGCGGCGACGGTGGCCTGGTACCGGGACAACCCCGGCTGGTGGAAGCCGCTGCTCGGCGAGGCGGCGCGGTGACGGCCCCGGACCCGGCCGCCGGACGCGCCGGCCCGCAGGTGCTGGTGGTCGGGGCCGGCCCGGTCGGCCTGAGCGCCGCCCACGAGCTGGCCCGGCACGGGGTCGCGGTGCGCCTGGTGGACGCCGCCCCGGGCCCCGCCACCACCAGCCGGGCCCTGGCCACCCACGCCCGCACCCTGGAGACCTACGACCAGATGGGGATCCTGGACGAGCTGCTGCCGCGCGGACAGCGGGTCGAGCACTTCACCCTGCACCGGGGCGGCCGGCGGCTGGTGCGCTTCGACACCGACTACAGCCGGCTGCCCACCCGCTTCCCCTTCACCCTGATGGTCGACCAGACCATCACCGAGGAGGTGCTGCGCACCGCCGCGGCCGGGCACGGGGTGCGGGTCGAGTGGGGCGTGCGGTTGGAGGGCTTCGAGGACCGCGGCGACCGGGTCGACGCGCTCCTGCGCCACGCCGACGGCCGCACCGAGACGGTCACCGCCCAGTGGCTGGTGGGCTGCGACGGCGGGCACAGCACCGTGCGCCGCCGGCTCGGGCTGCAGCTGGTCGGCGACAGCACGGAGACCTGGCTGATCGCCGACGCCGTCATCGACTGCGACCTGCCCCGCGACAGTATCCACTGGATGCACACCTCGGCCGGCACCGTGATGATGGTGCCCTTCCCCGAGCCCGGCAAGTGGCGGCTGCTGGACACCGCCGAGACCACGTACGAGAGCGAGGAGGCGCTGGCACGGCGCTTCGCCCGGAAGATCGCGACCGGCTGCGGACGCCGGGTCCACGTCCGACCGCCCAGCTGGGTCTCGGTGTTCACCATCCAGCAGCGCATGATCCCCACCATGCGCTCCGGCCGCTGCTTCGTGGCCGGCGACGCCGCCCACGTGCACAGCCCCGCCTCCGGCCAGGGCATGAACACCGGCGTCCAGGACGCCGTCAACCTCGCCTGGAAGCTCGCCGCGGTGATCGGCGGCTCCGCGCAGGAGTCCCTGCTCGACAGCTACGGCGCCGAACGCGTCCCGGTGGGCGCCGAGCTGCTCAAGTCGACCCGGATGGCCACCCTCCTGGTCCAGCTGCGCAGCCGGTACGCGGCCGCGGGACTGCGGGTGGCCTTCGGCATCGTGCGCACGGTGACCCCGCTCAAGTCCAGGATCCAGCGCAAGATCATGGGCGGCATGTCGGCGCTCGGCCTCTCCTACGCCGGCCGGGCGCTGGCCCTGCCCTGCCCCGCGGGCCCGCCCACCGGCGGGCGCGCGGCCACGGTCACCGCCCAGCGCCTGGCGGACTCGGCGGGCTGGCAGCAGCTGGTGGCGCAGCTGCGCGAACCGCGGTGGGCCCTGCTCGCGTTCGCCCGCCCCGGCGAGCGGGACGCGGCCGCCCTGCACCTTCTCGCCGAGCGGTACGCCGCTCTGCTGCGGGTCCGCACGGTGTTCTCCGGCCCGGGGCAGGGCGCCGCGCCGGGGCAGGAGTGGCCCGGCGCCCTGGCGGACCCCGGCGACCGGCTGCGCACCGACCTGGGCGCCGCGCCCGGCGACTGGGTGCTGATCCGGCCCGACGGCTACGTCGCCGCGCGCGGCAGTGCCCTGGCCGGCTCCGGGCCCGGCACGCCCCGGGGGGCGCTGGCGGCCCTGGGGCTGCGCCCGGCCCCCGTGCCGTCCCGCGCCGACTGATCCGGTCCGCGCCCCGGCCGGCCCTGCGGCCGCAGGGCCGGCCGGGGCCGTGCACCACGCGTCCCCGGCCGGCCGCGGGCCCGCCCCGCCGCCCGGGGCCCTGCCCGTGCCCGGCTACCGGGGCGCCTCGGCGCGCAGGCGCCGGTACAGGGCCAGGCACTCGTCGTAGTGCGCGAGCAGTCCCTGCCGTGCGGCCTGGGCCACGGTGGGCGCCTGCTCGTCCTTCTGCGACAGCAGCGGCCTGCCGGTGAGTCCTCGCTCCCACGGCAGCGCCAGCTCCGGGTCGAAGGGGTTGATGTCGAACTGCGTGCCGGGGACGAACTCGGTCGAGCACAGGTAGCTGATGCAGGCGTCGTCGGTGAGCGCCACGAAGCCGTGGGCCAGGCCCTCGGCGATGTACACCCCGGTTCCCTCCTCCGCCGACAGCAGCGTGGTGTCGTGGACGCCGAACGTGGGCGAGCCCAGGCGCAGGTCCACCACGACGTCCAGCAGCCGGCCCCGCACGCAGGTGACCAGCTTGGCCTGCCCCGGCGGAATGGTCACCCCGTGGAGCCCGCGCAGCGTGTTGCGCACCGAGACGGAGTAGTTGACCTGCAGCGGACGGAAGACGTGGCCGGTGGCGCGGGCGAGTTCCCGGTATCTGTAGGACTCGTGGAAGCTGCCGCGTTGGTCACGGATGAGACGCGGAGTCAATCGGTAGGCATCAGGCACGGCCATCTCATCAATACCCATGGCGCGGGACAGTAGCCCGGCCCGTTCGAATGCCGGTAGCGGCCGCCGCCCTGCGCCGCCACGGTCGATCCGTTCTCAAGCCCGTTCGGCGACGATTCCCTCGTTCGGGGACGAAGACGGGTCTTCGGCCGAGGGCCGACGCACTGGAGGGGCAGGCAGTGGTGCATGACGAACGGCTCTCGGTCGTGGTGCTGGGATCCAGCGGCTTCGTGGGCCGCCACGTGTGCGAGGCCTTCGCGGGCGGGGGCGCCGACGTGCTGGGCGTCGCCCGTTCCGAGGCGCCCCCCGGCGCCGCGGCGCCGACCGTGCGCCTGGACCTGAGCCGCGCCTCGCGCCGGCAGGTGGCCGCTCTGCTGCGCGAGCGCGCGGCGGACGTGGTGGTCAACGCCGCGGGCGCGGTCTGGGGCGTGACCGACGACCAACTCACCAGCAGCAACGTGGAGTTGACCGGGAGAGTGGTGGACGCGCTGTCGACGCTGGAGCGCCCGCCGCGGCTGGTCCACCTGGGCTCGGTCCACGAGTACGGCGTCGGCGCCCCCGGCACCGCCCTCACCGAGGAGCACCCCACCCGGCCCGCCGGCCGCTACGGGCACTCCAAGCTGCTGGCCACCCGGGCCGTCCTCGACGCCGTCCGGGAGAGGGAGTTGGACGCGGTCGTGCTGCGCATCTCCAACGTCTGCGGGCCCCACGCGCCGCGCGCCAGCCTGCTGGGCATGATCGCGACGCACCTGGCGGCCGTCGCCCGCCACCCCGGCGGCGCCGCGGCGGCGCCGCTGCGGCTGTCCCCGCTGCGCGCCCACCGGGACTTCGTCGACGTGCGCGACGTGGGCCGGGCGGTGGTCGCCGCCGTCGCGGCGCCCCTGGACGCCGCCGGCCCGGACCAGCGGGTCGTCAACATCGGCAGCGGCAACGCGGTCAGCGTACGGCAGTTGGTGGACCGGCTGATCGCCCTGAGCGGCCTGGACGGCTCGGTGGTCGAGGAGTACGAGGCCGCGGACGGGCGGCCGGGCGCCGAGTGGCAGCGCGTCGACATCACCCGGGCGCGCCGGCTGCTGGGCTGGCTGCCGCGCTGCCCGCTCGACCAGTCGCTGCGCGACCTGCTGGCCGCGGCCGTACCGCCGCCGCCGGAGCCGGACGCGTCCATCCGAGCTCAAGTGATTGTCGAACCGGGCCCGGGAGCATCCCGTTGAGCAAGGCCAGCAGGAACACTCCGCCGACACTTGGGGAACACATCATGTCTGCCACGCCCAGCTGCCGAATCTGCGGCGGTTCGCTTCGCGAGTTCTTCGACTTCGGACGCCAGCCGGTGGCTGACGCGTTCGTCGCCCCGAAGGACCTCTCCAACGAGTTCTTCTACCGCCTGGCGGTCGCGGTCTGCACGGCCTGCACCATGGCGCAGCTGGTCGAGGGCATCCCGCGCGAGCGGATGTTCCACGTGGACTACCCGTACGTGGCCTCGGGTTCGGCCGACATGCGGCGCCACTTCCGGAACGTCGCGCAGAGCTTCCTGGACAACGAGCTGAAGGAGCCGGGGTCCTTCATCGTCGAGTTCGGCAGCAACGACGGGATCATGCTGGAGACGGTCGCCGCGGCGGGGGTGCGCCACCTGGGGGTGGAGCCCTCCAAGCGGGTGGCGGAGGCGGCCGCCGCCAAGGGGATCCGCGTGCGCAACGCGTTCTTCGAGGAGTCCACGGCGAAGGAGGTCTTCGCCGCGGAGGGGCCGGCCAAGGTGGTGTACGCCGCCAACACCTTCTCCCACGTCGACTACGTCGACTCGATCTTCCGCGGCGTGGACGTGCTGCTGGCCCCCGACGGGATCTTCGTGTTCGAGGACCCGTACCTGGCCGACATCGTCGAGCGGACGTCCTTCGACCAGATCTACGACGAGCACTACTACTTCTTCACCGTGCGGTCGGTCCAGGCGATGGCCGCCCAGTACGGCTTCGAGCTGGTCGACGTGGAGCACCTGCCGGTGCACGGCGGCGAGATCCGCTACACGGTGGCCCGCCCCGGCGCCCGGACGCCCAGCCCGGCGGTGGCCCGGTACCTGGACCGGGAGAAGATCCTGGGCATCGCGGAGCAGCGCACGCTGGACCGCTTCGCCGCCAACGTCCAGCAGCTGCGCGAGAGCCTGCGCGACGTCCTGGTGCGGTGCCGGGAGCAGGGCAGGACGGTGGCCGGGTACGGGGCGACCGCGAAGAGCGCCACGCTCACCAACTTCTGCGGGATCGGCCCCGACCTGGTCTCGTACATCTGTGACAACACCCCGGCCAAGCAGGGGCTGCTCAGCCCGGGTTCGCACATCCCGGTGCGCTCCCCGGAGGAGTTCGCCGCGTCGTACCCGGACTACGCGCTGCTGTTCGCGTGGAACCACGCCGCCGAGATCATGCGCAAGGAGAGCGGGTTCCAGGACCGGGGCGGGCAGTGGATCCTCTACGTGCCCGAGGTCCACCTGGTCTGACGGCGCCCGCCCCTGCCCGGGTCCCCGGCTAGGCGAGCGCCGCCACGAGGTCGTCCAGCGCCTGCCGCAGCGGCATCCGGGGCCGCCAGCCGGTGACCGACCGGAAGGCGGAGGAGTCGACGACGGTGCCGCGCGCGTCGGTCTCAGTCGCCGTGCGCGGGGGTTCCACGCAGCGCACGGGCACCGGTGGCCGGCCGGTCCGGGCGGCCACGCTGCGGGCGATGGCGGTGAACAGCTGCGCGACCGTGACCGGGTCGCCGGTGCCCACCGGCCAGTGCCGTCCGGCCAGTTCGTCCGCGTGGTCCAGGCAGGCGGCCACCGCCCGGGCCGCGTCGGCGACGTGGAGCAGGTCGCGTTCCACCGCTCCCGTGCCCCAGAGCGTGAGCGGTTCGCCGGCCAGCGCGCGGTGGGTCATCGCCAGCACGACGCCGCGCCCCTGCGGGCCCGGTCCGCGGCCGTAGACGGTGGGCAGCCGCAGCGAGACGCCGCGCAGGAGGCCCTCGGCGGTGGCGGCCGTGAGCAGCCGCTCGGCGGCGAGCTTCTGGCGGGCGTAGACCGTCACCGGTTCGTCGGGCTCGCTGCCGTCGACGGGGCCGGAGCGGCCCACCTGGGAGACGGAGCCCGCGAAGACGACCGTCGGAGGGCGGCGTCCGGGCCGGTGCTGTGCCCGCAGGGCCTCGACCACCGAGCGCATCAGTCCCACGTTGATCCGCTCGGCGTGCGGGTCCAGCTCCGCCGCGCGCCAGTTGGCGGCGTCGGTGGTGTGCGCCACCAGGTGGACGACGGCGTCGGCGTCCGCGACGGCGCGGGCGGCCTCGCCGGGGGCGGTCAGGTCGACCTCGCGGGTCTCGACGGAGGCGGCCGCGTCGGCGGGTGGCGCGCAGCGGCGCCGGCCCACCAGGCGCAGCCGCAGCGGGCGGGCGGCGAGTTCGGCGGCGACGGCCGAGCCGAGGTAGCCGGAGGCGCCGAGGACGGCGACCAGGGGCCGGGCGGGAGGTGACATGGGCGGTCCCCTTTTCTGTTCTGTGCTTCGGGTCTTCGGGTCTTTCTTGGGGTCTTCGGTCTTCGGTCTTCGGTCTTCGGTCTTCGGGGCAGGTGGGTCCACGGTCAGTTGTGCCAGGGGTTGCACGAGTGGCCGTCGAGCGGTGCTGGACGTGGGCCTGCCACGGTCGGACGGGGCCGGGATCGGCCGGCCGCCCGGAACGGAGGCGAGATGGAACTGCGTCAGCTCAGCGTGGCCGGGGCGTGGGAGGTCGCCCTCGATCCGCGCCGCGACGAGCGCGGGTCGTTCACGGAGTGGTACTCCGTGGGGGACTTCGCCGGGGTGCTGGGGGCGCCGCTGCCGCTGGCGATGGCCGGGGTGTCGGTCTCCCGCAAGGGGGTGATCCGCGGCGTGCACTACGTCGACACCCCGCCCGGGCAGGCCAGGTACGTGACCTGTGTCGCCGGGGAGGTGCTCGACTTCGTGGTGGACGTGCGGGAGGGCTCGCCGACCTTCGGCGGGTGGGACTCGGTGCGTCTGGGTGCGGACCACGCGCGGGCGGTGTACCTGTCCGAGGGGCTCGGCCACGCCTTCACGGCGCTGACCGACCGGGCGACGGTGCTCTACCTGTGCTCGGCGCCCTATGCCGCGCAGCGGGAGCGCACCGTCCATCCGCTCGACGGGGAGCTGGCGCTGCCGTGGCCCGTGAGTGCGGACGTGGCCTCGCTGTCGGAGCGGGACCGCTCGGCCCCGGGCCTGGCGGAGGCCGGGCGCCGGGGCCTGCTCCCGTCCTTCACCGCGGTCCGGGGCCTGGTCCGGGACCGTTGACCGGCTGGTCCGGGACCGTTGACCGGCTGGTCGGCTCCGCGTTGGCCGGCTGGGCGGGGCCGCTGCCCGGTGCGTCGGCGGCGGTGGCGGGCGGCCAGGGGGCGTGGGCGGCGACCTGGGCGCGCAGCTGCCGCAGGGCGCGGGCGGAGGCGATGCCGACCGCGCCGGTGACCCGGCCCCGGCGCAGGCAGGCGGCGGCGAAGCGGTGCTCGGCGGGGCTGCCGTCGACGAGTTGGAAGCGGTCGGCGCTGCCGGGGCTGCCGAAGGCCTGGACCCGCAGGCCGTACTGGTCGGTCCACAGGTACGGGACCGGCGCGTAGGCCGGCCGGGCGCCGTGCGGGCCGGCCAGCAGGTCGCGGGCGGCGTGCAGGGCCTGTTCGGTGGCGTTGGTGCGCTGTTCGAGGCGCCGGCGGCGGCCGGTGCGCGGGTCGGGCCAGGAGGCGGCGTCGCCGGCCGCCCAGACGCCGGGGCCGGCGGCGCAGTGGGCGTCGCAGGCCACGCCGCCGCCCGGGTCCAGCGGCACGCCGCTGCCGGCCAGCCACTCGGTGGCGGGCTCGGATCCGATCGCCATCAGGACGGCGTCGGCGGCCAGTTCGGATCCGTCGGCCAGCCGCACGCCGGCGGCGCGGCCGCGCCGCTCGACCACCGCCGCGGCCGTGCCCCGGTGGATGCGCACCCCGTGTTCGCGGTGCAGGCCGGTCAGCAGCGCGGCCGTCTCGGCGCCCAGGACGGCGGCCATGGGTGCGGCGGCGGACACCAGCCAGGTCACCTCGGCGCCGAGTCCGACGGCGGTGGCCGCCGCCTCGGCGCCGAGCAGTCCGCCGCCGGCCACCAGCAGCCGTGCCCCCGGGCGCAGTTCCTCGCGCAGGGCGAGGGCGTCGGCGAGGGTGCGCAGCACGTGGGCGCCGGGCAGCGGTCTCCCGGTCCCGGGCGGCGTCGTGGCTGCGCGCGGGGTTGTGACGGCTCCGGGCAGTCGGCGCGGGCGGACGCCGGTGGCGAGGATGACGGCCTGGCAGCGGATCCGGTGGCCGTCGGCGAGGTGCACCGTCCGGGTCCGGCGGTCCAGGCGTTCGGCGGGTGCGCCCAGGCGCAGGTCGAGTCGCAGCTGCGCGAGTGCGTCGGGGCTGCGCAGGGCGAGCCGGTCGGGTTGCCACTGGCCGTCGAGCAGGTGCTTGGACAGCGGCGGGCGGTCGTACGGGGGTTCGTCCTCGGCGCCGACGAGGGTGAGGCGGCCGTCGTAGCCGGCCCGGCGCAGCGCCTCGGCGGCGTGCAGTCCGGCCGCGCCGGCGCCGACGACGGCCACCTCCCGCAGTGCGGTCACGCCCGGTCCGGGGCCTGGTCGAGCTGGATCGCGGCGGCCGGGCAGACGGCGGCGGCGTCCTGGACGGCCTGGTGGAGTTCGGCGGGCGGGCGGGCGTCGAGCAGGACGACGATGCCGTCCTCGTCGCGCTGGTCGAAGACGTCGGGGGCGGCGAGGACGCAGTGTCCGGCGCCGCAGCACTTGTCCTGGTCGATCTGGACGAGCATGGGGTTTCCCTTCGGGGCGTGACCGGTCTCGGGGTTGGTGAACCGCGGTGTGCGGCCGGCGTGTGGGGGCCGGAGCTCCGTTACCAGGCGATCGGCAGTTCGTGGACGCCGTAGATGAGCATGTCGCCGCGGAAGCGGACGTCCTCGAACGGTACGGCCAGGCGCAGTTGGGGCAGTCGCCGCAGGAGGGTGCTGAGGGCGATCTGCAGTTCCAGCCGGGCCAGCGGCTGGCCCAGGCACTGGTGGACGCCGAAGCCGAAGGCGAGGTGGCGGCGGGCGTCGCGGGTGAGGTCGAGTTCGTCGCCGGCCGGGAACTCGTCCTCGTCGCGGTTGGCGGTGCTGATCATGCAGACGACGCCTTCGCCGGCCCGGATGCGCACCCCGCCGAGGTCGACGTCCTCGGTGGCGACGCGGGTCAGGCCGGAGTGCACGATGGTCAGGTAGCGCAGCAGTTCCTCGACCGCGCCGGTGACGGCTTCGGGGTGGCGGCGCAGGTGGTCGAGCTGGTCGGGGTTGCGCAGCAGGGCCAGGACCGACAGGGCGGTCATGTTGGCGGTGGTCTCGTGTCCGGCGATGAGCAGCAGCCGGCCCATCGCGCCGATCTCCGCGGTGTCGAGTTCGCCGCGTTCCACCAGGCGGCTGAGGATGCCGTCGTCGGGGCTGGTGCGCTTGGCCTCGGTGAGGTCGCTCAGGTAGTCGATCAGGCGGTGCTGGGCGGTGGCGACCTCCTCGACGGAGGATTCGCGGCGCAGCAGGACGCGGCTGCACTCCTGGAAGAACTCGTGGTCCTGGTAGGGGACGCCGAGCAGCAGGCAGATGACCAGGGAGGGCAGGGGCAGGGCGAAGTCGTGGACCAGGTCGGCCTCGGTGCGGGAGTCGGTCATGCGGTCGAGCAGGTCGTCGGCGATGCGCTGGATCTCGGGGCGCAGCGCCTCGACCTTCTTGATCATGAATTCGCCGGTGAGCATCCGGCGCAGCCGGGCGTGCTCGGGGTCGTCCATGCGGATGAAGGTGGGCTGGCCGGTGTTCAGCTGCCGGACGCCGGCGGTCAGGAAGGGGAAGCCGGGGCGGGTGCCGTCGGCGCTGAAGCGGGGGTCGGACAGGACCGCCTTGACGTCCTCGTGGCGGGTGGCCAGCCAGCTGGTGCTGCCGTCCCACAGGGAGATGCGGCTGACCGGTTCCTCCTGCTGGGCCTGCTGGTAGGCGGGCGGCGGGGCGAAGGGGCAGGTGCCGCGGGCGGCGGGGTGGGTGAAGCGGGGGGTCTGGGCGGCGGTGGCCATCAGGGGCTCCCTTCTCGGGGGTGGGGTGGAGCGGGTCCCTGGAGCATTTACGTGCCAAAAGCAACTAACTCGCCGTCACGCTAACTCGCGGTCCGTGGCGGTGGAAGAGGCCATCCGGTGGGCGCCGATTCTGTCCGAAATCCGGTCAGCGGTCGGCACCGCAGCGGCGGCGGGCACCGGCTCGCTACAGTTCGCCCATGTCGGACGCCGCAGACGATCGAACCGCCGCCGCGGACGCCACCGCGGACGCAACCGCGGACCTGGAGGCCGTACTGGCCTCGCTGGCCTACCTGCTGACCCGCTCCCAGGAGCACGAACGCCGCACCGCCCGGGCCGGCATCACGGCCGCCCGCTCGGACGTCTACCTGTTGCGCGCGCTCGCCGAGGCCGAGGGGCCCAGCCGGGTCGGCGACCTGGCCGCCAGACTGATGGTCAAGCCCTCGCACGTCACCCGGCAGATCGACCGCCTGGAGGGCCAGTGCCTGGTGGAGCGCACCCCGGACGCGCTGGACCGCCGGGCCCGCCGGGTGGTGCTCACGGCCGACGGGCGGGCGATGCTGGAGCGGCTGAAACAGGCCAACATCATCGGGCTGACCAGTGCCCTGGAAGGCGTCCCGGAGCCGGACGTGGCCGCGACGGTGAGCGTGCTGTGCCACCTGATCGAGCGTTACGTGCAGCGGGTGCGGGGCTCGATGCTGCCGGAGGAGGACGGCGCCGCTCCCCCGGCGGGCGGGGCCGTGGTGGCGGCGGCCGGGGACTGCGCCGCGGTGCGCGACGTGGTGGAGACCTGAGCGGCCCCGGCCGCCGGGGCGTCAGGCGCGGTGGCCGTCGTCGGGCTCCGCGGTCCGCAGGCGGGCCCAGTGCCGGTCGGCGGGGGTCGGATCGGTGCGCCACCGGGCCCGCAGGACGCCGTCGGCGTCGGGCAGCACGGCGGTGAACAGCGGGCTGCGCTCGTCGGTGCACACCGACAGGACGGCGGCGGCCCGCGCCCCGGACAGTTCGGCGGCCCGCGCCCGGAACTCCTGCGCGTCGCCGACCTCGCCGGTGATCCGGCCGTCGTGGTCCTCCCGGACGAACTCGACCAGGTCCTCGTCGGGGAGGGCGGCCAGGACCGCCGCGACGTCGGTGGACAGCAGGTCCGGCCAGACGGCGAGCCGGGCGCGCGGGGCCAGCCGGGCGCGCAGCGTGTCCATCGCTGCCCCGTCCCTCGCTGCCCCGTGCCTTGCTGTCCCGTCGAGCCGGTGCCAGCGGCAGGCGTTGTCGATGTGCGTCTCCTCCAGCAGCGCCGCCTCGCCGCTCGCCACGCACCCGCGCAGCAGGGCCCAGAAGTCGTCGTCGGCGGGGCGCTGCCCGCCCGGCTCACCGCAGGGGGCCTCGGCCTCGTACGGGGAGGCGTCCAACGGCTCGGGATGCAGGCCCAGTTCGCGGGCGCGGGCCAGCGCGGCCGGGCAGGGCGTGTCGCTGCCGACGTAGACGTACTGGTCCCAGCCGACGTGGACGGCGAAGGCGGGCTCGGCGAAGACGCCGGGCTCGGTCTCCAGCCGGCACCAGGCGCCGCTGTCACGGAGCATGGCCCGTACCAGCTCCAGGCCGAGCGCGACCGGCACCCGGGCGCCGTCGTGGAAGCCGGTCAGGTCGGGCGGGAAGATCCCCGCGAGGCCGCCGCCTTCGACCGCCGGTTCCAGGCCGAAGTGGGTGAAGCCGGGCGGGGCCTGGGGCTCGCGCACGGACAGGTGCCCTACGCCGCTCTCCTCGGCGAAGGCGGCGACGGCCTCCAGGTAGGCGGCCTCCACCGGGCCGTGGTCGCTGACCGCCTCCTCCGTCCCCGTGTAGACGCCCCGCTCGTCGCGGTCGGCGGGGTCGTACTTGGTGATCCGGTACACGTGGCGCGGCGCGGCGGGGGGCCGTGGGGGCGGAGGGCTCATCCGGGCCATCCTGCCGCAGGCGGCGGGCCGTGGGGGCGCCCGGGTCAGGTGGGCGGCGGCTTCGGCGGTGCTGGCGTGATGGGTGGCCAGGCGGTGGACGGGCACTCCCTCGGCCTCGTTCGAGGGGGCATGATGCCGGGATGGAGAACACCACCGCGACAGCGGCCGAAGAGGACTTCGCCACCCTGTGCGACCGGGCCTGGGACGTCCTGGTCCCCGCCCGTGCCGACTACCTGACGGGCGTCTCGCCGCACTACGACGAGGTCTTCGACGAGGTCGCGGGGCGGGCCCGCAGCAGCGGCAGCCTCGGCAAGGCCGACATCGCGGTGCTGACGGTCTGGAAGCGGCTGTCCGCGCGCACCCCGTGGGCGGCCGAGTTCCTGTCCCGGCCCGACACGCAGGTGCGGGCCGTCACCGCGCGGGCCGTCGCGGCCGTCCGGGACACCGCCCTCGCGCGCGGTGAGGCCGCCCGTACGGGCCGGGCCGCCCTCGCGGACCTGCCCGGCCTGCGCACCGGGGACGCGCTCGCCTCCGCCGTCCTGACCGCGGCGGCACCCGCGCGGATGGCCGTCTACGACCGCCACGTCCAGGCCGCCCTGGACACCCTCGGCTTCACCCTCACCCCCGCGCCGGGCCGCTACGGCCGCTACCTGCACCTCCTCGACGCCCTCCTGCTGCACGGCGGCACCCGGGCGGCCGGCTGGACGGCCCGCGACCTCGACACCGCGCTGTACTGGGCGGCCCGTCAGCGGTAGACACGGGCCACCGGGGCGCGGTCGGCCAGGACGTCGGCGACGAAGAGGCCGAGGTCGAAGTGCTCCTCCTCGACGAAGGGCGTCAGGTCGTTCTCCAGGCCGGCCCGTGCGGGCGGTGGCGGGTAGCGCAACTACCCTGCCCGACGCCCCCTTGCCGGCCTCCGCCGTCCGCCGCCCGGAGGGAAGGACGCCCGCCCGGGGAACAGGCGCTTCTCGAACGCCCCGAGACCCTCGCGGCCTGGTCGAAGCCGAGAGGAGCGGGCCGGCCGGCGGGCGCGGGGCTACTCCACGCGGGATGGTTGCCCGGTGCGGGCGCGCAAGGCGTGCTGAGCCACGTGAACACCGGTGCCAGGCTGGGCGGGACGGACCATCCGTTGATGACGGCGAGCAGGTGCCAGTAGCGCCGGGGCCCACCTGAGTACGGGGACTCAGGTGGGCCCGGTCGGACACCCGTTGGGGTCGTGAGGGGTCGGGCCGGGGCCTCAGGGGGTGAGGACCCACTTCTGGTTGGCCAGGCCGTTGCAGTCCCAGATGCCCAGCTGGGCGCGGTTGGAGGTGTCGAAGCCGAGCTCGTCCAGGCACTTGCCGGTCAGCACGTTCTTCAGCGAGCCGTCGGGCTGCGGGATCCACTGCTCGCCCTGGCTGCCGACGCAGTCGTAGATCTCGACCTTGGTGCCGTTGGGGCTGGAGGCGCTGCCCCACACCACGTTCAGGCACTTGCCCAGGCCGCGGACGGTGCTGTCCAGGCCCAGGGTCCACCACTGGGCGCCGGTGCCGTTGCAGTCGTAGATCTGCACGGGGGTGGCGTTGTTGTTGCTGCCGTGGGCGATGTCCACGCACTTGCCGCCGTAGCCGACCAGGCGGCCCTGCTTGCCCTGCATGCCGATGACGACCGGGCGGATGGTGTCGGTGGCGATGTCGCCGGGGTGGCACACGGCGGTGGAGGTTCCGTCGCCGACCACGGTGTTGCCGGCGACCCAGTAGGTGATCGGCTGGCTCTGGACGACGTAGAAGCAGACCACCTGGACCTGCCAGACCGTGCCGGCCGGCACGTTGTTGCAGGTCGCGGAGGCCATCGAGCCGCCGCGGCCGGTGCCGCAGGCGCCGGGGGTCTCGGCCTGGGCGGTGGAGGACATGGCGGCGACGCCCGCCAGGGTGAGCAGGGTGGTCAGCACGGCGGCGAGGGTTCGTCGCAGGCGCATACGAGGGGTCCCTTCTGGTCGACGGGGCCCAACCGGATGTGTGGATCGTGTGGTTGGTGCCGCCCAGCGTGGGCGACGAGGTGATGGCTCGTCAACTGTTGTGAATGGCTTGTCCGGAAACAATTCATGCCAGCTTGCAGACTGCCGGTGCCCGGTCCGCGGGGACGGGGCCGGGCGCGGGCTGTCACACCCGCCAGGCAGACTGGGGGCGGACCACCCGAGCGAAGCGAGGACGACACCATGGCCGACCGGCCCCTGACGCTGATGGCAGTGCACGCCCACCCCGACGACGAGGCCACCGGCACCGGCGGCGTGCTCGCCCGCTACGCCGCCGAGGGCGTCCGCACCGTCCTCGTCACCTGCACCGACGGTGCCTGCGGCGACGGCCCCGGCGGCGTCAAGCCCGGCGAGGCCGGGCACGACCCGCAGGCGGTGGCCGCCCTGCGCCGCAAGGAACTGGAGGCCAGCTGCCGCGTCCTGGGCGTCGACCACCTCGAAATGCTCGACTACGGCGACTCCGGGATGATGGGCTGGCCCGCCAACGACGCCCCCGGCGCGTTCTGGGGCACCCCCGTCGCCGACGGCGCCGCCCGCCTGGCCGAGCTGATCCGCCACTACCGGCCCGACGTCGTCGTCACCTACGACGAGAACGGCTTCTACGGCCACCCCGACCACATCCAGGCCCACCGCATCACCATGGCCGCCCTGGACCTGGCCCCCGACCTGACGCCCAAGGTGTACTGGACCACCGCGCCGCACTCGGCGATGAAGCGTTTCGGCGAGGCGATGCGGGAGTTCGGCGCCGACTGGGACGAGCCCACCGAACCCGCTGACGCGGCCGGGGCGGCCGGGGAGACCGGGGAGACCGGCGGGACGAGCGGGGCCGGGTCGGCCGTCGAGGCCCCCGAGCTGCCCCCGATCGGGCTGCCCGACGAGGAGGTCACCACCTGGGTGGACACCAGCGCCTACGGCAGCCAGAAGTTCGACGCCCTGGCCGCCCACGCCAGCCAGGGCGAGAACATCTTCTTCCTGCGGATGGGCAAGGAGCGCTTCACCGAGCTGATGGGCGTCGAGACCTTCGTGCGCGTGCGCGACACCACCGGCGCGCCGCTGCCCGAGCAGGACCTGTTCGCCGGCCTGCGCTGACACCCCCCGGTCCCCGCCCCCGGCACCCTGCACAGCCCTGCCGGCCCCGGCACCCGGCACCCCTGCCGGGGGCCGGGGCCGTCCGCCCCTTTTGGCCCCGGGGTTTCTGGGCAGTGGCCCCGTATGGGCATCCCCAGTCCGCCCGGGGCGCCGTCGCGGCGGCTGCCCACGACGCCGGAGAGCGCTGCGCTGGCCCGCCGGTTCGTGCGGTCGGTGCTGGACGGTGTCGCGCCCGAGGTGGCCGACACCGCCGAGCTGCTGACCTGCGAGCTGGCGACCAACGCGGTCCTGCACGCACGCGGCGACTTCGAGGTACGCGCCTGGGCCGGGGAGGACCGGATCCAGGTGCAGGTCAGCGACCGCTGTCCGGAACGCGGCCTGGTCCCCCACGACCACCACCCCTTCGCCTCCACCGGCCGGGGCCTGGCCCTGGTGGAGGAACTGGCGCCCAGCCACGGCGTCCACAGCGGCGCCGACCGCAAGACCGTCTGGTTCGAGCTGTGGCCCGGCCCGACCGCGCCCCCCACCTCCGCCTGGGAGACCGTCGCCCCCTGCGGCCCGACCGTGAACGTGGCCCTGATCGACGTGCCCTACGCCCTGTACTGGGCCGCCCAGCAGCACTGGGAGGGGCTGCTGCGCGAGCTCTACCTGACCCGCGGCGTCGAGGCGCTCACCGGCCTACGGCCACAGGACCTCACCACCGCCCGGGAGGCCGGCAACGTGGTCTGCGGGTGCATGACGGCCTCGGTGCAGCAGGAGACCCCCGACAGCTCCACGCTCTCCCTCCTGGTGGCCTTCCCCGCGGACGCCGCCGAGGCCGTGGCCACCCTGCGCCGGGTCCTGGACGAGGCCGAGTCGGCGGCCCAGGAGGGCACCCTGCTCGCCCTCCCGGCCCTCCCCCAGATCCGGACCTTCCGCCACTGGCTGCTCGACCAGATCACCGACCAGCTGGCCGGCACCGAGCCGACCGCCTGGACGCTGGTCCCCGGCGCCCCGGACCACACCCCCACCGAACTGGCCCCCTGGGACGCCGGCGAGGTGGAGGCCGCCGCCGTACCGACCGTCGCCGCCGACGACCTCAACCGGATCATCGCGGTGAGCAACTCCGCGGCCGAACTGCTCGGCTGGTCCGCCCAGGAACTCATCGGACAGCGACTGACCGCACTGATCCCCGAGCACCTGCGCGACCGCCACGTGGCCGCGTTCAGCTCCCTGCTGCTCACCGGGCAGCCCCGCATCCTGGGCCGCTCCGTACCCGTCCCGGCGCTGCACCGGGACGGCCGGCTGATCCCCGTGCGCCTGGAGATCCAGACCCAGGAGGCGGTCGACGGACGCACCGTGTTCGTCGCCCACATCCTCATGCGCACGGCCCCGCCCGACCCGCCGGACGCCCCGCCGGAGGACCTGACGGGCGACCTGGCGGACGACACGTACCCGACGCGGCCCGAGCCGGGCCCGGTGCGCCTGCCCACGACCACGACCAAGTCGCGCAGGGCCAGCGTCGACCGGGCCGCGCTGCAGCGGCTGTCACTGCTGGCCGACACCGCCCGGGCGCTGTCCAGCACCCTGGACCTGGAGGAGCGGCTGCGCCGGGCGTGCCAGGTGCTGCTGAACCAGCAACTGGCCGACTGGTGCGCGGTGGACCTCCTGGACGAGCAGGGCCGGCTGGAGCGGATCTGCATCGTCCACCGCGACCCCCTGGCCCCGATCCCCCGCGCCCTCCTAGGCCGACTACCCCCGCTGTCCGAGGACACCCTCGGCGCCCTGTCACGCGTGCTGCGCGGGGCCGGCCCGCTGCGGCTCACCGACATCCCCCCGCCCGAGGAGGCCCACGGCCCGCTGGAGGACCGGCAGGCCCAGCTGTTCGACGAACTGGGGGCGGACAGCGCGGTCCTGGCCCCGCTGCGGGGCCGCCGGGAGGTCATCGGCGCCCTCACCCTGGCCCGCACCCGCCGCGAGCACCCGTTCGCCAAGGACGACGTCCTCCTGATCGCGGAGCTGGTGCGCGGCATCTCCCTGGGGGTGGACAACGCCCGGCTGCACCGGCACGCCCAGCAGACCGCCGAGCGCCTCCAGCGCGCCCTGCTGCCCGAGCTGCCCCGCGTCGAGCACCTGGACCTGACCGCCCGCTACGTCCCCTCCAGCACCACCGCCGAGGTCGGCGGGGACTGGTACGACGCCTTCGTCCTGCCCAGCGGCGAGACCGTGCTGGTCATCGGCGACGTGGCCGGCCACGACCTGCGCGCCGCCGTCGCCATGAGCACCCTGCGCAACATGCTGCGCGGCATCGCCGTCGACCGCGGCGAGCCGCCCGGCGAGGTGCTGCGCCAGCTGGACCGGGCGAACCACACCCTGAACCCCCACTCCACCGCGACCTGCGTCTACGCCCTGGCCACGGGCGGCGGCGCCGACGGCTCCTGGGAACTGCACCACTCCTCGGCCGGACACCTGCCCCCGCTGCTCACCACCTGGGACGGCGGGACCCGCTACCTGGACGGCGGGGCCGGACTGCTGATCGGCATGGACCCCGACCTGCCCCGCGCGACGGCCCACGACCGCCTGCCGCCCCGCTCCACGCTGCTGCTGTACACCGACGGCCTCATCGAACGCCGCGGGCAGTCCCTCGACGACGCCATGGCCCGGCTGCGCCGGCATACCGCCGCCCTGGCCCGCGCGCCCCTGGACGTCTTCTGCGACGAACTGGTCATCGGCCTCGGCGCCGAGAGCGACGACGACATCGCCCTGCTCGCCCTGCGCCCCGCCCCGCCCGCCGCCTGAGGGGCGGACGGCGGCGGGCGGGACGGCCGTGAAGCGACGGGCGTCGGACCGGGACTCCCGCGAAGGAGACGACGGCGCTTCGCGCCCACGGGCCAGGGCCGTATTCCCTCCCAGCTGAAACCGGGCGGGGGCGGGCCGCCTGGCTGGGCGACCTCAAGGCCGCCGCCGAGCACCACGGCTGACCGGCCGTCACACCTCCCCCGGCTCCGCTTTCCCGCGCGAGTGCGCAGGTCAGGAGCGGGGCCAGGTGTGCGCGGGGGGCCGGACGAGCACGAGAATGGTGCGGACAGTCCCCCGAAAGCTGACCGAAGGAACCCCCACATGGATCTCGGCGTGCGCTGGAAGCTGCACGGTGACGGGCGTACGCCCGCGCCGGGAGCGGTCGTCCGCCCCGACGAACGGCTCTCCTGGCCCCGCACGGCAGGGCTCGGCGCCCAGCACGTGGTCGCCATGTTCGGCGCGAGCTTCGTGGCCCCGGTGCTGATGGGGCTGGACCCCAACCTGGCGATCATGATGTCCGGCGTCTCGACCGTGATCTTCCTGCTGGCCACCCGCGGCAAGGTGCCCAGCTACCTCGGCTGCTCGCTGTCCTTCGTCGGCGTCGCCGCGGTGATCCGGGCCCAGGGCGGCACCAGCGCGACGGTCACCGGCGCGGTGCTCGTGGTCGGCGTGGTGCTGTTCCTGGTGGGCCTGGCGGTCCAGTACTTCGGTGCGCGGATCATCCACGCGACGATGCCGCCGATCGTCACCGGCGCCGTGGTCATGCTGATCGGCTTCAACCTGGCCCCGGTGACCGCCTCCACGTACTGGCCGCAGGACCAGTGGACGGCCCTGCTGGTGATGCTGTTCACCGGCCTCGCGGTGGTGTGCCTGCGCGGCTTCTGGTCACGGGTGGCGATCTTCCTGGGACTGGTCTTCGGCTACGGGATCTCCTTCGTGTTCGACCGCGTCTTCGGCAAGATCCACTCGGTGGACGGCGGCGGGCACATGACCGACCACTGGCGCCTGGACCTCTCGGGCGTGGGCAGGGCCGACTGGATCGGCCTGCCCTCCTTCCACGGCCCCTCCTTCCAGTGGTCGGCCGTCCTGGTCGCGCTGCCCGTGGTGATCGCCCTGGTCGCCGAGAACGCCGGACACGTCAAGGCCGTCGGCGAGATGACGGGCGACAACCTGGACGACAAGCTCGGCACCGCGATCTCGGCGGACGGCGTCGGCTCCGTGCTCTCCACCGCCCTCGGCGGCCCGCCCAACACCACGTACTCCGAGAACATCGGCGTCATGGCCGCCACCCGGGTCTACTCCACGGCGGCGTACTGGGCGGCGGCCGGCTTCGCGCTGCTGTTCGGCATCTGCCCGAAGTTCGGCGCCGTCGTCGCCGCGATCCCCGGCGGGGTGCTCGGCGGCATCACCGTCATCCTGTACGGCATGATCGGCCTGCTCGGCGCGCAGATCTGGATCAAGTCCGAGGTGGACCTGCGCAACCCGCTCAACCTGGTGCCGGCCGCGGCGGGCATCATCATCGGCATCGGCAACGTGACGCTGAAGTTCACCGACACCTTCAGTCTCAGCGGCATCGCGCTCGGCACCCTGGTCGTCATCACCGGCTACCACGCCCTGCGGGCTCTGGCCCCGGCGCACCTCAAGACCCAGGAACCGCTGCTGGACGAGGGAACCTCGTCCTACGACGAGCCGTCCGGGGGCTCGGGCGAGGGAGAACGGCGCTTGCCGTAGGCGCGGTTCAGGACCGGCGGAAGTGAGCGGAACATGACCGGAAGCTACTTCCGCCGGTCGTTCCGCCTGGTCGGACGGGCCGTCGGGTGGTCGAATCGCAGGCAGCGACTCGACCACCCGATTCCCCCGTCACCCCGGGAGAGGCATGTCCCTTCTGCCCCAGCACCGCAAGCTCGCCATCGGGGCCCTGGCCCTGGCCACCTTCGCGATCTCCTGCAGCCCGGCCGCGGCCAGTAGCTCCGCTGCGACCGGCAAGGTCCTGTGGACCCCGAGCACCGCCAAGGGACCGTCGTCCTTCCTCGGCGTCCAGTGCGCGGCCCCGAGCAGCTTCGGCGTCGTCAAGGACCCAGTCAAGGGGAGCGTGTGGAAGGCGTTCCAGGCCGCGAACCAGGAACGCTGCGAGACGGTCGGCCCAGACCTGAAGGAGGGCGACACGTTCTACCTGGGCTGGTCGTCCAAGGTGGAGATCGGCGACGACCAGAGCCGGTACGTCTTCCAGCTCAAGTGCTCGCCCAGCGAGGGCACAGCGAACCACCCGATCGAGATCGACATCACCAACGGGCGGGTGCGGCTACAGGAGTGGGACACCGACCACGTGGCGCACCCGCTGTGGACGGCGCCGGTGAAGAACGGCGAGTGGCACGCGTACGCGCTCAAGATCCACCTGGGGCGCAGCGACGGGACGATCGACTTCTGGTTCGACGGCAGGAAGCAGACGTTCAGCGGTGGTGCGGGGACGTTCAAGGGGACCACGTGGGACGGTGACCGCAACTACCTCAAGTGGGGCTCCTACCATCCGAACCCGGGCGACGCCACGAACACCTTCACCAGCCCGGTGATGGCGACCACGCTGGAGACGGCCACCGCCGGCTCGTAGCGGCGGAAGAATACGACGACGGCGACAGGCCCGGACCGCAGCGAATGCGGTCCGGGCCTGTGGCTTCAGAGGTCGCCGAACTCCCCGCTGCGAACAGCAGCGACAAACGACTGCCAGGCCTCCGACGAAAAGACCAAGGTGGGGCCCTGGGGGTCCTTGGAGTCACGGACCCTGCCCGGGTGCGCGTCATCCACCTCGATGCAGCCGCCCTGTCCGTTGCTGCGAGTGCTCTTGCGCCACAGGGCGTCGGACAGGTCTACACGATCGGCCATAACGTTCCTCCCATCAAACGTCGCCGAACTCCCCGCTGCGGACGGCGGCGACGAAGGACTTCCAAGCCTCCGACGGAAAGATCAGCGCCGGGCCCTGAGGGTCCTTGGAGTCACGGACAGGCACCACGCCGGGGAAGGTTGGTGCCACCTCCACGCAGTCGCCCCCGTTGTTGCTGAAGCCGGACTTTCGCCATCTGGCGTTGGTCAGGTCCGCTGCTGGGATCATGACACTCCTGTCAGACATCGCCGAACTCGCCGCTGCGGACAGCGGCGACAAACGATTTCCAAGCCTCCGACGGGAAGACCAGGGCCGGTCCCTGGGGGTCCTTGGAGTCACGGACCCTGCCCGGGTGCGCGTCATCCACCTCGATGCAGCCGCCACCGCCATTGCTATAGGTGCTCTTGCGCCACTTGGCGCCCGTGGGGTCATGCATGGTCCAGTTCCTTCCGTGCCTCCCGGATCATGGCCAAAGTATCCGGCTGGCTGAGCGCGTTGACCTGGAGTCGATCGTATCTATCGACCCATCGGGTCACCGTCTCGGCATCTTGTTCCAGGTATCCCCGCTGAAGCGTCTCCGTGTAGCCGACCAATGCCCGATTCGGAAGGGTCAAAAGCGTGACGGGGTGGGACAGGGGTCGGTCCTCGGCGAGGCAGTACGGGGCAACCTGGATGATCACGTTCGGGCGGTGGCTCAGACTCTCCAGGTGGGAGAGCTGCATGGCCATGACCTCCCGGCCGCCGATCGGCCGACGCAGGGCTCCCTCGTCCAGAACAGCATGGATCATTGTGCCCCGGTCTAGCATCAGTTGGCGTTGGGCCAGCAAGCCGAGTCTCCCGTCAGCCTGCTCCCGAGTCGCTTCCCCACGGCGGACGATACCGGCTTCGTAAGCTGCGCTGTAGCTCGGGTGTTGGAGTATGCCCGACACCATGTCCGTGTCGAACAGTCTGGCTGTGATCGCTTCACGTTCCCGGCGAAGGTACTCGGAGAACCCAGGCAGAAGAGCGCCGTTCTTCCAACTCCACCACAGCCCCGTCAGGGCGCCACCTGCGTCGACGGCGGCGTCGACGCGTTCTACGAACTTTAAAGAGGGAGCTTGTTTGGCTCGCTCCACGTTCGAGATGTAGACGTTGGAGTACCCGACTCGCTGGCCAAGTTCGATCTGCGTCAGCCCCTTTGCCTGGCGTGCCCTGCTGATTTGAACTGCCAGTGCCTCAAGTGGCGATGACGTTGGATCAAGCGTGCGACGGACCAAGATCGTCCTCTTTAAAATCCATCGGACTAGAGATTTGAAACTCTTCCGATCCTAGAGGAGGCTGAGCCATCCTGGTAGCGATTCGGTCACTGACCGAAGTCATCGACCAGGACGGCAATGCGTACATCGCTCACGGAGACCCTCATGTCTGACGCGCAGAACCCCCCTCATCCCTTCCAACTCCACGAAGTCGTGCGGGACTTCAGCTATCTGGAGAACGGGAGACCGCGCGAAGGGGTCTTCGTCGAGGCGCTGCTCGGGAAGGTGGTACTCCGGCCCCTGGGGGCCACCGGGCCCGAGTGGCGGGTCGCCCCTGCCTTCCTCCAGTCCCTCAATCCCCGGGAGACCGCGCCGGGCACCTGCGGGAAGCCGCGTCGTCGGCCGCTGTAACCAGCCCCCTACGAGCACCTCACATCTGGAGCAGAGTTGAGCAGGTCCCGCCTCATGAGCCGTCCTCCCGCCCGCCGTTCGGGCCAGCAGGTCTTCGTCCTCCTCGAAAACCCCGACCGGGTGGACGACTTCTCCGTCCTCCTCGTCGATCCCGTCTACCGCGAGGGCCTGACCCTGCCCGGCGGCAGCGCCGAGCAGGACGAGCTCCCCCACCTCGCGGCCCGCCGCCACCTCGAAACGGAGACCGGGCTCGTCCTGGGCCTGCGCACCGTCCTGACCATCGACTACGTGCCCGCCGCCGAGTTCCCCGAGGGCGTCAACTTCGTCTACGCGGGGGGGATGCTCACGCCCGCGCAGGCCGACACCGTCCGCCGCCACCAGCCGCCGGCCGACATCCGCGGCCTGCACTGGGTGCCCCGGTCCAAGCTGCGCGAGGTCATGGCCGAGGACCAGTACCGGCGCGTAGACGACGCCTGGGACGCCTGGGAGCACGGCGCCGGCCTCCCGCTCCTCGTCCAGGGCGTCCCGGTCCCGGTGGGCTGACCAGCGCGGCACCAAAAGGATTGACCGACGCGGCGAACCGGATGAGCGTGATGCTGCACGGCCAGGGCGGTTCGTCCGGCTCGGCGCCGATTCCCGGGACGGGTCGGGACGTCCCCGGGGACGGCGGGACGGTGGAGGGACGGTGCGGCTGACCCCGAGAGTGATGGCGTTCATCCCTCACTCCCTTACCGGTCCGGAGGACCCCGTGCGTTCCCTCACCCGCAAGGCCGCCACGATCGGCGCCACCCTGGCCCTGGCCATGTCCGGAGCGGTGCTCGCCGCCGCCCCGGCCTCCGCCGCCACCAGCTGCTACGCCAGCAGCTGCACCGGGCTGGACCCGGCCAACACCACCTGCGCCAACGACGCCGTCACCGTCTCCACCGCCGGCCCCGTGGAGCTGCGTTACAGCCCGTCCTGCCGCGCCGCCTGGGCGCGGGACAGGAACGCCGTCCCCGGCGAGGACGTGTCGGTCCGAAACCACCAGGGCGACTACTGGGACTACTCCACCGTCACGTACTCGGGCGGCAACATCTGGTCCGCGATGGTCAACGACAAGGACATCCAGTCGCAGGCCGGCTCCAGCGGCACCAACGGTCACTTCCAGACCGGCTGGTACTGATCGACCGCACCGCGGCCCCCGTCGAGCGATGCGCCCGAGGGGGGCCGCGCCGTGCCCGGACCGGCCTGGCGCACCACGACCGGTCCGGCGAACAGCAAGACCCCTGGCCGACGATCACCAGCCGGATCCTCGGCTCGTCGTCGACGGCCAGGGTGAGCAACCCCAGCCCCCACCCCAGCCCGGGTGCTGATCCTGCTGACCCCGGGCTCCACCGTCCATCTGGAGGCGGCCCTGGACTCGGGCCTGGGGAGGTTGCGCGAGGCGCGGCCGGTGCCCTGAGCCGGGCGCCGTTGGTCTGGACCAGGGGTCGAAACTGTGGCGCTCGCCACGCCCGCGGGCGCCCGTCGTGAGAAGGCTCACCTGCGGCGGTGCGGGCGGCCGGCGAGCGGCGATGATGCCCATGAGGCCTGGGCGACCCTTGGTTCGGCATGGCCGAAGGCCTTGTCCGTTTCGGGACCAAGGTCATTGATCCGGTTGACCTTGGACCTGGTGGTGGCCCCCGCGATCCCGGGCAACCGTGGACGGTCGCCCGGTGTGATCGGGCGAAGGCGCCGTCCAGCGTGGGCGGCGCCGTTCCCTGCCGTCTACCCGGCGCACGGCGTGTGTGAAGAGCGCGCGGCCGTACGCTCCGGAGGACCCCGAAACCCATGTCCCAGACCATCGACAACGCCCCGTATACCGCCTTCCACCGCCGGCTGGCGCTCGCCTGTTCCGGTGGGCCGCTGCTCGACGGCTACATCCTGAGCATCGTCGGCGTCGCCCTGATCGGGATGCGCCCCGACCTGGGCCTGTCCACCGCGCAGGTCAGCCTGATCGGCGCCGCCGCCCTGGTGGGCATGTTCGTCGGCGGCGCCCTGTTCGGCGTGCTGACCGACAAGATCGGCCGGGAGGTGATGTACACCGCCGACCTGCTGGTGATGGTCGCCTGCTCGGTGCTCTCCTTCTGGGTGGACGACGTGTGGGCGATCGCCGTGCTGCGCTTCGTGCTCGGCATGGCCGTGGCCGCCGACTACCCGATCGCCACCTCCCTGCTCGCCGAGTGGCTGCCCGCCAAGCACCGCGGGCGGCTGCTCGGCCAGCAGATCGTCGCCTGGTACGCCGGCTCGGTGCTCGCCTACGTGGTGGGCTACCTGTTCCTGGAGCTGGCCGGACCGGGCAGCTGGCGGTGGATGCTGGCCAGTTCCACGGTGCTGTGCGTGGTGTTCCTGGTGATCCGGCGCGGCTCGCCGGAGTCGCCGCGCTGGCTGGCCGCCAACGGCCGGGTGGGCGACGCGGTGCGCGTGGTGGAGAAGCACCTCGGGGTGCGGGTGGACGGCCGCGAGCTGATGCCGGATCCGGCCGAACGCGCCCGGCGCAGCAGCGGACTGCGGCTGCTGATGACGCCGCCGTACCGGCGCCGCACGCTGTTCTGCGGCCTGTTCTTCCTGTGCCAGGTCGGCCCGCTGTTCGCGATGCTGACCTTCGGTCCGCAGATCCTGTCCTCCTTCGGCATGCCCGGCGGCACCGTGATGGAGACCCTGGGGACCGGGCTGATCAGCCTGGTCTTCCTGCTGGGCTGCTACCCGGCGCTGCGCCTGATCGACACCAGGGGCCGGCGCCCCGTCATCGTCTGGTCCTTCGCGCTGATGACCGTTCCGCTGGCGCTGCTGGGGGTGTGGCCCTCCGCGCCGGCGGCCGTGGCGCTGACCGCGCTGTGCGCGTACGCGTTCCTGTGCGGCGGGCCGAACGTGCTCGACTGGACCTATCCCAACGAGCTGTTCCCGACCGAGATCCGGGCCACCGCCGTGGGGGTCGCCACCTCGGTGAGCCGGATCGGCGCGGCGGTGGGCACCTATCTGCTGCCGCTGTCGCTGACCGGGCTGGGCACCGGGCCGACCATGCTGATCGCCGCGGGGACGACGGCGCTGGGGCTGCTGGTGTGCGTGCTGTGGGCGGAGGAGACCCGGGGCACGGCGCTGGGCGCGGCCCCGGCCGCCGCCCGTACGGGTGCGGCGAAGGCGCCGGCCGTCCCGGCGCAGCGTGTGCCGCAGACGGCGCGCGGCTGACGGCCGGAGGGTGAAGGCGGCGGCGCCGTCCGGGATGCTTCCCGGGCGGCGCCGTCGTCGTCGTTGTTCAGCGGTGGTCGTGGTGCGTGTCGTCGACGCCGTTCAGGCGGTCCGGGGCGGCCCGGAGGACCCAGCGGTCGAGGTACGCCGCGTAGAGGGAGTGGGGCGGGAGGGGGCGGGTCAGCGGTCGGCCCGGCCGGGGCCGCCGGGGCGCGTCGGCGTGTCCGTGCCCGGCGGCGGGCGGCGGGCGGCTTGTCAAGTCCGCACCGCGGCCGGCCGATCGGCAGTAACCTCGGCTGTCTGCAACAACGGCCCTGGTAGGGGGAATTGGAGGCGGCGGTGGCCGAGGGGAAGGGCGGGGGCGGCGACGGGGACGGGCGGGGCGACGGGCCGCTGCACGAGCGCGAGGCCGAGCTGCGGTCGGCGGCCCAGGCGATCGGGGCGCTGGTCCGGCCGGCCGGCACCGGGGTCGGGGAGCTGCTGATCTACACCGGAGCGGCCGGGCTGGGCAAGACCGCGATGCTGACCGAGGTGCGCCGGGCGGCGAGGCACGCGGGCTGCACGGTGCTGTTCGCCCGGGGCGGCCAGCGGCAGTGCCACGAACCGTTCCACGTGGTGCGCCAGCTGGTGCGGCCGGTGCTGTCGGCCCTGTCCGACGACGAGCGGGCGCGGGTCTTCGGGCCGTGGGAGGACGTCGTCGGCCCCGCAGCGGGCCTGCGGCCGCCCGGTGGGCAGCTCGACCCGCAAGGGGTGCGCGACGGGCTGGACTTCGTCGTGACCCGCCTGGTGCAGCTGCGTTCGCCGCTGGCCGTGCTGGTCGACGACCTGCACTGGGCCGACCCGGAGTCGCTCGGCTGGCTGGCCGGCTTCGCGGTCCGGGCCCGGGAGCTGCCGGCTCTGCTGGTGCTCGCCTGCCGCGACGAGTTCCCCGACGACGCGCTGGCGGTGCAACGCGGCCTCGCCGACCGGGCCGACCGCCGGCACGAACTGCGCCCGCTCCAGCCCGCCTCGGTCGCGCACCTGGTCCGCGCGGCCCTGGGCGCGCAGGCCGAGGACGCCTTCTGCCGCCACGTGTGGGCCATCACCGCCGGGAACCCGTACGAGACCGCCGCCCTGCTGCGCGAGGTGGCCGACCAGCAGCTCGACCCGGTGGAGGAGAGCACCGGGCTGCTGCGCGAGATCGCCGCCACCGCCCGCGGGATGACGCTGCGCCACTGGCTGGACCGGCTCGGACCCACCGCGCTGCGCTTCGCCTGGGCGGCGTCCGTCCTGGACACCGACATCCGCCCCGACCTCGCCGCCGCCATCTGCGCCCAGGGGCCCGAGACCGCCGCCGAGTCCGTCCGGGAGCTGCGCCGGCACCGGGTGCTGACCGGCACACCGGCGGGCCGGCTGGAGTTCGTCCACCCGCTGATCGCCACCTCGGTCTACCAGTCGATGACGCCGGCCGCCCGGACCGGGATGCACGGGGTCGCCGCCGTCGAGGTCGAGAACGCCGGCCTCGGCCTGCCGGCGGCCTCCCGGCACATGCTGGAGATCCTGCCCGAAGGGGACGGCTTCATCGTCGACAAGCTGCGCCGGGCGGCCCGCGAGCACCTGGCCATCGGCGCGCCCGAGGCCGCGCAGCGCTGCCTGCGCCGCGCCCTCAGCGAGCCGCCCGCCGACGAGGACCGCGCCTCGGTGCTCTACGAGCTCGGCTGCTCGGCCCTGCTCACCGACCCGGCGACCACGGTCAACCAGCTGCGCCTGGCGCTCGCCGACCCGTACGGGCTGGACCCCGGGCTGCGGGTGGACGCGACCTTCCGCCTCGCCCAGGCCCTCGCCCACAGCAACCGGCTCGGCGAGGCCGCCGCGCTGTGCGCCGAGGAGGCCGCGCGTACCCCGCCCGGGCCGGGGCGGATGCGCCTGGAGGTCGCCCACTTCATGTTCGCCGCGTTCCAGTCCGAGGACGCGGACGGCCCCGGCCGTTCCCGGCGCCTCACGCAGTTCCACCGGACGCTGGACACGGTCGGCATGGCCTTCACCGACGCCGGCGCGGACGCGGCGGCCCCGGGCGGGGCCGTGTTCGAGCAGGACGGTCTGGTCCACGCGGTGGCCGTGCTGCGCTGCTGGGACCTCACGCTGCGCGGCGTCGACCGCGCGCGGGCGCTCGCGCTGGCCGACTCCGCGCTGCCGCAGGGCCGGCTGCCGCGCAGCCTCGCCTGGACCAACACCACCTGGGGCTTCGAGCTGCCCGGGATCCTGGGCATCAGCTACCTGTACGCCGACCGCGTCGACCGGGCGGAGGAGCTGTTCACCGAGGCGGTGCGCGCCTACGAGGTCGCCGGGTGGAGCGGCGGCCACCTGGGCTTCGCCTACCTGCTGACCGGCATGCTGCGGTTCCGCTGCGGCGCCCTGGTGGAGGCCGAGGACTACCTGCGCCGGGCGCTGCGCACGGCCGGGCGGATCGGCCCGGGCACCCCGCTGCACTGGGACGCGGTGGGGGCGCTGGCCGAGACCCTGGCGGCGCGCGGCCGCCTGGCGCAGGCGCTGGAGCTCGCGCGCGAGCACGCCTTCGGTCCGCCGTACCCGAGCGTGATGGTGCTGCCCGACGCCCCCACCCTGTACGGGCGCCTGCTGCTGGCGGCGGGTGACGCGACGGGCGCGGCCGAGGTGCTGACGGCCGCCGGCGCGGCCCTGGACGCGCGCGGGTGGCGCAACACGGTGTGGGCGCCGTGGCTGGGGCACCTGGCGCGGGCGGTGGCCCCGTCCGAGCCGCAGCGGGCCCGCGAGCTGGCCGGGGAGGCGGTGCGCCGGGCCCGGCAGTCGGGCACGGACTCGGCCGTCGGCAGCGCGCTGCGGCTGTGCGCGGCGGTGCACGAGGGGCCGCGCGCGGCCGAGCTGCTGGCGCAGGCGGTGCGGCACCTGGAGCGCTCGCCGGCCCGCTACGAGCACGCGATGGCACTGGTCGACCTCGGCGGGGCGCCGGGCCCGGCTCCGCAGGCCCGTGCCGCGCTCGTCCGGGGGCTGGAGCTGGCTGTCGAGTGCGGCGCCGACGGCCTGGCGGACCGCGCCCGCGGCCTCCTGGAGGCGGGGGCCGGGGCGGGCGGCTGAGGCCGAGGGCGGTCAGACGGACAGGGCCGCTCTGCCGGGCACGCGGCGCAGCACCCGGCCCAGGGTCAGGCCGCCGGGCCCGAGCGCGGCGATCAGCAGGAAGGCCCAGCAGAACATCACCGCGGGTTCGCCGCCGTTCTGGATGGGCCACAGGCCGTGCTCCTGGTGCACGGTGAAGTAGGCGTAGGCCATCGACCCGGAGCACAGGAGCGCGGCCGGGCGCACGGCCAGGCCCACGAGGACCAGGGCGCCGCCGGCCAGCTGGACAAGGGCCGCCCACCAGCCGGGCCACTGCCCGAACTCGGGTGCCTTGCCGTGGGTACCGCCCAGGACGCCGAAGATGGTGGCCGCGCCGTGGCAGGCGAACAGCAGGGAGACGACGATCCGGAACAGCCCCAGGGCCAGGGGGCGGGTGCGTCCGGCGAGGGGCGGGGGGTCGACGGTCATCGGGAGCTCCTCGGTCAGGTGGGGGTGGGGGCGTGCGCGCCGGCGCTGTGCGGGGTCCTCTGCGGCCGCGGTTGACGCGGCGGCGCCAATTCTGACCCCGCGTCACATCGGGCGGCAGGAGTGGGGAGCTCTGAGGTTCCTCTGAGTTCCGCGGCGGCCGCCGACGGCGGGGCCGCCCACCGCGCCGGGCCGTCCAGCGCACGGGGCCGCCGGCTGGTGGGCCCGCCCGGAAATATGCAGCTCTTGCAACTTCATGAGTGCACAACTATTGTCGGAGCGCGTAGATTTTCTTCGCAACGAGCTGCGCCCGCCCGCGCCGACGGGCGCCGCGGACCGAGCCGGGAGCCCGACATGAGCACCACTCTCTTCACCCCGTACACCCTGCGGGACGTGACCGCCCCCAACCGGGTCTGGATGCCGCCGATGTGCCAGTACAGCGCCGCCCCGGCCGGGGACGCGGCCGGGGTGCCCACGGACTGGCACTACACCCACCTCGCGGCGCGGGCCGCGGGCGGCACCGGGCTGATCATCGTGGAGGCCACCGCGGTCAGCCCCGAGGGGCGCATCAGCCCGTACGACCTCGGGCTGTGGAACGACACCCAGCTGGAGGCGTTCCGCCGGATCACCTCCTTCCTCAAGGAGCAGGGCACCGTCCCGGCGATCCAGCTCGGCCACGCCGGGCGCAAGGCCTCCACCGAGCGGCCGTGGGTCGAGCGCGGGCGCGCCCTGGCCCCCGGGGAGGAGCACGGCTGGGTGCCGGTCGCCCCCAGCGCCGTGGCCTTCTCCCCCGCCCACACCACGCCCGACGAGCTGACCGTCGATCAGATCCGCGAACTGGTAGGCAAGTTCGCCGACGCCGCCCGGCGCGCGCTGGAGGCCGGCTTCCAGGCCGTCGAACTCCACGGCGCGCACGGCTACCTGATCCACCAGTTCCTCTCCCCGCAGAGCAACCACCGCACCGACGCCTACGGCGGCTCCTTCGAGGGGCGCATCCGCTTCGCCCTGGAGGTCGTCGACGCGGTGCGCGCGGTGTGGCCCGAGGAACTGCCGCTGTTCTTCCGCGTCTCGGCCACCGACTGGCTCACCGAGAACCCCGAGGACGGCCGCGAGGGCTGGACCTGCGAGGACACCGTGCGCCTGGCCAAGGAGCTCCAGGCGCACGGCGTGGACCTGCTGGACGTCTCCACCGGCGGCCTGGTGCCCGACGCCCGGATCGAGGCCGCGCCCGGCTTCCAGGTGCCCTTCGCCGAGGCGGTGCGCAACGGGGCCGGGCTGCCGGTGGCGGCCGTCGGCCTGATCACCGACCCCGCCCAGGCCCAGGACATCCTGGCCGCCGGCCGGGCCGACGCCGTCCTGATCGGCCGCGAGCTGCTGCGCAACCCCTTCTGGGCCCGCCACGCGGCCGGCGCGCTGGGCGGCGAGGTCCACTCCCCCGTCCAGTACCACCGCGCCTGAGCACGGCCGACGGCCCCCGAGCGCGCACGAGGGGCGCCGCAGGACGGCTGTCCTGCGGCGCCCCTCCACCTTTTCACTCCCACCCGGTCAACGGCCGTACGGGCCGCGCGGGTTCACGGCCCTGGGGGCCTGATCCGCCGGCGGCGGGTCAGGAGTTGCCGCGGCCCAGGAAGTGGCCGGCGGTGGTGGCGCTGGTGGAGCGGCGGTCGTGCGAGGCGTCCTCGACGACGTGGATCATGCTGCTGTCCGGGTCCATGCCGCGGTCCTTGGCCCAGCCGCTGACCAGGTGGGTCATCTCGTTGTTGGCGTCCAGGTAGGTGTCGGAGATCTTGGCGTTGGCGATGCTGTTGTTGTGGTCCTTCATCTGGTTGTCCCACTCCCAGGCCCAGGTGTCGACCAGGCGCTGGGCGCTGTCGCCCACCCACGGGATGGGGGTCAGCGGCGCGCCGACGACGTGGTAGGCGACCTTGGCCTTCCAGTCGGCCTGGAGGTTGGCGTCGTCGCGCTGGCCCATCGCGACGTCGGCGCGGATCGCGTCGTAGACGCCCAGGCTCGCGGCGCCCTTGTTCATGACGTCCTGGATGTCGTTCTGCGAGGGGTTGGGCCCCATCGAGGAGAGCTCCTGGGCGATCTTGGCGCTCTCGGCCTGGTGCAGCGTGGCGTAGGCGTCGGGATTGTCGGACAGCCCCCGCATCACGCGCACCAGGCTGTCCTCGCCGACGCCCATGTGGACGTTGCCGCTCGCGTCGGTCCACACCGTGCTGCCGTGGTCCGCGTACTGGGAGTTGCGGCCGTTGAAGATCTCGTGGGTGTCGTTGGTGTAGTCCGCCAGGGCGTTGGCCAGCGGCTGGCGCAGGTTGGCGTTGATCTTGTTGCCGCCCTGGCCCTCGTCCAGGGTGGTGACGGTGTCGTGCATGATCCGGGCCTGGGCCTCGGTGTGGTGGCCGCTGTGCGGGGCGCCGGCCGGCTGGCCGGTGGTGGCGGCCTCCAGGGCCGCGCCCAGACCGCTCTGCGACAGCGGGTCGGGCACCTTGACCACGCCGGCGTACGCGTTGGCGATCCAGCCGTCGGGCCACTTGCGGTCCTTGAGCAGGTAGTGCAGGTGCTGGTTGCCGCCGCCGGACTTCGGGTCCAGGTAGGCGGTGGCGGCGTCGGGCTCGCGGCCCATGACGGCCAGCACGTTGTCCAGCGGGTCCGCGCCCAGCGCCCCGCCGTCGTGGCTGGCCTTGTAGCTCCACGCGTCGGGGTGCTTCTTCTCCGTCTCGGTGATGTCGTCGGCGAGGTCGCCCAGCATCGGGGCGGAGTACTTGGCGTCCCCCTTGGTCATCAGGGTGGTGAGGATCTGGTAGCCGTACACCGGATCGGTGTTGGAGCCGTAGTTCTTGTAGCCGACGTCCTTCACGCCCTGGCGCCAGCGGCGGTAGAAGTCGGTGTTGGTGTCCTGGGTGGCGGAGGCCAGGGCGTGGGTGAGGCCGCCCTGCAGGTCGGTGTAGGCGGCCTTCTTGTCGCCGCCGGGGCTGCTCAGCTGCTGGGACAGCTTGATCATCCCGTCCGGGCCGAGCCGGTCGAGCAGGCCCTGGGAGAAGCCGGGGCGGTCGGCCTTGTCCTTCATCAGGTCCTGCAGCTCGGTCAGCTGCTGCGGGGTGAGGTCGTCCAGGTGGGTGGCCAGGTCGGCGGCGCGCTGGGCGTCCCCGGCGTCGCCGCCGCCCATCGCCTTGCCGTTGAAGGTGGTGTCCAGCGGGTTGCCGGCCTTGGAGGCGCCGCGCAGCGCGGCGGCGATGCGCTGGTCGGCGCGGGTGGCGGCCTGGACGCCGGCCGCGATCGCCTTGGTCCACTTGTCGGCCGCGTCCTGGTAGGACTGGCGGGCCTCGGGGTCGTGGTGCAGCGCCTGGCGGGTCGCGGGGTCGAGCGTGCTCTCGTCGAACACGGCGGTACCGGTGCCGGTGACCTTGAAGCCGTCCTTGACCGCGCCGTCCGCGGCGTCGCGGGTCTGCTTCTGGGCGGCGGCGAAGTCGGTGTGCGCCTCGTCGAGCAGCGAGGCCATCGCGTTGGCCTCGGTCTGGGCGTCGACGATCTGCCCCTTGGTGGCCAGCAGCGCCGTGTTGGCCAGGTTCGCCGTGCTGCCGGTCCACCACGGGCCCCCGGCCAGGGCGTTGCCGGTGCCCAGCCCCCCGGTCCCGCCCGTGAACAGGCCGCCACCGCCGATCCCGGTACCGGTGCCGCTCCCGCCCAGGACGTCCCGCTCCATGGTGGTCTGCATGGTGTGGAAGCGCGTGGCCATCGCGCGCCACTGGGTGGCGGCGGCGCTCAGCGCGTCGGTGTTGGCGTTGAGTACGTCTTCGTATCCGAGCATCGTTACGGCACCTGGAGGGACTGGGCGATGGACTGGTTGGTGGCGCGGTAGTTGGCGCCGGTGCTCTGCATCGCGGCGGCGTTGGCGTTCAGCCGGCCGGTCAGCGCCTGGACCTGCTGGTGCCACTCGTCCAGCGAGTCCTTCAACGCCCCGGCGCTGTCCCAGCCCTTGAGACCGGCGACGGCCGTCCCGGTCGCCTCGTCGGCGACCTGGCCCGCGCCCGGACAGTCGTGGGCCAGATTGGTCAGCGTGGCGTGCGCCTTGTCCAGCGCGCCGTGGTCGACCCCGAATCCGCCTGGTGCTGGTGTGCTCATCCGTTCATCCCCCATGTGTGGTGACCCGATGGTGTGGTCACCGGGCGCCGATGATCGTAGATCCACCAGGGCTGGATTGGGCACGGAATTGATCAGGGATTCGTCACCGTTTCGTCACCGCCCGGCGACGCGGCCGCCGTTCCAGGAGGCGGGGACCGTTCCGGGGGGCGGGGACCGTTCGATGGGGGCGGGAGCCGTTCGAGGGGCGGGGGCCGTTCGAGGGGCGGGGGCCGTTCGAGGGGCGGGGGCCGCGCAGGGCCCCGCACCCCCGGGAAAGGGGGGTGCGGGGCCCTGGCGCCGGGTGCGGTCAGGCCAGCAGGTCGCTCTGGAGGGTGACGACCTGGCGGAACGCCGTGGCCGGCACCCCGCGGGGGTTGGTCATCGTGATCACGGCCACCACGTCGGAGGCCGACACGTACGCCACCCGCGTGGTCGGCACGCCCTTGCCCGCGGTCTCCTGGGAGTCCTTGCGGGTCACCTCGATGCCCGCGACGGTGTCCCAGCCGTCGCCCGAAGCCATCTTCGCGTCAGGGGCGGCCTTGAGCTGCAGGTCCGTACGCCCGCGGAAGTAGGTCTCCCGGGCCTCGTTCGGGGAGCCGAAACGCAGCAGCCGGATCCGGGTCATGGTGCCGTCGGAGGCCGTCCACTCCCGGACGGTGGCCGCACGGCACACGTTCTGCAGCAGCAGGCCGTGCAGCCTGGCCGGGTTCTGCAGATCGGATCCCATCGCCTCACAGCCCACCCAGTTGGCCGGGGCCGTCCCCCCGGCGGCGGCGGAGGCGGACGGCACGGCGGAGGACGGGCTCGCCGAGGGGGTGTCCGAGGGCGCGGCCGTCGCCGAGGCGGTGGCCGAGGCGGTGGGCGCGGTGAGCGCCGGGAAGACCGGCGGGTTCACCGAGCCGCCGGCCTCCTTGGGGGCGGGCAGCAGCAGGTAGCGCAGGTCCGCCTGGTGCAGGCCCTTGCTCTCGTCCTTCAGGTCCGGCGCGGCCTTGCCCGAGGGCAGCGGAGGCAGCGTCAGGGGCGGGAAGGTGTAACGGCCGTCGTTGGCGGTGGCCAGACCGGGGAGGTCGGTGCGCTCGGGCGCGGTGACGGCCAGCGCGGTGCCGGTGCCCGCGAGCGCGAACACCAGGACGGCGCAGCTCCAGCGCACCGCGGCCTTGCGGCGGCGCGTGCGGCGGGCGGCCGACTCCTCCGGGCTCTCGGACGGCGCGGGGGTCTGAAAGGCGTCGGGCTGCGGGTCGTCGATCGTGATGGCGGCCCAGGGGCCGGCGTCGGGCCCCGGGGTCACAGGGGTGACGGGGGCCTGGTCGTCCGGCTCCGGTGCGGGCTGCGGCGCGGTGGCGTGGTCGGTCATCCGGACTCCTTCGTGGATGCCCCTGGCTTCAGCCCGGGGAGGAAGCGAAGCTCCCGCGGAGCGGGGCAGGAACGGCCTCTTCGCCGCCAAGGCGGTACGGCGTCGCGGCAATTGATCTCCAGTAGGTGGCCGCCAGGGCGAGTGTCACCGTGTATGCCGTGGCGATCACTCAGATGAAGCGGGCGTACAAGTTCCGCTTCTACCCGACGACGGTGTAAGACCTCAACGGAGCACTCCGGGCGGGCAGTCGTCGGTGAAGCAGGAAGCAGTCCCACCGCAGCGCCGAGGCGCAGCGGCTCAGCCGCGAGGCTGAGGGGAATTCCCCCGCCCTCAGGCGGAGGAGAGACGTCAAACGGACGCTCCGGGGCTGGCGAGGCGGTCGAGCTGCATGGTGAAGAGGCCGACGATCTTGTCCTTGGGCAGCGGTGCCACGCCCTCGACGCTCATGACCACCAGCAGGTCGCCCTCGGCGGCCGAGCACTCCAGGTAGTCGATCGGCGCGGACGGCGGCGCGGGCATCAGGTAGCAGTGCGCCTCGGGGTGGCCCGGGATCTGCGGGCCGGAGCGGAAGATGCCGGTGTCGCCGGTGAACACCGCGGTGTACTCGTTGATCCGCTGCACCTCCTGCTGGTTGAACTGGCGCAGCCGCAGTCCGACCACCAGGTTGTTGCCGTCGTTGCGGTAGGTCCGCACGCCGGTGCCCTTGACGTGCAGTCCCTCCCAGTAGGAGCGCAGCTTGTCGCGCTTGTCCTTGGGGATCTGCTGGAGCTCGGCGTCCAGTTCGTCGGAGATCTGCCCGGCGCCGATCTCGGTGTCGTTGCCGTAACCGCCCTCGTCGGGGCCGAGTTCGAAGCCGGCCGGGACGGGCAGCAGCAGGTCGCGCAGTGAGCCGAAGTGGCTGCCGTTGGACTTGGCGCCGTACGGCGTGGGGGTGGCCGTCGGGGCGGGGGCGCCGGTGGGGCCGGCGGCGGTGGCCGGGGCGGGGTCGTCGTAGCGGGTCTTGATGATGCCGACGCCGATGACCACTCCCACCAGCGCGGCGGCCACCGTCGCGGCGCCCGCGCGCAGCAGGCGGCGGGTGGCGGGGCGGGGCGCGGCGGGGGGCTGCTCGGGGGTGGACTCGGCTGCCGGGGCCGCGGGACCGGCGGGTGCGGGTGCGGGCGCGGTGGGTTCGGGGGCGGGCGTGGTGGCCGGCGTCGCGGTCACGGAGTTGTCCTCGGTCATGCCAGTCGCTCCCACTGCTGCTTGGCCAGGGTCTTGAGTTCCTCGCCGTCCACCGGCTTCGGGCTGAAGATCTCCACCTTCATCTGCACCGTGCCGCGCCGGGCCTGGGCCTGCCCGTAGTAGTACTGGTCCTCGGTGTCGGACCACTTCCTGGGCGTGAAGTCCGCGCTGTAGCCGCCGTTGGCGTCGCCGGCGAAGGGCATCCAGAAGCCGGAGGCGGCCTCGGCCTCGTCGATGTGCTCGGGGGTGTACTGGATGAGCGAGACGCGGTAGCGGGTGTCGCCCTTCATCCAGTCCACCTCGGCGGCGCGCCGGAAGCCGGAGGAGGCCAGGTCCTTGAAGACCAGGGCCGCGTCGCTCTTGCGCTCGGCGAGTTCGCCGATCGACATCCAGCTCGGCTTGGTCGGGTAGTCGCCCCAGGCGGTGCTGCCGTCGGGGGCGCTGACCAGCAGCTTGAGCAGGTCGCCCTCGATGGCCGGCGGCCCGGGCTGCACGGCGGCCAGGGCGGCCGGGTCGACCACCTCGGCCGGGTAGGCCGGCAGGGCCACCTGCAGCGGCGGCAGGGGCGTGGGCGGGCGCTGGGCCTGGATCGCGTAGCCGACGCCGCCGCCGGCCAGGGCGCCGACGACCAGCGCGCAGACGGACAGCAGCACCGGGCGGGGGCGGCGCGGGGCGCGCGGGGCGGACTCGGGGCCGGCGGACAGGAGGTCGGCGGCGGAGAGGTCCTGGTGCGGCGTCCGCTCGTCCGACGGCCCGTCCGATGGCCCGTCGGACGCCTCGGCGGCGCCGAAGGGGACGGGCGGGACGGGCGGGACCGGCGCAGCAGGGGGCACGGGCGGGACCGGCAGTTCGTCCGGCACCGGCGGGACCGGCGGCACGGGAGGCACCGGGGGCACCGGGGGTACGGGGGGTACGGGGGGCAGCGGCGGTTCGGCCGCCGCGGACGGTTCGGCCGGCGTGGGCGGCGGCTGCTCGGGTTCGGTGGTCACGGGAGTGGCTCTCCAGACAGGAGGAAGGGAGGACGACGTCGTGGGGCGGGGCGCGGGCGCGGGCTCAGCCGCCGGAGGCGAGCCACTCGCGCTGGCGCTTCATCAGGTCGTTGAGCAGCGCCTTGTCCGGTGTGCCCTTGACGTCGACGTCGATGGTGTACTGGACGTCGCCCTGGCTGGAGACGCCGGTCATCGAGCCGGTGTACGCCTCGTGCTTGGGTGTGCGGCGGAAGCCGTGGGCGTTGGGGTCGCCGTCGATGTCGATCGGCTCCTGCGACTTGATGCTGTAGCCCTGGACGAACCTGCTGGCCGTGTCGGCGGAGCCGAAGTGCAGGAGGGTGACGGTCACTTGGGCCTTGCCGTCGGCCGTGCGGTAGGTGCGGGTCGCCCCGTCCCGGTAGCCGAGCCGGTTGAGGATGGTGTCGATGTCGTCCTGCTTGCCGAAGATCTCGGAGACGTCGTCGCGGGTCATCGGCATCCCGTCCGCGGGCCCGTAGGACTCGCCGCCGGCGGGGATCGGGAGCAGGAAGTAGCGCAGGTCGCCCTCGTGCTTGCCGTTGCTGACCGTGCCCTTGACGGTGCTGGCCGGGGCGGGCTCGCTCGGCACGACGGTCGGCACCGGGACGGCGGAGGGCGTGGCGCTGGCACCGGCGCTCGGCGAGGCGGCGGTGGCGCGGGGCGCGGGCGCGGCGGCCGGGCGGCTGTCGGGCTTGCCGACCGCGACGGTCACCGCGGCGCTGGCCGCCGTGACGGCGAGCAGCCCGGCGGTGGCCAGCGCGACGGCGACGGCGCGCGGCAGCCGGCGCGGGGCCGCGGCCCGGTCCGGCGCGGGCGCGGGCGCGGCAGCCGCTTCCGGCGCGGCTGCGGGCCCGGGCACGTCTACGGCCGCGGGTGCGGGTACGGCGGCCGGTTCCGTCACCGCGGCAGCCGGCTCCGGCGGCGGATCGGCGAAGGCGGCGCTCTCGTTCTCGGGCGCGGACAAAGGACTCCCCCCAAAGGGAAAAATGTGGGATTAGCACGCGGGCCACTGTCGGATCCCGCTCCCCCAAGCGGCTCTCCGGACCGTCCGTCACGTGTCTCAGCAGGCATTATGAGAGTCCGGTGACATTGACGCCAACAAAATCAATCACCACACTCCCGCCCATTGCTTGATCAATTGGACACTCCGTGATCCAACCGCAACACCGCCCCGGCGGCGGCTACGGTGGCCCGGTGACGGGCAGTCGGGCAACGGTGCTGGTGGTGGCGCGGGGGCCGGGCGGGGCGGGCAGGTCCAGCGTCGCCGCCGGACTGCGGGCCTCGTACGGGGGGCCTTGCCGTCGTCGGGCAGGATCTGCTGCGGCGCACCGTGCTGCGCGAGCGCGACGTGCCGGGCGGGGCGAACATCGGCCTGATCTCCCCGGTGGCCCGGCACGCGCTGGACAGCGGCTTCCGCGTCGTGGTGGAGGGCATCCTCGCCGCCGAGCGCTACGGCCCGATGCCGGCGGACCTGGTCGCCGGCCACCGGGGGGCGCAGCCACCTGTACTACCTGGACGTCGACTTCGGGGAGACGGTGCGCCGCCACGCCACCCGGCCGCGGGCGGCCGAGTTCGCCCGGGGACATGGCCGGCTGGTACCGAGCGGGACCTGCTGCCGGGCGGTGTCGAGCGGGTCGTTCCGCAGGCCGGCGCGCTGGACGGGACGCCGGCGCGGATCCTCGCCGACACCGCGCTCACCCCGCCCGGGTGGACACCCCGGCCCTGAGGACGTGTCGCGCGGCCCGGGCTTGAGTTGGAGTGCACTCCAAGTCCTACGGTTCATGCCGTGGTCACGACCGCAACGGCCGGGACCACGGCACGAGCAGTACGGGTACGAGTACGGGTACGAGGAGAGGACAGGCGCCATGGGTGTTCACGAGAACGGGGCCGGCCAGCGGCAGGAGCGTTTCGACCGGGGCATGGAGATGCTCACCCGGGTCGACGGCGAGGGCGGGCAGCGGGTGATCGACGCGCTGGCCGACATCAATCCCGAGCTGGCCCACCAGGTCGTCGCCTGGGGCTTCGGCGAGATCTACAGCCGCCCCGAACTCGCCCCGCGTGACCGCCAGTTGGTGACTCTGGGGATGCTCACCGCGCTGGGCGGCTGCGAGCCGCAGCTGGAGGTGCACATCAACGCCGCCCTCAACGTCGGCCTCACCCCCACCCAGATCACCGAGGCCCTGCTGCACTCCGCCGCCTACTGCGGGTTCCCCAAGGCCCTGAACGCGACCTTCGTCGCCAAGAAGGTCTTCGGCGAGCGCGGCCTGCTCCCGGTCACGGCGAACTGACGCCGCGCCGGGAGCGGTGCGCGGCCGCCCGGGCTCAGAGTGTGGACTCGTACGCGTAGACGGTCTTGCCGACGGCGTCCTGCAGCGAGGACAGGCGCTCGACGAGCGGCTGGCGGTCGGTGGAGCGGCCGTCGGCCCACTGGCCGAGCGCGACGAGCATCGCGCGGCCGCCGCTGCCGAAGGCCTGGACCATGCCGCTGTCCGGCGGCAGCGTCCGCAGTCCTGAGGCGGGCGGCGGGGCCTGGGCGGCGACCTCGAAGTCCTCGAAGTCCCCGGACAGCCGGGTGGCCAGGTGGACGGTCTCCAGCGGGTCCTTCATGGTGAACAGCGCCAGGTTGAACTGGTCGTCCTGGGCGTCCTTGTACAGGGCGACCTGCTCGGCCACACAGCCCTTGCCCGCCTTGATCATGGCGATCAGGGCGGGGGCGACCGAGTCCGTCTCGGTGCACGAGGGCAGGGTGGCGGAGGCGACCCGGGTGTAGACGGCGCCGGAAGCCGTCTTCACCTCGGCAGGGAAGACCTGGTCCAGTGGTATCGGCGAGTGGTCGGCGGCGGCGGAGGCCGGGGCGCTCGCGGCGGAGGCCGTCGGGGTGAGGGCGGCGGCGGGGGCCGCGGCGGGCGGGGCGGGCGGGGCGGAGGTGTCCGCGGAGGGCTGCAGGAGCTCGACACCGAGCAGCGTCAGGGCGGCAGCTCCCAGGGCCATGGCCGCGTTGCGCGGCCAGACCCGCCTGGGCTGCGGTTCGGCGGCCCGGCGCTCTGCCTCCTCCTGCGCGGCCACGGCCTTCACGAACTCGTTCCACTGCTCGTCCTCGGACTTGTCCCGGCTCCGCCCCGGGTCGTCGTTTCGCATACCGACGCACGGTAGTGATCACGACTGACACCTCCCGCCACGGGATGGTCACATCTTGATCAACTTGTGCCGTCCGGGCCGTCCCGGGCACGCGGGGCCGGTGCGAGGATGCCGGGATGACATCATCCGCCGCACGTGACGCACTGGAGGGCCTGGCGCTCGGGGACGGCTTCGGGGAGCGGTGGTTCCCGCTCTTCCGCAGGCCGCAGCTGGCGTTCACACAGATCCGGGCCCGGCAGGTGCCGCCGGAGTCCCCGTGGCACTGGACCGACGACACCGCGATGGCGCTGTCGGTGTACGGCGTCCTCACCGCCTACCAGGCGGTGCACCAGGAGAAGCTGGCGCAGGCGTTCGGGGCGACGTACCTGGCCGACGCCTACCGCGGCTACGGCAACGGCATGAGCCTGCTGCTGCCCAGGCTGGCCGAGCGGCCGTCGAGCTGGCGCGCCGAGTCGCGCAGGCTGTTCGACGGGCAGGGCAGCCTGGGCAACGGTGCGGCGATGCGGGTGGCGCCGCTGGGCGCCTGGTTCCACGCGGACCTGGACGAGGCGGCGGAGCAGGCGGCGCTGTCGGCCGAGGTGACCCACGCTCACCCCGAGGGGGTGGCCGGGGCGGTGGCCGTGGCCCTGGCGGCCGCGCTCGCCGCGCGCGGGCGCGCGGTGGCGGGGACGGATGCGGTGGCCGGGACGGAGCCGGTGGGCGGGACGGAGCCGGTGGGCGGGACGGAGCCGGTGGCCGGGGCCGAGCTGCTGGCCGAGGTGGCCAGGCGCACGCCGCGCGGCCCGGTGCGCGAGGGGCTGGAGCGGGCCGCCGCCATCGCGCCGGACACCGAGCCCTGGCGGGCAGCGGACCTGCTGGGCAACGGACAGCGGGTGCGGGCCGGCGACACCGTGCCGTTCGCCCTGTGGTCGGCCGCGCACCACCTGGACAGCCTCACCGACGCGCTGTGGACGACGGCGGAGGGCTTGGGCGACGTGGACACCACCTGCGCCATCACCGGCGGCGTGGTCGCCGCCCGCACCGGCCTGGGCGGCCCGGCCGCGGCGTGGCTCGCCAAGCGCGAACCGCTGCCGGAGTGGGTGGCCCGGGCCGAGGACGAAACCCCGGTGCGCAACGGGAGTTGAGCGCACAAGGCCCCCTCGCCGTCCGGCCGGGGCGCCCGCCGGCCGGACGGCGAGGGGGCAGTCCAGGGGGCTTCGACCGGCGGTTCGCCCTCCCCTTCGCCCTCCCCTTCGCCCTCGCCCGGGTCCGTCCTCGCCCGGGTCCTCGAACTGACCAGGAACAGAGGCTAGTTGGGGCGTCCGCCGAAGGTGCGGCGGTAGGCGCCGGGGGTGGTGCCGAGCGCGGTGCGGAAGCGGCGGCGCAGGTTGACGGCGGAGGCCAGGCCCACCCGGGCGGCGACGGCCTCCACCGGCAGATCGGTCTGCTCCAGCAGCGCCCGGGCGGCGTCGATGCGCCGGGCCAGCAGCCACTGGCCGGGGCTGGTGCCGAGCTGCTCGGTGAAGCGCCGGGCCAGGGTGCGCCCGGACAGTCCGGCGCGGGCGGCCAGGCCGTCCAGGGTCAGCCGCTCCCCCAGACGCTCCTGGGCCCACTCCAGCAGCGGGGCCAGCGACTCGTCCGCGCGGGCGGGTGCCGGGGCGGCGGCGTACTGCAGCTGGCTGCCCTCGCGGTGCGGGGGCAGCACCATGTGCCGGGCGACCTGGGCGGCGTAGGCGGCGCCGTGGTCGCGGCGCAGCAGGTGCAGGCACAGGTCGATGCCCGCGCCGGAGCCGGCGCTGGTGGCGACGTCGCCGTGGTCGACGTACAGCACGTCCCGGTCGACGTCCAGGGCCGGGTGCTGGGAGGCGAGTTGGGCGGTGCGGGCCCAGTGGGTGGTGGCGCGGCGCCCGTCGAGCAGTCCGGCCTGGGCCAGGACGAAGGCGCCGGTGCAGATGGAGACGATCCGGGCGCCGCGGGCGTGGGCGGTGCGCAGCGCGTCCAGGACGGCGGCCGGTGCGGGCGAGCCGGGCGGCTGCCAGCCGGGGACGACGACGGTGTCGGCCCGTTCCAGCGCCTCCAGGCCGTCCTCGACCAGCAGGGGGACGCCGAGGGTGGTGGGCAGCGGGCCGGGGGCCTCGGTGCACAGGGCGAAGTCGTAGTGGGAGGGCAGCCCGGCGCGTTCGGTGCCGAAGGCCTCGGCGGCGCAGGCGAGTTCGAACGGTGCCTGGGGTGCGCCGAGCAGGGCCACCACCCGGTGGCGGGGTGCTGGCAGGGGTGCTTGCGCGGGTGCTCGCGCGGCAGGGGCGTTCATGGCAGGAATGTACCTGAGGATGTCTTTCGGGACACTGGGGCGGGCGGGGGCCGGGCGGCCACAGTGGGGGCATGGACGAGAACGACGCACTGAAGACGAGCCTGCTGGCCGACGAGGTGGAGCCGGTGGAGGTCGGGCCGGGGATCCTGCGGCGCCGGCTGACCGCCACCGGGTACGCCCGCGCCTGGCTGATCGATTTCGCGCCGGGCAGCCGGTGGCCGGAGGTGGACGTACACGAGAGCGAGGAGCGGTACTTCGTGCTCAGCGGTGAGGTGATCGAGGGCGAGGAGCGCCATCCGGCGGGCAGTTACGTGGTGTTCGCGCCGGGCAGCCGGCACCGGCCGCGCACCGAGACCGGCGCGCGGATCCTGGGGATCACCCTGGCCGGCGTCTGACGGCGGGGCGGGCGCCGGCCGGTCGTGACGTTGTCCCGGCCTGGTCACTGCTGCGGGGCGGGCCTGGCCGCGGGGGTGGTGAACTGCTGGTGGCTGAGTGTTGTTGAGTGTTCTTTGGTGTTCATGAGTGAGTCTGTCGGTTTCCGGCGAAGGGTCGTCGAGATGCTTTCGGTTGACCTGGCGGCCGACGGGGAGTCGGGCAAACGCTACGGGAACGAGACGATCCGGGTCACCCCGGCCGGTGGGATCAGCGTCAGGTTGCCGGCGCCGCCGGCGCATCTGGCCAACGCCCCGTACGGCCGTTACGTCCTGGCCTCGACGGTGTCGTTCCCGCACCGGGGTGGGGAGTGGCGCGATCGCATCGAGGCGAACCGGGCCGTCGCCTACCGCATCCACCTCGACGTCGAGCGGGAGCGCTGGTACCTGGACGCGAGCCGGCAGCGCAAGGACCTCCCCGTCGTGCCGCTGGAAACCCTGCGGTGCGGTGAGGTGATCGGCGTGGATGTGAACGCCGGCCACCTCGCCGCCTGGCGCCTGGACACCCACGGCAACCCCACCAGCCGGCCACGCCGCTTCGACTACGACCTGTCCGGAACCGCCGATCACCGTGACGCCCGGCTCCGGCACGCGATCACCCGCCTCCTTCACTGGGTGAACGACACCGGCGTCAAGGCGATCGCGATCGAGGACCTGGACTTCACCGACTCCAGAACCCGCGAAAAGCACGGCCGCAAACGTCGCTTCCGCCAGCTCGTCAACGGCATGCCCACCGCGAAGCTGCACGCCCGGCTCCTCGCGATGACCGCCGAAGCCGGAATCGGCGTGATCGCGGTCGATCCCGCCTACACCTCCATGTGGGGAGCCGAGCACTGGCAGAAGCCCCTCACGACACCGGACCGCCCCGTGAGCCGCCACCAGGCGGCGAGCGTGGCGATCGGCAGGCGCGCCCTCGGACACCGGATCAGGCGACGGACGGCACCGCCCCGTGCACACCAGAGCGATGTGCGCGGGCATCGGACCGTCCAGGCCCGGCCCGGTGACCGGGGGCGTGAGGGAAACCGCCCCCGCGTACCCGGACCACGGACACGATCCGTCGGCGCTGAACGCGGCAGGAACGCGGTGGACCAGAACGCCCAAGACCGTTCGGGGCGTTCGGCTGAGCAAGGGTTCTGGCGACAGGACTCACTCCCGCTCAGTCTCTAGGAACGGTCGGGCGGCCCGAGGATCGGATACCGGGACGGGTGGCGGGGCGCGGCATCGGGGGGCGGGCTGGTGGGGGCGGGAGCGGTTCGGGCGGGAGCGGTTCGGGCGGGAGCGGGCGGGGGCCGGCTGGTGCGGGGCTGCGCGGCGGTGGCCGTGGGGGCGGTGGTGACGCTGGCGCTCGCGGGCTCGGCGGCGGTGTGGCGGTGGTCGCAGGACGATCCGGTGGACGGGTGGCTGTGGTGGCTGTGCGCCGGCGCGGCGGCGGTGGCCCTGGCGGCGTCGGCGGTGCTGCGCGGCCGTGATCCGCAGGCGCCGGCCGGGACGGGCACGCGGGCGGTGGGGGCCCTGCTGCTGGCGCTGGTGGCGGTGTTCCTGGCCGCGCAGGCCGCCGGGACGGTGCGGGAGCGGCTGAGCCGTCCGCGCAGCACGACGGCCTGGGTGACGGGCTGCCGGGTGAGCGGCCAGGAGCCGGGCGGGGAGGGCGGCGGCCTGGGGGCGAGGACCTACGCCTGCACCTTCCGCTGGAGCGTCGACGGGCGGGAGTTCGGCGCGGAGCGGCCGCAGGGGCCCTACCCGCAGGGCAAGGAGGTCACGGTGTGGCTGGACGGGCGGGGGCGGATGAGCACCGGGCGGCCGAGCCGGCTGTCGGTGCCGCTGTTCGCCGCCCCCGTCCCGTTCGCCCTGTACGGGGCGGTGTTCCTGGGCCGCTGGGCGGCCCGGGACGCGGCGGGGTGGTGGCGCCGGGCGGCGCGGGACTGAACCGCCCGGCCGGCTGGGTGCGGTGGCGGGCGGTCACGGCGGGGCGGGGGCTCGGCTACGCCGGCGTCCCGAGGAGGGCGAGCACCTCGCGCACCGCCGCCTGCCCGGCCCTGCGGTGGGCGTACTCGCTGGTGTCGACCTCGTGCACCACGGTACGGTGCACCACCAGCGCCAACGCCACTGCGGTGCCCGGCAGTTGCTCGGCAAGTCCGGCGCGCACGCCCTCCGCCAGGGCCGCGTGGCAGCGGTCGAGGTCCTCCTGCGGCAGAGGGCCGCCGTGCACGGTGGCGTCAGCGGCGACCTCCAGGTGCACGCCCTCCTCCCACGGCTCGAAGTCGACCAGGGCGTCCGCCGGCGAGCCGGGGCAGCCCGCCTGCCGCACGAAGCGGGCCCGTACGCCGCGCACCGGCCGGGGCGGGAAGGCCTGCGGCCCGGCGGTCGCGGCACTCACGGCGGTCACGGCACTCACGGCGCGGTCACGGCGGCCGCGGCGGTCACGGCGCTCACGGCGGCCGTCAGGGGTGGGTGATCTCGACCTTGGTGACCACCACGTCCTCGACCGGGCGCTCGCCGTCGGTGGGGGCGGCGGCGATCGCGTCCACCACGGCCTTGGAGGCGGCGTCGGCGACCTGGCCGAAGATGGTGTGCCGGCGGTTGAGGTGGGTGGGGGTGCCCACGGTGATGAAGAACTGCGAACCGTTGGTGCCCGGGCCGGAGTTGGCCATCGCCAGCAGGTACGGCTTGTTGAAGAACAGCTCCGGGTGGAACTCGTCGGCGAAGGCGTAGCCCGGCCCGCCGGTGCCGGTGCCGGTCGGGTCGCCGCCCTGGATCATGAAGCCCTTGACCACCCGGTGGAACGTCGTTCCGTCGTAGTACGGGCCGCTGCCGGGCTCGCCGGTGCGCGGGTCGGTGTACTCCCGGGTGCCCTCGGCGAGTTCGACGAAGTTGCGGACCGTCTTCGGCGCGTGGAACGGGAACAGTTCCAGCCGGATCGGGCCGGCGGTGGTGTGCAGGGTGGCGAACCGGGCGTTGGCCACGGGTGTCTCCTTGTTCGTCGGTCGGGTTCGGTACTCGGACGGAGATCCTGGCACATGGCAGGATTCGTGGCCGAACCGGTGAGGGAGGAGAGGGGTCCGTGATGGTCGGAGCGGTGCTGGTGGCCGTGCTGGTGCTGGTGCTCGCGGGGTGCGGGTGCGTGGTGTGGGCCGAGCGCGGGGGCCCGCGCTGGGCGCGCGCGGTCGCGGCGCTGACGCTGGCCGCGGGCGGCCTGCTGCGCGGCGCGGAGCAGCGCCGGCGGCGGCGGGAACGGCGGGAGCGGTGGCTCCTGGGCAAGGGCGGCAGCGGCGAGGGCGGCGGGGACTGAGCCTTGACGGATGAGCAGCACGGGCGGGACGGGCGGGACGGGCAGCGGCTGCGCCGGCCGAGGCCCTGGCCGGGCGCGGGGTGGCGACCTGCCTGGGCCTGGATCAGGAGACCGAGGAGGCCCTGTGGGCGGTGTACGACGCCGGGTACTTCGGGGCCGGGCGGCAGGTGAGCGAGGAGCGGGTGGCGGCCGCCCACCGGGCGTTCGAGGGCCAGTTGGACGGCAGGAACGCGGCGCGGTGGCGCGAGCAGCTCGCGCGCCGGTTCCCGAGCGCTGAGAACCGGCACCGAGAACGCTGAGAGCGGGCGCGTCCCGGCCCGGCGCCGTGGGGCGGCGGGCCGGGACGCGACCGGGTGTCAGCTCTCGGCGGAGCGGCGGCGGGAGAGCGCGACCAGCGCGGCTCCGGCGGCGAGGGCCGCGGCGGCGCCGCCGGCCTCCCAGCCGAGCCCCTCGGTGCCGGTGGCGGCCAGCGTGCCCGCCCCGGAGACGGCGGTGGCGCCCGTGGTGGTCCCGGCGGAACCGGCCGTGTTCCCGGTGGTGGTCCCCGTCAGGGCCGCCTGCTGGACGGTCTGCGGCTGCTGGGCGCCCTGGTCCTGCTGACCGGCACCCTGGTCGGCGGGCTTGTCCGCCGGCTTGTCCGCGGCGGCCTCGTCCGCGGCACGGGCCGTGGCCCAGCCCTCGGCGAGGAACTTGGCGACGTCGGCGTCGCTGCCCCCGAACGCCTTGGCGGCCGCCTCGCGCACGGCCGGACCGCCGGTCTCCATGAGCTGGGAGACCTTGATGCGGTTGTCGGAGGCGCGCAGCTTGGGCAGTTCCTCCAGGAAGCGGGCGACGTCGGCCGGGGTGCCGGTGAGCGCCGTCTTGGCGGCTTCGAGGACGTGCGGACCGGTGTTCTTGTCGGACAGGGCGACGAACACCGCGACGCGGTCGTCCGAGGCCTTGGCAGCCGGCCAGCCCTCCGCCAGCCACTTCGCGACGTCCGCGTCGCTGCCGTCCAGCGCCTTCTGCGCGCCCTCGCGCGCCTCGCGGCCGCCGGTGGCCAGGATCTGCGAGACCCTGACCCGGTTGTCGTCGGCCCGGTTCTTGGCAAGCTCGACCGTCAGGAAGTGCCGCAGCTCGGCGGCGCCGCCCTTGAGCGCCTTCTGACCGGCCTCGCGAACCCCGCGGCCGGTGTTCGGGTCGGCCAGGATCTTCTGGATCTCGGCGCGGTCGGCGTCCTCGGCCTGGGCGGCGGGCAGATCCTCCGCGAAGAACTTCAGGACCGCCGCGTCGCCGTTGTCCAGCGCCTTGCTGGCCGCCGCGCGCACGGCCGGGCCGCCGCGGTCCATGGTCTGGGCGAGCTTCACCCGCAGGTCGTCCATGCGGTTCCTGGGCAGCTCGACCGTCAGGAAGTGCCGCAGCTCGGCGGCGCCGCCCTTGAGCGCCTTCTCGCCCGCCTCGCGCACCCCGCGGCCGGTGTCCGGGTCGGCCAGGATCTTCTGGATCTCGGCGCGGTCGCGCTGCTCCTGCCCCTCGGGGGCCTTGGGGCCGCTGCTGTTGCCCGGACCGCCGTTGACGCCGTCGTCGCCGGGCGTGACGTCCGGTACCGAGCCCGAGGCGGTGTCAGGACCGGAGACCCCGGTCGGCTGGGGGGCGTCGGCGGCGGAGGCCGAGGAGGGGAACAGAACGGCGGGGGCCAGGACGGCGGCGGCGACGACGGTGGACACCCGGGGCAGCTTCATGCAGTGGAACCTGCTGTTTCCTGTGAAGGGATCATGAACGCCCCACAGCATAGATCTTCTTTTACGCTTGCCATACCAGATATTTGCCACCCTCCCCGGGCCCTCCCCGGACCTCCTCCGCCCCCTCCCCGGGCCGCCCCGACGGCGTGTCACCCCTGTCGGTGACACCCCCTAGTACTCCAGTGTGACTTCGTGATCTCGCGCCGGGGCCGGGTGGGAACGGGAACGGCCACCGCGTGATCATCAAGGGTTGTGTGGACTCA